>JAFSMU010000035.1 GCA_017447775.1 Clostridia bacterium | reverse complement strand
GAATAGGTATACAACGCCTGATGTCCGATGGACTGCACACCTTCGCCCGAATTTGCGTGAACCGGCTGTCGCAGACAACGGAAGCACGCATAGGGCGCGCATAAAGCTTTTGAGCTTTCTTTTGTGCTCCTTTTCTTTCGCTCCCTGAAAGAAAAGAGCATTCGTTTTCATCGGCGCGAATGCGCCGCGAGGTGTCGCCCTTTGGGCGACGAAGGGGTGGCGAGGTTGTTTTACGTCACGAACAATCCCTCCGTCAACTCGCTATGCTCGTTGCCACCTCCCTTTACACAAAGGAGGCTTTTATCCGGCGCGAATGCGCCGCAAGGTGTCGCCGAAGGCGGACGCGTGTGCATTCCCACTCAAAAAATCCGCCCATGCGGGCGGATTTTTTCCTTTTTTATCCTTTTATTATTTCGTATGCGCCGCGCGGGACGTATTTGTCGTATGGCTTTTTATACTTTATCATCTCGCGCACAAACGTTGAGCTTACAAACGAAAGCTCGGGCGCGCTTGCAAGGATCACCGTTTCAACGCCGCCCGTTTCTTTGTTTATCGCGGCAAGGCCGATCTCATAATCAGCGTCAACGGCGTTGCGTATGCCCTTGACGATGACGGCGTTATGCGCCCGTGCAAAATCGGCAAGCGTTATGTCGGACGCCGCCTCAACCGTTACGTTCTTTATATCCGCGACGGCGGCGCGCATGGCGTCCGTGCGCGTCTTTGCGTCGAACATCGTGCGCTTCTCCCCGTTTTCAAACACGCCGACGACAACGCTGTCAAACAGCTTTGCCGCGCGCAAAATTATATCAAGATGCCCGACAGTTACGGGATCAAACGTGCCGGCGATGACCGCGTTTTTCATTTTTCCTCCCCCTTCGGCGTAAGGTATGATATGATAACGCGCCCGTAGCGCGCTTCTTTTTTAAGCTCAAAGCGCGAGCTTAAGCGCTCGTCGTCCTTGTCGATGTACTTTTCGTCCTCGCAGATGACAAGCCCCGTCGGCTTGATAAGTCCCGCGTCGTAAATCAGCGCAAGCGCGTCCGGCAGGGCGCGGAGTGCGTACGGCGGATCGAGAAAAACAAAGTCAAACGCCTGCCGCGTGCGCACCGTCTTTACGTACTGCTCGGCCGTGGCGCACATCACCGTCGCCTTGGTGATGAGCTTTGTCTTTTGCAGATTTTGATTTATAATACCTACGGCGTCGCGCGACGCGTCGATAAACGTCGCCCTGTCTGCCCCGCGGCTCAGCGCCTCGATGCCCATTTGCCCGCTCCCCGCGTACAGATCGAGGAAAGTCCTGCCCTCTATATCAAACTGAATTGACGAAAAGACCGCCTCTTTTACGACCTCGGGGGTGGGGCGCGTTACGTCCTCGCCTGAAAGCGTGTAAAGCTTTGTTCCGCGCGCCGTTCCTGTTATAACTCTCATTTTTTATCTCCTTTGAAATGTTCGATTATCCTTTGCGCCGTGGCGCCGTCAATGCCCTTGACCTGCATAAGCTCCTCGGCGTCAGCCGATTTTACGCCGCTGAGCCCGCCGAAACGCGAGAGCAGCGCCTTTGCCTTTGCCGGCCCGATGCCGACTATATCTTCAAGCGACGATCGCTTTATCGTCTTGCGCTTTTTCTGCGTCATTTTCGATACGGTGAAGCGGTGCACTTCCTCTTGGATCGAGTATATCAAAACGAACACGGGCTGTTCCAGCGCGATCGATATTTCCCGCTCGCCGTCGGTGAGCGCGCGCGTTTTGTGATGCTCGTCCTTGACCATGCCGAGCGCGGGGACGCTTACCCCGTTTTGCGCCAGCACCTCGTTTACGACGCCGATATGCGCGTCGCCCCCGTCGATCAAAAACAGGTCGGGCAGGGGAAGCTCGTCACGCCTTGCGACGCGCCGCGAGATGACCTCGCGCATGGCGGCGTAGTCGTCCTGCTCGCTTTGGTGGATGTTGTATATGCGGTAGTCGCTCCTTTTCGGCTTTGCTTGCTCGTAAACGACCATGCCCGCCGTTATATGCTCGTTTGCGTAGTTCGATATATCGTATGCCTCGATGCGCTCCGGCACGACCTCAAGCCCCGCGATGATAGCGAGCCGCTCGAGCGCCTTGTTTGACTTTTCACTCTCGGACGCTCTCTCGCGCGATTTCTGCACGGCGTTCTGAAGCGCAAGATCGCACAGCTTTTTCGCGTTTCCGCGCACTGGCACGTGAACGTTCACGCGGTATCCCGCCTTTTGCCGCAGCCAATCAGAGAGAAGCGCGACGTCCTCCTCGTCGATGCCGGCACAGAACGTTACCTCGCGCGGCACGTATTCGCGGCTCATATACAGCCCGTAGACGAATGACGTTATAGCCGATGAGTCGGCTATCTCGTTTTGCCCGAAGAAGAACACCTCGGAGTCGATAAGCCTGCCGCCGCGGATGTAAAACACGCACGCCGACGGGATAAGCTCGCTCGTCTGCCATGCGATGACGTCGCGCTCGACGTCGGGATCCTCGACGACCTTCTGCTTTTCGTCGAGCTTTTTTATCGCCGAGATGCGGTCGCGGTAGCGCGCCGCCGACTCAAACGCGAGGTTTTCCGCCGCGTCGTTCATCTTCTTTTCAAGCGAGGACAAAACCTCGTCCCGCTTGCCGGAGAGGAATGCGACAGCCTGCATAAACGTTTCTTTGTACTGCTCGGATGTGACAGTTTCAAGGCAGGGCGCGACGCACCCGATCTGCCGATAGATGCAGTTTTTCACCTTGCCCTTTTCCTTTGGAAAATGGCGGCGGCAGGGTGGAAGATTGAACGTCTTTTCTATCGCCGATATAAGCGAAAAGACGGTGTTAACCCCCGTGTACGGCCCGAAATAGCGCGCGCCGTCGCTAAGGCGCTTTCGCGTCATCGTAAACTCGGGGTACTCGTCGTTCACGGTGGCTTTGAGATACGGGTAGGATTTGTCGTCTTTCAGCTTTACGTTGTATCGCGGGCGGTAGAGCTTTATCAGGCTGTTTTCAAGCGAGAGCGCCTCGATCTCCGTGTCGCACAAAATGTACTCAAAGTCCGCGACGAAGAACGTCATCGCGTCGGTCTTCGGCGATTTGAAGTCGTTTTCGTGAAAATACTGCGAAACGCGGTTTTTCAGCTTGCGGCTCTTGCCGACGTAAATGACCTTGCCCGCCTTGTCTTTCATTATATAAACGCCGGGGGAAAGCGGCAGTCCTGATGCTTTTTCCCGCAGATGCGGCGCGTATTCGGGATTTACCATATTTTCCTCCTTTGTTTTTCTCACATATAAATTTACCATTTTGCGCGCGCAAAGTCAATAAAAAATAAAAATTTAATATAAAATGTAAAATACGTATATACAAAAGGCGGGTTTTGTGGTAAAATTAGGTGTACCAAACGGTATAGATCAGGTCCCACGCGGATCTTTTGGAGTTAAATATGCTTTGTTCTGTTGTAGGAATCAACTGGGGCGATGAAGGCAAGGGAAGAATGGTTGACCTTCTCGCTTCAAAATGCGACATCGTGTGCCGCTATCAAGGCGGCAACAACGCCGGGCACACCGTCATCAACGAGCGCGGCAAGTTCATTCTGAACCTGCTTCCGTCGGGCATTCTCCGCCCGGAGATAGTGAACGTCATGGGCAACGGTATGGTGATTGACATTTGCCACCTTGTCGGCGAGGCGCAGAAGCTGCGCGAGGGCGGGATAAAAATAACGCCCGAAAATCTTAAGATCAGCGACCGCGCGATAATTTGTATGCCGTACCACGTGCGGCTCGACTGCCTTGAAGAAGAGCGCTTGGCCGACCGCAAATACGGTTCGACGCGCCGCGGCATTTCGCCCGTTTACGGCGACAAATATATGAAAAAGGGACTTCGCATGGGCGATCTGTTTGAGTCTGACGAAGTTCTGCGCGAGAAGGTCGCGGATCTTCTCGAATACAAAAACCTTGTGATCGAGGGCGTTTACGGCGCGGAGCCTAACACCGTTGACGAGATGATGGCGTGGCTGAGAAAATACGGCGACGAGCTGAAACCGTACATCTGCGACGTAACGGTTTATCTTACGCAGGCGATAAAGGCGGGCAAGAACGTGATGTTTGAGGCGCAGCTCGGCGCTTTGCGCGACATCGACTTCGGCATTTACCCGTTCACGTCGTCCTCAAACGTCATTTCGGCGTATGCGCCGATAGGCGCGGGCGTGCCGGGGCAGAAGATAGACTACACGCTCGGCATAATGAAGGCGTACTCGACGTGCGTCGGCGAGGGGCCGTTCACCTGCGAGATGTTCGGGGATGAGGCGGAACAGCTTCGCCGTGCGGGCAGTGAATACGGCGCGGCGACAGGCAGACCGAGGAGAGTCGGCCCGTTTGACGTTGTGGCTTCCCGCTATGGAACGCTTGTTCAGGGCGCGGACGCGCTGGCGCTGACAAAGCTCGACACGATCTCGTATATGAAGAAGATACCCGTATGCGTTGCATACGAGCTTGACGGAAAAAGGGTTGACGATTTTCCGACGGGGGAGAGGCTGAACCGCGCAAAACCGATAATCGAGTATATGGACGGCTGGGGATGCGACATTTCCGCGTGCCGTCATTTTGAGGAGCTTCCGCGCGCGGCGAGGGAGTACGTCGAGTTTATCGAAAAAGCCGTCGGCTGCCGCATACAGTACGTTTCCGTCGGAGCGGAGCGCGACGCATATATTGAAAGATAAAATGAAAAAGCCGCGCCCTGCGGCTTTTTTCGGAAAGAGGGAAGTATGAAGAAGACCGCCGTTATAACGGGCGCGTCGCGCGGGATAGGCCGTGCCTGTGCCGTGGCTTTGGCGCGCTGCGGCTTTGACGTTTTGATAAACTACCGCATAGACTCACAGGCCGCGGAGACGACGGCGAGCATCTGCCGCGAGTACGGGGCGCGCGCATTCACGTTTTGCGCCGACGTCAGCGACGAAAAAAAGGTGCGGGAGATGTTCGACTTTGCCGAGCGGGAGCTTGGCGGGGTAGGCGCGCTTGTGAACAACGCGGGGGTGTCGTCAGACGGGCTGTTTTGCGATATTTCGCGCGCGGAGTATGAGCGCGTTTTCGATGTGAACGTCTGGGGGCAGGTCGTTTGCGCGCGCGAAGCGGCGCGGCGCATGGTGCGCGAGCAGTGCGGGAAGATAGTCAATATTTCGTCGATGTGGGGCATTGTCGGCGCGTCGTGCGAGGTCGTTTATTCCGCGTCGAAGGCGGCGGTGATAGGGCTTACAAAGGCTCTGGCAAAGGAGCTTGCGCCGTCCGGCATTACGGTGAACTGCGTCGCTCCGGGGGTGATAGATACGGATATGAACGCCTGCTACGACAAGGCGACGATGGATGATCTATGTGAGCAAACGCCGCTCGGGCGGCTGGGAAAGGCCGAGGACGTGGCGGGGGCGGTTGCGTTTCTTCTCGGCGACGGCGGGGACTTTATCACGGGCGAGGTCTTGCGCGTCGACGGCGGCTTTGTGATATGATGAAAGATGAAAATAAAATCCGCGGCTTGCCGCGGATTTTTTTGCGGGGGGGTGATTGCGACCGCCACCGCTGCCGCAAAGCCTTTTCGCGCCGAAGGCGCTCCTGAATAGTCGAGCCGCAAGGGTTGTGGCTTGCTCCCGGCGTTTGTTTACGTCAATACTTCCGTCAGCATACATCAGCTCCCGCCGCCGCATAGCCTTTTCGCGCCGAAGGCGCTCCTGAATAGTCGAGCCGCGTAAGTTGTGGCTTGCACATCGGAAATAGGTATACAACGCCTGATGTCTGATGGACTGCCTGCCTTCGCCCGAATTTGCGTGAACCGGCTGTCGCAGACAACGGAAGCACGCATAGGGCGAGTACAATATAAGATTTTTCTTTTGTGCTGCTTTTCTTTTTCTAAAAAAGAAAAGAGCATTCGTTTTCATCGGCGCGAATGCGCCGCAAGGTGTCGCCAAAGGCGACGGGACGGGACGCGTGTACTTTTTCTGTCAAGCACGACAGAAAAAGGTACCAAAAAGAACGCGCTTGAAGGGTTACGCTAACCGCAAAGGGTACGCTTTAATCTATTATGATATTGCCCGACTTTTCTTCTTCCCCAAACATACCATCAGACTCTATTTCAATTCGCGCCTGCGGCGCTCAAAGAAGGCTTTGTGCGAACATAGTGCGGGGACGCGGGGCGCGTGTACCTTCTCAAAACAAAAAGCCGTGCAATGCACGGCTTTTTGCCAAACAAAAGGAGAAAGATTTAATGAAAATCAAATCGCATCAATATATCTTATTGCCGCAAGGGCAGCCGCCGCGCCGTCCGCTGTGGCGGTCGTGACCTGGCGCACCTCTTTTGTGCGGCAATCTCCCGCGGCGTAAATGCCCGGGGTAAGCGTTGTGCAGCTTTCGTCCGAAACGATGTACCCGCGCCCGTCAAGCGAGACAACGCGCGCAAACGGCTCGTTTTCCGGCACCTGCCCGATGGCGACGAACACGCCGTCGACCTTGATATCGCTTTTGCGGCCGGAATCATCCGTAATTTTAACGCCGTCAAGCTTGCCGCCCGTCGACAATATCTCGTTTACGGTGCAGCCGCACATAATTTTCACGTTCTCGCGCGAGCGAAGGATCGCTTCAAGGCGATGCTCGCCCGTCAGCGTCGGCTTATTCTGCAAAATAGTTACACTGCGGCACGTTTCCGAAAGCAATACCGCGTCCTGCAAGGCGGTGTTGCCGCCGCCGATGACCGCAACGTCTTTGCCGCGGTAGAACGCCCCGTCGCACACGGCGCAATACGAAACGCCATCTCCGATAAGCTCCTCCTCGCCCGGCACGCCGAGCCTGCGGTGCTTTGATCCCGCGGCGATGATGACCGTCTTCGTTTCAAAGTCGCCGTCCGTCGTCTGAACGACCTTCTTTTCCCCGAAATCGCGCACGCCCAGAGCCTCGCAAAGCTCGATATCGACGCCGTGGCTCATCGCCTGTTCAAGCATCTTTTCGGCAAGCTCGTTGCCGCTGACCGTCATCAGCCCGGGGTAATTTTCGACCTTCGGCGAGTAGGTTATCTGCCCGCCGAAGTTTTCTTTTTCAAGTACGAGCACGCGCTTTTCGGCGCGGGCGGCGTAGATCGCCGCCGTCAGCCCCGCGGGGCCCGCTCCGATAATAACGACGTCGTACATATTATGCGTTGTCCTCCGCGAATTTGCGAATGTTGGATACGTTTACGATCTTATCAAAATCGTCGCCGTCTGTGACGATAAGCGTGGGCGCCTGGCGCACGCCGTATTTTTCCGTAAGCTCGGGTGATTCGTCGGCGTAGATCTTTTCATACTTCACGCCCGCGCGGTCGAGGAACATCGCCGCCATTTTGCAGTTGGGGCAGGTGCGCGTTGCGAAAAGATATACGCTGCCGTCGGCCTTTTTCGGCTCCTCGGCGGGCGCTGTTTTGCACTCGTCGCATTCCTTTTCTTCCGTCGGCTCTTTGGCGAACTCGACTTTTCTTATAACGTCCCCGGGGTGCTTTTTGTTCGACATTGCGATATCGTAAACGCGGCGCTCCTTGAATTCCTGCGCCTTGCCGTCGTTGAAGTTCTGAACGGGGCGGTAGTAGCCTGTGATACGGCTGTAAACTTCCGTCGTCTTGCCGCATACGGGGCAGGTGTAATGCTCGCCCGTGATGTATCCGTGCTCGGCGCATACGGAGTAAGTCGGGGACAGGGTGTAGTAGGGCAGTTTGTAGTTTTCGGCGATCTTGCGGACGATGCTTGCCGCGGCTTTCCAGTCGGGGAGCTTTTCGCCGAGGAACGCATGGAATACAGTACCCGAGGTGTAGAGAGTTTGCAGATCGTCCTGGATGTCAAGCGCGTCGAAGATGTCAGCCGTATATCCTACGGGCAGGTGAGAGGAGTTGGTGTAGTAAGGCGTGTTGCCCTTCTGCGTTGCCGTGATGATGTCGGGGAAGCGCTTGAGGTCGTGCTTTGCAAGGCGGAACGCCGTCGACTCTGCCGGTGTGGCTTCGAGGTTGTAAAGGTCGCCGTACATTTCCTGATAGTCGGAGAGGCGGGTACGCATATGGTTGAGCACGTCCTTTGTGAACTGCTGCGCGTTTTCGTGCGACAGATCGCTCTTTATCCAGCGCGCGTTGAGGCACGCCTCGTTCATACCGACAAGGCCTATCGTCGAGAAGTGATTTGCAAACGTTCCGAGGTATCTCTTTGTGTACGGATAGAGGCCGCCGTCAAGCAGCTTTGTGATAACGGTGCGCTTAACTTTGAGCGAGCGCGCCGCGATGTCCATCATTTTGTCAAGTCTTTCGTAGAACTCGTCCTCGGTCTTTGAAAGGTACGCGATGCGCGGCATATTGATCGTTACGACGCCGACGGAACCCGTGCTTTCGCCCGAGCCGAAGAAGCCGCCCGATTTTTTGCGAAGCTCGCGCAGATCAAGACGCAGACGGCAGCACATGGAGCGAACATCTGACGGCTCCATATCGGAGTTGATGTAGTTTGAGAAATACGGCGTGCCGTATTTTGCCGTCATTTCAAACAGGAGCTTGTTGTTTTCCGTTTCCGACCAGTCGAAGTCGCGCGTGATCGAATACGTGGGGATCGGGTACTGGAAGCCGCGGCCGTTGGCGTCGCCCTCGATCATGATCTCGATGAACGCCTTGTTGACCATATCCATTTCGGCTTTGCAGTCCTTGTACTTGAATGGCATTTCCTTGCCGCCGACGATGCAGTTAAGCTCGGCGAGGTCGTTCGGAACCGTCCAGTCAAGCGTTATGTTTGAGAACGGCGCCTGCGTGCCCCAGCGGGACGGTGTGTTTACGCCGTAAACGAAAGACTGGATGCACTGCTTTACTTCCTTATAGGAAAGGTTGTCTATCTTTACAAACGGGGCAAGGTACGTGTCAAACGACGAGAACGCCTGCGCGCCCGCCCATTCGTTCTGCATGATGCCGAGGAAGTTGACCATCTGGTTGCACAGCGTTGAAAGGTGCGACGCCGGGGACGACGTTATCTTGCCGGGAACGCCGCCGAGTCCTTCCTGGATGAGCTGTTTCAGCGACCAGCCGGCGCAGTAGCCCGTGAGCATGGAAAGGTCGTGGATGTGGATGTCGGCGTTGCGGTGAGCGTTGCCGATCTCGTCGTCGTATACTTCGCTCAGCCAATAGTTAGCCGTGATAGCGCCCGAGTTCGAGAGGATAAGGCCGCCGACGGAGTATGTGACGGTCGAGTTTTCCTTGACGCGCCAGTCGTTGATTTTGAGGTAGTTGTCGACGATCGACTTATAGTCGAGGACGGTGCTGTTGAGGTTGCGGAGCTTTTCGTGCTGACGGCGGTAAAGGATATACGCCTTTGCAACGTCGTCGTATCCCGCCTGGATGAGCGTCGACTCGACGCTGTCCTGAATATCCTCGACGGATACAAGCCCGTCTTTTATTTTCGGCTCAAAGTCCGACGTGACTTTAAGCGCAAGCAGATCGATGACCGACGGGTGATAATTCTTTTCCTGCGCCTCAAACGCAAGGCGGATCGCGCCGCTGATGCGCGCAATGTCAAAGTCTACTATTTTTCCGTTTCTTTTTAGAACCTGATACATATTTTCCTCCGAGTTGCAGATATAGGTTGCAGATATACTATCTGTCGAATTATTTGGTACGTTATATAGTATATCTTGTCCGAGCGGAAAAGTCAATTGTTTATATCTACAATATTTTGGGATGAAATTCGTAAAAAATAACAAATTTAACTATATCTTGTGGTTTTGGGAGCAAAATGTTGTGCCGCCGCCGAGGCTGTCGGAAAGGGGCGGGTGATTTTGGCCGAAAAGTATTTTATACATTAGTATAAAATTGTGAAAATGTAGGCGCGGCGCGGGTTTTTCAAAGGCGTGCATGGCGGCGCGAGCGTGGGATTTGCGTGATTTCGGGGCGGATTTTGGCAATAATGACGGCGGCGAGGCCGAACAAGATATAGTGGGCGAATTGTGTTATACGGATGTATAATATGGAGAAATATGCGGCGCGAGTTATCGCCGCGGGCGACGAAAGGGGGCTGGCGTTTGTTTTGCGTTTGGAACAATCCCTCCGTCAACTCGCTACGCTCGTTGCCACCTCCCTTTACACAAAGGAGGCTTAATGTGCGAACATAGTGCGCGGACGCGGGGCGGCTCTTC
>JAFSMU010000034.1 GCA_017447775.1 Clostridia bacterium | reverse complement strand
TATATTCGATCTGTCAAGCGGGTTGCCGTTCCGAGTCACAAAAACGGGGCCGCTTGATATTTTTTTATGCTTGCAGTATGCTTTCAGCATTTTGCAAAGGTCGCGCGGCAGATATATGCGCCGCTCCTTGCCCTTGTTGTAAACGTCGGTGTATTCGTCCCGTATCGCCTCGGCGGTGATGAATTTAAGCTCCGACACTCTTATCCCCGTCGAGCATATAGTTTGCATAAGCAGGTACAGGCGCTCGTTTTTCTTTGTCTGCGCCGCCGTCAGCAGCCGCTCGTATTCGGCTTTCGTCAGCTCGCGCTCGGCAGATGAGAAGATCGCGCGTTGATGTTTCAGATATTTCATTCTTATGCCCGAGCCGATAAAACGAAAGTACGCGTTAAGCGATGACAGCACCGTGTTTACACTTGTGCTTGTGTGGCTTGATGCGATGAACGCACGGAAGTTCATCGCGTCCTGCTTTTTGAATTCCCGCCCTTTAACAAAAGCGAAAAAAGCTTGAATGTCCCTGGTGTATTTATCAACTGTCGCTTCTGTTTTTTCTTCTGAAATGAGGTGAGATTTGAATTCGCATATCAGTTTTTCATTTAGCTGATTCATTTAATCCTCCTTGTTTTATTTACAGGTGCAACTGCTTTGAACTATTATACTTGCCGATTTTCTCTTTATCAATCACAATTTTGAAAAAATCGATATGCGAAAATTCCGTTTTTTTGACAAAATAAAAAAGCAACTTATAAAAAAAGTTGCTTTTTACTTTGTTACATATAAGTTACCGTTTCGGTGATGTCTTTTCGGCTTGAATGGTTCGGCAGCGGTCGGAAGCCGTCGGCGGCATAGCCGATATCCATTACCATCAATATCTCCTCGTTTTCGGGAAGGCCGAGCGCCGACGCAAGCTTATCGGGATCGAAAAAGTTTATCCAACAGCTATCGACTCCCTCGTTTGCGGCGGCAAGGATCATGTGCGTTGCAACTATCGACGCGTCCTCAACTCCCGAATCGCGCTTGTCACCTGGGTACGTGAACACGTTGGTTTTGTCAAACGCGACGACGATAACCGTCGGCGCGCCGTAGCGGCACGGCGTTACCGAATCGATTTTCCCGAGCGCCTCCTGCGATTTTACAACGTAAACACGCTGTTCCTGCGCATTTTTCGCCGTTGGAGCAAGCCGCCCGGCTTCAAGAATAGACGTAATTTTTTCCTGATCGACAGCTTTATCTGAAAACTTCTTGCACGAATATCGCTTTGCGATTACATCTTTGAAATCCATATTTCCCTCCGTAAAAAATATCGCTTAAACCGTTTTGCAATATATATAATACTAAAAAAATGCGTTTTTTTCAATTGTTTTCAAATAAAAAATTAATTTTTCACACGTTTTGGAGTAAAGACGATAAAAAAGTCGAAAAGATATTGACAAAAATTGATGTTTATGTAAAAATAAATATAATGATATTATAAAGAAAGAGAATAAAATGCGAAAGTATCGTTTAAGGATAGGACTTGACGTTGACGACGTGCTTTACGAGTGCAATTCGTACGCCTTGTCGCTTCTAAAAGAAAAATACGGCGATTCGCCGCTTCTTAACATAAACCATATAAACACGTGGGGGTTACTCGGCGACATTTCAGACGAAAGAATAGGATTTTTTTCCTCGCCGGAGTTCGTCAGAAATCAGCCGATAACGCCCGGGGCGCAAAAGTTCGTGCGCGAGCTTTGCAAGATAGCTGACGTGTTCTTTGTTACCGCCGTTCCGCCGGAGTGCATGAGCGCGCGCGCGGAGCGTCTTGCAAAAGATTTTCCCGAGGTGCCGCCCGGCAACATCATTATCGGAACGAGAAAAGACGTTGTAAGTCTTGATATATTGCTTGACGACGCGGCGCACAACGTTTCGTCGTCGCAGGCGTCGTATCCCGTTCTTATGCGTCGGCCATGGAACGTCGATCTTTCGGGGTTGCTTTCCGTCAATTCGTATTCCGACTTTTTACACCTTGCAAAAATTATCGGAAATTCATTTCTTGAAAAAACGCCCGACGTTTCGCACGGCGGTGTTCTCTGCCTTGTCGGCCCGTCCGGCACGGGTAAAACGGAAATTGCGACGGAACTTGTCAAAGACTCTCGGTTTGTAAAGCCGCTTACAACGACGACGCGCCCGCGGATGAACAATGAATCGGACGAGGCGTACAGATTCATCACCCACGAACAGTTTATCGCGGAAAAAGACGCGGGTAAATTCATCGAAACGACAGTTTACAGCAAATACTATTACGGAACGTCCGAAAACCAGATCGCGCCCGCTGTTGAATCGGGCAAGATCGCCGTTATACCGATAGATATCTGCGGGGCGCTGACGCTGAAAAACATATACCGCTCACGCGCCATGCTTGTTTTTACGGCGCGCGACAAGAAAAATATACTTATGGACATCCTTTCCCGCCAGACGACCGACGAGGACAAGGTGCATAGGCTGATGTCGCTTGATTTTGAGCTTCGCAACATCGAATTTTGCGATTTTTCGGTAACTTACGACAGCGGTATCGGCGCTTGCATCGATACGATTTACGAAAAACTTCATCTGAAAGGAGCTGACGACGGTGTTTGAACAAATAATAAAAGCCATAAAAGAATACGACAAAATAATCATACATCGCCACACAAACCCCGACGGCGACGCGCTCGGCTCGCAGATCGGGCTTAAAGAGCTTATAAAAGATAATTTCAGCGGCAAAACGGTTTACACCGTCGGCGACGCCACAAAGAGATATGCATTTATGGACGGCTCCGTTATGGATGAGATCGGGGACGACGCTTATGACGGTGCGCTTGCGATCATTCTCGATTCGGCGACAAAGGAGCTTGTCAATGACAAGCGTTTTGAACTTGCGGCATGCACGGCGAGGATAGACCATCACATTTACTGCGAAACGTTTACAGATATTGAGATCGTCGACACGTCTTTTGAAAGTTGTGCCGGTATGATAGCGGCTCTTGCGCGCGAGAGTGAGCTCAGCCTTTCAAAACGCTCCGCGACGGCGATTTTTACGGGCATGGTAACGGATTCGGGACGCTTCCGCTACGACGGCACAAGCGCGCGCACTTTTGAGCTTGCGGCATATCTTTTGGGCGCCGGGATCGACACGTCTTCCCTTTACACAAACCTTTATTTAGAGGAGCTTGCGTCGGTACAAAAGCGCGCGGGATTTGTTCAGAAGATACAGATTTACAAAAACAGCCCTGTTGCATACATTTATAATACGGCTGATGAGGTGAAGGCGCTCGGGATGGACGCTTTTTCCGTTTCACGCGGAATGGTCAATACGATGGCTGACATCCGCGGGATCGATATTTGGGTCAACTTCACCGAGGACGGCGGCAAGGTATTGTGCGAGCTTCGTTCAAGCAAGTACAACATTAATCCCGTTGCTGTCAAATACGGCGGCGGCGGACACAAAAAAGCCAGCGGCGCCGATGTTGCCGATTTTTCGCAGGCAATGGATATGCTTGAAGATCTGATGGCTTTGACGGAGGAAGATAATGAACGATAAGATCAAAGAAAGCATACTTTGCGAAATAAAAAAGTTTGACACCATCATCATCTCCCGCCATCAGCGTCCCGACGGTGACGCTGTCGGCTCTTCCCTCGGACTTGCGAAAATGCTGAAAGCGTCATTTCCAAGGAAAAGGATTTTCGTCGATAACGAAGATTATTCAGAATACGTCGCATTCCTCGGAAGCGAGGGCGAACACCCGACTGACGTCGACTACATAAATGCTCTTGCAATTGTCGTTGACACCGGAAATATGCAGCGCATATCGAACAAACGAGTCACGCTCGCAAAAAAGCTTGTAAAAATCGACCACCATATAGACGACAATCCGTACGGTGATATTTCGTGGGTCGAGGACGAGCGCTCGTCGACGTGCGAAATGATAGTCGACTTTTATATGACGTTTCATGATGAACTTGTCCTTGACAAAGACTCGGCGACTTGTCTTTACGCAGGAATGGTTACCGACTCGGGGCGGTTCCGTTTCAGAGGGACTGACTCAAACACGATGCTCTGCGCGTCCGAGCTTTTGAAGCGCGATATAGACACGGAAACGCTTTTTGCGAATCTCTATATCGACGATTACGATAATATGATCTTCCGCGCTAAAATGGCGGCACGCATAAAGATAACTGAAAACGGCGTTGCGTGGCTTCACGTCAGCCGCGCGCTGAGAAAAAGACGCGGTCTTTCGCTTGAAGAAGCAAGCAATATCGTTTCGATAATGGACTCAATCAAGGGCAGTCTTATCTGGATCGCTTTTATCGAAAATGACGACGGAAGCACGCGCGTAAGACTTCGTTCAAGGTTTGTCGAGGTGCAGGAGCTGGCGACGCATTATCACGGCGGCGGACACGCGTGCGCGAGCGGCGCGACGGTTTACAGCAAGGAAGAAGAAGCCGCCCTGCTTTGCGACGCGGATAAAATTCTCAAAAAATACAAATCCGAAAACGACGGTTGGATATAACTTCGGGGTGAATAGATGAAAATTCTTGTGACAAACGACGACGGCATCGGCGCAAGAGGCATTCGCGCGCTTGTAAAATGGGCAAAAACCATCGGAGATGTAACGGTCATCGCGCCGAAAGTCGAGCAAAGCGCAAAATCCCAAAGCATTTTACTTAGAGAACCGTATGAGATCAAAGATAGCGACGTTTTCTCGGATATTGGCGTAAAGTCAATGGCGGTAAACTCCACCCCTGCCGATTGCGTAAGGTTTGCGGTAGACAGGATCGGCAAATTCGACGTTGTTTTTTCCGGCATCAACAACGGCCTTAACCTCGGGTTTGATATAGTGTATTCCGGAACGTGCAGCGCGGCGTGCGAAGCAAATTACGCAGGTATTCCCGCCGTTGCATTTTCAACCGCGCCTGACAATATGGAAAGCGCTGCTGAAAGCATTGATGAAATATGGAATTTTATAACGAAAGGGCGGCTTTTCGATCACTGCCTTATGTATAACGTAAATATTCCGAAAAATCCGCGCGGGATAAGAATAACCGAGCAAGGCGGGTTTTATTTCAAGGATCATCTTATTCCGGTCGGCGAAAATATGTACATGGCGCGCTCGTATGTAGCATATAAAATGCCGGACGCGCTGAGGGAGGACGTCGATATCGATGCAGTGCATCTCGGGTTTATCTCGATAACTCCGATCACGCTTGACAAAACCGACAGACGAGCGCTTAAAAACATACTCGGATAAAAAAAGACCGGGCCTTGCGGCTCGGTCTTTAATTTTGCTTTTATCAGAAGCCTACTACAACAAGGTATGCCGGGAACTGCGAAATGCCGACTTTGGCAGCATTGTCGCCCGTGATATACGTCGTTGCGCTTGCGCTGATCGTGTTGTACGTGTTGTACGTGCCGAGATATCTGTCGCTTTCGGCAACGTTTGATACGAGGATGCTCATTTCATCATTCCACGTATATACGTTTGTCGGCTCGGTCGTGATGTGAACGCCGGCTTTGCCTTCGGCATATTCGTAAATCTCAACGTAGTTCTTTGTTTCGCCATCAAGGAAGTAAAGACGGAAGTTATCGTCAACCTTTTCAACATATACGTCAACAGCTTCCGCAAGGCTTGTGGAAGTTGCAAGGTAGCTGCCGCTCATGCTGCCCGTGAAGAACAGTTTTTCTCCGCGGTTTGCCTGCGTAAGAGAGAATTTATACGCTGTGTTCTCTGCCGGAGCTTTAACGACCTTTGTGGGTACGTTAACAACAACCAGGTACGACGGGAACTGCGAAATGCCGACCTTAGATGCGTTGTCGCCCGTGATATACGTCGTTGCGCTTGCGCTCATTGTGTTGTAGGTGTTGTATGTGCCGATGTATCTGTCGCTTTCGGCAACGTTCCAGATAAGGATAGCCATATCGGTATTCCATGTGGCGACAGTCGTCGGTTCAGTCGTGATGTGAACGCCGGCTTTGCCTTCGGCATATTCGTAAACTTCAACGTAGTTCTTTGCGCCGTCTTTTACGAAATACATACGGTAGCCGCCTTCAACCTCTTCAACGATCATATCGACGGCCTTTGTGAAGTCGTCAGTCGTTGCAAGGTAGCTTCCGCTCATTTCGCCGCTGAAATAAAGCGTCTTTCCAAGATTTGCCTGATCAAGAGCGAATTTGAACGGTGTGCCTGTTTTAAGCTCTGTAACGTTTGTCTTTGAAACTCTTACAGTGCAAAGATATGCCGGGAACTGAGAAATGCCGACTTTGGCAGCATTGTCGCCCGTGATGTACGTCGTTGCGCTTGCGCTGATCGTATTATACGTGTTGTACGTGCCGAGATATCTGTCGCTTCCCGCAACGTTCCAGATAAGGATAGCCATATCGGAATCCCATTTTGCAACGGTCGTCGGTTCTGTCGTGATGTGAACGCCGGCTTTGCCTTCGGCAAATTCGTAAACTTCAACATAGTTCTTTGTGCCGTCTTTTACGAAATACATACGGTAGCCTTCTTCTGCATCTTCAAGATACATATCGACAGCTTTTGTAAGGTCTTCGGTTGTTGCGAGGTAGTTTCCGCTCATTTCGCCTGCAAAGAACAGAGTCTTTTCGAGGTTAGCCTGAACAAGAGCGTATTTGAACGCAACATTTGTTTTGGGTTCGTCGATGTGAACGATGCCGTCATTCGATACGACAACCGCAGGAACATAGTGTTCAAACGATACGGAAGCTGTTTTGTCGCCCTCTTTAAGCGTAGCCGTAAGTGTATATACGAGCTTTGTTTCGGGCTTTTCGTTGATATCGACAGTAACCGTCTTGTCGTCGTTATTAACAAGCTTTACGTCGTCTGCAACGCCTTCTTTAACGTCTGCTGTCCATGTGATGTCATAGCTTTGGCCGCTTATTTTTGCAACGCCGATAAGTTTATAATCGGCGACTGTCTTTTCAGGGCTGTTTTTATACATTGTATAAACGTAATCTTTTGCGTTTCCAAGGTATGAAACAGGCTCTTTCGGCTCTTCGGGTTTTTCACCGCACGCGGCGAAAACCATAACTATCATCGCAAGCAAAAGGACAAAGGTAATAATCTTTTTCATTTTTTGCTCCTTATTTTAATATTTTATTCGTTTACTGTAATGTCGTTTGATGAAAACAGTTTAATCTGATACTCTTCGCCGAACTTGTCAACAAGGCCTCTTACATCGATATTTTTACCGAGATAAGCGTCTGCGGTTATAAGAGCGCCGCTATCGTCGCGGATTGGAGTAGTATGCACCTGAACGGATGCACCGTCATCTCCCACGCAGTGAAGCGTCATTGCGCCGTAATTTTCGCTGTCCTCATTGTGCTCGGTTTCAATATGATCGACAGTAAGACCGCTTATCGACACTGTCGTGTTCATCGCAAGAGGACAATAATCATACGTATGCTGTCCGTCATCGGTGTCAAGCGTTATTTTGCCGTCAGCAAAAGTTTTTGCCGTTATCGGAACGTAAGCCGCAGAAAATCCCTCGCCGAGTTTTTGAATATTGCCCGGATCATCAGGCTTCATCGCGCGGTACGTTATGCCGGAAACCTGATAGCTCTGCCCTGATTCCCAGTATTCCACTGTTCCGACGATCCTTACGCGGTTGCCCATCGAAAGAATTGACAGTCCGCCGCCGCTGAGGTTGAATCCGCAATATACGACCATACCGAAATAATGCCCCGACTCAGCGTCGTATTCCTCTATATAAACGCTTCCGTCGTTGCCGCGCGTAACAACGCCCTCAAATGCGACCTTAACGCCGGTATAATCGGAAACGTTCAGGCGAAGCTCTCTTAACGTAAGCTCCACAGCCTCGCCGTAATAGAAGTTGGGATCTTTTTGCCCGGAATATATGGCAAGCTTCTGCGCTTTTGCCTGGTTCAAAGCTTTGACGCAAATCTCGCCGTATCGGTTGTTTGCGGTCGACGATGCGATCGCAAGGCCGTTTTGAAGCAGCTCGAGATTGAGGTTTCTGTATTCCTCGCTATCTGACGTGCGGTACCACACCCAAACAAGATATCTTCCGCCCGTCGAGTCGCGGTTGAGGTTTTCATCGTCTGACTCGACGATTATCGACGTTGCCCCGGAGAGCTTTTCTTTTGTAAACAGCGACGCCGTCTTCCCGTATTCTTCGATCTTCCCCGTCGATTCGGGCGTGTTCACCGCGAGATATCTCGCTTTGAGTATGCCGCCGGGTATCAAAGAATCGGGAACGTGGAAATGCGTCGTGTCGCCGTCGATAAACGTTTTGACTGTTACTTCTTGTTTTATGGTGTCGGATGACATATCGAGTTTAAGCTCGGACACATAGTCGTGTACTTCGGCGACTTCTTTGGTGTTATCCGTGTTTTCCGCAGTCGTTTTTCCGCAGGAAACACAACCCAAAACAAGCGCGATTACCGAAATACAGACGATAAGTTTTGATATGATTGTTTTCACTGTAAAGTTTTATCAATACTCACATTCAGCAATAGCGTCAGCAAATGCCTTTTTGATAAGATCGATTACTTCGCTGTCGCTTCCCTTGAAAGTAAGGCACTTCGGAATGAGTGCGCCGACCTGATCGCGCGCCGTGGAAGAACCGTTGAACGCGGGGGAGGTATAGTAAGCGTCAGCCTGTTCAAGACATTTCTTTGTGGAAAGTGCGGAAACGTTGTCGCCGCCGTCAGCATTCGCAAGTGTATCAGCATAAGCTTTTACGGAAGAAACGGACTTGATAACGGGAACGTAGCCGGATGCGATGGAGAATTCAGCCTGGAATTCTGCGCTTGTCGTAAGGAATTTGATGAACAGCCAAGAAGCGATAACTTCCTGAACGTTTTCTTTAAGGAAGATGCAAACGCTCGGGCCCTGAGAGATGACCTTCGGCTTTGCGGGGTCTACCTGCGGGATGGAAGCGATGCCTACTTCAAACGGGTATTTGCCGTCAACGGCTGCCGGGCGCTGGTGAGTTGCCCCTGCGGAGGAGCCGATGGACATATAGCTCTTTGTGCCTGTTGCAGCCGTGAAAAGTCCGGATGTGTAGCCGCCGTAAAGAGCCTGAGTCGTGATATAGCCCTTCTGATACCAGTCGTGGAATTTCTTAACGAAATCTCTGTTTGTCTGGTTGTCGAACAGATAATGATCGCCCGTTGCGCTTGTGTACGGGGAGCCGTACTGCTCGCACATCGTGATGAACCAGTTAGCCTCGGAGTCATAGCCGAGAGGAATGGAGTTCGGGTCGATCTCTTTTATCTTCGCGCAAACTGCTTCCATCTCATCCCATGTTGTCGGAACTGCGATGTTGTTTGCCTCAAAGAATGTTTTGTTGAAGTAAAGAACTTCTGTTGATTTCGAGAAAGGAAGCGTGTACATAAGTCCGTCGCCGAACTGTGTTCCCTCTGCATAATAGCCGGGAATGAAGTCGTCCTTCTGCTCTTTTGTAAGGCCGAGAACCTCAGACGTGCCGTCCGCATGGTTTACCTTGATCGTGCTGTCGATGAGGTCATCGAGAGTTGCAACGGCGCCTGCAAGGTTGTAGAGCGCAACGTGATCGGGATAGCAGTAAGCGATGTTGGGCTGGTTGTCAACCGTGATCTGCGTGCTTATCTGATCTCTTACGTCGTCATAACTGCCGACTGTTTCGGATTCGATGTGGATATTCGGGAAGAGTTTGTTGAACTCAGCGATATACGCATCGAGAACGGGCGTCAGGTTTGTGCCCATCGTGTGATAGAATTTGATCGTAACTTCACTGCCGTCGTAACCGCCCTCGGGGATAGTGAAGTTGGATTTGCTTGTCTTCGCCGTTCCGCAGGAAGCAACGGCAAGAATTGTTGCCGCGATCATAAGAACAGCAAGGATAAGCGAGAGAAAGCTTTTTCTTTTCATGGTTTTATTCCTTTCTTGGATTTTATATTTCAAAGCCTTGTGGCTTCTCAACCTTTGATACCGCTGCGGCTTACGCCCTTCATTATGTATTTTCTGAGGAAAATAAATACAAGGAACAGCGGCAATGAAACAAGCGCGACAGCCGCCATCTGAACGGGATAGTTTACGTCGCCCGTGGTGTCGGTAAACGCATTACGCAAACCGTTTGTCACCATGCGGTGCGCGGCGTCGTTTGCAACAAGCCGCGGCCAGATATACGAGTTCCACGCGCCCATCATTTTGAGGATGGTAATTGAGATAAGCGTCGGCATCGACAGCGGTATCATTACTTTCCATAGGTATTTGATATCCTTTGTGCCGTCGACCTTTGCCGCGAGGTAAAGCTCGTTTGGGATTTGCAAAAAGTTTTGTCTGAGAAGGTAAATGTAAAATACGCTGACAAGGAACGGCACGATAAGTACCGTGTATGTATTGAGCCAGCCAAACGTCGTTACAGTTCCGTAGTTTGTGATGGTGAAAAGCTCGCCGGGGATCATCATTGTCGCAAGCAGCGCGGCAAAAAGGATGTTCTTCCCTTTGAATTCAAGCCTTGCAAACGCAAACGCCGACAAAACGGTGATTATAAGCGACAATATAGTTGAAACTATGCCGACAAGCAGAGTGTTGAGGAACAGTCTGCCAAGGCTTGCCGCCGTGAACGCCTCCGCATAGTTTGAAAATTTGATTATGCGTGGGAAAAACGTCGGTACCGATTCCCTGTACTCTTCAAGCGTTTTAAGCGATGAGTTTATCATCCAATAAAACGGGAAAAGCACCATGATCGCCATTATAATAAGGAATACGTACGTCATCGTAAGTACGACGATCTTGCCGACTCGCTGTTTTGAGGAGGTTTTGCTCATATCTCTTTCGTGCATTGTATCCATAAATGCTCCCCCTCCTTAATAATGAACTCGTTTCTTGCTTACCTGCAAGTTGATAAGCGTTACGACGAGGATTATCGCAAAAAGTATCAGCGCGGCGGCGCTTGCGCGTCCCTGTTTGTTTGTACTCAATGCGTCGTAGATAAATCCGACCATCGTGTTCATTCTTCCCTTATCGCCGGCGGGGCCCATATTTTCGCCGAAAATACCGACGATGCTGGTATATTCCTTAAATCCGCCGATAAAGCCCGTGATAACGACGTATGCAAGCATCGGAGAAAGCAGCGGCACCGTAATTCTGCCGAATACGCGGCGGCGGGACGTTCCGTCGACTTTTGCCGCGTCGTAGTACTGCTTGTTGATGCTTTGAAGTCCGCCGAGAAGAATGAGGATCTTAAACGGCAGAGCGTTCCATACGATATATATCGTCATAACGGTGAGGTTGGCAAGATATGACGAACCGGCGTTGATCCAGTTTACCGCCTTTCCGCCGAAGAATTCGATAACGTTGTTCACAATG
>JAFSMU010000033.1 GCA_017447775.1 Clostridia bacterium | reverse complement strand
CCGAATATGTACGCAACTGCGGGTATTCACCCGCACGACTGCGAAAGCCGGGGCGACGTTAACGGCGATATGGCGGCGCTTCGTTCCCTTTTGCATCACGAAAAAGTCGTCGCCATCGGCGAGATCGGGCTTGATTATCACTACGACAAGGACTGGGAGATAAAGCAGAAGGAATATTTTGACGCGCAGCTCTCTCTTTCGGAGGAGCTGTGCCTTCCCGTCATCATCCACGACCGCGACGCGCACGGCGACGTATTCGACATGATTCGCGCCCATCCGAAAGCGCGCGGTATAATCCATAGCTGCTCCGAAAGTGCGGAAATGGTAAAGGAATACGTCAAAATGGGGTGGTATATCTCATTTTCGGGCGTTATAACGTTCAAAAACGCCTCAAAGATCCTCGAATCGGTAAAGGCAACTCCAAAAGATCGCATTCTCGTTGAAACGGACTGCCCCTACCTTGCCCCCGTGCCGATGCGCGGGCGCGACAACACAAGCGCGTATCTGCACTTCACCGCCGAAAAAGCGGCGGAGGTACTCGGGATCGATTACGACGAGTTTGTTCGTGTATCAACTGACAACGCAAAGCGCGTTTACGGTATCAGATAATGGAAAACGATATACTTATCTCCCACGCGCTCGACCTTGCGCGGCGATGCCGCGAGGATTACGTCGTAACGTCAACGCCGTTTTGCGATATGGCGCAAAGGAGTCTGCTTTCAGGCTCGCTTAAAGGTTGCGGCGCCAGATTTGAGTTTTTCGGCGGATACGGCGACGCCGAGCGCACGGTTTGCGTGTTTTTGCCCGACTATATCGACGATATGGAATCGTTTTTTGCAGACTCGCCCGACGAGTGCCCGATAGAAGTGATACGATGCACGTCAAAAAAAGGCTCGCCGCCGCTGTCGCACCGCGATTATCTCGGTTCGCTTATGGCGCTTGGGATAAAGCGGGAGAAGATCGGCGACATCATTGTCGTCGAGGGCGGCGCCGATATCGTGATACTTAAAGAAACGGAAAAGTTTCTGCTTTCCGAATACAAAAGCGCGGGGCGCGTGAATTTTGACACTGTCGCTCTGCCTGTAAACAAAATAACCGCGCCAAAGATAAAAACAGAAAGCGTGCGCGGTTCCGTCGCGTCGGCGCGGCTTGATAATCTCATTTCGGAAGCGTTCTCGCTTTCGCGCGAGGCGGCGGCGCAGGCCGTTGAAGCGGGGCTTGTGTTCGTAAACGAGGCGCGGGCAACAAAGCCTGACGCAAAAATCAGCGAGGGCGCAAAGATAGTGCTTCGCGGGCACGGCAAGGTCATTTTCCGAGAGATCGCGGGGCAGACGAGGCGCGGGCGGCTTTCGGTCATTTTTGAAAAATACGTTTGAGGTGAATATGCAAGGATTTATTTGTCCCGTTTGCCGCGGGGCGCTTGTGGCAGAGGGGCGTTCCCTGTTTTGTCAAAACCGCCACTGCTACGATATTTCAAAGCGCGGGTACGTCAATTTACTTATGAGCCAATCCTCGTCCGACTCGCGCCACGGCGACAGTCGGGAAATGGTGGCGGCGCGGAGCGATTTTCTCGATCTCGGGCTTTACGAGCCGCTGTGCCGTGCCATAACGGATGAGGTTCTCGGCGCGGCGAAAGACGGGATGTATATTCTCGACGTCGGGTGCGGGGAGTGCTATTATACGGCAAAAATAAAGGCGGCGCTTGAAAAATTCTCGCCCATTGTATGCGGCATCGACATTTCAAAGGACGCTTTGGCGGCGGGCGCGCGGCGCGACAGAGGGATAAACCTTGCGGTTGCGTCGGCTTATGACATACCGGTGTCTGACGGTTGCGCCGACGTTATAATAAATCTTTTTGCGCCGCACAAGGAAAGCGAATTTTCGCGCATACTCAAAAACGGCGGCACGCTTATCCGCGTATTTCCGGAGCGGCGGCACCTGTGGGAGCTTAAATGCGCCGTCTATTCCTCTCCGCGCGAAAACGAGATCGGCTCAACCGACATCGAAGGCTTCGTGACCGTCGATAAAAAAGAGCTGAATTATCAAATCGAGCTTAAATCAAACAAAGATATCAAATCGCTGTTTATGATGACGCCGTACTCGTATAAAACGAGCGCCGACGACGAGCGGAAGCTCGACGGGATCGACTATATGAAAACGAGCGTCGATTTTGCGGTGATTACATATAAAAAATCAAAATAAATGTGAGGTCGAAATGAGAGCTGTTATTTCTGTTACGGGCAAGGATTCCGCGGGGATCGTTGCAAAGGTCAGCACAAAATGCGCCGAGTACGGCGTCAACATCGGGGATATTTCTCAAAGCGTGCTTGACGGGTATTTCGTTATGATAATGATAGTCGACATCGACGGGCTGACCGTTGAGTTTTCAAAATTTGTCGATATAATGAGCGAGCTTGGCCACAAGTCAGGCCTTGTGATAAACACGATGCACGAGCAGATATTCGACTCGATGCATAAGATTTAAGGAGCGGATATGCCGATCATAAGCACAAAAGACATCCTCGAAACGATAAATATGATAAGCGAGGAAAACCTCGATATACGCACCATAACAATGGGCATTTCCCTGTTTGACTGCGTCAGCGACGACACAAAGCGCCTTTGCGACAATATTTACGATAAGATAACGTCGCGCGCGCACGATCTTGTAAAGGTCGGCGAGGCGATAGAGAAAAAATACGGCATTCCCGTCATAAACAAGCGCGTTTCGGTAACGCCGGTTTCGCTTATCGGCGGCGCATCGGACAGCGACGGTTACGTCAAGATAGCGCAGGCGCTCGACCGCGCGGCAGACGCGACGGGGATAAACTTCATCGGCGGCTTTTCGGCGCTCGTGCAAAAGGGCGAATCTCGCGGCGCGGCGGCGCTTATCGACGCCATACCCGAGGCGATATCCGGCACAAAGCGGCTTTGTTCGTCTGTCAACGTCGCGTCGACAAAGGCGGGCATAAATATGGACGCCATCGCAAAAATGGGCAAAGCCATAAAGGAGCTTGCGTATATCACGCGCGAGAGCGACTCGATAGGGTGCGCCAAGCTCGTCGTGTTCGCAAACGCGCCCGAGGACAATCCGTTCATGGCAGGCGCGTTTCACGGCGCGGGCGAGGCCGAATGTGCGATAAACGTCGGCATATCAGGCCCCGGAGTCGTCGCGTCGGCGATAAAACGCGCCGGAAGTTGCGATTTATCGGAGCTTGCCGAGGTCATCAAGCGCACCTCGTTCAAGATAACGCGCGTAGGCCAGCTAGCACTGGCGGAGGCGGCGCAGATGCTCGGCGCGTCGCGCGGAATCGTCGATCTTTCCCTTGCGCCGACGCCGGCTGTAGGTGATTCGGTTGCGTTTATACTTGAAGAGATGGGACTTGAATCGGTCGGCGCGCACGGCACCACGGCGTGCCTGTATATGCTCAACGACGCGGTGAAAAAGGGCGGTCTTATGGCGGCGCAGAACGTCGGCGGGCTGTCGGGTTCGTTTATTCCCGTATCGGAGGACGCGGGCATGATCGCGGCTGTCGAGCGCGGCGCTCTTACACTGAACAAGCTCGAAGCGATGACGGCTGTTTGCTCCGTCGGACTTGATATGATAGCGATCCCCGGCGACACCGATGAAAACGTCATTTCGGGTATCATCGCCGACGAGATAGCGATCGGCGTTGCCAATACGAAGACAACGGCGGTGAGAGTCATTCCCGCGCACGGCAAAAAGGTCGGCGACAGCGTGAACTTCGGCGGTCTGCTCGGCCGCGCGCCCGTAATGGAAGTAAACGGCTTCTCGCCCGAAAAGTTCATTTCCCGCGGCGGACACATCCCCGCCCCCATACATTCACTTAAAAACTGATATGAAGAAAAACACAATGATAACGCTCGTCATCATCGCCGCCGTTGTCGCGGCGGTGCTTGCGGTCGTGGCGGTCAAGGTCAGCATCGACTCGAAAAACGCCGGCGCGACGACTGATTTTCCAAAAGAGCTGAACGTGCAGACGATGATAATAAAGCAGAGCGATTTCACCTACGACGGCGAGAAACTCGGCGAAATTCAGAACGTCGTCGTTCACTATACGGCAAATCCCGGTTCGAGCGCCGTCGCCAACAGAAATTACTTCAACAGCCTTGCGGACGGCCACGGCGTCAGCGCGTCGGCGCATTTCATTATCGGGCTTGACGGGGAGATAATCCAGTGCGTTCCGCTCGATTGCGTATCGTGGGCAAACGGCAAAATGGAATCAAACCGCCACTCGATAACGATAGAGTGCTGCCACCCCGACGATAGCGGTAAATTCAACGAAAAGACGCTTTCTTCCCTGCGCGCACTTGTAGGATGGCTGTGCGAAAAATACTCGCTCACATCAGACGACGTTATCCGCCACTACGACGTGACCGGCAAAGACTGCCCGCGGTATTTCGTGGCACACCCCGACGAGTGGCAGGCGTTTAAGGATAGCGTAAACCCATTGACTTCACAGGGTAAATAAAGGTAAATCCGGGGTAAATTTATGTCAATATCGAAAAAAACGAAGGTCGCGCGCATAATTTTTCTGATAATGATAATACTTGCGGCGACGATGATATTTTGGTTTTCATCACAAAGTGCGGACGCATCTTCAAAGACAAGCGAAAGCGTAACGTCAAAAATAGTAAATATGTTTGACCCCTCGCACAAAAACAAAACGGAGCAACAGCAAGCCGTCGTTCTTGAAAACATCGGCAACGCCGTAAGAAAGCTCGCGCACGTTCTTGAATTTGCCTTTCTCGGTATATGGGCTGCGCTTTTCTGTTCTACTTTCTCTATGAAATGGATATTCGTCATACTTATTCCGACGGGCGCGTGCGCCGTGTTTTCAGTGCTTGACGAGGTGCATCAGATATTCGTTCCCGGGCGGTCGTGCCAGTTTGCCGATATGGTGATAGATACGGTAGGAGCGTTCATCGGGACGGTGGTCGCATACGGAATCGCGGTTTTGGTTGAAAAAGGCGTCGAAAAGGGTAAAAAAACGTAAAAATATTGTTGACAACACGCCAAATCGATGGTAAAATAAAGGTAAATCGAATTTACATCGCATAAAATGCGGTCAATAAGTAAATTTTATTTACCTTTTAAGGAGTTTACCATGTCAATCGGGGAAAAAATAAAGACACTCCGCAAGGAGAAAGGATTTACGCAGTCATCCCTTTCCGACGGAATTATAACGAGGAATATGCTCAGCCTTATCGAAAGCGGCTCTGCAAGACCTTCGTATAAGGCGGCTCGCGCGCTTGCCGAAAGACTCGGCGTTCCTGTTGAATACCTTATGTCCGACAGCGACAGCCCCGTGATCTACTCCAATGCGGACGGGCTTTCCGAGCTTCGCACCATGTTTAAAGCGGGCAGGTTTGAGGAATGCGTAAAGGCCGGCGCGGCGCTCTCCGGCGACGAGGCTTCGCTTATCATTATGCGCGCGTCGTACTCTCTCGGTCTTGACGCGCTGAAAGAAAGACGGATAGCTCAGGCGCTTGAATATTTTACAACGGCGGGCGACTTTTCGGCAAAGACTTTTTATGCCCTTCCCGACGAGGTTTCAAAAATACGCCGTATGTATCTGCTTTGCGACGCCATCGTCGGCAAAAAGAATTTTTCAGACGTGCCGAAGCTGAGCTACGATGAATTTGACGAGACGTCGGCGTACATCGCGGCGCTGTATGGCGTTGACATCGGGAACATCGAACTTTTGCCCGAGCATAAAACGCACGTGCTTATTGCAAAGCTCATCAAAGTCGGCAGGCTTGCGGACGCGGAAAAGGCGCTTCTTGACAGGCTGAAGGTCGTCGGCGACAAGCTTACGAAATATTATATGCTCCGCTCGCTTGAAGACGTTTACAGAAAACGCTCCGACTTTAAGGGCACGCTCGAAACGTCGGAAAAGCGCAAAGCGGCGTTTGAGGAGCTTATTTGAACACAAGCCCGCTATACGCGGGCTTTATCTTTGATGACGGGAGAACAGATTTGAAAAATTTGCTCATTTATCTGAAAAAGCAACGGCGCGAGTGCATCCTTGCACCGTTGTTCAAGCTGCTTGAAGCGTGCTTCGATCTTATGGTGCCGCTTGTGGTCAAGGCGATAATCGACAACGGGATAAACGGCGGCCTCGGCAGCGGATACATCGTAAAACTGTCGCTGATCCTTGTGGCGCTGGCGGCTGTCGGTATGGCGATGGCTGTGGCGGCGCAGTACTTTGCGGCAAAGGCGGCCGTCGGGTTTGCAACTGACGTGCGCTCGGCGCTGTTTAGCAAAATGCAGTACCTTTCGTACTCGGAAATAGACAAGCTCGGCACGTCGACGATGATTACGCGTATGACGAGCGACGTAAATCAGCTTCAAAACGGGGTAAATCTTGTTTTACGTCTGTTTTTGCGCGCGCCTGTGATCGTTTTCGGCGCGGCGATAATGGCGTTCACCATCGATGCGCAGAGCGCCGTCGTTTTCGCCGTCGTGATCCCGCTTCTCTCCGTCGTCGTTTTCGGCATTATGCTTATAACGATACCGCTTTACAAAAAATCGCAGTCCGGCGTTGACACGCTGCTGAAAAAAACAAAGGAAAACCTCGACGGCGCGCGCGTCATCCGTGCGTTTGCGCGTGAGGACAGCGAGATCGACGAATTTGACAAGCACAACGCGGCGCTTACAAAGATCCAGCTTTTCGTCGGCAGAATATCGGCGCTTATGAACCCGCTGACGTATCTGCTTATCAACGCCGCCGTCATTTTTATCGTCTACATCGGCGCGCGGCGCGTTGACGGCGGGTTTATTCTTCAAGGATCGATCGTCGCGCTGTACAACTATATGGCTCAGATACTTATCGAGCTTATAAAGCTTGCAAATCTCATAATCACAACGTCAAAGGCTATTGCGTGCGGCAACCGCATAGGCGACATAATATCGGGCGTTTCACAAACGCTCGACGGCGGCGACAGCAAAATTGCGCGCAATAAAATTGAAAAGAAGAACGATTATGCCGTCGCGTTTGACAACGTGAGCCTAAAATACACCGAAGGCGGCGACGAGGCGCTTTGCGGCGTTTCGTTTACCGTTTCAAAAGGCGAGACCGTCGGCGTTATCGGCGGCACGGGCAGCGGCAAAACGTCGCTTGTTAACCTTATTCCCGCATTCTACCGCGCAAGCGGCGGCGAGGTTACAGTTGACGGCGTGCCGGTCGACGATTACGACAAAAAAGAGTTGCTTAAAAAAATCGGCGTTGTGCCGCAAAAGGCAGTGCTGTTCTCCGGCACGATACGCGAAAACATCCTTTGGGGCAACGAGTCTGCCACCGACGACGAAATAAACCGCGCGATAATTTCAGCTCAGGCGTGGGACGTCGTTGATAAGAAAGGCGGGCTTGACTACGTAATCGAGCAGGACGCGCGCAACCTTTCGGGCGGTCAGCGACAGCGGCTGACGATCGCCCGCGCGCTTGTAAAAAATCCCGAGATACTGATCCTCGACGACAGCGCCTCGGCGCTTGACTACGCGACTGACGCCGCGCTTCGCTCGGCGATAAAGGAGCTTGATTCAACGGTGTTTGTCGTTTCCCAGCGCGCGTCGTCCGTTATGTTTGCCGATAAGATAATCGTACTCGACGACGGCGCACTCGTCGGCGTCGGAACGCACGACGAGCTGATAAAATCATGCGAACCTTACCGCGAGATTTATTTTTCACAGTACCCCGACGAAAAGGAGGCTGTGAGATGAAAAACAAAGGTACGCTGAATAGAGTTTTGAAATACATCAAAAAATACACGCCAAAGCTCGTTTTGTCGGTCATATTCGCCGCTGTCACTTCCCTGCTTGCGCTGTATATCCCGATACTCGTCGGCAACGCAATAGATATGGCGGTGTCGGCGGGCAACGTCGATATGGCGGGTATTGCGCGCGAGATAGTCAAGATAGCGGTGTGCATCATCGCCGTCATCGTTTCGCAGTGGCTGATGAACGTTCTGAACAACAACATCACCTACGGCGTTACGCGCGATATGCGAAACGACGCCATACGCAAAATCGAGTCCCTGCCGCTTTCATACATCGACTCTCACCCGACGGGAGAGGTCGTCAGCAAAGTAATAACCGACGTCGATCAGGTGACGGACGGGCTGCTTATGGGCTTTTCGCAATTCTTCACGGGGATCGTCACGATATTCGGCACGATCGGCTTTATGCTCTACCTCAACTGGAAGGTGGCGCTTGTCGTCATTCTGATAACGCCGCTTTCGCTTATCACGGCAAGCTTTATCGCCAAAAAGACGTACTCGTTTTTCGGCGCGCAGTCAAAAATACGCGGCGAGCAGACGGCGTTCATCGGCGAAACGCTCGGGAACGAAAAGGTGGTAAAGGCGTTCTCGCACGAGGAAAAATCGATAGAGAAATTCGAGGAGATAAACCGTCGGCTTGAAAAAAGCTCGCTCAAAGCGGTGTTCTTCTCGTCGCTGACAAACCCATCGACAAGATTTATAAACAACATCGTTTACGCTGGCGTGTGCCTGTTCGGCGCGATAGCCGTCATTTCCGGCGGCGACGGAGCGTTGACTGTCGGTACGCTTTCCTCGTTCCTTATGTACGCAAACCAATACACAAAGCCGTTCAACGAGATCTCGGGCGTTGTGACCGAGCTTCAGAACGCGCTTGCGTGCGCGGCGCGCGTGTTCGGCCTGCTTGACGCGCAAAGTCAGTCAAACGACGACGAAAATGCCCCCGAGAGCGCCGACATTTCCGGGCGGGTCTCGCTTGATGACGTCAGCTTTTCTTACGACAAAAGCCGCACGCTTATCGAGCATCTTTCCCTTGACGCCGCGCCCGGCAAGCGCGTGGCGATAGTCGGCCCGACGGGATGCGGCAAGACGACGGTCATAAATCTGCTTATGCGCTTTTACGACGTTGACAGCGGCAAAATATCCGTCGACGGAACGGACATACGCAATATGCGTCGCCGCGTTTTGCGCCGCTCGTACGGGATGGTACTTCAAGAAACGTGGCTGAAATCGGGCACGATACGCGAAAACATCGCCTTCGGCAAGCCCGACGCCACAGACGAAGAAATAATAGCCGCGGCAAAGGCCGCGCACGCGCACAGCTTTATCCGTCGCCTTGAAAACGGATATGACACCATCATCGGCGAGGACGGCGGCAGCCTTTCGCAAGGGCAAAAGCAGCTTCTTTGCATCGCTCGCGTTATGCTCTGTCTGCCGCCGATGCTGATACTTGATGAGGCGACCTCGTCCATCGACACGCGGACGGAAATGAAGATACAGAACGCGTTTTCAAGCATGATGCGCGGCCGCACGAGCTTTATCGTGGCGCACCGCCTTTCGACGATACGCGAGGCGGACGTGATACTCGTCATGCGCGACGGGCACGTCATCGAGCAAGGAAAGCACGCGGAACTTCTCGAAAAAGGCGGCTTTTACAGCGAGCTTTACAACAGCCAATTCAAAAAATAAAAAGTCCACCCGATCATTCGGGTGGCTTTTTCATATTCACTTACATCAGCGGCGCGATGATCTTAAGCAGCTTTCCGCGCAGGCGCGTGCCGAATTTTTCGTTTTTGATCGTTTCTTCGGTAACGGGCATCGAGATTTTGAACGTTTCTTCAAAATCTGTCTTTATTTCTTTGAGCGCGTCGGTGCCGTTCATATATAGGGCGCACTCAAAGTGGTGATAAAGGCTTCTGTAATCGAGGTTCACCGTCCCCACAACGCCGTGTTTGTCGTCGGAGAGGAACACCTTTGAGTGAACGAACCCCGGCGTGTATTCGTAGATCTTCACGCCGTAGGAGGTCAGCTGCTTGTAGTGGCTTTTCGCAAGCGCGAAGGCGTATTTTTTGTCGGGGATGTGCGGAAGTATTATCCTTACGTCGACTCCCTTTTTTGCCGCAAGCGAAAAGGCGGATAAAAGCTCTCCGTCAAGGATAAGATACGGGGACATAATATAAACGTACTTTTCCGCGCGGTTGATTATATCGGTATAAACGAACTCGCCGAGTCTTTCCTCGCCGAGCGGCATATCGCCGTAAGGGACAACAAACCCGACGGCGCCCTCGTTTTGCGGCGACGAGACGTACCTTCCGTACTCATAATGGCTGTGCGGCGCCTCGACGTCCCACATACGCAGGAACATCAGCGTAAAGCCGGAAACGGCGCTTCCCGATATCATAACTGACGCATCCTTCCACTGCCCGAAAGGATGGCGAAGATTTATATATTCGTCGGCAAGGTTTGAGCCGCCCGTGAAAGCGACCTTCCCATCGACAACGACGATCTTGCGGTGGTCGCGGTTGTTGTACGTCGTTGAAACAAACGGGCGCAGGCGCGAGTACATCATGGCCTTGATGCCGTATTGCGCCAAAGTCTTGGGGTAGCCGTACGGCAGATCGAGAATGGCGCACGAGCCGTCGTAAAGCACTCTGACCTCAACGCCCGCCGCGGCTTTTCTTTTGAGGATATCGAGTATCGTTTCCCACATGTGCCCTTCCTTGATGATGAAAAATTCAAGGAAAATAAACTTTTCGGCTTTTTCAAGTTCTTCTTTAAGCGACTCAAAGTACGCTTCCCCGGATGAAAAATATTTTACGTCGCTTTTGTCAAACGCGGGGAACTTCCCGGCGTTTTTAAGATAATCGGCGGTGCCGGTGTACCCGTTGCCCGAAAATCTCTCTCTGACCTCTTTGTCGTCATAAACGAAGTGCGACGTCGCCGCTTCGATCTCGTCGATCTTTTTCTTTTCTATTTTGCACCCCGGCGACGTGTGTACCCAGATGTATGTCATCGCGCCGATTATCGGAAGCAACAGCACTATCGCCATCCACGAAAGCTTTACCTCGGGACTTGACGACGTTCTCGCAAGGTAAATAAGCATAGCGGCGGTAAACGACGCAAGCGCAACGACAAAAACCGAAACGTAATCAAACAGCTTTATCATCGCAAAAATAAAAAGCCCTATTTCGACAAGAATAACAAGCACAAGAAAAGTCGACTTGCCGAAAATTATGTTCAGCGCGCTTCTTTTTCTTATGTCGGAACGGACTTGTCTTATTTCCTTGTTTTCCGTTTTGCATTTTGCCATTTCACACCTCCAACCGCTTTTTTGAAATTATACCATTTTTCGACGCGATTTGTCAATGATTTTATAATTTTATATTGATTTCGCGCCCGAAATTTGATATAAATATAGTGTATATATTTTTAAGGAGATGAAACCATGAAAAAAATTGTAAGTTTTGTTCTCGTCATCCTGGCTCTCTCGGCGATGCTCGTTTCATGCGGAGGTCATACGGTGACAAACAAAGCGGAAATAACCATTGAAGGATACGGCACGATAAAAGCCGAATTATACGGAAAAGACGCGCCGATCACCGTTATGAATTTTGTAGAGCTTGCAAAATCAGGCTATTACGACGGCACGCAGATCGTTCGCGTGCAAGACGGGTTCGTCATTCAGACGGGGCGCGGTAAAGGCACGTCAACAATTCGCGGCGAGTTCCTTATAAACGGAACGAACAACCCGATATCGCACGAGCGCGGCGTATTGTCGATGGCTCGTTCAACGGCGTACAATTCGGCGTCCGACCAGTTCTTTATCTGCCTTGATGATGAATCGGCAAAAACGCTCGACGGTTACTATGCGTCGTTTGGCAAGGTCGTCGAGGGGCTTGATATAGTCGACAAAATAGCCGCCGACATAAAAGAAGCGGGAGATGATGCGTTTTTGCCCGATCAGGCAGAGGCGGGCTTCCTTGCCGACGCGTATAAAATCACGATAACGTCGATAAAAATAACGAAATAACGAGGAAAATATGAAAAAGGTATTATCAATTGCATTCGCGCTTGTTCTTGTTTTGTCGCTTGTTTCGTGCGGAGAAGCTACGCCGTCAAGCGACGCCGAGCCGAGCGTGATCTCAACCGAGCCGACGCATACCGGAAGCGGCGAAACCACCACCGCCCTCCACCACGTCGAAATGACGTTTGACGGCTATGGAAAGGTCACCCTTGAGCTTGACACGGCGGCGGCGCCGATAACCGCGACGCATTTTCTCGATCTTGTTCGATCGGGATATTACGACGGAACGTCGATTATACGCGTTCAGGTTGGATTTGTCATTCAAGGCGGACGCGGGGCGGGCGCCGAGAAGATCAAGGGCGAGTTTTCGTCAAACGGCGTGAACAATCCGATAAAACACAAGCGCGGCACGCTTTCAATGGCGAGATCTACCGATCCCGATTCAGCGTCCGATCAGTTCTTCATCTGCCTTAACGACAGTAGCGCGTCCCAGCTCGACGGCAATTACGCGGCTTTCGGCTCAGTCACTGACGGCTTTGACGTTTTAGACAAGATCGTCAACGCTTGCAACAACATAAACTGCCTTGATCTGAGCAATTTAAGACTCGCGCAGATGGGCTTTCTCAATACTGAAAGCTATATAAAAATCCTGTCAGCCAAGATCGTTGACTGACAGGAAAGATCAAATAACGATATTCTCTTTTATCGGCGCACCCCGCTCAAACGACACGGCGTTTTCAAGCGTTGTGCGGCTTATGGCGGCGAGCGCCTCTTTTGTAAAGAATCCCTGATGCGACGTAACTATGACGTTTGGGAACGAAAGCAGGCGCGCTGTGACAGACGAAGAAAGGATGTCGTCCTCCAGATTTTCAAACACGAAATCGCCCTCCTCCTCGTACACGTCAAGGCCGACTCCCGCGAATTTGTGCGCGCGGATGCCGCGGATAAGGTCGTTTGTGTCGATAAGCGCGCCGCGAGAGGTGTTGATGAGGATGACGTTGTCCTTCATCTTCTCGATTGCCGAAAAGTCTATCATGTGATACGTTTCGTCAGTCAGCGGGCAGTGGAGTGATATGAGATCGCTTTTCGAGAGTACCTCGTCAAGCGGAAGATACGTCACAAAATCGAGCGACGGGTTGGGGTATTTATCGTATGCGATGACTTTCATCCCAAGTCCGTGGCACGCGCGGCACATCGAAGCGCCGATCTTACCCGTGCCGATGATGCCAGCCGTCTTACCGTAAAAATTCATCCCCGTAAGCCCCATAAGGCTGAAATTGTTTTCGCGCACTTTGATATACGCCTTGTGTATATGGCGGTTTACCGCAAAAGCAAGCGCGAGGGCGTGCTCCGATATCGCCTCGGGCGAGTAGCTCGGCACGCGCATAACGGTTATTCCGAACTTTTTTGCAGCGTCCATATTGACGTTGTTGAATCCGGCGCAGCGCATAAGCACAAGTTTTACGCCGCATTCGCCAAGGGCGGCAAGCGTATTTTCACAAACGTCGGCGGCGACGAAAAGGCACACCGCGTCATATCCTTTGGCAAGGCGCGCTGTCTGCGGGTTTATTTCGGCGTCAAGATATGTTATCTCAACGTTTTCAAATTCGCCGAGCGTTGAGTCAAACGCTTCTCTGTCGTATGGTTTTGTGTCAAAAAACAGTATCTTCATAAAAGTCTCCGATAATTATTCTGCTTATATTTTATCATTTATCAAATGAAAAGTCAATATTACAAAAACACAGTAGGAAAAATATGTTAAGCACAGGAACAAAAGCCCCCGATTTTACCCTTCCCGACCAGAACGGCGAGCTTCGCTCTCTTTCCGAATTTATCGGCAAGAAAGTCGTTTTGTATTTCTACCCGAAGGACAACACCCCCGGATGTTCAAAGCAGGCGGCGGGGTTTGCCGCTCTTGCACACGAGTATGCCTCAAAGGGCGCCGTCATTGTCGGCGTCAGCCGCGATGGCGTTGCGTCTCATAAAAAATTCGAGCAGAACTATTCCCTTCCGTTCACGCTCCTCTCCGACACGTCCCTTGACGTTATTAAGAAATACGGCGTATGGCAGGAGAAGAAAAACTACGGCAAGGTCACAATGGGCGTTGTGCGCTCAACTTACATTATCGACGAGCGCGGCGTTATCGAAAAAGTGTTTGAAAACGTCAAAGCGGCGGAAAACCCCGCCAAAATGCTTTGCGAGCTATAAAAAATGCGGCTTTTGCCGCATTTTTTTGTTATTGTGCCGCACGGTCGAGCTTTTTGTTTCTGAAATATATCCCCGTGCCGACGCATACCATAGCGAGATTTATAAAATAGAACACAAACGCGAACACGCGAAGGAACGTCCAGTATCCCTCGCCCGCGTTTGACGCGGCAAGGATCTTGCTGACTATCCCGCAGATATAGCCGAGCGCTATCGCCACGGTAAAGACAAGGCTTGTTCCTTTGGCAGTCCTTGCCTTGTATGCCTTTACAATGTTGAACGGCCACGAAATGCCGAAAAGAATTATCATGAATATTTCAAAAATTATAGATGCGCTTTCCATATTTCCCTCCGAAACGAAATTTCACAGTACAAAAGTATAATACTTTATCATCAAAAAGTCAAGCATTAAATCAAATACTATTGCAACGAAATACTTTTTATGGTAAAATCAAGGTATAAACGGAGGATATCACAATGAAAGAATTCGGACTGAATTTATACTCGCTGAGAAATATGATACAAACGGAAAAGGAGCTTGAAAATACGATTTTCGCCCTGATGGAAATGGGATACACGTATTTTCAGTTTTCGGGAGCGCCGTTTGACGCTGATATGATAGAGCGCGTCAGCAAAAGAACGGGCGCGCCGTTTGTGCTGACGCACGTCCCGCTTGATGTGATCGTCGGCGACGTTGACGCGCTGATGGCGGAGCACGCAAAATTCGGATGCCGGAACATCGGGCTGGGCTCTATCCCGTGGAACGTCGTCAAAGACGAAAACGAGCTTAAAAAAACGCTCGACGCACTCTGTCTGTCCGCCGAAAAGATGAAGAAAAACGGATTTAAGTTTTTTTATCACAACCACCACGTCGAATTTACAAAGTACGGCAAAAAGACCGTTCTTGACATAATTTTAGAGCGCATCCCGTCACTTAACGTGACGCTTGACACGTATTGGGTGCAGTACGGCGGAGCGGACGTTTGCGAAACGGTAAAAAAGCTCTCAGGCAAAATCGGATGCGTTCATCTTAAAGACTACGCGATAAAAATTTCATCTGACGGCAAATTTGAGCCGTCATTCGCGCCGCTCGGCGAGGGGAATCTCGATTTTGGCAAGATCATACCCGAAATGAAACGCGCGGGGACGGAGTATTTTCTTGTCGAAATGGACAATGCCGCCGAAGCTGACAACCCGCTTGAACTAATAGCGCCAAGCGCAAAATATCTTAAATCATTCGAGGTGTAAAATGGAAAAAGTAAGATTCGGGATCATCGGCGTCGGAAACATAGGCTCCGCGCATCTTAAAACACTGCACAGCGGCGAGATCGACGGAGCTGTCGTCACAGCCGTCGCCGACGTAAGAGAGGACAGAAGAGCGCGCGCGTCAGAGATAGCACCCGACGTTATAGTTTACAACAGCGGCGACGAGCTTATCGACAACGCCGACGTTGACGCCGTCATCGTCGCGGTGCCGCACTACTTTCACCCCTCCCTTTCGATCCGCGCGCTTGATCGCGGTCTTTCGGTAATTTGCGAAAAGCCCGCCGGCGTTTACACAAAGCAGGTCAAAGAGATGCTTTGCGCGGCGCACAGATCAAAAGGTCTGTTCACCATGATGTTCAACCAGCGCACAAACTGCATTTACAGAAAAATGCGCGAGATCGTGCGAGAGGGCGGCATCGGAACGATCAAGCGCGTCAACTGGATAATCACCGACTGGTATCGCACGCAGGCGTACTACGATTCGGGCGACTGGCGCGCCACGTGGTCAGGCGAGGGCGGCGGCGTACTGTTCAACCAGTGCCCGCACCAGATCGATCTTTTGCAGTGGGTAACGGGAATGACTCCCGCCCGCGTCAGCGCGCACTGCCACTTCGGAAAATGGCACAACATCGAGGTCGAGGACGACGTTACCGTTTATATGGAATATGAAAACGGCGCGACGGGCGTATTTGTCACCTCCACCGCCGACGCGCCCGGCACAAACAGGTTTGAGATACTCGGCACGCTCGGCAAGCTCGTGTGCGAGAACAACAAGCTCTACTATACGAAAAACGACGTCGACGAGCGCAAATACTGCTTTGAAAGCGAAAACGCGCATATGCCGCCAAAGCAGGAAACCGTCGACGTTGTAACCGACGGCAAAAATCCGCAGCACGCGGGTATCATACAAAACTTTACCGACGCACTGCTCGGCAAAGACGAGCTTATGGTAAACGGCGATGACGGGCTTCTCGGCGTTGAGTTTATGGACGCTTGCCTGCTCTCTCAGTGGCTCGGCAAGACCGTTCAGCTTCCGATCGACGACGATCTTTACTTATCCGAGCTTGAAAAACGCATAAAAACAAGCCGCAGAAAAGAAAACGTAAACGAAAAATCGTTTGATATGTCAGGCTCTTACGGCAGCGAGAAAAAATAATGGACGAAATTTACAAATCAAAATGGATAAGCGCCAAAGGGAGCGCTGACAACGCAGTTTTTGAGTATTCAAAGCGGTTTTTCGCGCACAAAAAAATAAAAAAGGCAACTCTTTGCTCGTCCGCCATCGGCGTTTACACGGCGAAGATAAACGGCGCCAATGCTGACGTATATCCGCTTGCGCCGGGTTGGACGATGTATCAGTACCGCGTCCAATATCAAAAAACCGACGTTTCATCACTTATAAAAGAGGGAGAAAACGTTATCTCCCTATCGGTAGGACGCGGATTTTTGTGTCAGGCCGTATCGCACGACGGCACGCCGAGGACTCTCCTGCCGGGGCTTGATCCGAGCGGCACCGCCGTTATTTGCTCGCTTGATTTATTGTATGACGACGGCAGTACCGAAAACATCAGCACCGACGGAACGTGGCTTGTCGGCGAAACGAAATGGCGAAGCTGTGATATGTACGACGGCGACGTCTACGACAGCACTTTTATCCCTCCTTCACCCGTTTCAGCATCCGTTCTCCCCGCCGGGACGGAGACGCTCGTTTTTCAAGAAGGGTGCGAGATCGGCGAGCACGAGCGTTTCGGCGTAAAAGAAGTCATTTTAACGCCGCGCGGCGAAACGGTGCTTGACTTCGGGCAAAATATTACGGGTTATCTTCAAATTAAAGTCCGCGCTACCGCCGGGGTATGTCGCCTTACTTACGGCGAGGTGCTTGACAAGGACGGCAACTTCTACCGCGACAACTACCGCGCGGCAAAGGCGCAGACGACGATAATATGCGGCGGCGGCGAATTTGTTTTCAAGCCAAAGTTTTCATTCTACGGGTTCAGATACGTGCGCGTCGACGAGTGGAACGGCGAGCTTATTCCCGACGATATATGCGCCGTTGCCGTTTATTCAAATATGGAGCGGATCGGCAATTTCCATTGCTCGCACGACGGGCTTAACAAGCTTTATGAAAACGTGATATGGGGGCAAAAGGGGAATTTTCTCGACGTGCCGACCGACTGCCCGCAAAGAGATGAGCGCATGGGATGGACAGGCGACGCGCAGGTTTTTTCAAGCTGCGCGGCAAAGAACTTTGACGTTCTTCGCTTTTTTGAAAAATGGCTTTCCGATATGCGCGCCTGCCAAAAAGACGACGGTAGGATCCCCGTCGTTGTGCCGTCGTATTGGGCGAGAACGTCGGCTGCGTGGTCAGACGCCGGCGTCATTATCCCGTACAATTTATATATGCAGTACGGAGATGCGCGCATCATTTCCGACAATTACGATATGATGCGGCGCTGGATAGACTATTTGAGGAATAATTTTGACGACTACATCGCCGATAAACGTCACTTCGGCGACTGGCTTGCGCTTGACGTACCCGACGAATACTCGGGCAAAACGCCAAAGGAATTTATAGCCGTCGCATTCTGCGCCCGCTCGACCGAACTGTTTATCGAAATGTCGAAAATTCTCGGAAAAGAATACGAAAAGTATTCCGAATTTTACGACTTTTGCCGCGATGTAATACGGCGCGATTTCAGTGACGAGTCAGCATACGAAGCGTCGCACGGCGACTCTTCCCTTTTCACTCAGACATACTACGTTTTGCGGCTTTCATTCGGGCTTTACGACAGCGACGGCGAAAGAGCGGAGCTTTCAGAAAAGCTTAACGACATGGTACTCGGCTGCGGCACGCATCTGACAACGGGCTTTGTCGGAACGCCGTACCTGCTTTTCGCGCTTAGCGACAACGGTTACACAAAAACGGCATATTCGTTGCTTTTGCGAAAAGAATATCCGTCTTGGCTGTATCAGGTGAGCCGCGGCGCGACGACGATGTGGGAACACTGGGACGGCATAAAGGAAAACGGCGATCTCTGGGACGATAAAATGAACTCGTTCAACCACTACGCATACGGTTCTGTCGGCGATTGGATGTACTCCGTTATGGCGGGGATAAAGCCAGCACGTGCGGGATACGGCGAAGTCGTGTTCGAGCCTGCTGTCGACAAGCGTTTATCAAGCGTCTTAGCGTCTATAAAAACGCCGCACGGAACGCTTATATCAAAGTGGGAGATTTGCGGGAATAACGTTAAGTTTACATTTACCGTCCCCGAAAACGTGCCGGCAAGCGCTGTGATCTTCGGCGAAAAATATAAGCTTTCAGCCGGGGAAAACGTAATTGACGTAAAACTTCCGTAAACGCAAAAATAAAAGGGCGCAAGCGCCCTTTTTTATATTTTGTACTTTTTCGCCGCCCTCAGCCATGCTTTGATCCTGTCGGTTTTTCCGGATTTGAAAGCGTATGCGCCGATTTGCGTTCTCACAGCGACGGCGCCCGCATTGAGCGAGTTTTCGATAAATTGTTCGATCTCCCCGTCGCTCATATTCACAACGTTAAAAGCATAACACAGCCAGTCAAATTCGTTGAACGACTTGTAAAGCCACGGCGTAACGTCCGACAGCTTCAGCGCGGGGGAAACGGACGGCTGAAAATGATTTATTTTCGCGCTGCCGAGTTTTTCCATGTGACGCGGTGTCATGCCCTCGCAGTGCAAAAAGAATCTGCGCGGTCTGTCGAGCGTTGTCGCGTCGCCAAAGGCGTACCAGTAAGGGATCACAAACTCTTCAAACATATCAGGCGGGATAAGAGCCGCGAAGTCGTCGCAGATCGAGTATGCGTAATCGTTGATCTTACCGCCGCTCTTGATCCTCACAAAATTCGCGTGTCTGCCCGCTCCCTCGGAAAGCAGTCGCAAAAGCTCCTTGCACTTTTCCGGTTCTTCATACAAATCACAGTAAAAATCCGAGCCGCGCATAAGCACCGCCGTCGTTACCGGCCCCTCGTGTCCGAATCCCGAAAAGAGTGACACGTCATCACCCGGAAAACGCTTTTTCAGATACGCGCACATTTCAAAGAGGTCATTCGCCTCTTTCATATTTTCATAATTGAATCGCTCGTGCGCCTTGGCAAAAGCTATCGCTTCGTCAATATCGTTTGCAAACGCGTGAACGTTAGGCTCGCCGCCGTGGCTCATATCAAGTTTGGCGCCCATTGCGACAAGATGCATATATGAAATCGGATGCGGCGCAACCTTGCTCAGCGGCAGCTCTTCGCCGAACTCGGCATAGAATTTTTCCTTTGCCGCCTCCCACGCGTCAGCGCAGCATACGGGATCGGTAATGAATTTGATCATATCCGCGCCTGCAAGATATGGAACAACGTCAGGGTAGATCTCAACTTTTATTGCAACTTCTCTGCCTTTGTAGCTATACATAAAAGCCTCCTTATTTATCAGACGCGACTTTTTTGTTCTTGTCCCTTCAGCTCACTTAGTTTTTCGCCTATTCTTTGCTTTATAACGTCGCCAAGCTCCGCGCGCGACATATCTTTGTACTCCTCGTAATATATCGGACTTAAAAAATGCACCTGACAGCTCACTTTTTTCAGCGAGTTTATGCCGTAGACCTTGTACGTGTCATAAAGGCACACAGGAACGATCGGGCAGCCGATGTTTGAAAGCACGCTGAGCGCGCCCGTTTTGAATTCTTGAAGCTCGTTTTTGTTGTCGCTCCACTGCCCCTCGGGAAAAACGGCGATGTTTCTGCCGCTTTTTATTACACCGCCGAGCTGGCGGAGCGAATTTCTCACCTTTGCAAGATCAGACCTGTCGATCCTGACGCACCCAAGCGCGTCGACTATCGTCTTTTCGATCGGCATATTCGACCTTTTCTCGTCGATCAAAAACGAAATATTCCTCTCGCTGCTTTTGATTATCGCAAGCCCGTCAAAGCGCCCCTGGTGGTTAGGCGCAAGCGCGTAGCCGTCTTCCTTCGGCAAATTTTCAGCGCCGTAGGTGTTGACGGTTATCCTGCTTTTTTTGCATATCTTGCAGATCATTTCCCTGACGATGCCGTATCTTTGGTCGACCGTCATATTCTTGTTCTTTATCGCGCGTTTTGCCTTGAAGTAAAACGCAATGCAATACGGAAAAAAGATAATTATTATAACAATAAACCTAAGCATTTACGTTCTCTTTCTGCTCCTGCCCTTTCTTTTCTTTCTGCTCTTTTATCTTTTTCTTTTTGTCGAATACGTAAAGGATGTAAATCATTATCAGCATCGATGATATTCCGAGTATCGCGCCGAAAATTATGTCAAACGTCGAATATCTGAAATCGGGGTTGTCGATTATTCCCTTTTTTATGACGATGACCGGAGCCACAAGGACGAAGCCAAACGACGCAAACGTCGTCTGATCGCTGAACTTATCGATTATCTTCTTTATCAGCTTTGAGAAAATGAACGCGCCGATGCCGTATCCGATTATGTAAGTGCCGAGGATAAGCAGATTATGCACGATCTGAGAAAAGTCAAAGATATTCGATATAACGCCCGTAAACGCGTTGTAATAGCCAAGCGATATGAGAAGTACCGCAAAGTCGACGCCCGGCACAACAAGCGTTGTTGACGTTATTATTCCGACAAAGAACAGCATTATGTAGTCGGTGACCTTCATATTTTCAAAGCTGATCTCTTTGCCGCCCGTCAGGATAAACGAAAAGATTATAAGAAATACAACGACAACGGCAAGCACTATCCAGTCGGACACCTTTTTCGCCCCGGGTTTAAGGCTTTTCGCCATGTGCGGCATACCGCCGATAAGAAGCCCGATGACGAGAAGTATCATCACAAGCGGCGCCGTTTTGTATATCGATTCAACGGCGACGGAGCCGATAAATCCGCCCGTAAAGTACCCCAGCATAAGTATGCCCAAAAACAGCGCGCTGCTCTTGAACTTTTTGAACAGGTTGGACAGAGCGTTTATCATATGCTGATAAATGCCCACCTCAAGCGCGACCGTCGACGCGCTCAGTCCCGGCACGGCAAGGCCGACAAAGCCGAGGATTATTCCCTTGATGAACGTTGTGAATTTTCTCATTATCATTTATTCCCGTCGGTAAGTTTATCGAACAATGAATTGGCAAAATTGCCGAAATCGTAGCAAATGAACGTGTTTACGTCTTTCGGCAGATCGTCCGCCGCAAAAGCGTTGCCCCAGACGCACACCGCCGCCGTGCGCCGCTTCATGCCCTCGATAAGCGAAATCATCGGCTTGTGAAAATGCGCCGTCCCCGCGTATGCCTTGACCGGCGCGTGAACGATGAACACCACCTGATCGCAGTGCAGTCCTTCAAGAAGCACGTCGGCGATCTTGTCGGCGGACGGGCAGATGTCGATGAGCATTATTTCGCCGTTTACAAAATCGCTCTTGATGCGGCGCGATATCTCCTCTGCCCCGCGGCTTGAAAACGCGACCTCGCCGCTGACGTTATCGCCCATCTCGTCGGCAATGACAAAAAGCGTCTTTTTTTTGCTGTCGATAGTCTTCCCCGCTTTTATGCTGTTTTCGGAGATAAGATCGAACACCTTTTTGTCGCCTTCATAGTCCGGCTTCTCCGGAGCAAATTCCGACAGGCGTCGTTTTGCGCGAAGAACGCGGGCGACCTTTTCGTCGATCTCATCTTCCGTAAGCACGCCGTCGCGGTATGCTTCATAAAGCCACTCCGCGCCCTCCTCGTCGCTTGTGTTGTAGTCGGCAAGGATCATGTCGTGCCCCGCTTTCAGCGCGCCGACGTAGAGCTGTTTTTCCGTGTAGTAGAACTGAATGCTCTTCATCGCGAGCGAGTCTGTCATAATAAGCCCGTCAAATCCGCCCGAGCGCAAAACGTCGACGACTTTGCGCGACATCGGCGACGGCACGTTATCGATGCACGGGATAGATATGTGCCCCGTCATAACGCCCGAAAGGCACGGATCCTGATATGCCGAGCGCGCATAGGGCAAATAATCCTCTGATAAAAACTCTTCCTTTGATACGCCTATCGACGAAAGCGATATATGCGCGTCGTCCTCGGCTCTGCCGAATCCCGGAAAATGCTTGCAGAACGTAAGCAAACCGCCGTCCTGATATCCGCGGACGGCCTCATACCCGAGCGACGCGACCTCATCCGGCGTCTGCCCGAGCGGTCGGTATCCCGTCGCTATCCCGCGACGCGTGAAAGCGACGTCGAAAACAGGGCCGAATACGGCGTCAACGCCGACGGCGCGCGCCTCTCTTGCCTGCGCCCTTGCCCATTTGTAAACGCCGTCGGCTCCGCTTTGGGCCGCAGCCATGGCGCACGGCCAGCCGATGCAGTCGGTAAGCTCGCCGCATTCAAGATCGGCGGCGATAAGCAGCGGAACATCGCGGGAGTATTTAAGCTCCGACACAAGCGCGCGATCGAAATTCGGCGGAACGTAAAGACCGCCCACGATCCCGCGGCGAACACTGTTTTCTATGTCTTTCGCTCTCGGGCGAGAAATAAGCAGTTGACCGAGTTTTTCTTTAATGTCCATTTTTCACCTGTCAGATATCGATTTTTTCAAGCTCGTCGCCGTATTTTTTCGGCTCTTTGAGAACGATGACGCGCGCCGACGGATATTCCTTGCTTATCCTTTGTACCGATTTGTCGGCTTTTCCGCTTGCGGAGTAAAGAATGAACGTAACCTTTTTTTCGGTAAGATCAAGCGCGCCGAGAACCGAGTTTATCGGGCTTGAAATTCGCCCGTTCCATATCGGCGAGCCGATGATTATTTCATCGTATTGCGATATGTCAAAGTCAAAATTATCGAGCTTTGCCTTGTATTTTACGCTTGCCTGAAAGCCGCCGGAAAGCATTTTTCCGAGAAAAGACTTCGGCAGATCCTTTTTCGGCTGAACGCGGCGCAGATCCGCCCCAAGCTCACGTACTCGCTTTGAAACGACCTCCCCGTTGCCGGAATTCGTATAATAAACAAATAATTTACTCATAAAATATCTCTCTTATAATTTGTATTTTAATTATTATACATTAAAATACAAAAAAAGTAAATAGAAAAGTCAAACTTTGATTCAAATGTAAAAAAATACCAAAAGCAAGCCCGGTGAGGCTTGCTTTGTTTTCATTCTGTGCGAACATAGCTTACGGTGCTTCTGTCGGACTCGGCGCCGTCGCCATTTACGGCGCAGACAGCAAACGTCGCGCGCGTTACGTTTTTGCCGATTTCAAAGGCGTATGAGTTTGTTTCGCTCCTGCCCGCAAGAGTATAGCCGCGCTCGCTGTTGTCTGCTCTGTAAACGTTGTAGTACTCAGCGTCCTCGCTGTCGCTCCACCTGATCTTCGCGCTTTTGTATCCCTTTTCGGAAACGTACAGCCCGCGTATTCTTTCGGGCTTATCCGCCATAATTACGTCGGCAATTTCGTACTCTTCCCCCGCCGCCGTAAAAAATTCGATAACGCCGCGATCAAGCGTGCTTTCAATCTCTTTGCCGCTTGATGATACGCGCGCCGACATAGCGCCGCCGATCTTGACGCGCACAATTCCGCCCGCGCGGGAAAATATTGTAACGCGCTCGATCTTTTTATTCTTCCAGCTTGCCGAAACGACGAAATTGCCGCGCGCCAAAAGCCCCGAAAACGCGCCGTTATCCCAGCACGACGGCATCGCCGCGAGCGGCTCGATATACCCCTCGTGACTTTGGACAAGCATCTCCGCAACGCCCGCCGTGCCGCCGAGGTTGCCGTCTATCTGAAACGGCGGGTGCAGGTCCCACAGGTTTGTCGCGGTGTTGTTTTTGAGGAGCTGGGAAAGCAGGTCGTGCGCCCGCTCGCCGTTTTTCACCCTCGCCCAAAGGCAAAGCCTGTGAGCTACTCCCCACCCCGTCGCTTCGTCGCCGCGCTCGGTAAGCGTATATTCGGCGGCGTCAAGCCACGCGGGAGTGTTTGAATTTATCATCTCGCCGGGATAAAGCCCGACGAGGTTTGATATGTGGCGATGCCTGTATTCGCCAAGATCGCCGTAGTATTTTTCCTGACGGAATTCCTTTATCTGCCCCGAAAGTCCGACGATTATCGGATCGTATTTATCGAGCTGCTCCATCACCGTTTTGAGTATCGAGTATTCATCGCGCGACAAAAGCTCGTCGTCATCGGTGTCGATCCCCGCGTCGCGCGCCGCGAGCAGTGCGTGGTAGTTGTTAAGATACGCAAACGTCTGCGCGTACGTCGTGCCGACGGTGTAGTACCACACGCCGTCGACGTGCTGTTCGGGCGAGTCGCCGTACTCGACAAGGTAATGCCCCGCGCCGTCGTCTTTTACGCATTTTGTGATGTACCGCGCCGCGTCCGCAAGGAGCGGATAGACTGTATTTTTCAGTATATTCTTGTCTTTTGTAAACAGGTAAAGGTCCCAGAAAAGCTGCGTGGTAAAGCCGATATTGCCCGCCGAGCGATCACCCGATATTCTGTGCGGCCCGTTGCCCGTTCCGATGTTCCAGCCGTTGCCGCCGTCTTTGCCATAGACCTCGGGATTGAATTTGCCGACGTATTCGTCGGCGTAGCTTCTCGCCGCCGCCATATAAGCGCGGCAAAAGTCGATATATGCGTCAAACGTTTCGGAAATATTCGTCGAAAACGCCGGCCAGTAGTTCATCTGAACGTTTATATTGTGCCAGTAGCCCGACGTCCACATCGGCTGACGGTATTTGTTCCATACGCCTTGCAGGTGCGCCGGAAGCGCGCCTTTTCTCGACGAGGCGATAAGCAGATACCGCCCGTAATGGAAATACAGCGCTTCAAGGTAGCGGCTCCCGCTCCCGTTTTTGTATTCTTCAAGGAGCTTGTCGGTCGTAAGCGTAAAGTCGCGCGCATCAAAGTCAAGCAAAAGCTCAACTCTTCCGAAAAGCTCGCCGTGATCGGACAGGTGCGCCGATCTCAGCATATTATAGTCGGAGATCACGTCCCCCGAAAGACGATTCGTGATTTTTTCGAGGTGGGCGCTCGCTTTTTTGAGCGCAAAAGAATAGTCGCGGTGCATCGTCGGCTTGTCATTATCGGGGGACGTGAAAACGTCCTCTGAAAGCTCATAGCTTGTATCAAGCGTCAGAATGATAAGCGCATTTTCCGCGCCCGACACCGAGATTTTGCCGTTATCCGCCGTCATCTTTCCGTCGCAGTAAACGCGGAAGAGGCCGCAGAAGTCGACGCCGTAATATTCCATTTTCCCCGAAAGCTCGGCGCAGCCGACGCCGCTATCGATACAGCTTTCGACCTTCCCCGTTTTGCCGCCGCGATCGCCCGGCTTTTGCATATATTCCTGCACCCACGGCACCGTCGGCGAAAAGGTAAAATCAAGCGTGCCGCCGCGCGCCGTCATACAGATAACGAGCGCACGGTCGGGGTATGACGCAAACACACAGCGCGAATAATTTGCGCCGCCGTATGTGTATTTTACGGATGCGACACCCGTTTTCAGATCAAGCTCGCGGACGTAGTCTGAAACGTTTTCAAATTTGTGTCCGAAATCAAAATAAAGCTCCGCAAACGTGTTGAGCCCGCCCGCAAGGTAGTTGTCGGTTTTCATCCACGACGTTGCAAGCGTCTTCTCCGCGACGGTTATGCGCTCCCTTTCCGTTCTGCCGAACACGTTTGCGCCAAAATATCCGTTCCCGACGGGAAGCGACCACCTCTCCCAGTCGTCGTCGACGCTCGTTTTTATCCTTGCGCGGTTGCTTGGAAGGCTGTCGCCCATATTTTCAAATACGCCGTCTTTGTCGTGGCTTGCGGGCGCGTCGTACCAAAGCCTCAGCGGCGCCGAATTATTTGTTTTATCGTTCATTTTTCACCTTTTGATAAAGCGAACGCAAAACGTTCGCTTTGATATATTATTTTATATTTACCTGCGCTATTTCGGGAACGAGGCGCTCGGCGTTTTCGTGATAGAATTTTTCAAGCACGTCGGACGGCAGCCCCAGTCCGTCGATAAACTCGGATAGCTTGTTGTCAAAATAGTCGCGCGCGTAAACAAATCGCGTGGGGTGCGCTTCGATCAGCTTTTTCGTATATTCCGGATCGCGCTTGAACGCGCGCAGGCACGAGCCTGCCGAGCAATCGCAGTAAAGGTTGGGGTATTTTTCAAGCAGTTTCTCGATCTTGCCGCCGGGGATCACCGGCCCGTCGGGGTACGGCGTCGCGTATCCGAGATCGTCGTTTGAAATGTGGCACCAAAATCCGGGCGCGTGCCCGAGAAAATTCGTTTCGGGGCAAAGTTTCAGCACGCGTTCAAGCGTGTCGATGTCGCCGCCGTACCACCACGAGCGGCGCGGAAATTCTCTGCCCGTCTTTTGCGCGCCCGCGTTGTCAAAATGAAGCGTTACAGGCAGGCCGTTTTCGCCGCAGAAGCGGAAAAGCTCGATGGCGTCGGGGTTGTCGTACATCATACGCAGCTTTATTTCGCCGCATACCTGAACGTTGTACGTTTTTATCGCGCTTTTCATTTTCTGTATGCATCGGCTGTCGCGCGGATCGGGGCCGTAGCCGAGGATAAAGCGGTCAGGCGCTTTTTGCTTGTATTCCCAGCAGAGCGAAAACGGGTTCGGGCCTCTTTCCGTTACGGGAAGCGACATACAGTACACCGTTTCGGGCGCATACTCGTCATCGGGCGTTTCCCATGAGAGAAGCCACGTTTTCGCAATGCCGAGCTTATCCATATTTTCGATCTGCCGATCGTAGTTCATCCCGTGAAAATCGGGGTGATTGTGTGCGTCTATTTTATACATATTCTCGCCTTTTTTATTTGTTTTCGGTTCCGTACCATCTGCCGCCCTGAACGGCCTTTACGTCCTCGCCGAGCAGCTGCTCGTAATTTTCGGATACTTTTCTGAACGCCTTGGCGTATAGCTCTATCCATTTTGTATCATAGTGCTTGAACCACGGCACAGAGAAGCAGTATTTCGTTTCCGACACCTTGCAGGCGTCGTCGTCGACGCGCACGTCGCGCTCGTTGAACGCGATACGCGAGGGCTTGCCGATATGCATAAGGTCAAAAGTTTTGAAGAAGTTGTGCGTGTGAAGGCAGAAGTTTCCGCCCTCCCAGCACTGATTGCTCCCTATCTCCGCCCTTACGGCTTCGGCGTATTTGTTGACAGACAGCCCGCCAAGCTCATCCGGGTAGTACGCGCCGTGCGGGCAGTACCACCCCGCCATATTCGAGCCGGTGCTCTCGTCGACTCTGATGGCGCGAATGCCCTTTATCCCTTCGAGCAGATCCCAGAAGTAGTTCATCGAGCGGCGAATTTCGGCGCAGCGCTCGTCGTAATATTTCAGCTGAACGCGCGCTATCGCCGAGCAAAGCTGATTTGCCCTTCCCTTAGCGCCGCCGAGGGCTATGTGGAAGTACGGTTTGAGTTCTTCGCTCTCTTTTATGTATTTGTCGTTGTTGCGCTCGTAATGGCCGAAAGCCATGGCGCGTTCATAGAATTTACGGTTGTCAGTCACAAGCATACCAAGCTCGCCCGCGGCAAAAGACTTGCCGCTCATCATCGACATGGCGCCGATATCGCCTATCGTGCCGAGCCGTCTGCCTTTGTACATTCCGCCCTGTGCGTGCGAAACGTCCTCGATGACGTAAAGATTGTGGCGGCGCGCTATCTCCATGATCCTGTCCATATCGCACGGGTACGCAAAATAATGAACGACCATTATCGCCTTTGTTCTCGGCGTTATGCATCTTTCAAGATCGTCGGGGTCAAGGCTGAGCATATCCGTTATATTGCAGAAAACAGCCGACGCGCCGAAGTTTATCGCCTGCGACACACTCCCCCAATACGTCTTTGTCGGGCAGATTATCTCGTCCCCCGCCCCAAGACCGATGGCAAACATCGCGCTTGTCAGAGCCATTGTGCCGTTGCAGTATGCGATGGCGTATTTGCTGCCTTCCCACGCGGCAAATTCATCCTGGAATTTTTCAGTTATGTCCCTGCCGGAAAACTTGTTGTTTTTCACGACTTCAAGCGCCGCGGCTTCGTCCTCTTCCGTGATGATAGGCCATTTGAAAAGCGATGCGGGAGGCGCTTCCGTTATCGTCTGCGGTCCGCCGAGTAATGCAAGTTTTTCCATGTTTGCTCCTTTCGCGTGGTAAAACGCAGATAAATATTCATTATATTCTGTTTTTATGATAATACATATATCAAAAAAAGTCAAGTAAAAAAATGACTGTGCGGCGCAAATTGTCGCTATGCGTCGCCATGAGTGCGAAATGCCCGAAAAATCTTGACATTTTTCCAAAAAAGCATAAAATATAGTTGAGAAAACACAAAGGAGAAACAAAATGGAGCTTATTCAAAGTTTTGCAGTAGACCATACTGCGATAATACCGGGGATATTCGTCAGCCGCATCGATACCGTCGGGACAGAAAAGGTCACAACGTACGACATAAGGCTGAAAAGACCGAACAGGGAGCCTGTCATCGACGTCGGCGCGATGCACACGCTGGAACACGTTATAGCGACGCACCTGAGAAACGATCCCGAGTGGAAGGACGATGTCATTTACTGGGGGCCGATGGGGTGCCTTACGGGGTTTTATCTCATACTCAAGGGCAGTCGCGCGCCAAAGGAGATATACAAGCTGATGCTCGATTCGTTCAAGGCGGTCGATGACGCTACGGAAGTGCCGGGAGCGACGCCCGTCAACTGCGGGCATTATCTTATGCACAATCTCGGCATGGCGAAATGGTACGCGGCTGAATTTGTCGATTATCTTGAAAAAAACGCGGACGATCCGATGATTTTTGAATACCCGAAGACAGACCGGCTTGTAACAAGCGGCGGACAAAACTTCTTTGATTCATAATATAAACAGCTCCCGAGCGGGAGCTGTTTTTTTCGGCGATATGAAAAAACGGCTACTGAAAAGTAACCGTTTGGTGCGGGTGAAGGGACTTGAACCCACACATCACTGCTGATACAAGAACCTGAATCTTGCGCGTAGCGGAGCGGCCGCGAGGTAGTGAATGACAGCCTGAATGGCTGTCAGAGCCGAGCGGTGACCGAGCCCGCAGGCGAGACCTACCAGTTCCGCCACACCCGTAGTAAAGTTGCCATTTTTGCACCCATAATCCAACGATTACTCTTTTCTTTGCGCAAAGGACGAAAAATAAATGGACGCCGTGTGTCTGCATTTTTGCTCCGCTTTTGCATAAAAACGCCCGAAAAAGCCCGATTATACGCCGTTTTCCGCCGATTATGCAAAAAAGTGGACGCATAAAGCGTCCACTTATCGTGGTGCGGGTGAAGGGACTTGAACCCACACATCACTGCTGATACAAGAACCTGAATCTTGCGCGTCTACCAGTTCCGCCACACCCGCAAATATGAGTTTCTTTTGATTTTTACACGGAGAGAAACGATACTCCGAGGCGGTGCTTTTGCATAAACCGCAAAACATATTTTACCGCATATCGGTGGTTTTGTCAAGATGTAATCAAAAAATAGACGTTTTATTTTTGATCGTTTTTTTGCCTTTCGTCGATCGAGAAAAACTTTACCCCATCGGTGATTGACAAAAGCTCCGTTTTGAAGAAAGCGGGGTATATCGTTTTGTCAGTGTCAAGATCGACCCAGCGCAAGAACTCGCTGTATCCGTCCTCGGTAACGCTTTGGCACACCGGCTCAAAATCGCGCGGCGATTTCATAAGATAATAAAACGATACTTCGTAAACAATCCTTCCCGCTTTTGCGGGAAAATCGCCGATAAAATAGTTTTCGGCGACGTAAAGAAGCCTGTCCACGTCAAGTCTTGCGCCCGTTTCTTCAAAGACCTCGCGTACAACGGCGTCCTCTGCCCTCTCGCCGAACTTGATCCGCCCACCGACAGAATAATAGTAATCATGGTTTGAATTTTCAACCATAAGCACCTTGCCGTCTTTCATTATAATCGCACCGACGCGGATGTTAATTATCCCGTCGTCGCACATCACGCACATATCCGAATTCATACTTCCCTCCTTGTAATGATTTTTGCTGATGGAATATAAAAAATTTCCCGTGTTATCTTTTCTTCTGCATTTATTATTCATTTGAATTATTCAAAAAAACGCCTTTTGTCTGTCGACAAAAGGCGTTTTTTCATGGTGCGGGAAACGAGACTTGAACTCGTACGGTGTAACCACACGCCCCTCAAACGTGCGCGTCTACCAGTTCCGCCACTCCCGCAAAACGCACCCCAATCAAACGGTGCTTTTTTATTATACTCTTTTTTCGGAAAATGTCAATAGTTATTTGGCAAATTTTTATCTTTATTTTTTCCGCGGCAAAAAACTGAAAATTTTTGTTGATTTTATAATAATGTTATGATATACTTTATATGAAATATGTGGCATTGCCACAAATGTATTTTTCGGAGGTATTAAAATGGCATATCCCAAAATAGGCATTCGCCCGACAATCGACGGCAGACGCGGCCCGATGAAGCTGCGCGAAGGTCTTGAAGATCAGACAATGGCGCTTGCAAAAGCGGCAAAGAAGCTCTTTGAGGAAAACCTGCGTTACTCCGACGGCACGCCCGTTCAGGTAGTTATCGCGGACACGACGATAGGCAGAGTTCCCGAGTCGGCAGCTTGCGCCGAGAAGTTCAAGAGAGAGGGCGTTGACGTTACCCTTTCCGTAACTCCCTGCTGGTGCTACGGCAGCGAAACGATGGATATGGACCCGATGACGATCAAAGGCGTATGGGGCTTTAACGGCACGGAGCGCCCGGGCGCAGTTTATCTTGCATCCGTTCTTGCAACTCACGCTCAGAAGGGCCTTCCCGCATTCGGCATTTACGGCCACGAAGTTCAGGACGTCGGCGATGTTGACAAAATACCCGACGACGTAGCTGAAAAGCTCCTCCGCTTCGGACGTGCCGCTCTCGCAGTCGCTCAGATGAGAGGTAAATCGTATCTTCAGATCGGCTCGATGTGCATGGGCATCGGCGGCTCGATAATAGATCAGGCGTTCATGGAGGAATACCTCGGTCTGCGCGTTGAGTCTGTCGACGAGGTCGAGATCCTTCGCCGCATGGAAGAAGGCATCTACGATAAAGAGGCGTTTGAAAAAGCTCTTGCATGGACGAAAGAACACTGCAAGGAAGGCCGCGACGACAACCCCGATTTCGTAAGATTTACCCGCGAGCAGAAAGACGAGCAGTGGGAATTCACGATAAAGATGTACTGCATCATAAAGGACCTCATCCTCGGAAACAAGAATCTTCCCGACAAGTTCGAGGAAGAAAAGGCCGGCCACAACGCGATCTGCGCTGGCTTCCAGGGACAGCGTCAGTGGACTGACCACTGGCCGAACTGCGACTATCCCGAGGCTGTGCTCAACTCCTCTTTCGACTTCACAGGCAAGAAAGAGCCTATCGTTCTCGCAACGGAAAACGACACGCTCAACGGCCTCGGAATGCTCTTTATGCGCCTGCTTACAGGCCGCGCTCAGATATTCGCCGACGTAAGAACGTACTGGTCGCCCGAAGCAACAAAGAGAGTTACCGGCTATAAGCTCACCGGCCACGCAAAAGAAGCCGGCGGTATCATCCACCTGCTCAACTCCGGCGCCGCGTGCCTTGACGCTTGCGGCGAATGCACGGACGAGAACGGCAACCACGTAATGAAACAGTGGTGGGACGTTACCGACGAGGATATCAAGAAGATGACCGACGCTACCGTTTGGTGCGAAGCGGGCTTTGACAACTTCCGCGGCGGCGGCTTCTCGTCTCATTACACAACGAGAGCCGAAATGCCCGTTACGATGATCCGTCTTAACCTTGTAAAAGGTCTTGGGCCGATGCTCCAGATCGCAGAGGGCTGGACAGTTCATCTTCCCGACGACGTATCAGATGCTCTTATGGAGCGCACGAACCCGACGTGGCCCTGCACTTGGTTTGCTCCGCGCACGGACGGCAAGGAAGGCAGCCCGTTCAAGACGGCTTACGACGTTATGAACAACTGGGGCGCAAACCACGGCGCGATCTCATACGGCCATATCGGCGCCGATCTTATCACGCTCTGCTCGATGCTCCGCATCCCCGTAAGTATGCACAACGTACCGCTTGAAAAGATATTCCGCCCTGCCGCTTGGAACGCATTCGGCATGGACAAGGAAGGTCAGGATTACCGCGCTTGCGCGGCATACGGCCCGATGTACAAAAACATCAGATAAAAAGGCAATCAAAAAACCACTCGCCATGCGGGTGGTTTTTTTGTTTCAGTTAATATCGCAGATGTAAACGCCGTCCTCCCCGTCAAAGTCTTCAAGGCAGACTTTGATGACCTCGCCCTTTGACGTCGGCACGTTCTTTCCGACAAAATCCGGGCGGATGGGCAGTTCCCTGTGCCCGCGGTCGACAAGCACGGCAAGCTGTATCGCTTTCGGGCGCGCAAATTCAAATACGGACTCTATCGCCGCGCGCACCGTGCGCCCGGTGTAAAGCACGTCGTCGACAAGTATCACCGTTTTGTCGGTGATGTCGCACGGGAAGTGGCAGTTGCCGGCGAGTATTTTTTTCTTTTCCGCGGGGATGTCGTCGCGGTGGAGGGTGATGTCAAGACTGCCGAGCGGCACCTCTTTGCCCTCAAAAGATTTTATGTTGTCGCATAGTCTTTGTGCAAGCGGGATGCCGCGGCTTTTGATCCCGAGGATGCAAATATCCTCAACGCCGCCGTTGCGCTCGATTATCTCGTGAGTTATCCTTGTCAGCGCGCGGCCGATCGCCACGCCGTCAAGTATCTGAGCTTTATACGTCATAATGTCACCTCATCAAAACAGGCCTGAAATTTTGCCGCTGTCGTCAACGTCGATGTTTTGCGCCGCAGGCACTTTGGGAAGTCCCGGCATCGTCATGATGTCGCCCGTGAGTGCTACGATAAATCCCGCTCCCGCCGACACTTTGACAGAGCGGACGTTTACGGTAAAGCCGCTCGGCGCGCCGAGCTTTGTGGCGTCGTCGGAAAAGCTGTACTGCGTCTTTGCCATGCAAACGGGAAGCTCCCCGAAGCCGAGGGATGTCAGTTTATCAATATCCTTTTTCGCCGCGGCGGAGAACGAAACGCCCTCCCCGCCGTAGATTTTTTTCACTATCGTTTCGATTTTTTCAGCTATCGGTGCCTTTTCGTCGTATGCAAAACGGAAATTACGCGGCGTCTCGCATAGCTTTACAACGCGCCGCGCAAGCTCTGCCCCGCCGTCGCCGCCGTCAGCCCACACGGTAGATAAAACCGCGTCAACGCCGAGTTCGCAGCACTTTTCGATTATGAAATCGATCTCCCCGTCACTATCCGTCGGGAAGCGGTTTACAGCCACGACGCACGGAAGTCCGAACACGTCTTTGATATTCGACACGTGGCGCAAAAGATTCGGTAGTCCCGCGTCAAGCGCCGCGATATCCTCTTTTTCAAGCTCGGTTTTCTTTGCGCCGCCATGCATTTTCAGCGCGCGCACCGTCGCAACGACGACAACGGCGTCAGGCTCAAGTCCCGATTTGCGGCACTTGATGTCGAGGAATTTTTCGGCTCCGAGATCGGCGCCGAATCCCGCCTCCGTCACGGCGTATTCGCCGAGGGCGAGCGCCGTTTTCGTAGCGATGACCGAGTTGCACCCGTGTGCTATATTGGCAAACGGCCCGCCGTGAACGAGCGCGGGCGTGCCTTCAAGCGTTTGCACAAGGTTCGGTTTTATCGCGTCTTTAAGCAGCGCCGCCATCGCGCCGACAGCGCCGATCTGCCCCGCCGTAACCGGTTTATCGTCATAAGTGTAGCCGACGACGATGCGAGAGAGGCGCTCCTTCAAGTCGGATATCGACTCGCAAAGGCAGAACACCGCCATAATTTCGCTTGCGACAGTGATGTCAAATCCGTCCTCGCGCGGCGTTCCGTTTGCTTTGCCGCCAAGCCCGTCGACGATCGAGCGGAGCTGTCTGTCGTTCATATCGAGCGCGCGCCGCCACGTTATTTTGCGCGGATCGATCCCGAGGGCGTTGCCCTGGTGGATGTGGTTGTCTATCATCGCGGCAAGCAGGTTGATCGCCGCGCCTATCGCGTGAAAATCGCCCGTGAAATGCAGATTTATGTCCTCCATCGGAACGACTTGGGCATACCCGCCGCCGGCGGCGCCGCCCTTTATTCCGAACACGGGGCCAAGGGAGGGCTCGCGGAGAGCAACAACAGACCTCTTCCCTATTTTGCGAAGTCCGTCGGCAAGGCCGATCGTCGTCGTTGTCTTGCCCTCGCCCGCGGGCGTCGGAGTTATCGCCGTCACAAGCACGAGTTTTGCGCGCCGAGCGGCGTTTTTGCCGACAAACGACAAGTCGATCTTCGCCTTGTATTTTCCGTAAGGCTCGATAAATTCATCATCGATGCCTGCCGACCTTGCCACGTCGTATATTTCACGCATTTTGCACGCCTGCGCTATCTCGATATCGGTTTTGTAGTTCATTTTTACCTCAAAATCAGACTTTCAGCTCGTATGATATATCTTCTTTTCCGTACTTTTCAATTATAGGCGCGGCGATATCGGCTATGAATTCATCGACCTGAGAAACGCACCTGCCGATATATTTTTTCGGTTCAAGCTCGCGCCGTATTTCATCCTCGCTCAAAGAGAACTGCGGATCGTTTGCAATGCGCGATATAAGGTCGTTTTCCCCGCCTTCCTTTTTGACGCGCGTCGCCGCCGCCTGAGAATGAACGCGAAGCGCCTCGTGAAGCGTCTGCCTGTTGCCGCCGCAGCGCACGGCTTCCATCATAATGTTTTCCGTCGCCATAAACGGCAGTTTTTCCATAACGCGCCGCTCTATGACCTTGTCGTTAACAACAAGTCCCGACGTTACGTTGATATATATATTCAGTATCGCGTCGACGCCGAGGAACGCCTCGGCAACGGCGATGCGGCGATTTGCGCTGTCGTCAAGGGTGCGCTCAAACCACTGAACAGATGCGGTGAGCGCCGGGTTTTGCGCGTCCGTCATTACGTAGCGCGCAAGCGCGCAGATACGCTCGCAGCGCATGGGGTTGCGCTTGTACGGCATCGCCGACGAGCCGATCTGACTTTTTTCAAACGGCTCTTCCATTTCTTCAAACGATTGAAGCAGGCGCATATCGTTTGCGAATTTCGACGCGCTTTGCGCTATTCCCGATAAAGCCGAAAGGAAATACGCGTCGACCTTGCGCGAGTACGTCTGCCCCGAAACAGGCACGCACCTATCGAATCCCATTTCTTCGGCTATCATTTTTTCAAGACGCACGACCTTTTCGCCGTCGCCGTCGAAAAGCTCCATAAAGCTCGCCTGCGTTCCCGTCGTGCCCTTCTGACCGAGCAAAGACAGGTGCGAGAGCTGGAACTCGAGGTTTTCAACGTCCATTATAAGCTCGTTCATCCAAAGCGTCGCGCGCTTGCCGACCGTCGTCAGCTGTGCGGGCTGGAGATGCGTGTACGCAAGGCACGGCATATCTTTATATTTTTTTGCAAATGATGCGAGATTTTTCAGCACCGCCGCCGTTTTTTTCAGCACTATGCGCGACGCTTCGCGCAAAATCACAACGTCCGTATTGTCGCCGACGTAGCACGACGTTGCGCCGAGGTGGATTATCCCCGCCGCACCGGGACACTGAACGCCGTAAGCGTAAACGTGGCTCATAACGTCGTGGCGCACTTCTCTCTCGCGCATCTCCGCGACGTCGTAGTTTATGTCATCAACGTGAGCTTCAAGCTCCGCTATCTGCTCATCCGTTATCGAAAGTCCCAGCGCGCGCTCGGCTTTTGCAAGCGCCACCCAGAGTCTTCGCCACGTGCTGAATTTGAAATTATCTGAAAAGATATGCTGCATTTCGTCCGACGCGTAGCGCGTTGAAAAAGGCGAAACGTATCTATCGTGATTATCCATTGTCATCCTCGCTTTTTTTCTTTCTGACGGCAAATATTATCGCCGCCGCGGGCAGTACGGTGACTGCCGATATCCCGGCGCCGCACCCGCCCGTTTTTGCGGGAGCTGTCGTTTCCGTCGGCGCAGGCTCGCTTGACGGCGTCGTCGGTTCTGTCGGCATCGCCGTTCCCGTCGGCTCCGTCGGTTCTATCTGCGGCTCTGTTACCTCCGTTGTTGACGTCGTCGTAAAGTCGCTGACCTTCGGCGGCTCGCCGCCGACAAAATACCTGTAAAGCCCGTCCGCGCGCTCTTTCATAAAGTCGGTAAGGAAGCCAAGCACGGTGTCCGTCGTGTCGCCAAGGTATGAAAAAGTCCCCGGGCGCACCGACTTCCAGCGCTGTTTATCAGCGGCAACGCTGTTATATATCTTCTCGACCGTCTTGTCGATAAATCCGCCCTCGGCAAGCATTTCATACGTGCGCTCGGCGGCAATTCTGCAGTAATACGAAAGCTTATCCCAAAGCTCCGTGTGAGCGATCAGGTGCATACCGAAGTGGTACTTGTCGCCGCGTTTTTGTTCGCCTGCCCAAAGCCCCGTTTTGTCCGTGTGAAAGTCCCCCTGCGCCTGATTTCCGTATGTGTTGTCAAAATCCCAGACGGGGCCGGAGTATATCTTCGATACGCTATCGCCGTCGTCTTTGTCCTTATAGAAGAACGTACTGCCGACGTAGCTGTCCCAGTTTTTCGTCATTTCAAACGCCATATAAAGCTGCACAAGCGATTCGACGTCGAAATACTCCGAGTAGTGCTTGCCTTTGAAATTGTACCCGCTCGGGCTGTATATCGCGTCCTCCGCCTCAGAGATGAGGTTTGAGATGTACTCCATCTGCGCGCGGCTGGCGTTTTCGGGCGATTTTACGACGTAGGTATTGCCGTGCGCCGTCTGGAAATAGCATTTTTCGCGGTAGTAGTAGAGGTTATCAAGCTCCACAAGATATCCGCCCGTGATGTCCTCGGGGTCTTTTATCCCGTCGACGTAAGTTGCAAATCTGAGGTTTGGGTTGCCATAAGCGTGCGTTGTCATAATGTCAAGCTCGTCGTAGTCAACTCCCGCGTTTATCTTGTCTGTCTCTTCTTCAAGGTCGAAGATCTCAATTCTGTTGTCGCCTATCTGCGTCTTTTCGATAAGCTGATACAGCCCGTAAAATTCATCGTCAATGTAAAGGTTGACGAACACCGACTTCGGCGTAAACGGCAAACCCATCGCCTCGGCGACCTCGTATGACACGGCGTTTCTCAGATTCGATTCGTCAATGTAGTTTGCGAGCAAAATCCACGATTTTGCCTTTCCCATACCGAAAAGGTCCGTCTTTTTGCCGAGCTTTATCTGGTACGGCTTTTTGGCATAGCCCCACGTGGCGTTGCCGCGCCCCTTGATCTCGGACGTTTTTTCCTCTTTTTCGTCGCTGTAAACAACCTCCCCGCTACCGTCGCAAATAAGGATTGTCGCGTTTTTATCGCGGTATTCTTTGTTTGAGTTGATATAGTTTATCCCCGCCGACGTTTCGATAAACACCGTCGGGATCGCGGAAAGCGTCATAAAGGTATATTCCGTTGTTTTCGCGCCCTTTTTGAATTTGACCTTATAGCAGTCGTTTTTGTACGTGTCAAGCGATTTGCCCGGCGTTACGTCGATAAAGTCGCCGCTTGAAAAAGGCACGTCCTCGCCGTCGCCGATCGAGTACGAGTCGGCGTCAATGTTGACTTTAAGGTGCGTAAGGTCGACGCCCGCGGGGAAAAAGATCGCCTTGCCGCTGGGCTCAATATACGATACAGCCTCTTCCTGCGTGCCCGCGGCGCCGACGAAAGTCAGCGTTCCGAACAGAAAAACAGCCGCGAGAATGGCGCAAATAAGCCTGATTTTCTTCATAAAAACCTCCAAAAAGCAAAAAAACGGCGACAAGCGCCGTTTTTCCGTTATCTTACAAAATAACTGATGCACATTATGATAAGGAAAATGAACGGTGCGCTCATGCACAGAAGAATGATACCCATTCTTACATTTTCCCAAATTTCCTTTTTCTGTGCGGGTGTGAGTTTCTTCTTTTCTTCGGATGCGTTCATATCTTATCTCCCCATAACGCAGATGCGTATATTATTTTACTTATATATCATAACACAAAAATATATCTTTGTCAACATATCAGTCAAAAATTTTTGTGCGCTGCGGTTTTTGCCACCGTAAGAACGATTATCCTTTCCGCGCCCGCAAATTCACCGAGTTCGCAAAGCGTTTTCGCCGTCGCGCCGCTTGTGATAACGTCATCGACGATGATAAGCGTCCCCTGCACCGCCTTGTTTTTTGAAAGAGAGTAGCTGTCGGCGGCGTTATCGACTCTGCCGGACAGCCCCAGAGTTTTCTGTTCAACGCTTCGCTTTGTATGCGAAATGAGCGGAACGAACCGCGCGTAAAGTTTCTTTGCAAGCGCACGCGCAAGCAGTTTTGACTGATCGAAGCCGTACTCGCCGACCGAGCTTTTTGATCGCGGCGCAAAAGCGACGTATGATATGTCTTCCCTTTGGGCGACGGCTTTTGCAAGCTCTCCCGCGAGAAAATCGACCGTCGGTCGGAGTCCGCGCCGTTTGAGCGAGAAAATAAGCCGCTTTGAAAACTCGCTTTTATACTCGATCAAGTGGATATATTCCGTGTTTTTGCGGTAGTACACGCTCGGGCGGCAGCGGCAGTCTTTGCTCGGCTTGCCGCACTCGGCGCATCGGCTGATCTTTTCAAGTTCAAACGTGTTACGGCACGCGCCGCACAGAGCATACCCCGACTCAGCATCCGCCCGCTCGCCGCAAACGGCGCACGTGCGCGGGAATATCATTCCGATAACAGCGTCAAGTACCTTCATAATCTTCAAGCTTTTCGCGCAGTCCCGTGTAGCGCTTTGTCTTTCTGTCGTTGTCTATCATCATTCTCGATATCTCCTCGTCGCCCACAAGTATCATCATCGTCTGCGCGCGGGTGACGGCGGTGTAAAGCAGATTGCGCGTAAGCAGTTTCGGCGAGTATCTGTAAAGCGGGATTATGACGGTGTTATATTCGCTGCCCTGCGATTTGTGAACGGTTATCGCATAGGCGAGTTCAAGCTCGTCAAGCATTGAAAAATCGTACTCGGCGATCTTGCCGTCAAAATCTATCTCAACGCACTCCTCGTCGTTTTCAATACGCAGAACGTACCCGATGTCGCCGTTGAAAATCCCGCTTCCCTCCTCGTTTTCGCGGCGCCAGGCGATGTCGTAGTTGTTCTTTATCTGCATCACCTTGTCGCCCTCGCGGATAGTGCCGCCGGGAAATCTCTTCTCGCGCTTTTTCGGTGACGGCGGGTTTATCGCGGCTTGAAGGCGGTAGTTCAGCGCCTCCGTTCCCGCCTCGCCCTTGCGCGACGGAGTGATGACCTGAATGCCGTCGTAAACGCTTATTCCGTACCTTGCGGGCAGCCTTGACGCGCACAGATCGACTATCGTCTGCACCGTTTCGGCGTCGCTTTGGCGGCGCAGAAAGAAGAAGTCGCTGTCGCGGTGGGAAAGCTCCATATACTCGCCGCGGTTTATCGAGTGCGCGTTGACGACGATATAGCTTTCCTCTGCCTGACGGAATATTTTTGAAAGCTCGACTGTCGTAAATCTGTCTGAATCAAGCATATCGCGGAAAACATACCCGGCTCCGACGGGCGGGAGCTGGTTTGCGTCGCCGATAAGGATAAAGCGCGACGTCGTCCTTATTGCGCGAAGGAGCGCGAACATGACGTCGATATCGACCATCGAGGCCTCGTCCATTATGATGACGTCGGCGTCGAGCGGATTTTTTTCGTTGCGCGAGAACGTAAGCTCCCCGTCCTCGCCGTAGTTCATTTCAAGCATACGGTGTATAGTCTTTGCTTCCCTGCCCGCCGCCTGCGACATTCGCTTTGCGGCGCGCCCTGTCGGAGCGCAGAGCGCAAGATCAAGCCCCATCGTTTCAAGTATGCGTATGATGGCGCGCACGACCGTCGTCTTGCCCGTACCGGGGCCGCCCGTCAAAAGAAATACGGAATTTGTGACGGCGCCCTCAATGGCGCGGCGCTGGAGCGTTTCGTAAACGATGCCGTTTTCGATCTCGGTTTTCTCGATAAGCGCGTCAAGGTCGGCTATTCCGACGGGATGAGAAACGCTTTCAAGCTCCGTCAGCTTGTCCGCAATGTATTTTTCCTCGGTGTATAGCTCCGAGGTGTAAACGCGCAGATGACGATCCGCGTTTTCGAGCACGAAAAAGCCCGTTTCGACACGGCTTTTCAGCACCGACAATATCCTGTCCTCGCCGCAGCCGAGCAGCGTGTTTGCCGTCGGCACAAGCTTTTCAAGCGGGATGAAAACGTGGCCGTTTTCGCTTGCGTTGTACGTCAGAACGTACTTTATGCCCGCGGCTATCCTGTTTTCGGAATTTTTGCCGACGCCGACGCTGCGCGCCACGCTGTCCGCCTTGTCAAAGCCGATGCCCGGCACGCGCTCGCACAGGATATACGGGTTTTCTTTTATTATGTCCACGGCCCCGGGGCCAAGCTCCTTGAAGATCTTGACAGACAGCGACGGGCCGAAAAAGTCGCGGCAGAACATCATCACGTTCCGCATTCCGAACTGCTCGGCAAAGCTCTCGCCTATCTCGCGCGCCTTTCGCGCCGAAACGCCGGGAATTTCGGAAAGCCACTCCGGGTGCTTTTCGAGCACGTCGAAAGTGTCAAGCGCGTACCGCTCGACTATCTTCTTTGCCGTTATCGGACCGATGCCGCGCACAGCGCCCGACGAAAGATATTTCAGTATCGCGTTCTCCGTTGCGGGAAGCTGTTTTTCGTACGTTTCGACCTTGAACTGCCGCCCGAAAGTCGGGTGCGTCACAAATTCGCCGCAGGCGCTTATCGTTTCGCCCTCGGATATGAACGGCATCGTGCCGACAAGCGTTACAGTGTCGCCGTCGGACGTCAAAAGCTCGCAGACGGAATACCCGTTTGCTTCGTTTGAATATATGACGCGCTCGACCGTTCCGTCAAGCCTGTTCATTTCCTTGCTTTCACCGTCCATCTATCTCTCTCCGCAATATCACTTTTTTGTGTCTGCGCCTCATCCTCTCGGCGATAAAATCAGCCTTATCGTCGTTTTCCCGAACACGCACGTAAATCTTGCACCGCTCAAACGTCGTCGCCATAAGCGCGCACCTGATAAGGTATTCCAGCGTGTCGGCGTCACACGATATGGTATAGTTGCCGTCTTGATCGGGGTAAAAGCCGTACCGCCCGAGTTCGTTTTGCGAAAGGTACGACAAAAGCGCCAAAAAAAGGATGTAAAACCCGTAAACTACCGAAAAAGTGAGTAAAATGTTCAAAAATACGTTCATAAAAAACTCCTTTCGCTAAATAATATGACGATAGGAGTTTTTTTGTCATTTATCTTATGCCTGCTTTTTTAGAAAGCACGTCGGCGATGTCGGTCATCTCCCAGCGGACGCCAAGCTCTTCTCTGCCAAAGTGACCGTATGCCGAAAGCGACGAATATATCGGCTTTCTCAAATCAAAGTAGTCGATGATCGCCGCGGGGCGAAGGTCGACCGTTTCGCGGCATATCTTCGATATCTGCTCGTCGGAGATTTTGCCCGTGCCGAATGTGTCGACGTTCACGCACAGCGGCTGTGCAACGCCGATAGCGTATGCGACCTGAACTTCAGCGCGGTCGGCAAGTCCCGCCGCGACGACGTTCTTTGCGACGTAGCGCGCCGCATAGCTTGCGCTGCGGTCGACTTTTGTGGGGTCCTTGCCTGAGAACGCGCCGCCGCCGTGATGACCGTAGCCGCCGTATGTATCGACGATGATCTTGCGCCCGGTAAGTCCGGTGTCGCCCGCCGGCCCGCCGATAACGAAGCGCCCCGTGGGATTGACGTAGATCTTCGTGTTTTCGTCGATGAATTTTGCGTCGATCGTCGGCTTTATTACCTCGCGGATTATATCCTCGCGGATCGTTTCAAGCGAAACGTCGGGGTCGTGCTGCGTCGATACGACGATATTGTCAAGTCTTACGGGAACGCCGTTGTCGTACTCGACGGTGACCTGCGTTTTGCCGTCGGGGCGGAGGTATTTCAGTATCCCCGCTTTTCTTACGTGAGTCAGGCGTTTTGAAAGTTCCGTCGCCGTAACGTACCCGAAAGGCATAAGCGTTTTCGTTTCGTTTGTGGCGTAGCCGAATACCATTCCCTGATCGCCCGCGCCGATGTCGTACTTATCGGTCTGCGTGCCGTTTTTGGCTTCGAAGCACTTGTCAACGCCCATGGCGATATCGGGCGACTGCTCGTGAATGGAGCTTATCACGGCGCAGGAATTTGCGTCAAAGCCGTAGTCGGCGCGATCATAGCCGATGTCGCGTATAGCGGCTCTTACGGTGTGCTCGATGTCCACCCACGCGCTTGTTGTGATCTCGCCCATAACGCAGACCATGCCCGTCGTTGCAAACGTTTCGCACGCGACGCGCGCCGCGGGGTCCTTTTCGATGATGCTGTCGAGAATCGAGTCGGAAATGCGGTCGCACAGTTTATCGGGATGTCCTTCCGTTACCGATTCGGTTGCAAAAAATTTTTTCATTACTTTTCCCCTTTTTTGTTATTGTCAAAGAAAAACCGCCGGGTATTTCCGACGGTGAGATATTATTTTTTTCTCATCCGTCAGGGTTTGGCACCTTGTATTACACAGGTTGCCGGGCTTCACAGGGCCAGTCCCTCCGCCGCTCTTGATGACTGAATTAGTATATCATATAATATACAATATTTCAAGTGTTTTTTTGAAAAAAACGCCGCTAATTACATAAAATCGGCGGCGCGGCACGATTGACAACGGTCCTGTGATATGATATACTTATCAAAACGACGATTTTGGAGATAATTATGAAGATAAAAACAGTTTCTTCCCTTGAAAAAATATTCCTCGACGCGCCGATAACCTCCTACCCCGAAACGAGCCGCGTTTCAGCATTCCCGGGCGAGAGAGTGTCGTTTCAGGTGGCGTTTACCGCCGATGACGACGTTTACGCACACGAATTTTGCACAGTGAAGCTCTCGGGCGAGCTTGCGCCGCTTTGCAGCGTGAAAAAGGTGCAGAACGTCCCCGTTTCGTACCCTGCGTACAAAGGGCGCACCGACGACAATTATCTCAGAACGACGCCGGGGCTTTACCCCGACATACTCGCGCCGATGACGTACGTATCATCCGACGCGCCGCTTGGAAAAGTCCGCGCTGTTGCGGATACACTGCGCGCTTTATGGATAGACCTTACCGTTCCCGAGGGAATGGCGCGCGGCGATCATTATGTGACGGTAACTTTTGTGAATATGGACGGCGAGGAAAAGAGCGCGACGTTTTGCGTCGACGTGATACCTGCGTCGCTTCCAAAGCAGGAGCTTATCTACACCGAGTGGTTTTACTGCGATTGCCTTGCAAACTACTACGACGTGCCGGTGTGGAGCGACAGGCACTTTGAAATAATCCGAAATTACGTCAAAACCGCTGTCAGAAACGGAATAAATATGCTTCTTGTTCCCGTGTTCACTCCCCCGCTCGATACGGGCGTCGGCGGCGAGCGGACGACGACGCAGCTCGTCAAGATCAAAAAAGACGGCGACAGCTATACGTTCTCTTATGAAATGCTTGACAGATACCTCGATCTTATAAGGGGTGAGGGGATAAAATACTACGAAATATCCCACCTTTATACGCAATGGGGCGTGGCGCACGCGCCGAAGATCGTCGCCGAGGTCGACGGCAAAGAAGAAAAGATATTCGGCTGGCAGACCGATTCCCATTCCGAGGAATACGTGGCTTTTCTGCGCGCGTTTTTGACGTCGTTCATCTCTCACATGAAGGCGCGCGGCGAGGATGAAAAGTGCTATTTTCACATATCCGACGAGCCGAATGAGGAGCATCTCGACAGCTACCGCCGCGCAAAAGACGCCGTTGCCGATATCCTTGACGGTTACACGGTCATGGACGCGCTCTCAAACTTTGATTTTTACAAAATGGGCGTTGTAAAAACGCCGATACCCGCGTCGGATCACATCGAGCCGTTTATTGACGCCGGTGTGCCGGGACTTTGGACGTATTACTGCTGCGGGCAGTGCGTCGGCGTTTCAAACAGGCTTATATCGATGCCGTCGTGGCGCACGCGCGCGATAGGTATGCAGATGTACAAGTACGACGTCAAGGGCTTTTTGCAGTGGGGTTATAATTTCTTCAACAACCGCTTTTCAGCCGATGAGATCGAGCCGTTTTGCGAGCTTTCGGGCGAGTTCTGGGTGCCGGCGGGCGACGCGTTTTCGGTTTATCCCGCAAAGGACGGCACGGCGATGGAATCGCTAAGGCTCGTCGTGTTCGCGCAGGGGCTTACCGATATGCGCGCGATGAAGCTGTGCGAGTCGCTCTGGGGCAAAGAAGAAACGCTTCGCGCGTGCGAGGAAGCTTACGGCAAGCCTATAACTTTTGACGACTGCCCGCACAGCGCCGCCGAGCTTATGCGCGTGCGCGAGAAAATAAACGAAATGATAAAGGCAAAGCTTTGATAAAACGCAAAAAAGCGCCGCAAACGCGGCGCTTTTTGATTTTTACTTACTATGACATTTTCCGCTCATCGGGCAGCCGGCACAGCCGCCCCCGCAAGAGCCGCAGGAATTCTTCCCTTTTTTCTTATCCCGCACCATTACAACGACCGCAATGGCGACAAGGGCAGCCACAACCGCGATGACCGCGATCGTAAGGCCGTTTTGCGCTATCCAATTAAGCATCAAACGTCACCTCTTTTGATTATTTTTCTACTTTTTCTTTTTTGCTTGTTTTAACGTCAACCGTCAGCTTTGTGGGATCTTTATACTTCTTGATGAAGAGCATATAGATGATGCCGCCAAGCACAAGCAGTGCCGCGATAAGACCGAATACGTTTACCTTGACCGCAGGATCGAAGATCGCGCCGATCTGATAGATCATAAGCGATGCGGCATACGCGAGCAAGCACTGATAGCCTATTGCGAACCAAGTCCATTTTGCGCTGTTCATTTCGCGTTTGATCGCGCCGATCGCAGCAAAGCACGGAGCGCAAAGCAGGTTGAATACGAGGAACGAATAGCCCGCAAGCTGTCCGAGTCCTACAAAGTCAAGCACGCCGAATACGCCGACAACTTCCTCTTTTGCAACAAGTCCCATAATGGTTGCGATCGTCGCCGTGATGCCCTCTTCTCCGATACCGAAGCCCAGAGGAGCGAAGATCCATTTAAGTCCGATGCCGATTTTGCCGAGAATGCTGTTTGCGATATCCATATCCGCGTTGAACATAAACGTTCCGTCAACCCAGCCGAAGCGCGAGCCAGCCCAGATTATGATAGACGAAAGCAGAATTATCGTGCCGGCTTTCTTGATGAACGACCAGCAACGCTCCCACATTGAACGCATAATGTTGCCAAAGGTCGGCCAGTGATATGCCGGAAGCTCCATAACGAACGGAGCGGGATCGCCGGCGAACATCTTTGTCTTTTTAAGCATAATGCCCGATACGACTATCGCCGCGATACCGATAAAGTATGCCGACGGAGCTACCCACCACGCGCCGTGGAACAGCGACGTTGCGATAAGCGCGATGATCGGGAGCTTTGCGCCGCAAGGGATGAACGTCGTCGTCATTATCGTCATCCTGCGGTCGCGCTCGTTTTCGATAGTACGCGATGCCATAACGCCCGGAACGCCGCATCCTGTGCCGATAAGCATAGGAATGAACGACTTGCCCGAAAGACCGAAACGGCGGAAAATTCTGTCCATAACGAACGCCACGCGCGCCATATAGCCGCACGCTTCAAGGAACGCAAGCAGTATGAACAATACGATCATCTGCGGAACGAACCCAAGCACAGCGCCGACGCCGCCGACGATGCCGTCCTGGATAAGACTGTAAAGCCAAACGGGTATTCTCGGCTCGCCTTCTTCATTGAGAAGCGCCTTGTCAAGCAGAACGGGTATGCCCGGTACCCATACGCCGTATTCCGACGGATCGGGCACGCCTTCGGCTTCCTCACCGAGCGCCGCTTCATACATTTCGTCAAGACGCGCCGCGTCCTCCTCTGAAAGCGACTCCATGACAGCGTCGGCATAGAATCCCCACGCCTCGTCAAACGCGCCGTAGTCCTCGTCCTTAATAGCGCCCTTGATATCGGATGCGCCCGGAACGTCGGCGTCTACCGCCTTGTCGATAAGAGAAACGAACTCGTCGTTCCAAAGATTGTCTTTTGCGTATTCCGTAATAGCGTCGTCATACGCTTTGTCGCCGATGCCGATGAGGTGCCAGCCGTCGCCGAACACACCGTCGTTTGCCCAGTCGGTGAAGATCGTGCCGATCGTAGTTACGGATATGTAGTAAACAAGGAACATTATCGCAATGAATATCGGGAACGCCGCCCATCTGTTTGTAACAACGCGGTCGATCTTATCCGAAACAGTCAGCTTTTCCTTGCTCTTTTTCTTGTAGCAAGCCTTGATAACGCCGCCGATGTAGATGTATCTTTCGTTTGTTATGATACTCTCGGAGATGTCGTCAAGCTCTTTTTCAGCCGCTTTTATGTCTTCCTCGATGTGAGAAAGCGTCGCGTCGTCAAGATTCAGTTGTTCAAGCACCTTGTCGTCGCGCTCAAAGATTTTAAGCGCGTACCATCTCTGCTGCTCCGCGGGCATACCGTGAACGGCCGCCTCCTCGATGTGAGCCAGTGCGTGCTCAACGGGGCCTGAGAACGAATGTTGCGGAACGGTCTTCTCCCCTTCCGCCGCTTTGATGGCTTCCTCGGCAGCTTCCATAACGCCGTCGCCTTTGAGAGCGGATATCTCGACCACCTTGCAGCCGAGCTGGCGGGAAAGCTCCTCGATGTTGATGTCATCGCCGCTCTTTTTCACGACGTCCATCATGTTGACCGCAATGACAACAGGGATGCCAAGCTCTGTCAGCTGCGTCGTAAGGTATAGGTTGCGTTCAAGGTTTGTGCCGTCGACGATATTGAGTATCGCGTCGGGGCGCTCTGTGATAAGATAATTTCTCGCAACAACTTCTTCAAGTGTGTAGGGAGAAAGCGAATAAATGCCCGGAAGGTCGGCGATGACAACGTCATCGTGCTTTTTCAGCTTGCCTTCCTTTTTCTCAACCGTAACGCCCGGCCAGTTTCCGACGAACTGGTTTGAGCCGGTGAGCGCGTTGAAAAGCGTCGTTTTGCCGCTGTTCGGGTTGCCCGCAAGGGCAATTCTCAAACTCATATTTTTTCCTCTCTTTCTTCGTTAGTCAAAACTAACATCATTACTGAATTTGTGGGGACGCCGTCCCCGGAACAATTATTCAACCTCGATCATTTCAGCGTCTGCCTTGCGAAGCGAAAGCTCGTATCCGCGGACAGTTACCTCGATAGGATCGCCGAGGGGGGCAACCTTGCGGACGTATATCTCAACCCCGCGCGTGATACCCATATCCATAATACGACGGCGCACAGCGCCCTCGCCGTTCAGTCTGACGACCTTAACGGTATCGCCGATCTTCGCATCTCTCAGTGTGCTCATGAATAATCCTCCTTGTCTTGACGTTATATAATCAAAAAATTATATCATTATTTTCTGCGCCATCTCGCGACTGATGGCAATGCGCGACTCTTTTACGTTGACAATGACGTTGCCGCCCATTGTATTCACGATCGTAACGGCGCCGCCGACGACAAATCCGAGGTCTTCAAGGTGCTTTTTCACCTCAGGCGTGCCGCCTATCCTCTTTATAATATTTTCCTCGCCCGAAGGGGCAAAAACCAAAGGCATCATATAATTCTTTCCTTGCTATTCTTATTGTCAGTTAGCATAAGCTAATTTTTGCGTCGAAAACAGGGTTAGCACCTGCTAACCATAGACATTATAATACTGTATTTGCCTTTTGTCAATAGAAAAATATGAAAAAATCAAAAAAAATCGCCCGGAAATACCGAGCGATAAAATTATTTAAGAAAACTGAGGAATCCGACAACGCCGTATGATGCAAGCGTCATAATAATTCCCGCCAAAATAACGCCGATAGCGATTGCAAGCATCGACGTTTTGAACTTCGTCCCCGAAAGCGCCGCCAAAAGCGCGCCCGTCCACGCGCCCGTGCCCGGTATCGGAATTGCGACAAACAGCATCAGCCCCAAAAAAACGCCCTTTTCAAGCTTGCCCTTGTTTTTTTCCGCCCTCTTTTCAAGCCAGAGCGCAAATCGCGAAAACGCCTTCGTCGTTTTCATCCATTCGAGTATCTTTTTTATAAGCAGCAAAATAAACGGCACGGGAAGAAGGTTTCCCGCAATGCTTATAATAAAATTCAGATACCACGGTATTCCGCACGCCGCGCCAAGCGGGATCGAACCTCGAAGCTCGATTATCGGCAGCATGGAGCATAGAAAAACCGCTATTTTGTCACCAAAAGCACTGCCGAACAGGTTGACAAAAAAGTTCTTTATAGATTCAGCCATAAAACTCCCATTTCATATTGAAACATTTATATATTTGTATTTATGGATGTTATTTTCAATCGTTGTTTTTTCCTTTTATCACGCGGGAAAGCGGCTTGTAGACAAAAAATGTTATAAGCACGCACAAAATCCCCTTCACAAACGTAAACGGCACGTTGAAGATGAGCAGCGCCTTTATAAGCGTGTCTGCCGCCGGAACGATAGCGCGGTACATACCGATTATCGCGTCCATCGGCATAAAGTTCGTGTAAAAAGGATACGTTATGAAGTAATTTACCGGAACGCTTACCGCCGCCGCGAAAAGTGCGCCCGCAAGCGAGCCGATGACGGCGCCGCCGCGTGTCCTTTTCTTCTTGTAGATCAGTCCCGCGGGGAAAACGAGCAGCGCGCCGATGATAAAGTTTGCCAGCTCCCCGACTCCACTTGTCTGCGTAAACGGCAAGTGTATAACGTTTTTCAGCAGTTCGACAAGCACGCCCCAAAGCGGCCCAAGCGAGAACGACGTTATGACGGCGGGCAAATCGGAAAAATCAAATTTCAGAAACGACGGCACGATCGGCACGGAAAATTCAAGAAACATCAGCACCGCCGCCACCGCTGACATTATGCCCGTAACAGTAATTTTTCGTATGTTTTTTATATTATTCTTCATTTTTCACCTCAAAAATTCAAAATTTTCAAGGGGAAAGAAAAATCCCCGCGCAAACGGGGAGCAATTTTCATTCTTTTCCCTTCCGGACTTTACCGTCGGTTCAGGAATCTCACCTGATCGGCTCTCGCTCGTGGACTTTACCACCGGTATGGAATTTCACCATTCCCCAAAGATATGTATATTATTTTGTCTTGATAAAAATGCTATTGTTCGGGGCGGCAAGCCGCCCCGAACAATAAAGATCGGAATTATTCGATGATCTGTGCAACGATGCCGGAACCAACTGTTCTGCCACCCTCACGGATAGCGAACGTAAGGCTCTTTTCCATAGCGATCGGGCTGATAAGCTCGACTGTCATGTCAACGTTGTCGCCCGGGCGGCACATTTCAACGCCTTCGGGAAGGTTGATAACGCCGGTAACGTCAGTTGTTCTGAAATAGAACTGCGGGCGGTAGCCGGAGAAGAACGGCTTTGAACGGCCGCCTTCTTTTTCCGTAAGAACGTAAACCTGTCCTACGAATTTCGTGTGAGGATGAACGGAACCGGGTTTGCAAACGACCTGTCCACGCTCGATTTCGTTCTTAGCAACGCCACGAAGAAGTACGCCGATGTTATCGCCGGCCTCTGCCTGGTCAAGAAGCTTGTGGAACATCTCAACGCCTGTAACGACGGATTTTCTTCTCTCTTCCGTAAGGCCGAGGATCTCAACTTCGTCGCTTACCTTAACTGTACCGCGCTCAACTCTACCTGTAGCGACCGTACCACGGCCGGAGATCGAGAATACGTCCTCGACAGGCATAAGGAACGGAAGGTCAGCTTTTCTTTCAGGAGTAGGAATATACTCGTCAACTGCGTTCATCAGTTCAAGAATAGAAGCATAAACCGGATCGTTGATATCGGTGGATGTGGATTCAAGCGCTTCTCTTGCGGAGCCGCGGATTATCGGTACATCGTCACCGGGGAAATTGTACTGGTTAAGAAGGTCGCGAACGTCCATCTCAACGAGTTCAAGAAGCTCTTCGTCGTCTACGAGGTCGCATTTGTTGAGGTAAACTACCATTGCAGGAACGCCTACCTGGTGAGCAAGCAGAACGTGCTCACGTGTCTGCTGCAGAGGACCGTCGGAAGCTGCAACAACGAGGATAGCGCCGTCCATCTGAGCGGCACCCGTGATCATGTTCTTGACAGAGTCAGCGTGTCCCGGG
>JAFSMU010000003.1 GCA_017447775.1 Clostridia bacterium | reverse complement strand
TTGCCCGACGCGAGCGCCTTGATCTCTGCGTATGAAAGCGCCGTTTCGTCGATGTCCTCCGCGCTTCTGACGGGCGATTTCGATGTGAATATCTGCGAGATGAATTTCTGTTTTGTTTCGAGTGTTTGGTATGAATAAGCGTCAAATGTGCCTTGTGTGATATACCTGTATATGAAAACTTCGGGATTGGAATTGCCCTGTCATACAATACGTCCGCTGCGTTGTTCGAGATCGGAAGGACGCCACGGTACGTCGAGATCGTGTAGAGCGATAAGACGCTCCTGCACGTTCGTTCCCGCGCCCATCTTAAACGTCGAGCCGATAAGGACTCGCACTTTTCCGCTTCTGACCTTCCCGAAAAGGTCTTTTTTCTTTGTGTCGGTATCTGCTGTGTGTATAAACGCTATTTCGTCGGCGGGAACTCCTCTTTCGATAAGTTTTGCCCGAATATCGTCATACACGTTGAATTTTCCGTCGCCTTTCGGCGTTGACAAATCGCAGAAAACAAGCTGCGCCGCCTTCGTTTCAGCATTCTTTTCCCAGATGTCGTAAATGTTGTTCACACAAGCGTTGACCTTGCTGTTTTCATCATCTGAAAGAGTCGGATTTATGAGGCGCTGATCGAGCGCGGCTTTGCGCCCGTCGCTCGTTATCAGGAGCATATTGTCCTCGCTCGCATTGACCATGTGATTGTGAACGCGCTCCGCGCGCTCGGAGAACGACTGAACGAGATCTTTTTGTATCTCGCTCGCGTCGACTTTGACAATATTGTAATTTGCCTTCGGCACTGGCAAGTTCAGCATATCGGCTGTTTGTATGTCCGCCACTTGCTTGAACATTGAAATGAGTTCGGGGAGATTGAAAAACTTTGAAAAGCGCGTTTTCGCTCTGTATCCGCTGCCGTCCGGTGCAAGTTCTATCGCCGTAACGGTCTCGCCGAATGTCGACGCCCAGGAGTCGAAATCAGCGATCCCGCGTTTGACAAGTTCGTCATATTGCAGATATCTTTGCATCGTATACATCTCGACCATAGTGTTGGATACGGGCGTTCCCGTTGCGAATATGACGCCCTTGCCGCCCGTGATCTCGTCCATATACCGACACTTCATATACATATCGCTCGACTTCTGTGCCTCACCCTGCGCTATTCCCGCGACGTTGTTCATCTTCGTAAACGCCGCGAGGTTTTTGTAGTAGTGCGCCTCGTCGACAAACAATCTGTCGACGCCAAGCTCCTCAAACGTAACGACGTCGTCTTTTCGCTCGGTGGAATTGAGTTTTTCGAGTTTCTTTTCGAGCTGCTTTCGCTTTTGCTCGAGCTGCTTTACGGTTATCCTTTCGCCGCGATCAAATTTGTATTTTTCAATGCCGAGGATTATTTCGTCGATCTCGTTTTGTATCATCCGCTCTTGACGCTCGATAGACACGGGTATTTTTTCAAACTGCGAGTGACCGATGATGACGGCGTCGTAATCGCCCGTAGCGATACGCGCACAGAATTTTTTTCTGTTTTTTGTTTCAAAATCCTTTTTCGTCGCAACAAGGATATTCGCGGACGGATATAGCTGTAAATACTCGCTCGCCCACTGTTCGATAAGGTGATTGGGCACAACGAACATCGATTTGCTGCAAAGTCCTATGCGTTTCATCTCCTGCGCGGCGGCGACCATTGTAAACGTCTTTCCCGCGCCGACGACGTGACCGAGCAAACTGTTCCCTCCGTATATGATTCGAGCAACGGCGTTTTTCTGATGAGGTCGCAACGATATTTCCGGCGTCATTCCGTCAAAAACGAGATGAGAGCCGTCGTATTCTCTCGGTCGGGTCGAATTGAATCTTTCGTTATACAAATTGCAAAGCCGCTCGCGCCTGTCGATATCCTTCCATATCCATTCCTCAAAAGCGCGCTTTATCTGATCCTGCTTGCCTTGCGCGATGGTGGTTTCTTTTTTATTCAGCGTTGCTTTGCGTTTGCCGTCTGAGTCGACGTCATAATCGAAAACCTTTACCGTTTTGAGATTGAGTGTATCCTCGATTATCTCGTAGGCGTTTTTCCTCGACGTGCCGTAAACGCTTGTCGCCTTCACGTTTCCGTAGTCGTTCGATTTCCCCGTCACCGTCCATTGTCCTGTTTGCGGAACGTATTTTACGGTGATATACCTTTTGTTGTAATACGGCGTTCCGAGAAGCTCGTGCATAAAGCTTTGAACATCTTCCTCAGGTATCCAAGTCGAGCCGAGACGAACGCCGATCTCCGTTGGCTCAAGGTCTTTGGACTGTACCTTTTGGAGTGCCTCGACGTTGATATTGTAATCATTTGGATAGAGTTCTGCCGTCTTTCTTGCAACAGCTAATTTCTCGCGGACGTTTCCCGACAGATACTCGTCTGCCATTAAATACTTCTGACTGTTCTGATTACCATATCCGAAGTATGGGTTGAGAAAAATGACGCCTTTAAGATCGCCGAACAGCTCGTCTTCGCTTTTTCCGGTCAGAGAAATCATATATTCCATATCGACGCACGCTCTTTCGGACAAGGACACGGCAAGCGCCTCGCTCGCCGTGTCGACTTTGTCTATGACTCTCTGCGGGTTTATCGTCCGCTTTGTGAAAATGTCCGACTTTGCTTTCAGTTCGTTGTTCTCGTCGAGAATTTCAAGCGAGCAGAGGAGGAAATACGCGCTGTCGTCGCAGAACACGTTAGCATTTCCGCGTGAGTTTATGAGCCCGTATTTCTCTGTGAAATTGTTGTATTTTCTGCTGAGTTCTCCTTGCAGAGCGCGCACGTCACGGTCTGATGCGCCGTGCAGTTCCGCATCGATGAGTTTACGAACGATCTCGCGGAGTCCGATAAGTCCTTTGATACGGTTTTCACCCGTCACGGAAGTTTCTACAGGCTTCATAATACTGTTTTGTCTGTAATAGACCTTGCCGTTTGCAACCGTGAACGAGAAATTCCTTACCGTCGGATCGGCGGGGATCGTATCGTCTTTTTCATCTGGGGAAAGTTCGTCAACATCGCTCTCCTCAATTTCGGCGTGGATATTCGATACAGCGTCGCCGAGCATTTCGGATAGATCCGTATCATCGTAAGCGCGGCACGTCGGCTCGTCGCCGAAGGGCCCCGAGCGCATTACCATTTCGCCCATTATCATATCGGGATTCTGAACGAAATAGCTGTTCATCGCGATCCCGTTTTCGTCGGTGTCGAGATGCACCCAATCGGGTTCCGTCTCGATTATCCTGTCGCGTTTTTGAAGAAAGATGATATCCGTCGTGATCTTTGTACCAGCGCTTTTGAAAGCATTGTCTGGCAGACGGATCGCGCCGAGCAAATCGGCTCTTTGTGCGATATATTTGCGCACTTTCGGGTTTTCTTTGTCAAGCGTTCCGCTTGACGTGATAAATACGATAACGCCGCCCGGGCGCACCTTGTCTATCGCTTTGGCAAAGAAATAGTCGTGAATGAGGAATTTTTCTTTATCGTATCGCTTGTCGATGACTCCGAAGTTCCCGAACGGCACGTTGCCGACGGCGACGTCGAAAAAACTGTCGGGATACGAGATGTTCTCAAACCCGTCGATAATGATGTTTTCCTTTTGATACAGTTGTCGCGCTATTCTGCCCGAAATGCTGTCAAGCTCGACTCCGTAAAACTTAGAATCGCGCATACTTTCTGGGAGCAAACCGATAAAGTTGCCGACGCCGCAGGACGGCTCGATGATATTCCCTCTTTTGAAACCCATACCGTCGAGCGACTTATACACGGCGCGTATCACCTCGGGAGGCGTGAAAAACGCAGTCAGCGTGCTTTCGCGCGCGGCGGCGTATTCATCATCGGAAAGAAGTCCTTTGAGTTCAACGTATTCATTTTCCCACCCGTTGCCGACTTTATCGTCGAAGGCGTCGGGTACTCCTCCCCAACCCGAATACTTGGCGAGTATCTCCTGTTCTTCGGGCGTTGCAAGACGGTTTTCGCTCTCTATCTTTTTCAGCGTTTTGATCGCTTCGATGTTGAGCTTGTACTTTTCTTTCGCTCCGCTTGCGGGAACATAACCGTCGGGAATGCGATAGTTTGTCTTTTTGCTTACGGGAATATCCGAATGAAAATCCGAAACGCCCGATGAACGCCTATCGCTCGTATCGTCGAGCAGTTCGGGGGACGGGATCGCTTTTGCATCCCGGTAAACGTCCATTTCCTCATCCGAAACGGACACAAGCTCGCCGAAATCGAGATATTCGAGCACGCTGTCGTTCAGTTCTTTGAGCGAGCCGAACTGTTCCTTGCTGACAAGTACGTCTTCAAGATACTTGTTTATACTGAAATCAACAAGATCAACGTCCACTTGGATCGGGATGCCGTCGTCCTCGGTCTCCGTATATGCGATATTAACTTCCGAAAGATCGTCAAATTCGATCTCTCCCTCGTACTCCGCAGCGATGAAGTCGGCTATGAGTTGTTTCGATCTTTCAAGCTCGTCGCTTGTATATGTTTTCGGCGTGTCGATCACGTCAAAAACATATCCCTTTTCTTTGAGTTTTTGAGCGTAAAAGTCTTTTTGATGAAAAGGAAAACCGCACATCGGCACTCTTTCGCCGTTTATATCCCGGCTTGTGAGAACGAAATCAAGTGCCTTTGCCGCGTCTTTTGCGTCTTCTTCGTAAAACTCGTAAAAATCTCCGACTTTATATGCCGTAAGCGCTTTTGTTTCGATTTTCTTTTTCAGGTGGTCGTTCAGCGGGTTTTCGGAAACGCGCCTTAAAAACGTCTCTTTGTCAAAATCAAGAGAAATGAGCGTCCCGTCCCAAAGTTCGACCTTATCATCGTCAAGCGATAAAACAGTACATTCCGTTGCGCCGATATTGACGACCGTGCCGAGAGAAATATCGTAATCGTCAAATGAAGTCGATGTTTCCTCGATTTCCTCATCCGGCTCGGTCATTCCGAGCGACTCTTTTTCCTGATCGTTCAGGTATCTGTCGTTGCCGATGAGAGTTGCGATCCTTCTTGCGACCTTTTCCCACGTGAGAAGTATCGAGCCGCTTTGATCGCGAAGTCCGCCCGAGATCGCAAGTCCCTTTCCATCGTGATTTTCCCAGACCCTCGACGACATTTTACCGCCGATCCCGTACCCGTTTGAAACGAATTTTGCACGTTTTCCGTTGTCGGTTTCTTTTGAAAAGAACTTGTACGTCTCGATCTTCGATTCGCTGACACTTTTATCCGAGCCGATAAGCTCACTGTCTATCTTGTCCTGCGAGACATAGTGTTCGGGCGGGAGCGTGTAATCGCCAGACGGCTGAACGTCGACCGGATCGCGTATGAACGTTTCGGCAAGAGTAAGCACGTCTTTCGGATCGAAATTGTACCTGTGACTCGGAGGATAATCGTCCAGTCGTTTGATATTATCACGTATCTCGCGTATAAGATCTCCGCGCTTGTCCTTATCATTGAGAAGTTCGATAAAAAACTTCTTTTCATCGGGAAAGCCGACGAATTTTCTCGGCTTCGATTTGTACTCCTCGGGAATGTTCGCAAAGTAGTCCCAATACAGATACGTCACTTTATCGCCGACGTAATCTTCCCATATTTCCTCGGATTTTTTTGTTTCAAAGTTTGCAATGTACTGCCCTGCTTCGATAAGTTCCCATATCCGTTTGTCGACGTCTTCCCACGAAAGAAGCGTGATTTCATCCGCTTCGGCAACGCTCCCGCCTTCGGCTATGAAAATCCCTCTGTCATCCCACGTCGCCGCCGCTTTTTTGCCGCCGACGATAATACCGATGCTGTCGCTTTCGTATTCGGTTTTCAAGAAAGCGATCCGCTCGTCAACATTTCCGTTTCTGAGATAGAAAGAATAAATGCGACGGGTGCTGTTTTTTGTCGCACCGCCGAGGCGGAGCAGTCCGTCGATGACCTCCTGTGAAACAAAAAATCGCAAGCCGTTTTCGCTTGCGATTATTTGTTCTTCATTTATGCGAAGATCATTTCCTTGACGACTGTTTCTTCCGCCGACGCTCTCGCGTTGTTCATCTCCCGCACCCACGTCATCGGATCGCTCTGCTTCATCGCCTCCGTTATCCCGCGGCTCTGCGCTATTTGTTCCGTCAGCGTTTTCAGCATCTTCTGCGCCGAGATCTCCGTCTGATTCAGGTGGCTCGTCAGCGTCCCCGTCCCGAGCATCACTCCGTATGTCCCGCGGCGGTGTTCTTTCAGGTAGTCGAGCCGCATCTGCGCGTATTTGCCGAACGTCATCGGTTTCATCTTCGGCAAAGTCAGATTCGGTATCCTGACTTCGTTCTTCATTGTGTAAGTCATTTTCTTGCCCTCCGTTTTCGATAATGTTTTTCTCTGCGCCTTTATTGTAATCCGAAATGATGTTTTCGTCAAATGTGCGATTTTGTTTTTTTGACGCGCGTACCGTTTTTTCAATATCGCGCAGTATCATTTCGGAAATATCCGAAACGGCGTATCCGAGAACGGAAACGGTCGACGGCGTATTGAATTCTTTTATGAGATCAAACGATTCCGTTCCGATATATCCCGCCGTATCATATCCGAGCCGCTTGAATACCGTGTACGTGACGCTCGCGCTTGCGAGAACAAAGAAATATGAACGTAGTTTATCATCGGCAATTTCTTCGAGTCGACTGCCGTCTGTACTGCTCAAAAGATCATTGAAATAGTCGCCAATGTTATCTTCCGCCGCATTGATACACGCCGCCATTACGGAGTTTTTCACGTCGTTTTTATCGCGCGAAATGTCGCCGTATCTGTTTTCGAGAGCAAGCAGTATTTCGCCCTCATACTCGGGACTTGCCGACCACAACGCAAAAGGCGTACCCGATCTGTCGTGTGTGTCGGCGATGTCAAACACATATCTCAGCCGAGTATAGTGATCATCTTCGATCAACGCGATTCCCTTTGCGCCTTTGTTCACCCATCTGCCGAGTTTTTCCCTCCATATTTCAAACTCGGCGCAGGCTGTCGCGTTCGGACGCTGCGCATAGATAAGCGCCTTGTCGCCAAACGAATACTTATAGTGAAACGCGGCGCAATCAAGAAATCTTTGCCAACGCGCCGCGTCTTTTGTTATCTCACCGAGCGTTCGTTTATACAGTTCGGTGATAAGGTCATATTTTTTCGGCATTGATGCTCCTTTATCTTTCTTCTCTGTGATTGTCCTTTTTTATCGGCGCGATCTCTGTATCACCCGCCGGTGAAACGGTCGCGCCGATCCGCTCCATTAACTCCGCAAACTCGCATATATGATACGCTCGGTTTCCGATACGAAAATGATATGGATCGAGATAATTACATACCGACGTTTCTTTCTGCCCGTCGCCGTATGAAATGATTATCTGCTCCCCGTCTGCGATCTTGAAAAGGTCTTTGTATCCGGGCGTGATGAAACGAATGAATTTCGGATCGTTTTCACGATCTCTTTCATTGACGGTTATAACGCCGTACTGATTTTTGACATCAAGTTCCGTCATCTTTCTTCCCTTCTGCCGCGCAGACTTGCCGCCGTTTCCACCTTTATCGCCTCGACTCCGTCGGGTGTTTTTTTGAACACTTCGGGCGAGCGATACATTTCGAAAAACTTTTCGATTTGTTCGTCGGTAAGACTTGTGAAATCATCGCCGCCGAGTCCGACGACAAGAAAAGTGCCGGCAACAACGTCATATACTTTTCCGTCATCGTCGTAAAGCGCGCGATTCGGATGGAGTCCGATCAGTTTCCCCTCCTCGTTGCAAATGATGCCGACTTCGTCCTCAAACGGATATACCGCTTCGATATATCCGCCAACCTCTTTTTGAAGTGTCTCCAAGTCGTGTTTAATCTCTTTTTCATACGGTGCTTTCATTGGCTCGACCACGAGCACTTTGATCATTTCGTCCATTATTTTTCCTCACTTTCCATTAAAAACGAAATTACCCGATTTGCCTTTATTGCGTTTTGAAGTTCGCAGATAACGGATATTTCGGGTTTTGAGATACTCTGCATTGATGCGATTTCGGAAAGTCCGAGCGCGAGAATGTCCTTTTCACCGGATATCCCCGCGCCGAACAGCTTATTCAGTACCCTTATCTTTTGTTTACTTATCTCTGCCATTTGCTCGCTCCTTACTTTCCCACATACGCCGCGTCCATAACGCATTCGCCGTAATCGGTAAATGTGTATGAGCGCGTCCTGTCAAACGGCGTGGCGTTTAATTCGGCACTTGCAAGGATGCCCGCGTCAACAAGATGCTTCAAAACACGATTCGCGCTTGAAACGGTCAGCATCGGAACTTTTGCGGAAAGCATCTTCGCGCTCATACGTAAAAAGCATTTTCCGCAAATCCTCGGAGCGTTCTTTTCTTCAATCCGAAACAATTCCTCGTCGATAACGTCGATGACTATCGCTTCTTTAATGCCGTATTTCTGTGCAAGTGTTGAGTTTATATAGAAATCCATAGTGATCCTCCTTATCCTTGATACCAGTCATCGTATATCGTTCCTTCGATTCTCACCGTGTTCGCGTTCTGCGTGACGGTTATCATTCCCGCGGGAGTCCATATCTGCGATGTCGTGCAAGACACGACGTAATCGCCGTTTTGAACGTAAATCGGAATGAAATGAACGCGGGTGTCGTTTACTGCATCGGCGTTTTCGATAAACTCAAACGTCCCGCCGACATTTTCAAGCGTTCTGTAGTATCCCTCGACACCCGAATAGTTGAACTCGGGGAAATATGCAGATGCAAGCTGTGCGCCCGTCACGGAATCGGTTTTCGCCGCAGAATATCCCGAAGGAGTGTCAAGCGTCGGACTCCACGATATCGTGATCCCGTATCCCGATTTCATCGTCCATACATCGCCCGATTTTGTTGCAGACTTGCATTCGCTGTCGGGTGCGACAGTCGGTGCGCTTGATACGCTTACGCCATACTGACGCAAAACGAGCGAACTTGCAGATGCGTTGTACTCCCATTCGTTCCACGTCATAAGTCCCGTTGATGTTTCGGGCAATGACGCGCGCGGCAAGTACGACGACGGTGCGATCTCCTCGTATCTTGTGTCCGGCGTTTGAGAACTCTCCTTATCGTTTACAAGGATCGTTATGAATGAAGAATTGTTGTCGGGATTGACCTCATCGGCTTTCCCGTCGACGTTCATTGTGCCTTTTACCATATACGTTTTTCCCGCGGCGTCTTCGGGTATCGTCCATTTGAAATAGACGAGATTCGATCCGCTTGCGGGAACGACGATATTGTCTTTCTTTTGCACTGTGATGAGCGTTTCGGTCGTTCCGTTTATCTCATATACCTCAAACCCGAAACTCATATTGTCGCTCGGGAGAATATCTGAATCGGCGCCGTTCTCGGCAAAGAACGACGAAATGACTTCCGTTCCCGCGATATATTTGCCCAAAAGCGATATCGCCGTCGACGATGTTTCGATATACTTTCTGACGCTGACGGTAACTGACGCTGTATTATCCGCGGAGTTTGATTCGTTTGTCCTGTCCGACCGGTTGATGCGGACTGTCAAGAGTTTATCTCCCACCGATCCGCCGACGTTAAGATCAAAAGCGATTGCCGTTGTTCCGTTTGCGGAGAAATCAAGATTTGCCGAATACACAGTCGTCCCGTCAAATATCACCTCGACGGGCACACCGCTTTTCGATTCGCTTGAAGTCAAACCGAGCGTGAACGATATATGCGTGCTTTCGTTTTGGTAAAGTTCATTCGGCGTTGCCGCAAGGTTTGACACATAGAAGTTGTACGTTATTTTCTGCCAAACAGCATAAAGTGTTGCGCTTGCGTTTGCAGTATAGCTGCCGCCCGGCTGATATGTCGCCGACATCGCGCTGCTCGAAGTCGCCCATCCGAGGAAGGTATATCCCGTCCGTGTAGGAATGACCGACGAAAGAATCAGAGCGACGTTTTTCGTTTTCGTCTGACTTAACGGTGCGCCCGTACCTCCGTTGGCGTTGTATGAAACCGTATACGTCGTCGTAGTTGTCGTATTCTTCTTCCACACGGCATACAGAGTCGTGCTTTCGTCCTTTGTATATGTGCCGCCCGCCGAGTACGTTGCGCTTGTCGCGGAAGACGACTCCGACCAACCGAGGAAAGTGTATCCGCTCCGCGTCGGTCTTGTGCTTGAAAGCGTCAGCGCGACGCCCTCCGTTTTCGTTTGCGACGATGGAGCGCCCGAGCCGCCGTTTGCGTTATACGATACCGTATAAGTCAACGGCTCTGTCGGCTCATCTCCGAACGGATCGTCGTCCCATCTCGCTTCATACCAAACCGCCCTTAATGTCGTTGTTCCCGTGACGGTCATTGAGGCGCCCGGGTAATAGTATTCTGATGCGTTCTGATTTTCCCAGTTGATAAAGTTGTACCCCGATCTGTACGGCTCGACGTCGGGGATCGTTATCGTTTCGCCGTAATCAGCCGTAATGGGATCGGGCGCGCCACTGCCACCGTTTGCATCAAAAGTTACGGTGTAGAAATACGTCCCGCCGCGCTCCCAGACGGCATACAGTACCATATCCGACGTTATCGTGTAAGTTCCTCCCGCGGAGTACGCCGCGCTCGTCGCCCACGACTGTGTTCCCCATCCTTTGAAGTTATATCCGCTTTTACGCGGTATTGTCGATGAAATCGTGAGTTTCGATTCCGACGTCACGCTTTGCGGCGACGGCGCACCCGTACCGCCGTTTGCGTTGTACGTGACGGTACACGTCCTCGGCTCCGATGGTGTGCTTCCAGACGACGAGCCGTCAAGCCATATCGCGTAAAGATCAAGGTCTGCGTCCTTTGAGTATGTGCCGCCCGCCGTATATGACGGATACGTCGACGTGCTTGTCAGCGCCCATCCGCTGAACGTGTATCCCGTGCGTGTCGGCTGGACATACGATATGATGATCTTTTCTCCCGCATTCTTTATCTGCGGCGACGGAGCGCCCGTGCCGCCGTTAGCGTGATACGTTACGGTATATGTTGTCGCATTTGGATAGCTCGGTGTGCTCGGCGTACTCGGCTCGCTCGGGGTAGTCGGTGTGCTCGGAGTACCTGCGCTGTTTTGCGTCCACACGGCGTACAGGTTGAGATCTGAATTGCCCGTATATGTTCCGCCTGCGTTGAATGCAACACTCGACGAACCGGGACTTGTTGCCCATCCCTTGAACGTGTATCCGCTCTTTGTCGGCACAGTCGACGACAATGTGAGAGGTACGCCGTATGTTTTTGTCTGCGACGCGGGAGCGCCCGTGCCGCCCATCGCGTTATACGAGACCGTGTAGGTATATGGATAATAGTATACGGTCGTTGACGTGTTTGTCGATAATATAGTTCCCGTAACCGTCGTTTGGCTCGGTCCGTGTCCCGACACAGAAGGACTTGTGAACGAATACGCCGTACAGGGCTTTGCTGTTTTTGAAACGGTTTCCGCCGCAGGACGTGTGTTCACTCCGTACATATAGTAGACGGTGTGCGTATATGTTCTGACATAAACGACGGTGTACGTCGCCGTGCCGACAACAACATAGTTGGATGACGGATAATACTTTTCCATCATTGAATAACTGACGTTTGCGTCTCCATCATTTTTGAGCGCATATCCTTCAACGCTCGGCGATGGATACAGTGTGGTGAACGACGACGGCTCATTAAGTTTTATTGTAAACGTCGTTGGAGCCGCCACGGTATTTCCGCTTTCATCCTTGTGATATATCGTACAGTCCATTCTTTGTACGACATTCGAGCCGACGCCCGCAGACACATTTACCGCAACAAGAGAAATGAGCGTCGACACTAACAGCATCAACGCTACGAACTTATATGATTTTTTCAATCGGCATCATCTCCTTCTGTCTCGGTCGAAACAAAAACGTTGCCCGAAATGTGCGGCGTGTTTGCGACAACGCTGTCGGCAGTTGCGCCGACGTCGATATGGATACCGCCGCTTTCATCAGCAAAAACACGATGGTCTGACGACTCCGCTCTTTTGGCGCTTTGCGTTGTCTGCGTGGGGATTTCGATCACTTTGTGGTTTGACGTCATTTCAGCTGTAAGCTCGATTTCCGTCTGACTCTGAGACGGCTCCGTATGTTTGCCCTTGTTCATAACGATAATTCCGATCACGAACGCCGCCGTTATGATCAGTATGAGCACAATTATCTGTATTCTTTTGCTTTTCATTTTTCTTTACCTTTCCGTATATTTTGATACTATTTCAACGGGCACGGTGATGTCCGCGATCTTGTTTCCGAATGCCTCAAACGGTATTATAAGCGTGTATTTCACGGTGACGCCGAAACTGTCGTCAACCGTCGCTGAGATAGTCGGCTTTGTCATCGTATATTTTTTCACCCCGCTATATGAAATGCTCGACTCCCCTCCCGTTTGGGCAAATCCGAGTAGCGTATATGCACCTCTCACAAGACTTTCGCGCTCGATGAACGCTTCGTAAGATGCGCCTTGCTTTAATGCGTCGTATTTTTCTATCGCGTACCTCGTCACGTACCCGTCAAGCAGCAGTTGCGTGTCCGCTTTCTGCGTGTTTGCAATGTAATAAACGAAAGCGTACTGCATTGCGACGGCGATGAACATAACGAGCACGAGGATAACTACGCAAATGAGGATATAGCTGAACGCATTTCTGTTTTTCAGCGTGTTCATCCGGCACCTCATTTCCAATAGATGCGCGACAGTCCCGACTGCTCTACCGTCACTAATATCGGCAGAGTAAACCCACCGAAACCGCTTAAAACAAGGTTGTGGGTCAGTCGGCACGATATAACGTCGCCGAGCTGCACCTTGCCGGTCACCGAGTCAAAATATGTCGCCGAAAACTCCACGTCGGGAACGATGCCGGATTCTTCGCAAAGTTCGGAAAACCTCGAATATACCTCGCTCCCGACCTTGCCCGTTTTGGTTGCGATGTCGATCAGTTCCGCGCACATATACCGCATATCCTGTTTCAGCGTTATGAGCGACCAGACGCTGACGATGAGGAGCAATATAAAGGCGATGACGAGCACTGCCACCGCGATCTCGATATATCCGTCCCCGCGTTTGTTTGTTAAAATATTTTTCATACCGCCTCCTTAAAACAGCGCCGACATCGACGTTGAAAGCACTTCGACGATCACGGCACCGTAAATGAGTATGAAACATCCGAGCAACGCGAATGACAGCCGCTTTACTCTTCTCGGCACGGTGGCAGCTTTGAGTTTCAGCGTTTCGCGCTGATGATCCGCAAACTTCATATCAAGTTGAGTGAAATACACCGACGTATCGTTTCCGTTGTCGACTGATATAAGGCCGCGAACGACGTCGCTCATCATCGTCGAGCCGACGCGCGACTCGAGCCGTCGCAAAGCCGCCTCATTGTTTCCCGATCTCATATCTGCGACCGTTATTTCAAGTTCGCTGCGCAGAGCGTCCGACGCTCTTTCCTTATACCCGTCAAGTATCCCGATAACGTCGCGCGTATGCGCGAGCGACTTTTCTATAACGCTCACAAAACGCGGGAGTTCGTATTCGATCTCGTCGCGCTTTTTCTTTATCTTTTTTGAAACGGCGCGTATTTCACGGAAATACACATACGCGGCAAGCGCGATCACGATAAAAGAAATTAACCTTGCCAAAAAGAATGTCGGTATTGCAAGAACGCCTATCACAAGTGCCTTCACTATCGCGTCAGCTGTGTACTGCTCGGGAGTTTTATTCATTCCCGCCGTTTTCAGATCGGCTTCAAGCTGTGCGCGCTTGTATTCGTTGAGTCGAAGTTTCCCCGCGAGTTTTACGGAAAAGTCGCCGAGGTACATTTCTATAACGCTCATCTTTTTATTGCCTTTCTTGCCGACGCTTTCGGCCGCCCTCGTCGCTTTTATCGACGGAACTTTCCATAAGTCCGCAAGGACAAATCCGATACCGACGGCGGCGACGACGCCTATGAGTATTTGTAATATAAACATAATACCTCCTTACCTCTTGTACTCTATCGGACGCGTGATCTTTAGCATACGGATAAGCGTGAAAAGCACCACGGCTCCGCATATCGCGAGAACGAGTTTTCCGACAGTCGAGTACATCAGCGCGTCATACCAGTCCTTGTTGATCAGCCTTAACAGCGGAATGTTGCCGAGCACCATACATACCATAACGTAATACTCACGCCTGTTTTCCGAGATCATCGTTTTAAGACTGCTGTTGACAAGACGTATATCAGTCAGTTTTGATACGACTGGCATAAGCGTGTCTTTCAGCGTTCTGTCGCTTTGACAGAGGATAAGCGTATCGCACCATTCTTCAAATACGGTGTTTCTCACCTTTTCGCGTAAATGATATATCGCGCCGACAATGTCGGGAGATATGACCGTCGTTTCCGTGAGGAATGTTTCGAATATCCCTCTCACGGGCGGCTTTATATCGCCGATGTTTTCTTCGACGGCCGTGACGATGTTTTCACATCGTATATATGACGTCGTTATGATCGACAGTGCCGTTTCGAGTTCGTCTTTAAGCTGCGTATCATAAACTCTGATCGTTCGTTTGAGATATGCAAAAGGTATGAGCGCGAACGCGACGGCGAAAACGGGAATTAGAAAAGGATTGTCCATCGCCATCGCGAGAACACATCCCGCGACGATGAGCACGAGCGACACGGCGCAGGCGATCCCGAAATGAGCGCCCTTTCCCGTATCGGTCAAAGCGCGCTTTATCTTTTCGAGTTCCGAGATCACTCGGCTTTTTCGCTTTTTGCCGCGCGACCTGAGCGACAGATCGCGCAAATTGTCCCGCTTATCAAACAGCGCAGAAACATCGCTGTTTATCTGCTTCGGAGTAAGACCGAAAACAAAAAATATCCCGACCGTCGCCGCAATAAAGCAGATAATATATATTGCCGTCAAATGCTTACCACCTCTTTTCTGAATTTATTCAGCGTTTCTGTCGGAACGCCGCCGCGTATCAGTTTTTCGCAAAGACTGTCGGACGGCGCGTTTTCTTTGACGAATTCGCCCTCGATATGAAAAACGCCGTCTTTCGTGACGTTTCGCCTGATATGATACTTATACAGAGTTCTGTATTCGAGAGCGCCTCTGTCGTTTACGACACATTCCGATATATCCATTACCTTTCTGCTGTTGTCTTCAAGTTTGTGCGCGAACACGACGACGGGAAACGCGAGCGCCGCCATCATAAGAGATATTTTCATATCTATCGGAAAACGCCGCTGCGACAGGAACGCAATCCTTTGGTGCGCGTATTTCCCACCGCCGCCGTGAACGGTCGTTACGACCGTGTGATCGGTGCTCGACGCTTCGATAGCGGAATGCGCCTCGGCGTCTCGCATTTCTCCAACGCATATAATGTCGGGATCAAATCTGAGCGCCGCCGCGACCAAGTCTTCCTGCGTTATGTCATACGCCGCGTTGTCTGACGGACGCGAAAGCGTGTGGACGACATTGTTCACGACGTTCCCGTTTTTGTCGCGTTTGATAAGCGAAAGCTCTCTCGCGCCGCTTTCGATTGTATAAATGCGCTTTGAGTCCGGCATTGTGCCGAGCAGACTGCTTACAAGCGTCGTCTTGCCCGATGACGTTCTGCCCGCGACGACAAACGACACCCCATATCGTAAACACATCTCGAGAAACGAAAGCATTTCGTCGGTGAGCGAATTTGTGCGAATGAGATTTCTTCTGTCCACTCGCTGCGGGTGCAGCATACGTATTGATACGGAAACACCCCTGTCCTCATCGACGACAGGCGTTTTCAGCGCGGTTATTCTCGTATTGTTCGGCAGATGTCCCTGCGCCATCGGCGTTGCGTTGTCGATTATCATTCCCGAATGCTGCAAGAGTTTTTTCACAACGTCGACGGCGTGAGATGGCGAAAAGAAATGATCTTTCATCTTTTCGATCCTGCCGTCAAGATGAGTGAGAGCGATATCGTCCCACCCGTTCACGTTTATCTCCTCGATATCGGGATCTGTGAGACATTTCGTAAGTACGGAATATTCGCACATTTCGGAATACAGGCGGTCGACAAGCGGTTTTGTATCATATCCGTCGACCGTATATCCCGTGTCGTAAAGGTATTTTCCGATGTATGATCTGATCTCAGCGGCTCTGTTTTTGTCAAGAAGCGCCGAGGAGTAGTTTTTCGATATATATTCCTGAACGAGGCGCGTCAGTTCGTAAAGTTCCATCAGAGCCATACCGTCACCTCAATTCGTTGCAAAGCATGGAAAGAACGCGGATGTATTTCTTGTCTTTCGGAAAGTCCGCAAGCGTTCCTTCAATGTACTGACGGGCGATTTCATTTGAAAACGGGAGCGTGTATTTCACTTCCCCGATATACGTCCGTATCGCCGCCGTCGGCAACGGCACATCGCCCGCTGACACATTCATAACACGTATCATACTGTCGGAGACATACCCCGCGCTCCTTATGATCGGCATCTGCGAAAGCGTAAAGCTCAGGCACTTTATGTCGGGCGAAAAGAGATATATCATTCTGTTGGCACATTTCAGCGCCGCGTCTGAAATGATGCTTGTTTTCAGATCGGACGAGCAATCGACGACGATATAGTCCGCGAGGTCGCGAATAACGTCGTAAAACTCCCCTGCCTTCTTCTCGCCGTACTCGGGAAAAGAATACTTATTCTCTCCGATCCTGTATCCGAGAACGCCGAAGTTCAGTTTTCCTTTTATCCCTACCATATTGGAAAAGACGTCGCCCGGCGTTATCTCCGTTTTCGACAACACCGTGCCGAGAGAAAAGAGTTCCCCGTCGCTGTAATTCGGAAACAAAACGGGGAGCGTCGGCGTGACGGGATCGGTAAATATCGCGATGACCGACTTTTTGCCCTTATTCAGCGCGTAGATCGTCTGCGCGAGTTTGAGCGCAAGCGTCGTTTTTCCGCAGTTCGGCGTACCCCATACGGCGATCATTTTACCCATTGCGTCTACCCGCACTTTCAAGATACTCGTCCTGAACACACACGTATTCGTCCGCCGTTGCCGCGTCTCCTCTGAAAACAAGCGCAAAGTGCATTTTGTCATACGAAGCAAGAAATTCCGCCTGTTCCGGCGTTACAAGCAGCGTTATACTTGCCGGCTGACCGCCGTCGAAGTTTTCGTCCTTATCCACGCCGCCGCTTGTAGTTGTTGTTATGACTTTAACATATTTGAGTTCGGCAGGAATAAACGACGTGCGCGTTTCAGGATTGTTTATAATGACGCTCACAATATCGCCGTTTTTAAGTTTTCCCGAGAGCCCATTTGCAAATGAACTCACAGGGACGGATATCGCTACTTTTTCTCCCGTGAGCGATGAAAGCACGCTGTCCGCGCTTTTGTTTTCCGTCGTGAGTTTGCTTGCGAAAATGAAATCTCCCGCATAAAGGTCTGTCGTCGCGTACTTGCCCAAAACAGCGTACCCGTCCTTTATCACGCCCGACGGCAGATTGTATGCTCCCACTCTTGCAAGTTCTATATCATCGGCGCTTATCGCCTGTCCTTGCTTTACGTTCTGTTTCACCCTTATTACATCCACCTTCTGATCGGTGAATTTGTTAATGAGCGGCGCAACGCCGAACGTTATGGCGAGCGCCAATACTATGCAGATAATACCTATGACCGTCCTGTTTCCCGACAGCCGTATTTTCTTTTTCATCTATGTTGATCCCTCCGTTAAATAAAGTAGCCGAGCATAAGTCCCGCCGATAAGAACGGCATCAGCGGAAACGGCTCGCCTTTGTCTTTTTTCTTTACCTTTGTGATAATTGTCATTGCTATTACGGCGGCGACAAGTCCTATGGCGAATCCGGCAACGCCGCGCCAAAAGCCGAGGAGTATCCCCGCCGCCGTCGATATTTTTATGTCCGCACCGCCTATCGGAGCACGTTTTGAAAGCATAACGACCACGATCTGCGGAACAAATATCGCCGCTCCTCCGAGCAGCATTGAGATTATGTTATTTGTGTCAAGTCCGACAAGACACAGTACGAGCAGAACAACCCATACCGCGTCGTCGCATTCCCTTGATGAATAGTCCTGAACAGCAGCATACAGCAAAACAAGCGCGAACACAGCGCCTTTTACGGTTTTAATGTTTAATCCTCCGAAAAAGAAAAACAGCGCCGCTGTAACAGCGATCATTAACGCAACGTTCAGCATCGGTTTGACGTTGAATCCGTTCCGTTTCATAACGCCGTTCATGACGAGCGTTACGACAAAAACGGCGGAAAGCAGAGCCGCAAGTATCAAAAAATCATATATCGTCATTTCCCCTCCCGAAAAGGAGGGCGAAACGGCTCCGCCCTCCGTACCGTTTTTTCAGTGTGCTTTTATGCGCCCGTGTAGCTCCACAGAGCGTTGACGTCCGTGCTCATCTTATCGAGAACGGTCGTTTTGAGAAGTGCGTAAATGCCCGCCATGACGACCGCGCCGACGACGACGGCAATGATGATGCCGACGCCTTTATCAACGTAGAGTTCAGCTTTTTTCGCCTCAAAAGCCGTCTTTGCCTTGACTGCGAGTTCCGTTATCTTGTTCGAGATCTTTTTGAAAATGTTCTTCATATTCTTGTACCCCCTTTTCTTATCAGCCCGTGTATGTCCAAAGGTTAGACACCTTCGTGTTCATATTGGGGATGATCGTTGTTTTGAAGAGCGCGTAAATGCCCGCCATAATCGCCGTGCCGACGACAACGGCGATGATGATGCCGACGCCTTTATCGACATAAAGTTCCGCCTTCTTGGTTTCAATGGCTGCCTTTACGCGAATGGCAACCCCGTTTACTTTGTCTTTGATGTTTTTGAAAAATTTCTTCATTGTGTTTTTTCCTCTTTCTGTATTAGTTTTTTTCGGCTTTGTTTTCGGATAACGTCCGCCGTTGACGCATCCGTTTGCTTCCTTTTCAACTGAACATACCTCCGATACGTTCCGCAAGCCCGGGAAGCACCGTGCCGTTGAAAAGCGTATACATTCCGCCGAGCAGAAGTGCTCCGACAGTAACGGCGATAATAACGCACACCGCCTTGTCGACATAGAATTCCGCCCGCTTTTTTTTCAGCACACGTGGCTTTTTGATTCGTTTTCTCAAACCGATTTCCTCCTTTTTGATTTTTTGATACTGCTACTTCATTCAGTTACCTCCTTTCGGGTATATAGAAAAAACTGCCTTTTTTCAAAGACGGTTTATCTTGAATCTCTGTTATCTCTTTTGCGTTTCATCGCCGCGCTGTAATATTCAAGCGCTTTGATTATAGTGTCCTCAACTTGTTTTGGCGGCGTTCCTCTCGCAAAATACCTTGACAGGCGTTCCATCGGTATTTTGACTCTCTCATTCTGATTGCCCTTGCTTTCCCGCATTATCTCAAATATCGTATCCATATCGAGAATACCCTGCTGACTGAGTTTTCGCATACGTATCGCCTGATCGTGAGACGGTGTACATTCCTCTGTTTCTATCGTTTCGACAAGATCACGTTGCTCACCCTCCGTAAGATACGATAGTTCAACAGCCGGACGCAAACCGATCTTGCCTTCGTCAACAAGATCAAGCAATTCAGGCACAAGTTCATTAAGACGGATGTAGCGAAACACTTGATCGCGGCTTTCTCCAAATGTTTCTCCAACGCTTGACGCTGTATCAACATTTAACTTTGTCGCCACTGGCGACAAAGTTAAATCCGTTCGCTGTCCCTGCTTTTTCATTGCATCCATTTTCATTTTATACGCCTTTGCCTTCTCGCTCGGCAGTATGCTTTCACGCTGCAAGTTTGAATCCACCATTGCGATGATGGCTTCTTCTTTTGTGAGTTTCCGTTCAATAACGGGCATTTCAGATATTCCGAGTTTTTCGCAGGCGTATTTGCGTCTGTGTCCCGATATGATCTCATACCGACCATCTTCTTTTTTTTGGCAGATGATCGGATAAAGAATACCGTTTTCGCTGATGCTTTCGATCAGCATCGTCATCGAATCGTCGTCCTGCACTTTGAAAGGATGATCGGGGAAATCGTCGATTATGTCAATAGATATTTTTTCAACGTGTTCGTTCTCGTTCATTTTTCCTCCTTTGATTTTGAGCAAAATAAAAAGCCGACCTTTCTGCCTTTCGGATAAGGTCGGCTTTGTGCCGTATGTATTCAATATTAAAAGAACAATCGCTTTCATTTTTGTGAAAAGAGTTCAAATATATTACATTATATTTAATGTATCAAATTTGTTTTAAGGAAACCATCTAAGGATAATGGAACAGACATTACTCCTCCCAAATGCAACATTGCATTTCCATATCCAATACTTATTGGCATTTTTCCTTTTCTATTAGTGGACAAAATACTACTTGAATTTTGGGTAACATAATTAATTATTTTTACAAAAAAGCCCAAAACATATTTACCACGTACATAATAATCAGGGGTTGCTTTTTCTTTAAGCAAATTAATATACTTTTCTATATCTATTTCATCACTAAAATCGACTCCAGATTGTTCAAAAACATATTTTATTAGATCCTCATTATCTTTTAACCATTCTGCTTTTCTCAATCCTTTTTCGTTGATCTCAATTATTTTTTGACTTTTGATATTTGCATAATTAGCACTAATATTATTTATTTTCCAGAAAAGAATCACGCCCATAACTGGATCGATAATATCGAAGAACTCCTTCTCACGATCTTGATAATAACACTTTAATTCACTTTCTTCTTGTTCGTTTATCTCGTTTAATCCACAAATATACTTCAATGTATTCAAATATGTAGCAACTGTACATAATTCATTTTCTATTGCGTACTTGTCCGTTATATAAATATTCGTATCGTGCGGAGTTCTTTCTCCAGTAAACTCTGACAAATCGCGATCCACAATAAAAAGGATTCTATCTTTTGAATAATATGACCAATCCAGATGATCATAAGCATCAATAACCTTAGAACGATTCCCCGCCGCAATTATTCTTATATTATTTCCTTTGGTTTGATATGGAGTCGTCTTCGTCCCATAGTAATAAATATCATCTTTGCCTTCTACAATTATAAAAATATTCGGATTCTCATCTGAATTCGAGTATTGTTTTTTTATTTCAAATAGCGCTTCATTTATTGAGTTTCGCGAATTAATTAAAGTTTCTTTTGTAATCATTTGTCAATTCTGTTCTATAAATTCATTAATCCCATAAACTTTTTCTTCTAACTCATTATCAAAGACAAAAGGCGAATGCGTGGTTGCTAATAATCCAATAAACTTGGGACTATTTACTATATCAACCAAAAATGATTTTTGCCAGTCAACAGAAAGAGAGAGTTCTGGTTCATCAATGAAAACAAAAACCGCATCATTTCCATCTAAACACAAGTGACTGAACAGCGAAACAATTTGTTTTTCTCCAGATGACAACTGCTGAAATTCTATTCTTTCCTTATTCGCCTTACCATTTAAAACATTAAAAACACCACATTCATACCTCTCACTATTGTATTGGATTATATTACTAACTAAATATTTATTAACTGTTTCCTCAAACCTTCTAATATTTGATTCTGCTTTCTTTATTTCGTTATTAAACTCCCAAAGTTGCAAGAAATAGTGACATAATATTTTTACTTGTGCAGAGTACGAATGATTGTGTGTCATTTTAACTGAACTAATCGATTCCAAAAATTTGGCTTTTCTTTCCTCTGAAAGAATAGATGAATCAATTCTTGAAAGAACCTCTTTAATCTCATCATCGGTCAATTCTCTTATCCTTTTGTAACTTTCTGAGTGATCATATGTTTTAGAAACAATTTCTCCCAAATAACCTAATGTTAATTTGTTTTGTCTTGCTTGAGAACTAGAGCGGAGCATTTCCATTTCAGAATCAACCATTCTTTTTACATCATTCATTCCGAACTCAACAAGTTCTATTGCCCTTTTTGTATCAATTAGGCTTTTTCTTTTTTCCCATATTTCCATATCCATATCAGGAAAAATATTTTGAAGTTGTTCTTCTATTCTGCGATATGTTGGTAGGTACAATATTTGTGCCGTAAAATTTTTTTCAATTTTTTGGGTAAGCTCAAAAAGCTTATTCACCGCTTCGTTATCTATAATATTGGCAATAAAATCGTATGGCACACGAGTAATCCTATAAAAATCACGCAATTGATCATCATTTTTTTCTTTTTTAATACTGAATATCTGTGAAATTATTCCAACTAGATTCCCGCGCCTTCCACTTCGTCTTTCCACATACCCCATTCTCTCTATGTCTTGTATTTTATAAATATTGGTAATACATTCTTTATCTATTTTAACTGTGTCATCTTCAAAAAAAACCGTGATATATCTAAATGGGAAACTATTAAGCAAATCCCAATTACAAGACAATGTTGCGTAAATAATGCGAGAAATTGTGGTCTTTCCAGCTCCGTTTTCTCCAATTATAATAAGTGTATTATCAACAAATCTTATATTATAGTTTCTGTTGCCATATAGTCCTACGATTTGGATTCCTTTTATTTCATTTTTCATTTTACAAACCTACCTCTAATTAATAATTCATTATACAATATTATTCATAATCAATCAAGTTTTATAATAAATGTGATTCCATAATTTATTTTACATGATACGACATTTTTTGTCAATATTTTCAAAGAGAATATGTTAGTTACTCCTTCAACATTTTTTACATTTTTATAAGCAAATAAAGCGTTAAACTCTATGAAACGCATACATTTATAGGTGTTAAATCAATTTTTGGGTGTTAATCCACCCTCATTTTCTCAGTACAAAATCGCCTGTGAAAAGCAAAAAAGCAAGCATATTGCTTGCTTTTTCGGTGGCGCCCACTGTAGGACTTGAACCTACGACCCCCTGATTAACAGTCAGATGCTCTAACCAACTGAGCTAAGTAGGCGTATGTATTTAATTGTATTTTTTTGCCGACCAATCGCTTTGTTCGCATAGATTTCTTTCTGTTAATTTTTGTGTCGCTATCTTCATCCAGCAACCCCCTGATTAACAGTCAGATGCTCTAACCAACTGAGCTAAGTAGGCGTATATTAAGTAAAAGCGAAACGAATGTTAGCAACGACCTATCTTCCCGGGCAGTCGCCCACCGAGTATTGTCGGCACAGCAGAGCTTAACTACCGTGTTCGGAATGAGAAC
>JAFSMU010000032.1 GCA_017447775.1 Clostridia bacterium | reverse complement strand
AGATTTTTCTATTGTCGTATGTATACGTCAGAGTTGATTAATTCTGCTCAACCCTATGAAAAGTAATCCTTTGAGGTATATCAAAATCAGTTTTTATTACAGTTAACGTAAAAGTATTATTATCAATTACTCTGTCGCTCTTAAAAGTAATTGCACCAATTTCATTATTGTTATCTAAATCATAAAACCAAAAATATAGAAGCACACAATTATAATTCACATGTGCAATTGCAAAATAATCTCTATTTTTATATCTCATAGAAGCGTTATACTCGTTTTTCTCATGAAAAAAACTATATGAAAGATTTATTTCTTCTGCCTCCCAATTGCTGTTATCTGTTATTAATATTTTCTCCATTCTTTCGTCAATTCCACATGAGTTTAACAAAAAAATAGCAATAAAAAATAACGAAAAACACATTAGTATATTTTTTTTCATAAATACCTCACTTTCTATTTATACCGTATTTTATTTCATTCATATATTCGTCAAATATCGGAACGGCGTTTCCGCTTTCATAATTCCATCTGTAATATAGAAGTCCATTTTTCGACACGTATTTTTCGCTGTCTTCAGAGCAATTCCAATAAATTTGAATTTTATATAATATCAGTTTTCCGTCTTCCGAACGCTTAAAAAAGTAGTTGTCCGAGCCGCGATGAAAAACATGCATTATTGTGATATTTTTTCCAATATTCAATGTCAATTTATATGTCAACGTCTCATCTGCGTCTTTCGGCACATAACAATACTTGCTGACAACGCCGTCGCCGTATGCTATATATTTCATGTTATGCTCGTCGTCGCCGAACAATGATACGGGAGCGCCGTTGTATTCATCGGGAATTGTGATCTCGGCACTTTCTCCCGAAACGTCGAATTTCAAGCCGTACACAGTAGTACTGTGCCTATACTTGCCATTAGCAATGCCGTAACCGACGCCGTTTTCATCGTATGTGATTTTTGGCTCAGGCCTGCACGATGCGACGGAAAAAACAATACACAAAAGCAATAAAACGCCGATAATTTTTTTCATACCGTGCCTCTTTGATCGATATTACACCGTTTGCCCCTTTCCCGAAAAGAGAAAACTCACGCATCACTTATATTCAAACGTCAGGTGCGATCTATACCGCACGTATCCGCCGTCGGTGCGGCGCAAAAACCAGAAATCCGCGAGGTTGACCGACAGGATATCTTTGCTGACGATCACCTTTACTTCAAACGTTTCTTCGCTAGTGATATATTTTTCATCGACAATTTTTGTTATGACGCCATCGCCGTACGGGCGGATCTCGGCGTCGCTTTTATACGGGTAGCCCACACGGCAGATCGATTTGAACGTACCCTGTGTAAGATCTATGACGGCGCTGTCGATACCCGAGCAGTCGAGCGGATAATTCAAAAGCCCGCTGTACGTTTTCATCGCCGTGCCTTTTGGCTGCGGCTCGTGGCCCGTGTAAAATACGTCGTTTCCGTAAAGAATACTGTCTTTCGCGCCGTTCTCTGTGCACAGCACGCCGTCGATCATGGTGTAATTTTCGTTTCTTTCATCACAGCGCCAGATAAACAGCGCCTTGTATTCATAATAGAATCCGTTTCCCGCATCGACGTAGAAATACACGGGATTCGGATATAAAATTCTTTTGACGTATCTTCCGATATCTATATACACCGTGAAAGTCGATGAACCGACGACTTTCAGGTCTTTTTTGCGCGAAATGCCGTAGCTGTAAAGCCCTTCCCCGAACGGCCGCGCCTCGCAGCAGTAATAATGATCGCCTACTTCCGTTATCTTCGCGCCGTCATAGAAGTCCGGGATTTTTATGACGTCGCAGTCGCCCGATATGTCAAAGACGATTTCCGTGACCCCACAAGTCGATTCAAATCCCGTGCGGTCAAACTTATGAACGCCGACCTTGCCGTTTATGTAATACTGCGTCGATGGCGGATCGGGATGGCACGACGTAAGCGAAAGGGTAGCGATAAGCAAAACAAAAATCAAACACACTGCTCTTTTCATGGCGATCTCCGTGTAAATTATTTTTTACATATTATAACACGCCGAGTGTGATTTGTCAACTATTATTTGCAAATCAGTATATTTCCCCGCTCAATATTTTCGATACGGTCATTTTTGCCGTCGGCTTCTTGGCGAGGGATACCGTCATTTTGCCGGAATCGGTTTTGACGCGCACGTCGCCGCCGCATTTGCCGAGCGCGTTTAAGACGTAAGCCGCGGCGTATGCCCCGAGAGCCGACGCGACGTATCCCGAGCCGCGCTCGTACGACCGCACCTCGAGCAAGCCGTCATTTCTCAGGCGGGCAAGATCGATGTCGTACGTAAGCGCCCCCGACAGGTATTTGCTCAGCGCCTCGCCCTGCCCGAAAAGGATCGCGCCGTATATGTCGTCAACCGGGCAAACGGCGCGCATCGCCGCCCCGACGGAAAGTTTTACGTATTCGATGGGGCGCGACACGTCGGCGCGGCGGAAGCGGAGCGATTCCGCTTTGATTTTCGGCAGGGATATGCAGACCTCGCCGGTGGGCAAAATCTCCGCTTCGCATATTTCCCCGCCCGTTATCATGCTTATCTTCGGCGTACCGCATTTTTCGCACAAATACGCCGCCGCGCAGGCAAGAGATGAAGCGTCGAACGGTATTTCTCTTCCGTCGGCACGGAATATGCGCGCACGGAACGGATTTTGCCGCACAATGACGGCGCCGCTTGTTCCGACGCCCGTATATCTGTCGCAGATCGAACGAACCGACCGCTCCGCCGCGTCGTCTTCAAGCACGGCGAAGGCGGAACAGCACACGTTATATTTTACAAATCTCATCAGCGCACCTCCCTTCTGACAATTATATGCAGAAAAGCGGCAAGATGTGAAAAACCCGCGCACAGCGCGGGTTTTTCTATTTTATACAGGCGTATTATTTGTTCAGCGAATTGACGATGGCTTCCGTATCGCTTGCGATCATAAGCTCTTCGTTTGTGGGGATGACGTAGACCTTGACCTTGGAGTTCTTCGTCGAGATCTCGACGTTGTTCGGCTGGCGCCACGTCTTTGCGTTGATCTCTTTGTCGATCTCAATGCCGAGGTATTCCATGCCCGTGCAGACGCGCTCGCGCATTTCGGGGCAGTTTTCGCCCATGCCCGCGGTGAATACGATGGCGTCAAGTCCGTTCATTGCCGCGGCGTATGAGCCGATGTATTTTTTGATCTGATATGCCTGAACCTCTGCGGCGAGCTTGCATTTCTCGTTGCCGTCAAGGATGCCCTGCTCGATGTCACGGCTGTCGGAAAATTCGCCCGTTACGCCGAGGAAGCCGCACTTTTTGTTCATATAGTCGCTCATTTCATCGGGCGTAAAGCCTTCTTTTTTCATAATGAACGTAACGACCGCAGGGTCAATGGAGCCGCAGCGCGTGCCCATTTCAAGACCGTCAAGAGGAGTAAAGCCCATTGTAGTATCGACGCACTTGCCGCCGTCGATAGCCGAGATGGACGAGCCGTTTCCGATGTGACACGTAACGATCTTCGTCTGCTCTGCGGGTTTGCCGAGGAGCTTTATCATTTCAGCTGAAACGTAGCGGTGGGACGTGCCGTGGAAGCCGTATTTGCGGATCGCGTATTTTTCGGCTATCTCGTTTGAGATGGCGTATGTGTAAGCCTGCGCGGGCATCGTCTGGTGGAACGCCGTATCGAACACGGCGACCTGCGGCACGTTTGGCATAACGGCAAGGCAGCCCTGAATACCCATAATGCTCGCGGGCGTATGAAGCGGCGCAAAGTCGCGGCACAGCTCGAGTTTTTGCATCACTTCCTCGGTGATGAGCGTGCTTTCCGAGAAGAATTTGCCTCCGTGGACTATTCTGTGGCCGACAGCGGAGATCTCGCTCATGTCGGAGATGCAGCCGTTTTCTTTATCCGTCAGCATATCGACGACGATCTTCGTCGCGACGGAGTGGTTGGGCATGGGGATATTCTGCTTTATCTTCGTGCCGTCGGCTTTTTTATGCTCGATGATGCCGTCAATTCCGATGCGCTCGCAAAGACCTTTTGCGATAACGTCCTTTTTAACGGTGTCGAAAAGCTGATATTTCAGCGACGAGCTTCCCGCGTTTACAACAAGTACATACATTTTGATTTTCCTCCGTGGATTTTGTTTATTTTAATTATTTTATTTCGAAATATCTCCAAATATCTCCGTCGGTCCAGTGAATGGTGTAGTTGGGGGTGTTTTTATCCCAATAACTACCCTTTGATATTGCCTTCCATTCTGCTTTTGTGCCGTCGTAAGTTATGCTCATGAGCCCTGTGCAATCCCAGAATGCACCATAGCCGATATACGTAACGCTGTCGGGTATCGTTATGCTCGTAAGGCCTGTGCAACCGATGAAAGCACCATCGCCGATAGACGTGACACTGCCGTTATCGGGTATTACGCTTGCTTTGCATCCCACAATCAATGTTTTACTTTCCTTATCGATAATGCAATTTCCGTCACTTAGATAAACAGGGTTGTTTTTATCAACTGTTATGCTCGTAAGGCTTCTGCAATATTCGAATGCACCACTGCCGATAGATGTAACGCTGTCCGGTATCGTTATGCTCGTAAGGCTTGTGCAATATTCGAATGCATAACCGCCGATAGATGTAACGCTGTTCGGTATAGTTATGCTCGTAAGGCTTGTGCAACCGCTGAATGCACTACCACCGATAGATGTAACGCTGTTCGGTATAGTTATGCTCGTAAGTCTTCCGCAACTTTCGAATGCACTACTGCCGATAGATGTAACGCTGTTCGGTATCGTTATGCTCGTGAGTCTGTAGCAACCTTCGAATGCAAGTTCGCCGATAGACGTGACACTGTCGGGTATCGTTATGCTCGTGAGTCCTGTACACCATCCGAATGCATAATAGCCGATTGACGTGACGCTGTCGGGTATCGTTATGCTCGTGAGCTTTGTGCAATTATAGAATGCACTATGGTAGATAGACGTGACAGGCAAGCCGTCATGTGTTTTCGGTATAACAATATTACCGCTTATATACTCATGAGCGGCGCTGACTGAATAACTTTTCCCGTCGTCGTTTAAAATAAACTTAAAACACCTATCCGGCGACGGGGTGGGGTACGGTTCTTCGGTTTTAGTCGTTGCCTCAGTCGTGGCTTCTGTGGTTTCTACGGTAGTTTCTTCGGAGTCGCCGGAAAACAGAATTTCATAATATTCGGTGTCGGCGTCCCAAAATCTTCCTTTATCTATCTGATACCACATGTCTTCCGTGCCTTGAAACGTTATGCTTTCGAGGTTCATACAGAATTCTATCACATAGTTTCCGATAGACATAACGCTGCGCGGAATAGTTATGCTTTTTAGGCTTGTGCAAAAATAGAACGCGCGATCACCGATGGACGTAACCCCATTCGGAATCTTTACGCTGCGGATATTCTTGCAGCTGTGAAATGCGTCTTCGGCAATCGCCGTGACGGGCAAGCCGTTATATTTTTGAGGTATAACGATGTCTCCGCTTATGTCGGAATTTGCGGCTTTGACTGAATAGCTGCTGTTTTCGGCGTTAAAAGTAAAAATAAAATCTCCGTTTGACAATGGCTCTTCGGTCGTTGCCTCTGTCGTGCTTTCAACCGTCGCATCGGTTGACGCTGTGACGATGGGTTCCGCCGTTTCGATTTCTGTCGTTTCTGATTTGCCGCGCATCAGCCCGCAGGAACAGAATACGAATGCAAACGTAATGATAACCGCCGCAAACGTGAATACTCTTTTCATGACATTTCTCCTATCAATTGTTTTGCAACTATTGATTTTATGTAATTCTTGCAGTATAATACAAAGTATATTATACATATGGTAATGCGAATTTTCAAGTATGATTTGCTAAAAAAATCAAAAAACGGAGGGCAAATGAAAATTTCAGCCGTTATATGCGAATTTTCCCCGTTTCATCTCGGGCACGAGTACCTTTTGAAGAAGGTAAAAGAGGAAAGCGACGCCGTTATCGCTATCATGAGCGGCGCGTTCACCGAGCGCGGCGAGGCGGGGATAATATCGAAATATGCGCGCGCTCACGCGGCGCTTTGCGGCGGCGCCGACATCGTGCTTGAGCTTCCCTTTCCGTTTTCGTCATGCGGGGCGGAAAAGTTCGCGTTTGGCGGCGTAGCCGTCGCCGACGCGCTCGGGTGCGTTGATGAAATATGGTGCGGCAGTGAATGCGGCGATACGGCACAAATTACACACGCGGCGGCGCGGCTTACGTCTGCCGAGTTCAAAAACGCGCTTACGGCACGCGGCGAAAGATTTGACGAACCGTTTGGGAGAGCGTACTTTGAAACGTACCGCGCGCTCTACGGCGACACGCCCGTCTTTTCCGGATCAAACGACATCCTCGCCGTCGCTTATGCAAGGGCGCTTATCGAGCGCGGCTCGAAGATAAAGCTTCGCACCACCATGCGTCGCGGCGAGTCTTTTTCGGGCGAGGGAGGCGGGTTTGCCTCGGCGACGAAACTGCGCGAAATGATACTTTCCGGGCGCGACATATCATCGCTTGTGCCCGATTATTCGGCGAAGATCATCGCCGACGAGATATCGCGCGGCGGCGTTTACGACACCGAGCTGCTCTTTCCGGCACTCGCGGGGATCTACCGCGTTTCCGACACGACAAACTTCAGCTCGGCGTATGAGTCAAACGAAGAATTATACAATCGTATAAAATCCGCTTTTCACGACAGCGCCTCATTTTCCGAGGTTATCGAGCGCGCGCAAACGAAGCGATATTCGCCATCAAAGGTGCGGCGAGCCATTCTCTTCTCCGCGCTCGGCGTGAGCGGCTGGGATGTTATACAACCGTATTATACGGTGCTTCTCGGCGCTGACGGCACGGGCTGCGAGATACTGAAATCGATCGAAAAGACGGCGGGGATAGACATTGTCACAAAGCCCGCCGATTACTCTTCGCGCGCGTATGACCTTATGCAAAAGGCGGAGGCGCTGCTGACGCTGTGCCGCCGTCGTCCCGCGCCGGCAGGCGAGTTCATGAAAGCATCTCCCGTGATAATTTAAGCCTTCGCCGAAGGCTTTTTTTATTTGTGCGAATAAACGCGCCGTCGGCGGCAAATAATCAAGTCATCACACAAAGGAGGATTTTTTATGACGCTTACAACAAAAGAAACAAGCCTGCTCAACGACCTCAAATCCCAGGAACAGCTCTGCATCGACAAGTACACGCGCTACGCCACGCAAGCGTGCGACACGGGGCTGAAAACGCTCTTCACCTCGATCGCCGACACCGAGCGCACGCACCTTAAAACAGTTACCGACATCCTCGCCGGCAACGAGCCGCACGAAACCGCGTCGCCCACGGCGACCGAGTGCGTTTACACCGGCAAAAGCACCTGCGACGAAACCTCAAAGCAGAACGACGCCTACCTCTGCCGCGACGCGCTGGCAATGGAAAAGCACGTATCATCGGTCTACGACACGAGCATTTTCGAGTTCACAAGCCCGAAGCTGCGCGACACGCTCGCCCATATTCAGAAAGAGGAACAAAACCACGGCGAACAGCTTTATTCATACCTTGCGTCAAACGGACTATACAACGTAAAATAATACAAGCCCCGCGTTAGCCGACTGTCCCAAAGGACAGTTAATGAAAAGCCGACTGAAGTAAGTAAGGATTGTTCCTGCCTTCAGTCGGTTTTTTGTCGCATATCGGTGGAAGCAGGACGTTTGTGTGCCAAACGTCCGGAAAAAGTGATGTTTGCCCTGCGGGCAAATGATGCAGTTCGCTTTGCGAACAATGATGTTTTGCGGCTTTGCCGCAAAATGATGTGATGTGTTCCGCTCACGCGCCGAAGGCGCACATCATGCCCGAAGGGCGCATCATTCGGCGTAGCCGTACATCACGTTCCGCTGTCAGCGGAACACATCGTTCGCCGAGTGTCCTTAAGAACACTCGGCGTTTGCGGGGCTTCTTTTATGCGGCAAATTGCGAAACTGCGGTATTTTAATAGCAGTATTTTAATAAAAATAAAATTTTATACATAATATCTTGCAAAAAAATTATCGTTGTGGTATAATATATTTTGCGGTTTTATGCCGCAGTGACGGTGCAGTATCCTAGTTTGAGCACACGTTCCCGAAGACGGGCCTAAAAATCCGTTAAAGGGCATATCGATGAAACTCCTTGTCGTTGCTTCTTGCGCCCAGCTTGGGGTGGCTGCAGGGAGAATAGGTTCGAGGGCGGTCTGTAATGGCATACGGAATTCGTCCCTCCTTCCGCGGAGACCTTGTCAAGTGGTTAAAACGCCTTTGCAATTCCATTGAGTTCAGACTACGGGCAAGGATTAAACCCATTATGCGGTACAAGATGCTGTGAATGGTGTAGCCTGCCTTGAAGCGGGTATGGCGGATAACGGAACGGGCTTTTCTTCATGGCCTTGATGAAAGCTCCGACGGCCGTTTGAAATCATATCTGCCAAAGAGACTAGGGAACGCGGTTACTTTATTCGGGGAAAACCCCTAGGCTGTTCATTTTCACTGAGATACAAAGGGGATTGCAGTGCGAACTCACAGGCAATCAAGTCGCGGACGCGGAAACGCTCCGACGCGCCCCTCAAAGGGAAACCACCGCTTCGGTAACGGGCGGCAGGGCGCGGGGAAAGCCTACTTGACCTTATGTCGCAAGGTTTACCTTTTGTATTGCCGTCACTTTATTTTACATAAAAATCGCACACCGTGCGTAAGTTATAAATATAAACGGAGGACGTTTTGGATAATTCCGACAAGGGCGGACGGCGCCCCAAAAAGCAGAAATCGCCGTCTTTTTTCTCGCTTGTCAACTGGAAATGGGTGGCGGCGGCTTTTTTGTCGAGCATTTCCATCTCGATCGTCCTTTCCCTGCTCTCGTCAGAGCTGCTGAGCTATCTCAACATCTTCTTTTCCCTGCTTATCCTTATGCTGTTCATTCTTGTCGGCGTGGTATTTGACATCATCGGTCTTGCGGTGACGACGACGGACGTCGCACCGTTCAATTCGATGGCGGCGCGCAAGGTGCGCGGCGGGAAAAAAGCGGTGAAGCTGATAAAGAACGCCGACCGCGTTTCAAGCTTTTGCAACGACATCATCGGCGACATTTGCGGCGTCGTTTCCGGCGCGACGGCGGCGGCGATAGCGATAAAAATAATCGAAAGATCAGGCATGCCGAACGGCCTTTGGGTGAATCTTGTGATCTGCGGCGCCGTTTCGGCGCTGACGGTCGGCCTTAAAGCCATCGGCAAGGCGGCGGGGCTGAACTACGGCCACAAGATAGTTTACGCGGTGGCGCTGATGCTCAGCATTTTCGACAAAGAGAGCAAGCACACGCCGAGAAAGAAGCAAAAATGAGAGCCGATCTGTTTTTATACGTTCACGGATACGCAAAAAGCCGCACGGCAGCGGCGCGGCTCATCGACGGCGGAGTTTACTTAAACGGGATGAAAATATCAAAGCCGTCGCAGATATTGCCCGACGGGACGGAAGTTTACGACGTGAAGATCGCCGATCCCGACAGGTACGTCAGCCGCGGCGGGCTGAAGCTTGAAGCAGCGCTTGACGCATTCGGAATATCGCCCAAGTGGCTCGTTTGCGCCGACGTCGGCGCGTCGACGGGCGGGTTTACCGACTGTCTGCTTCAGCGCGGTGCCGTGAAGGTTTACGCCGTTGACGTAGGTCACGGGCAGCTTGACAAGAAAATCGAGGCGGATCCCCGCGTTATCTCGCTTGAAGGCGTGAACGCCAGAGCGATGACAAAACAAACGCTGGGCGAGCAAGTCGCTCTTGTTGTAAGTGACGTATCGTTCATCTCGCAAGAGAAAATATACGACGCGGTGAGCGATATCCTGTCTTTCGGCGGGGCGTTTATCTCGCTGATAAAACCGCAGTTTGAGGTCGGCCCCGAGCATATCGGCAAGGGCGGCATCGTCAAGGACAGGCGCGCCCACATATCCGTCATAAAGGTGCTGATATCCGATGGCGCGCGGCGCGATCTTATGATAAAAGCGGTAATTCCCTCGCCGATAAAAGGCGGCGACGGGAACACAGAATATCTTGCATACTTTGAAAAAGGCGGCGCGGCACAGCTTATCGACGCATCCGCGTGCGTTGCGTCAGCCTTCGGAGGAAACAAATGAAAAAAATAAAGAAAGTCGCCGTTTACATAAACTCCGACAAGGACGAAAGCGGCGTTTATACGAAAAAGGTGCTCGACGTTCTTAGTGGCGGCGGCGCGGAGATCTCCGTGCTTAAAGCTCACGGGACGCCCGAAATTGATATTAACATATCTAAATATTTCGATAACATTGACGATCTGCTTTCAGACGTCGAGGCGTTTGTCGTTCTCGGCGGCGACGGGACGATACTCGATATATGCGGCGACGCGGCGCGCCACGGCGTGCCGGTGCTTGGCATCAACTTCGGTCATCTCGGGTTTTTGACGAGCTTTGAAAAAGAGGACCTTGAAAACGCGCGCTGCATCTTTACGGGCGAGTATCACATAGAAGAACGAATGATGGCCGACGTTCACGTCGAGGACGGCGATCTTGTGCGCGATTTTATCGCCCTCAACGAAGCCGCTGTGTTCTCGGGCGAGTATTCGAGGATCGCCTCATTCTTCATCAAGTGCGACGGCAGGCACGCGATTGACGCGCGCGCCGACGGTATGATCGTCGCAACTCCGACAGGCTCGACGGCGTATTCCCTCTCGGCGGGCGGCCCGGTTATCGATCCGCAGACGGAGCTTTTCTGCGTAACGCCGATAAGCCCCCACGAGCTTGGCTCGCGCCCGATAGTCTTTTCCGGCACATCCGTGCTTCAGATGCACGGGCGCACCGGCGGCGCAAAGCGCTCCGGCATTACGGTAACTGTCGACGGGCGCAACCCTACTTATATTTCCGAAAGTGCCCTTGTCACGGTCAAAAAATCGGACCACGTCATGAAAATGATAAAATCCGGGCCGGACAGGTTCTTTGACATTTTGAACAACAAATTTTACAACAGGTGAGGTAAACGACAATGAAATCAAACAGACATGACGCGATCATCGACATTATTTCGCAGGAAGAGATAGACACGCAGGAAATGCTCTCCGAAAAGCTCCGCGAGCGCGGCTTCAACGTCACGCAGGCGACCGTATCGAGAGATATAAAGCAGCTCCATCTTGTAAAGAAGTCGACGGAAAACGGCTCATACAAATACGCGCTTGGCAACGACGACAGTCAGAGCAGCGCAAAATACAAAAACATCATGCGTGAAACGGTCGTTTCAGTGCGTCAGGCGGGCAACCTTATCGTCATTAAAACGTACACGGGAATGGCGAATGCCGCGGCCGCCGCGATCGACTCCATCGCGGGCGGGCTTGTACTCGGCACCATAGCCGGCGACGACACGATCTTTGCCGCAACCGAAAACGAAGACAACGCGCGCATTTTCGTCGCCATGGTCAAGGATTTTTCAAAAATAGGATAAATTTTCATAGATTCGGAGGATCTGATGCTTCGGGAACTGACGATTGAAAACATAGCGATAGTCAAGCGCGAAAGCGTCCGCTTTGGCGACGGTTTTTCCGTCATCACGGGCGAAACGGGCGCAGGCAAATCGATAATCATCGACGCGATATCGCTTATTATGGGCGAGCGCGCCTCGCGCGAGCTTGTCCGTAGCGGCGAAAAGTGCGCGTGTGTTACCGCGCTTTTCGACAAGATCCCCCCGCACATAAGAAAAACGGCGGACGAGCTCGGCGTAAACTTTGACGGCGAGCTCGTCTTTTCGCGCGAGCTTACGCTTGACGGAAGCTCCCTTTCTTCCGTTGCGCGAATAAACGGCCGTCCCGTATCGGCGACGGTTATGAAAACGCTTGCGACGAATCTGCTGAACATGCACACCCAGCACGCAAGCCAGATGCTTCTCGACGACGAAAACCACATCGAGTATCTCGACAACTTCGCGCAGACAGAGGAGCTTATATCGAATTATTCAAATATCTACAAGCAAGCGCTCGACGGCGAGCGCGAGATCGCGCGACTGAAAAAGAGCGAGCAGGAAAAGCGGCGGCTTTCCGACATGCTGAAATTTCAGATAAACGAGATAAAATCCGTTTCGCCAAAGCCGGGCGAGGAGGAAGCTCTTGAAGCTCAGGTCGCCAAAATTCGCAACGCAGAGGCGATATCAAAGCACGTCCGCCTTATCACGCGCGCGCTTTACTCAAACGAAAAGGGGCTTTCCGCAATCGACCTTATCGAAAAATCGGCGGACGCGATAGAAAAGCTCGGGGATGTGCTTCAAAAGTCGCCGGAATTTCTTAAAACGCTCGAGGACGTGAAGATAAAGCTTGAGGACATCGCCGAAACGGTACGGCACGAGTGTTCCGTCGACATCGACGATCCGTCAGCGGCGCTTGACAGGCTTGAACAGCGGCTTGACGCCATATCGAAGCTCAAACGCAAGTACGGCGCAACGGTTGAGGACGTTATCGCCTTCCGCGACGACGCCGAGCGCGAGCTTTCCGAGATCGAGGGCGCCGACGAGCGCATCGAGGACATAAAGAACGATCTTAAAGCGGTGTACGCGCGTCTGAAAGACGCCGCGCAAAAGATCACCGCCGCGCGCAAAGAGGCGGCTTTGGCGCTTGAAGATCGCATCGGGCGCGAGCTTGCGTCGCTGGAAATGGAAAAGGTCGTGTTCAAAATCGAGATAAATCAGCTTGCCGGGTACTCGCCGAGCGGCATCGACGGGGTGACTTTCCTCGTTTCCACAAACCCCGGCGAGCCTCTTCTGCCGCTTTCAAAAATTGCGTCCGGCGGCGAACTTTCCCGTCTTATGCTTGCGTTCAAGTGCGCCTTTGCCGAAAAGGAAATGACGCCAACGCTCATTTTTGACGAGATAGACACGGGTATTTCCGGGCGCACCTCGCACAAGATCGGGCTGAAAATGCGCGAAAGCGCAAAAACGGCGCAGATCATCTGCGTTACACACTCGCCGCAGATAGCGTCCCTTGCCGACGTTCATCTTCTTGTTTCAAAGCACGAAACAGACGGCGGACGCACCGAATCCGGCGTTATCGAGCTTGACTATGACGGGCGCGTGAGGGAAATATCGCGCATCATCGGCGGCGAAAAAATAACCGAAAAAACAGTTACGGCGGCAAAAGAAATGCTTTCGCGCTTTCTTTGAAAAGAAAGCGCTGCAAAGAAACTTCAAATGTGCTGACGGAAGAGAGAGCCTTCCCCTTGAGGGGAAGGTGCTGAGCGACAGCGAAGCGGATGAGGTGTTTTAATGGCGCCCAAGGGCGGTAGCCCTCTGTCGCACCCGCAGCTGCGACATCTCCCGCTGAACGCGGGAGAGAAATAGCTACATGTCAAGAAAGGAGATTTGTGTATGAATTTAGAAAAAGCAAATTATGAGGCAATTTGTCTGCTCGGAAACCTTGATGATTTCAAGAAAAAACTTGAAATGAACGGCGACACGATCGATCAGATCAAAAACCAAATTGATGAATACGGAACAAGTCTGATTGAATGCGCCCTCTCATCCGGAAAATTTGATATCGCAGGGTATTTATTAGATAACCACGTTGAACTTGATGTTATACATGATGAAGGAAATGAATTTCATGATATAGCATATCGCTTGGAATATCCGGGCGGGGTTGAAATGGCATATAAATTGCTTGATCTCGGCGTTTCGCTGAACATTCAGGACAAAAAATACAAGAATACAGGTTTCTTCACTTTGTGCCACAGCATTTTCAGAAAAAACAGAGAACCCGAAATTGAATTTCTTGCAGAATGTTTAAGACGCGGAAATGTCGATCTCGATATCAAAAATATCATCGGGAAAACTTCGCGCGATTTCATAAATGAACACGGTCCGGATCGCTTGAAAGAAATGATCAAAAAATGATTTTCTCCCGCTGAACGCGGGAGAGAAATAACAAAAAGGAGAAATCACTATGGAGCTGAAAAAATACGGCGGCGTTTTCTCGTTTGACAAAGAGAAAACAGTGGAGTATTACAAAAACATAAACGACGAAAACCATCTTTGCCAATGCGCAAACTGCAAGTATTACTATGCTCACATAAAAGGAATGTTTCCGAAGCTCGAGGCTCTTCTGTCGGATTTCGGTGTTGACGTTGAAAAACCGGATGAAATATGGTCAGTTGATTGGAATGAAAAAAATGTTGTTATGATTCTTGAGGCAGGGTACACCGTCTGCGGCAATATCGTCGGCGAATTGCCCAAAGACATTGATATTGATGACGGACAGAAATTTATTGTCGGATTTGGCAAAGGTTTTTGTTTTCCGAACTCTCAGGCGGGCGATTATTTTTCGATCAGCGTTGAAGGATTCAAGATGTACCTCCCGATGACCGACGAGCCGAAAGAAATAATTACTGACAAAAAATCGATGAAACGAAAAAAATGAAAATCATCGATAAGATCAAGCGGTTTTTCAAAAATGATCGCTATTACGCAGCGCAGTGCTCCGCGTTTTTCTCTCCCGCGTTCAGCGGGAGATGTCGCCTTCGGCGACAGAGGGCTACCGCCCCGCGCGCATCGTACACCTCATTCGTCTTTTCGGCGCTGAACGCGCCGTATCTCCCGATGAACGATGGAAAGAAGAAACAAAAATGAGAAACACATTGGAATGGTCATTCAGATTAATTGCAACCTTGGCGGCGATCTTCGCAGTACGAGGATTTTTTCTGCTGGTGCAAAATGAAAAAACGAAAAAGATAACCGAAAGTTTTGGCAAAGACGTAGTGGAACTCAAATATCCCCGTTCCGTTATCATTATCGGAATAATCGAAATTGCTTTTTGTTGCTTGCCTTATCCGCTTTCATATTTTTTTCCTGACACATTCAAAAATCTCACAGATTTCACGATCATCGGATTTTCGATTTTTGCGTTGCTCGGTTTTGTTCTAATAATTTCGGCAACTGCAGAAAAGATAACTGTTATCAAAAGCGAAGACTTTTTTCGTGAAAGAAATTTTTTCGGAATCACAAAGATAATCTATTATAAATTTATTGAGAATTACAGAATATACAAAGGGCGGTATTTGATTTTGCGGATAAAAAAGCCGAACGGAAAAATCAGAAAAAAAATCATTGATACAAGTTTAGTAATAAATATCGATATTTTGATTAGCATTTTTCCTCAAAAAGGCGTCAAACGCAGATACAAGTAGGTGCGACCCTGCGTGATCGCCCGTTATTCTCTTGACGGAGAAGCCCAAAATCCCTCTTGACAAAATCTCGCAATAATGCTATACTTACACCATAGGCAATGACGGAGAGAGTAATCATTTTTTCCTTTGCAGAGAGCTGTCGGCGGGTGAAAGGCAGCATGGTGAAATGACGAAATACACTCCCGAGCGCCGCACCGACACGTAGGCTGCGGCGGGTGCGCCCGTTAAAGCGCGCGAGTCACGTACTCACAAAGGCGCGGCGCCGCGAGGTGCGCGCAAACAGAGGTGGTAACACGAAAAATTCGTCCTCGGCTATGCCCGGGGACTTTTATTTTTTGGAGGAAATATGCAGATTTACGAAGAACTCAAAGCGCGCGGTCTTATCGCGCAAGTCACCGACGAGGAACACATAAGAGAAATGGTGAACGCCGGCAAGGCGACGTTTTACATCGGCTTTGACTGCACGGCGGACAGTTTGACGGCAGGTCATTTTATGGCGCTGACGCTTATGAAGCGTCTGCAAATGGCGGGCAACCGCCCCATCGCCCTTATCGGCGGCGGCACGACGATGATCGGCGACCCGTCGGGGCGCACTGATATGCGAAAAATGCTGACGCGCGAGGACATCGACCACAACGCCGAGTGCTTCCGTCGCCAGATGGAGAAATTTATCGAGTTCGGCGAGGGCAAGGCGCAGATGGTCAACAATGCGGACTGGCTTCTCTCCCTCAACTACGTTGAGCTTCTCCGCGAGGTCGGGGCATGCTTTTCCGTCAACAATATGCTTCGCGCCGAGTGCTACAAACAGCGCATGGAGCGCGGGCTGTCGTTCTTCGAGTTCAACTACATGATAATGCAGTCATACGACTTTTATTATCTGTATCAGCACTACGGCTGCAATATGCAGTTCGGTGGCGACGATCAGTGGTCGAATATGCTCGGCGGCACGGAGCTTATCAGAAAGAAGCTCGGGAAGGATGCTCACGCAATGACAATAACCCTGCTTACCGACTCGCAGGGCAAGAAAATGGGCAAAACGGCGGGCAACGCCGTTTGGCTCGATCCGAACAAGACCTCGCCGTTTGATTTTTACCAGTACTGGCGCAACGTCGACGACGCGGACGTTATGAAGTGCATAAAGATGCTGACGTTTATCCCGATGGAAAAGATCGAGGAAATGGAAGGTTGGGACAGCTCGCGCATCAACGAAAAGAAGGAGATACTCGCGTATGAGCTTACATCCCTCGTTCACGGCGACGAGGAGGCGACAAAGGCGCAGAACGCGGCGCGCGCGCTCTTCTCCGGCAAGGGCGACGCCGCAAATATGCCGACAACGGAGCTTACGTCCGATAACTTCACCGACGGCAAGATCTCAATTCTCGACCTGCTCACGATATCGAAGCTCGCGCCCTCGCGCGGCGAGGCTCGCCGTCTTATCCAGGGCGGCGGCGTTTACGTCGGCGACGACAAGTGCGACAGTTTTGCAAAGGAATTCACCGCCGCCGATTTTGACGGCGACGGCGTTATCGTCCGCAAGGGCAAAAAGGTGTTCGTGAGATTTACTTTGAAGTAAATTCACAAAAATAAAAAGTCCCGCACAAGCGGGACTTTTTTTAATAGTCGCTGATTTTAAGGCTTTCGTCGTCCTTTCCCTTTTCAACGGAAAGGATCTTGACGTAATAGCTGTACTTGTCGTTGACCTGTATAAGCACGCGGTCGCCGACTTTCTTGCCCATTATCGCCTTGCCAAGAGGGGATTCTTTGCTGATGTATCCTTCAAGCGAGTTCTGACGAAGCGTCGTTACAAGTACGATGTCCATTTCTTCCTCGCCGTCCTCGTCGTAAAGCTTTATCTTGTCGAAAAGCCCCACAACGCCGTCTGCCGATTTTACGTCGATCACTTTCGCCGTCGCTATCATCGTTTCAAGATAGTGGATGCGGCTGTTGTTGCGCCCGAGCTCGCGCTTTGCCGCGCGATACTCGAAGTTTTCGCTAAGATCGCCAAGCTCGCGCGCGTGGCGCAGATCTTCTTTTAGCTTTGGCATAAGCTCGAACTTGCGGTAGTTTATCTCCTCCTGCATTTTCTTTATGTCGACCTTGGTCAACTCGTCGTGCATTGTATCAGATCCTTCCTCCGCCGCCGCTGTATGAGCGTCCGCCGCCGGACGTTCCGCTGAAGCTGTGTCCGCCGCTCGATGAGCTTTCGCTCTCACGGCGCACGCGCGTTGTCGTCGAATACATAAACAGATCGCGCGCGACGGTTACTTTTGCCGTGTCGCCCTTTATGTATTTCATGGCGCCGCGCTGCTTTACGGCTGTATTGAGTTTTTTCTTCATTCCGCTAACGATAATGTACGAAATGATAAGCCCCGCAACGACGGATATGCCTATCCTTATGACGAGCTTTTTGACGTCGATGGGATCGCCCTTAAAGCCGCCCTCCGCAAACGATCTGCATTTTGACGTAAACGGCTTTGACGCGTTGTAATAGTCGCCGCTCTTCAAAGAGCCTCTCATCTGATCGATAAGATCGGCGCGCGTATCACTGTTTCCCGCAAGCTTTTTGCCCTTGCCGAAACCGATCATTACCCAGTTGTCCTCATCTTCTGTCGCCGGTCTTGTGTTGTAAGCGAAGATAACGCCGTCCTCGCTTGTGCAGTATTCGTCGTAGATGTCGGTCGTGAATCTTTCAAGGGATTTGCCGTTTGTGCCGTTTGCTATGACGAACATAACGTCAAGATCATATTCGCTGTTTATCGCTTTGCAAGTCGATTCAACGGACGATTTTTGTTCCGCGCTCATTTTTCCGGTGTAGTCGAAGACGTAGCTCTTTGCGGCGTCAGCACCGATTGCAAGGGAGAACACAAGTATAAGAATTGTAAGTGTTAAAGCAATGATTCTTTTCATATCTATCACCTCAACCCATAAGCAGATTTACAACGAATGCAAGCGGCACCGCTATTGCGGCGGCGATACCGAGGAGCAGTCCCCAGAATTTGCCTTTGTCGCAAGGCAGATTTCCGACAAACTTCCCCGTTTGGCCGTTCATTGCAAACGTGTACGTTTCGCCCTTGTATTTTGTGTTGAGCAGCCACACGGGAAGGAGCGCATAGCGCGCCTTGCCGTTTTTCGTGACGGCGCTCGCCTGCTGCGGCGAAACGGTTTCGTATCCTTGCACGCTTGAACGCAGGTAGTCGGTGATGCTTTCTTTCATGCGCTGTCCTGCGCGCGGCTCGCTTTCTTTTTCATCGACGTTATACTTGTCGGCAAGGAAGCCGGCGAGGTACGACGAGCCAAACGGCACCGCCTGCGAAAGATCAAACGGCTCGATAGCTTCCATTGTCGCGTCGTCCATTTTGGTCGATCCGTCAACGGGGACGTTTTCAAAGCTTGCCGCGCCCTCGCGGTAAATGCTGAAATGATCGGTGCGCGTGTATATGTAGTTTCTGTCCGACCACGAGAACGATTTTGTGGCGCGGAACGAAGCCGAGCCTTCCGCGTCTGCGTCAAAGAGCCAGAAAGGAACGTAGATCCCCTTTATCTCGTTGATCTTGTTTTCGTCCTTGAACGATTTGGGCATAAGCGTTTTGCCCTTGTAGTATTCGAGAAGTTTTTTCTTCGCGTCCTCTTTTGTCAGCTTGAACGGAATGACGATATCGGGACGGAGAATACCCGAAACGTTGCCCGCCATGACCGTCGGGTTGTCGCAATACGGGCATTTTGTGGCGACGGTGTTTTCGTCGCCGATGATCTCGCCGCCGCAAGAGGGGCAGGTGTATACGACGCCGTCCGTCATTTCCTCGCCGGAGTAGCCGTCAAACGAAAAGCTGTCCTCTTTTGTCTGTCCGTCGGCGCCGAGCTGTTCAAGGGCTACGGGGTCGTAGTCGTTGCCGCACGACGCGCAAAGAAGTCTTTGCGTGTTGCTGTCAAATTTCAGCGGGCCGCCGCAAGAGGGGCATTTATAATTCAGATTTGCCATATTCCCTCCGAAGTTATATCAAAAATCAAACCTTGTCGTTGTCGTTGAAAAGATCGCCGCATTCGGGGCAGAATTTCGGCGGGTTGTGCGGATCGGCAGGCTCCCAGCCGCATTTGTCGCAGCGGTATATCGGTGCGCCGCTCGGACGCTTTGCGCCGCATTCAAGGCAGAATTTGCCCTTGTTCACCGTGCCGCATGAGGGGCATTTCCAACCGTCGTCATCGGCGGGCTTCGGCGTGCCGCATTCCATGCAGAATTTGCCTGTGTTTGTCGCGCCGCACTGCGGGCACTTCCAGCCGCTTTGCGCCGGCGCCTGCTGCTGAGGCTGTGCCTGCTGCTGCATTTGCTGCTGCTGCATTTGCTGCTGCTGTCCCATAGCGAAGAGGTTCTGAGCGTTGAATCCGCCGGCGTTTGCCGCCATATTCATACCGGCAAAGCCCATAAACGCGCCGCCCGCGCCCTGATTCTTTGCCGCGTCCTGCATTGCCTGAGCCTGAGCGCCGACAAGGTGAGCCGCCGCCATATTCGCGTTGCGGAACGTCGCGTTGCGCTGAAGCTCTTTGATCATAGCCTCGTCTTCTTCGCTCGCCTTGACGGACGAAACGCCGAAAGAGTGGATAGCTATGCCGCGCGCCTCCGCCCACTTTTTCGAGAGGACTTCGTTGAGCGCGTCGGAGATCTCAGTCGTGTGTCCGGGCAGTGCCGAGTAGCGAATGCCCATTTCGGAAATTTTGGCAAATGCCGGTTGAAGCGCCGTCATAAGCTCGGACTTTAGCTGGCTGTCGAGGTTTTCGCGTCCGTATGCCTCGGTTACGTTGCCGCATACGTTTTTGTAGAATACCATCGGGTCGACGAGCTTATACGAATACTCGCCGAAGCATTTTATCGAGATATCGATGTCAAGACCGATGTTCTGGTCAACGACGCGGAACGGAACGGCGTTGGGCGTGCCGTATTTGTTGCCGATTATCTCTTTTGTGTTGAAGTAGTAAACGCGCTGATCTTTCGCCGTGTCGCCGCCGAAAGTGAAACGTTTGCCAAGCGTCTTGAACGAGTTGAGCAGTCCCTTGCCGAAGCCGCCGTAGAATATGCTCGGCTCGCTTGACGAATCGAACACGAACTCGCCCGGCTCGGCGCAGAATTCGACGATCTTGCCCTGATCGACGATCATCATGCACTGCCCGTCTGCGACGGCAACGATAGAGCCGTTGGAAATGATGTTATCGTCGCCTTTGTAGTTGGAAGAGCGTTTTTTGTTTATTCTCTTCTGTCCTCTTACGGCGAGGGTGTTTGCGTCGATGGAGTCACAGTAAAAATATTCTCTCCACTGATCAGCCAGAACGCTTCCCGTGGCGCCTGCCAAAGCTTTGATAAGACCCAAAGTATTTCCTCCTGAATAATATATTTATATTAAACCAAAATAATTTTATCAAAAATGCGGTGCGTTGTCAAGATGAAAAGCGCGAGCGGCGGGATCACGTTTACAATATATTAAAAAAACGATGCAGGGCGAATGCCCTGCATCGTTTTTTATGTATAAGAGCGCCATAATGATACACGCTTGTCATCCCGACAAATTTGAAGTTATATGAGAATATAACCTCTGAACCCGCGTACGGAATAGTACGAATCCGCCCCGTTGTGAAACGTGAACACCGTTCCGTAACGCCTCTCACAAAAAAGCGCGCCGCCCTTGCCGAGAATGTCATCCGGCGTAGTGATCCAGCTTGAAGTTTTCAAATCAAATTCACCGAGGGCTTGCAGTCTGCGATACAACTCCTCGGTCATGATCGATACGCCGATCTCTTTCGCCATCCTTTCGGCGCTGCCTGACGGCGGGTTTTTGGTGCGCCCCCGTAACGCCTTTTCGTCATAACACAGGCTTCTGCGCCCGGAAGGGGATTCCTTCGAGCAGTCGCAGAAAATATACTTTCCCGTCTTTTTGTCAATGCCGATGGTGTCCGGCTCTCCGCCGCTTTCCTCCATCCTTCTCAGTATCTCCAGGGACGCGGGATGCTCAAGCAAACGTTTCTCCACGTCAGACCAGTTCAGCATCGCGTGAAGATATTTGTTTTCCGTAAACCTCGCCTTTAATATTTCCAACATGTTTTCCTCCTCAAATCCCGGTTTGTCGGGATCATTTTTTACGGATCAGTATATTATGAAAATGTGAATTTTTCAATCCCCAGGTAAGCGAAAAGCGCGGCGGGGAAAAGTTATATTTGTCGAAAAATGATGTCGGCGCGATGCGCCTGATGATGTTTCGGCTGACGCCGAAATGATGTTGCTCGCTACCGCTCGCAATGATGCGATGTTTGCCCTGTGTGCCCGCAGGCACACATCATTAGCGAAGCGACATCATTGCCGAAGGCAACATCATTTGCCCGACAGGGCAAACATCATTCAAAAAAACGTCTTTTGTCGGTAGACAAAAGACGTTTTTTTGTTGGCGGAAAGACGGGGATTCGAACCCCGGAACGGGTATTAGCCGTTACACGATTTCCAGTCGTGCGCCTTAGACCAGCTCAGCCATCTTTCCGTATCACTGCGCCCGACTATGCAAGTATATCACAAAAAACGGGTTTAGTCAAGAGAATTTTTGATTTTGCCGCGCAAATTTTATTTATTTAACATTTTGTTTACTTATTTTTGTAGAAATATATACATTACAGGACTATAATTTATACTGATAAAAAAATTTTTATGCGAGGAAATATGCTAAAGCTGAATAATATCTCAAAAACATACCTTGCCGGCGATATGAAGGTCGCCGCCCTGTCCGATGTTTCGGTAAACTTCCGCGAGAGCGAGTTTGTGGCGATCCTCGGGCAGTCGGGCTCAGGCAAGACGACGCTGCTCAACATCATCGGCGGCCTTGACAGGTACACCTCGGGACAGCTTGTGATAAACGGCGTTCCGACGGATAAATATTCGGACAAGGACTGGGACACTTACCGCAACCACTCCATCGGTTTTGTGTTCCAGAGCTACAACCTTATCCCGCACCAGAGCGTGCTTTCAAACGTGGAGCTTGCGCTCACGCTATCCGGCGTATCGAAGGCGGAACGCCGTCGCCGCGCGGCAGAGGCGCTTGGAAAAGTCGGCCTTTCCGATCAGATGAACAAAAAGCCGAACCAGCTCTCTGGCGGGCAGATGCAGCGCGTTGCCATAGCGCGCGCCATCGTTAACGAACCCGATATTCTGCTTGCGGACGAGCCGACGGGCGCGCTTGACACCGAAACGAGCGTGCAGATAATGGAGATACTGAAAGAGATCTCCCGCGACCGCCTGATAATAATGGTAACGCACAACCCCGACCTTGCGGAAAAATACGCAACGCGCACCGTGCGTCTTTCCGACGGGCGCATCGTCGGCGACAGCGATCCGTACCGCGACGAAGATATCCCCGCTCCCGCACAGGAGCCAAAGCCGGAGAAAAAGCGCGAGCGCACCGAGCGCGGAGTCAAAAAGGGCAAGAGGTCGATGTCGATATTCACCGCGCTCTCCCTTTCGCTGAACAACCTTGCGACAAAGCGCGGGCGCACGTTTATGACGTCGTTTGCCGGCAGTATAGGCATTATCGGCATCGCGCTAATAATGGCGCTGTCAAACGGCATACAGCTCTATATCAATCGCGTTCAGGAGGACACGCTTTCCACCTATCCGATAACGATACAAAAGGAAACGACGGACTTCTCTTCCCTTGTTTCCACTCTCACCGGCAACAGCGAGTCGGAAAACGAGCATGAAAAAGACGCCGTGTACGAAAACCGCATCCTGTACGATCTGATGAACTCGATGGTGAACGTTCAGATGAGCAGGAACAATCTTGCAAAGTTCAAGGAATACCTTGATAAAGAAACAAGCCCCACAACGTCGACGACGGGGCTATACGATATTGCAACGATAAAATACGGCTACAAGCTTCCCGGCTGCATCTACACCACCGATCCTGACGGCAAAGTCGTCAAATCCGATTACAGCGCGCTTGTTTCACAGCTTACAAGCGCAATGGGATTTTCAGGCGGCGTATCGAGCCTTTACACAAGCGGGATGTCGTCGCGCTCGACAGAGGTATGGACTGAGCTTCTCGGCGGCAAAAACGGCGAGCTTATAAGCCCGCTGCTTGGCGAGCAGTACGACGTTATCAAAGGCCGCTGGCCAGAAAAATACAACGAGGTCGTCCTTGTTGTCAGCCAGAACAATGAGATCAGCGACGTGGCGCTCTACTCGCTCGGACTGAAAACGTCGGAGGAGCTTATCTCCGTTATGATGGACTACGTCGCGGGCAAGTCAAACGAGGTCGAGACGCGCAAGTGGTCGTATGACGAGATACTTGACAAGACTTTCCGCATAATCCTGCCCGCCGAAACGTACTCTCTTACCGACGGCAAGTACGTCGATATGACGCAAAACGAGCTTGGACTCGATATGCTGTATAAAACGTCGCAGACGGAAATAAAGATCGTTGGCATCGTGCGTCAGAGCGACGACGCCGTTGCGGGAATGCTCGGCGGCGGCATAGGTTATACTCACGCGCTGACGGAATTCATCGCCGAAAAGACGCTTGAAAACGAGCTTATCATCGCGCAGACGGGCGACAAAACGACTGACGTTTTAACGGGGCTTCCGTTCAAGACAGAGGAGGAAAAAGAGCTTTCGATCGAGGAAAAAGAGGCCGCCGTCAAGGCTTATACGGCGACGCTTACCCCCGCGCAGAAGGCTGAGATGTACATTGCGATCGCGTCCGAGCCGTCGGAGGAGATTATTAACGCCCAGCTTGACGCATACCTCAAAACGCTTGACAGAAACGCCATGGAAAAACAGCTTGCCGAGCGCTACCCCGAGTATGCGGCGATGATAAAGTCGATGGACGACGAAACGCTGATGAATTACGTAAAGACGGCGGCGACGGAATACGTCCGCACCGAGTATTCGGAAAAAATGCGCGCGACGCTTTCAATGATGACGGTAGATCAGCTTGCCGCGGCATTTGACTCAACGCCGCTGACGCCCGAAATGTACGTAGCGATTTACGACAGTTACATCCCGAAAGAGTATTCGGATTCGACGTATGAGGAAAATCTCGAAAAGCTTGGGTATATCTCGCTTGATGAGCCGACGTCCATCGGCATATACGCGTCGACCTTTGCCGACAAGGACAAGATTTCGGAGATCGTCGACAAGTACAATGGTTCCGTCCCCGACGTCGACAAGATACGCTATACGGACTACGTCAAGATCCTTATGTCGTCGATAACGACGATAATCAACGTCATTTCGTACGTGCTTATTGCGTTTGTGGCGATATCGCTTGTCGTTTCGTCGATAATGATAGGAATTATAACGTATATTTCCGTGCTTGAACGCACAAAGGAAATAGGCATACTTCGCTCGATCGGCGCGTCAAAGCGCGACGTTTCGCGCGTGTTCAACGCGGAAACGCTCACCATCGGTTTCTTCTCCGGCGTTATCGGCATCGCGTCAACGCTTCTGCTTTGCATACCGGTAAACGCGGTCATCCGCGCCCTTTCCGGCATATCGAACATCGGCGCTCAGCTCCCTGTCGTCGGTGCGATCGTGCTTGTGGCGATAAGCATGCTGCTTACGTTCATCGCGGGGCTTATACCGTCGCGCGTTGCGGCAAACAAGGATCCCGTAACCGCGCTGAGAACGGAGTGATGGCATGAACAGATTCCGTGAGCGGCTTGCCGCATTCATGTACGGGCGCAACGGCCCCGACGAGCTTTACCGCTTTTCTTGGTGGGTGTCGCTTGTACTGATTATTATAAGCTGCGTGCTTATGTTCTTCTCTCGCATTGCGGGAAGGATCACGTATATCGCGGCGCTTGTTGTGATGATTTTGGGGCTGTGGCGATTATTGTCGAGAAAAGTCGACAAGCGCCGGCGCGAGAACGCCGCGTTCTTAAAAATCAAACGGAAGATAAAGTCGTTTTTTGAGCGCGGGCGCAACAAGAGAAAGTACAAGGACGTTTACATCTACAAAAAATGCCCGAAATGCAAAAACATTCTGCGCTTCCCGCGCGTTGTGGGCGAGCATACGGTAAAATGCCCGTGCTGCTCGGAAAAATTCGATATCGAGATAAGATAACAATAAAAATCCACCCGCGTAGCGGGTGGTTTTTCCTTTTCGGGCATAGCCCTAAACAAAACTGGCAACGCACAAGTGCGTCTTATGTTGGCCTGCCAGCCATGCAACATTTACTTACTACCCATAAATGGGTCCCGTGGGTCAAACATCGATAGCTGATCGCTTTCTTTGTCCCTCTTTAATTGATCGGCTATATATTCTTTTATCGCTTTTGTGTTTTTCCCCACGGTATCTACGTAATATCCCTTACACCAAAATTCGCGGT
>JAFSMU010000031.1 GCA_017447775.1 Clostridia bacterium | reverse complement strand
GCGCCGATGAAAAAACAATCCCTCAGTCTTTTGCCTACGGCAAAATCCAGCTCCCTTTACACAAGGGAGCCTTTTGCGCCGCCATATATACGCAAAAAAGCACCCCGTGGGGTGCTTTTTTATTTTCACTGTTTCTTTTTCAGCAGATATCTGTCTACCTTTTCGACGATGTTGTCGGGTATCTTTCTGTCGATCGGGAAGATCGCCGCGTTGACCAGCTTATCCGAAAGCTGCGCTAAGAACGAACACGTATTTTCAAGCGCCTCGGCGCTCATGATGTCGATAATATCGCGGCGGCAGTGGATCTGCGAGCCGCCCTGCGGGCAGGTGCGGATGACGTTGATGCCCGGTATTCCCTTGTCGGCAAAGGGGATGGAGTCGGACGAATAAATGTCCTGCCTTACCGTCATCGGATAGCCTATCGTCTTATACATATAGCGGATAGCCGCAACGATGGCTTCCTCGCCCGTAACTCTCCATTCGTCGTGGCCGAGCGCCGTGCCTACCATATCTATATTTACGCAAAGACGGATCTTTTCAAGCAAGTCCTCGTGCGCGGCAACGTATGCCTTTGAACCGAGCAGTCCGCGCTCCTCGGAGCCGCACCAAATGAAGCGAACCGTGCGTTTCGGCGGATTTGCGGCGAAATAACGGAGCATTTCCATTATCATAACTGTTCCCGAGCCGTTGTCAAACATACCGTGGCTGAACACAACGCTGTCGTAGTGCGCGGTGTAAACGATGACCTCGTCGGGCATCTCCGTGCCTTTGATCTCGGCGATGACGTTCTGCGAATCGGCCTCGCCCTCTTCCTGCTCAAGCGTCAAACGAACCTTCTGCGGCTTTGAATTGACAAGCGCGACAAGGTCCTTTATTCTCATGCAAACAGCCGGAAGAACGCCGTTTGCCGTGTGGCGCGGGCGGAGCATACGCTCCTCAAGGTCCGTTTCGCTCGTCTTGTCAAAGTACGTGCCAGAGGGGCAAACAACGCCGACAACGCCGGCTTCCATAAGCTTTTTGAACGTTTCGTCGCCGATGCCGCCGTTGAGGATCGCGATTGTGCCGCTCGCCTTTGTAAGCAGTACCTCGTCCATCGACTCTATGTAAATGCAGTCAGCTTCAACGCCGTCTTTCGCCGCGTTGCCGGAAAAGCCGTAGCCGGAAACGGTGTACTCTTTGTACTTCGGCGTCAGCACCTCGAATTTGACTTTCTTTATCTCGTAGTGCGGCGCTTTGAACGTTTCAACCACAGGCTCGATGCCGATGGCGCGTATGTTTTCTTCGATTATGGCGGCGCCGCGGCGCTCGCCCTCAAAAGTTGAAAGACGCTCAAAATTCAGGCTTTTGAGCATACTCATCATTCTGTTTCCGCTGATCTTCATTATATTACCATCCTTAAATATGTGATTTTGCCGATTTCTCGGCATTTACTCAATGATTATAGCACGCGCAAGCGGAATTTGCAACATTTTTGAAAAAATAAAGCGCGATTTTCGGCGCTGAAATGCAAATTTTTGTAAAACTGCATAAAGCGGGCAAAAAAGGCAAAATAATATGCTCGTAAACCAAATTGCCAAAGGCAGAAAGGACAAAAAAATGAATCAGAATCAAAAGCAGAGAAAGCGCAGCCGCAATATTTCCATAGTTGTCGCCGTGCTTATCGTTGCGGCGCTCAGCGTAACGATAGCGGCGCTTACGGCGGCGAGAAAAACAAAACCCGAGCCGTCAAACACACAGGCGACGCAGGCGCCGACAGAACCGACGGTAACTCCGACAACGCCGCCCGCGACAGAGCCGACGCCGTCGGCAACGCAGCAGCCGACAGAGAACACACCCGCCGTCAAGGTGATCGAGTGGCACCTGCCCGCCGCGGGGAATCTTATCAAGGACTACTCCGCCGATATTCCCGTGTTTTCGCTGACGATGGAGGACTACCGAATCCACACGGGCATTGACATTGCCGGGGACGCGGGCGACGACGTTTTTGCGGCGGCGGACGGCGAGATCGAGGACGTATATTACGATCCGATGATGGGGCAGACGATAGTCATAAAGCACAGCGACAGCTACAAAACGACGTACCAGAATTTGCAGACAGTCATCCCCGAGGGGATAGAAAAGGGCGCGAAAGTCGTCGGCGGGCAGAAGATCGGCGCGGTAGGCGACACGGCGCTTATCGAGATATCGGAGAACCCGCACCTGCATTTTTGCGTGTACGTCGACGGCAAGCCGATGAACCCGCTTTCGTTCATCACCGTCGCGGCGTCAGCGTCATCAACGTGGTTTGAAGACTGAAAAAAGCACCCCACGGGGTGCTTTTTTGTGAAGATATGGCGGCGGGGCATACGTCTGCTCCCGCGGCTTATTTGCGTTTGGAACAATCCCGTCAGCGTACATTTGCTCCCACGGTTGCTTTCAGCCTTCCCTGCGGGGAAGGCTATAATCGGCGTTCACAGAACGCCGCGAGGTGTCGCCAAAGGCGACGAAAGGGGCGGGCGTTTGTTTACGTCACGAACAATCCCTCCGTCAACTCGCTATGCTCGTTGCCACCTCCCTTTACACAAAGGAGGCTTAATGTGCGAACATAGTGCGCGGACGTGGGGGATGTCCCACGCCCGAAGGGCTGGGAGAGCGTCGCGGAGACGGGGGATGTCCCACGCCCGAAGGGCTGGGAGAGCGTCGCGGAGACGGGGGATGTCCCACGCCCGAAGGGCTGGGAGAGCGGCAATTTCCGCAGAGCGTAGCGATGGGGCAAGCGAAGCGCAGGCGGAGACGGGGGATGCCGCATAGCCTTTTCGCGCCGCGATGAAATCACGCTTGCCGACAAAAAGAAAAGGCGCGGTCAGTCCACGCCTCGTATCTCCGCGCGCTCAACAAACGGCTTTACGCGCGCGAGACACTCCTCATATTCCTCTTTTGTCATCGGCGTCATCGGCTCGCCGATAGTCGCTCCGGAGTCTTTATACGCTTGTATAAAATACCGTGGCGCGCCCTTTATCCACTGCCCGATCTTCTCAAAATCGTCGGGGGTGTGCAGCTCGCGCGAGGACGTTGTGCGGAATTCAAAATCGACGCTGCCCGAAAGCAGAAACTCAATGCTCTCGCTGATTTTGTCAAGCCTGATGTTCGGAACGCCCGCCGTCGCCGCGTATTTTTCGGGGCAGTTCTTTATATCCATCGCCACGTAATCGACAAGTCCCGCGCCGCAAAGCTCGCGCAGGCGCTCGGGGAAAGTGCCGTTTGTGTCTACTTTGACAAGCAGCCCGACATCCTTTACGCGCCGCAAAAAGTCCGCGATGTCGCTGTTCATCAGCGGCTCGCCGCCCGTGACGCACAGCCCGTCGAGTATGCCGCGGCGCTTTTGCAAATGCGCGATAATTTCGTCCTCGGGAAAGAGCGGCGCGCTGTCGGGATCGAGCACCAGCGCGGCGTTATGGCAGAACGGACAGCGGAAATTGCACCCGCCGGTGAACACCGTGCAGGCGACGTGCCCGGGAAAGTCGAGCAGGGTAGTCTTCTGAAAGCCGTGAATCTTCATGTGTTGCCTCCAAGATATCTGTTTTCTCCCCACCAATGCGGCATAAGCTCGCCAAGAGTTATCACGGCGCGCGTTTTCAGGTCGGTGAGGATCTGCATATCCTTATTTTTTATATCAAGCTGAAGGAAAAACTCGCGGCAGGCGTCGCACGGGAGAAAATTCCTTGCGTCAAGCTCGCGGCATGGCGGCACGTCGCGGAAAACGACAAGCCTTTTTACCCTTGTTTCGCCGCAGTTTGCGATCATGTTTACGGCGGCGGTCCGCTCGGCGCAAAGATTTATAACGCCCGACGCACCCTCCATGCAGAATCCGGTGAAGATCTTGCCGCTTTCGGTTTCGAGTGCGCAAACGACGTTGTGCGCCCAGATAAACGGGGAAAGGTCGCCGGGGCGGTATTCCTTTGCGGCAAGCGCACACAGTTTTTCCCAAATATCCATGTTATCCCCCAAATTTTTATGAGTCAGATAGATTTTGCCGAAAAGCGAGGTGTCTTTTGCGCCCGCAAAAATGCACAGATTTATTATCACATATTTTGCTTTGAATGTCAAGGACAAATGAAAAAATGATCAAAAAAAGAACAAAAGTTCGGAAAAGCACTTGACAAAAGAACGTTTGTATGGTATAATATTGCCATGCTGGCGAGCAAACAATAATATTGCCACGCTGGCGAGCAAACAAGTTTTCGCATGGCATAGCGGTTAAGTTATTATGTGACTACCGCCATGACGAAGCTTGCCTCGTCGGCGGGCAGGTTTGCGGCGGGTATGCAATGATTTTGCGGCGAGATGCGGCCGCAAGATCGGCGCGCGGTTTGGCTATCCTGTGAACCGGGGCGCTTTTGTGATTGCCACTGATCACGCATACCATAAAGCGAACAAATGTTTGTTTTTCAGCGCGGAGCGCTGAGCGAAGGGAAAGCTTGCCGCGGCGTCGGCGGTTGTATGCCGACATGCAACAGAAAAATCCTCCCCTGAAAGCGGGAGGTGGCAACGAGCATAGCGAGTTGACGGAGGGATTGTTCCAAACGCCAACAAACATTCGCCCTTCGTCGCCCAAAGGGCGACACCTTGCGGCGCATTTGCGCCGATGAAAACCATCGCTCTTTTCTTTTTTAGAAAAAGAAAAGCAGCACAAAAGAAAAATCTTTTATTGTACTCGCCCTATGCGTGCTTCCGTTGTCTACGACAGCCGGTTCACGCAAATTCGGGCGAAGGTGTGCAGTCCATCAGACATCAGGCGTTGTATACCTATTCCCGATGTGCAAGCCACAACCCTTGCGGCTCGACTGTTTCAGAGCGCCTTCGGCGCGAAAAGGCTATGCAGCGGCAGGCGCACCGCATGGCGCGCGGCAAAAAACATTGGCATTTTCATTTACCGTTTCCGCACGGAAACGAATATACATCATCTATGAAAGGACGTGATCTTACGGACAACAATACAGAAATCTACCGCGGGGAAAACAAATCCCGCCGACGCATCCGCATCGTCGGGCACTGCGCCCAGTGCGGCTTTCCCGTTTTTGAAGGGTCCGACGCTTTCTCCGTAATAAAGTCGGGCGACGTCGTTCACCCCGAATGCTTCGATGAATATATAAACGAACATTTGTTTGACTTCGTGGAGAAAATCCCGTCGGAGTGAGTAGCGTTGTCGCCAACTTATGAACAAGAGCAAAAGAATGACAAAACGCGCGCTGTCGCGGGGAGTTGACGCATACTTTGAAAAATGCGACGCGTCGGCGTTTTCCCCGATGTGCCTTTCCTGCAAGGAAGGTGCGGGCGACAAATGCGCAAAGTGCCAAAAGCGGCGCGCGCCGTACACTGTTTCGGGGCTGTGTCTGCACCTCGGAATATCAAAGCGCGACATTATTTCAATGAAAAAAGACGAGCGGCTTCGCCCCGTTATCGAGGCGGCGCTTCGACGGATCGAAAAATACGTCGAGGAGAGCGCGCTGCTCGGCGTTATGAACGCGACGTTTGCACAGGCGGTGCTGAAAGAAAACTTCGGCTGGGGCAAGGAAGACGCGCCCGACGCCGTTCGCATCGAGCTTTGCGAGGAGGCGGAAAGTTATGGCGGATAACGTTGTAACTTTGTCTTTTACCCCGTCGGAAAAGCAAAAGCAGTTTCTTTCATCCGAGGCAAAATATACCGCATACGGCGGCGCGCGCGGCGGAGGGAAGAGCTATGCGCTGAGGTACAAGCTCGTTTTTATGTGCCTGAGATACGGCGGGCTTCGCGCGCTGCTCATCCGCCGCTCGTACCCCGAGCTGCGCGAAAACCACATCCGCCCGCTTACCGAAATGCTGTGCGGCAAAGAAAGAAAGCTTGCCGAATATTCCGAGCGGGACAAATGCTTCATTTTCCCGAACGGCTCGCGGCTTAAACTCGGCTACCTCGCCGACGACGGCGACCTGCTTCAATATCAGGGGCAGGAGTTTGACGTTATCGCCGTCGACGAGGCAACGCAGATCGACGAGCACGCCTTTTCCGTTCTGACGGCGGCGCTAAGAGGAACAAACGACTTTCCCAAACGGATGTATCTTACTTGCAATCCCGGCGGAGTGGGGCATGGCTGGGTAAAGCGTTTGTTCGTCGAGAAGAACTACCGCCCGACCGAAAAGGCGGAGCAGTATGCGTTTATCCCCGCGGGCGTTTACGACAACGACGCTTTGATGAAGCACGATCCCGAATACGTGGCGCAGCTTGAAAATCTCCCGGAGGAGCTGAAAAAAGCGTGGCTGTACGGCTCGTGGGACGTGTTTTCGGGGCAGTTTTTTCCCGAGTTTTGCGCCGAGTTACACACGTGCCCGCCCGTCCCCGTGCGTGATGGGGCGAAGTACTACTGCGCCGTCGACTACGGGCTTGATATGCTTGCGGCGCTCTTTATCGCCGTCGACGAAAACGGGCGCGCCTACGTCTATGACGAGGTCTACGAAAGCGGCCTTATCGTCAGCGAGGCGGCGGCGCTTATATTGCCGAAGATAAAAGACGGTATGCTTGTAATAGCTCCCGCTGATCTGTGGAGCAGGCAAAAGGACAGCGGCGCAAGCATTGCGGAGCTGTTCAGTCAGAACGGGGTATATTTTACAAAGCACACCCCGTCGAGAAAAAGCGGGTGGGCGGCTGTCAAGGAGTGGCTTTTGTGCGACGGCGGCGAGGCGCGGATGAAAATATCCAAAAAGTGCCGCAACCTTATCCGCACGCTCCCGCTTCTTCTTTACGACGAAAAAGACCCCGGTGACGCGTCGAGCGAGCCGCACGAGGTGACGCACGCCCCCGACGCGCTGAGATACTTTTGCTCCACTCGCCCGTATGAAAAGCCGGGCACAAAAGAGCCGCGCAGGTTCGACGCAAAGCGTGCTTTGGCGCGGCAGGCAAAACACTACTGAAAAAGGAGGAAAAATGAACGTTTACACAACAAAACAAACATCGGCGGACGCTTTGCCCGTCGAGGAGATTTATCTGACTCCGTCATCGCGCGAGGCGACCGTATCAAAGCTGCTTGAAGACGCGAAAGCCGCGAAAAGCGGCACGGAGCAGTATTTTCAGAAGATGCGCTCGTATTACGACGGCACGCACACAACGGAGAGCTACACCGGCGGCTTTCTCAGCGCGGCGGATCTGCCGTGGCGCCCCGCGTGCGTTCCCGACGGGTATATGCACGTTGAAAGTCAGATCGACGTTACCGCCCCCGACTTTGAATTTTCGGGGCGCGAGGAGGCCGATTCCGAGAAGGCAAAACTGCGCGAGCAGGTCGTAAGATTTGTCTGCGACGGCTCGGATCTTGAACGCAAAAACGCCGAAAACGAGCGCAGGCTCAACATTTTCGGATCTGCCGTGTGGAAGGTGGGGATCGCGTCAAGCGGCAATATCGGCGTTTCTGTCGACGACCCCTCGCCCGAGGCGATATACCCCGATCCGTCGGCGACGGACGTAGATTCGTGCGAGTATATCGGCTACGTCTACTCGATGAGCCGTCTTAAAGCTTCGCGCGTGTTCGAGCGCGATCTTATCCGCGCGGGGATTGATCTTTCCGACGTTGTGCCGGGGGATGGTATGTCCGACTCGGTCGACGTCGTCGAATGGTGGTACCGCCAGCCCGTTGACGGCGAGTATGAGGTCGAGGTAATGCGCGGCGGCAAAACGGAAAAAATTACGTGCAATTACTATGCCGGCGACGTCGCGTTTTCGATATTCATCGGCGGGCGCGAGGTCAGAAACGTGCCGAAATTCTGGCAGACGACTGACTGCGATATGTTCCCGTTTGTCATCTACTCAAAAACGCCGCGCGACGGCTCCGTATGGGGCAAGAGCGAGCTTGAACCGATAATCCCGCTTATCGACGCCGCCGACCGTCAGCTTGCGCTGGCGCAGCTGAACACCGCGTTCTCGGCAAACGACGTCGTCGTGTACGAGGAAAACGCCTTCTCGCCCGACAGCTACCCCGACAACACCCCCGGCGCCGTCTGGAAGCTGCGCCCGGGGATGATAGACAAAGTAAAGCGCCTCGGCTCGCTTGCCTCTGACAACTCAGCGCACTACGAGATCGTCGAAAAGTTCCGCACGCTTATGAAAGAGGCACTGGGCAACTACGATTACCTGCAAGGCTCGGCGGCGTCCCGCGTTACGACGGCGACGGGGCTGGCGCTGCTTTCAGATCGCGCGTCAAAGCGAATGAACGCCAAAAACGTCTGCAAAAAGGCGGGGTTTGAGCGGCTTTACAGGCTTATCGACTACCTTGCTCTCGAAGTGTTCGACGAGCAGGCGCTCTATCTTATCATCGGCGACAAGAACGTGACTTACGGCTTTGGCAAGAGCGGATATCTGCCCGAGATCGACGTTACGGTCAATGTCGGCGACGGCGTTGAAAACTCGCGCTCGTTCACGCTGTCGGCTCTTTCCGAGCTTATTTCGATGAGCGTAAACGAAGAAAACTACCCGATAGTCCGCGCATACGTCGAGTCGCTCGGCATACCGGAACGCACGGAAATATGCAAAATGCTCGATACGCGCTATGGGAAGAAGGAGGAGGACTGAATGAACGAAAACGAAAAAATCATACGTGAGGTCGATCTTAACATTTCAGCCGACGATGATGAAGGATCACCCGAGGCAAAAGCGCCCGAGGCGGAAGAACCCAAGGCGGAAGAACCCAAGGCGGAAGAACCCAAGGCGGAAGAACCCGATGTGGAAGCGCCCGAGGAAAAAGTCGGCGAAATGGCGGGTGGCGACGCAAACAAATCAGATGTGGCAGCTCGGGCTTGCGGGGGCGAGATATCCGACGCGCAGTGCCGCAAGATACTTTCAAACCCGATGTTTTACGCCTACGCAAAAGGGAGGGCGGAGAGCATAACGGAGCTTATATCCGGCTTTTCGGAGATGATCTCCCTTGACGGCGGGGCGGCGATCCCGACTGAAATGAGGGCGACGCCCGAACCGAAAGCCGCGGCGGCGGAGTTTGCGCTGTCGGAGCGGCAGAAAAACATCGCGCGCGACGCGGGTATGTCGTATCGCGAATACTATTCGTTTTTGAAATCGATGAGATCGATGTAACGGGGGAATCAAAACGGTTTCGTGCTTTTCCGAAAAAAAGCACACCATTCCCGAAAGGGAAATCGGGCGCGTCCCGAAATAATAATTTATAAAAAGAAAGGAAATTTTCAATGAAAGACAACATTTACACATGGTCAGAGGACCTTTATCCTCTCGTAAAAAAAGCATTTGAGGAAAGATACGCTTCCCGCATCAGCGCGATAAGCCGCGTTTGCGGCATTATCGAGCAGGACTCGCCCTCCTATGAGGTCAGCGGTCTCGGCGGCTACGGCGAGCTTACGCAGTACAGCACGACGCTTACAAGAGCGGGAACGGACAAGGCGTTCAAAAAGACGGTAACGCCCGCGGAGCGCGCGCTTGCCGTTTCCGTAAAATACAAGGACGCAAACCTTGACGCTGTCAAAACGGCGCAGCGCACGGGCATTCGCCTTGCGGATTCCGCGTTCATGACGGTGCTTTCCGACTTCTACAAGGTATTCGGCAACGCGTTCACGACAGCCGAATGCGGCGACGGCAAGTCATGGGCGAATGATAGCCACCCCATCTCAAACGTTGCCGGCTCCGGCACGTACTCTAACCTTGTAACAGATTCGCTTTCCGTTTCCGCCATCACGTCGGCGATCGCGGGCGCGTCTGAGCTTACAACGGCTGACGGGCTGCCCTTTATCGGCAACTTCGATATGCTCTTCGTCGGCCCCGAGCTTGAAGAAACGGCGAGAAACATCTGCGGCAAGGACGCCGCCGTTTCGCCCGAACTTCACCCGGAAACAGGCCTTGGCGCAAACCCCGTTTACGGCATGAACTACATGGTCGTGGGCGCGGGCGATCTCGGTTTTACCGATTTCAAGTGGGCGATAGCCGACTCGAATCTGCTCTCCGAGGTGTTCAAGCTCGTTTACGTCACAAAGCCGACGGTGCTTCTCTCCGCTTGCGAGGACCCGCTCCTTTGCGACTACGTCGCTTACGTCGACTTCGCTTTCGGCCACGCCGACGGCAGACCGATCGTATTCTCGACGGGCGAGGGCGACTGATAATAACGTATTTTATTGGGAGGGCTTCGGCTCTCCCAAATCATAAGGAGGAAATATGACGTATCAAAAACTAAAAGAAAAGATACTTGCTCATCTTTCGGTTTCGGAAGGGAGCGGGGCGTTTCACGACGGCGCGCACGATGAGATATTAAACTCCGTTGTTGAAGCTTCAAACAGCGCGCAGAGGAGCGTTGCGTCGGTGACGGGGAGCATCAAGCGGCGCGCGCCGCTTTCGTTCGTTCAGTGCGGCACGTATTTTTCATCGGATCTGCCTGATGATTTTTGCGAGGTGTGCGCCGTTTATTCGGGTGGCAGACGGTACATCGGCGGCCGCTTTGACGTGCTTGGCGACTGCATTATCGCCGCCGACTATATGGACGCGGCGGAGCTTATTTACACGGCGTACCCCGCCGATATAACGGGGGATGACGGACAGGTTCTTGAATACGACGACGCCATTGCCGATATCGTTGCGCTCAGCGCGGCGATGAACCTTTGCCCGACGGCGTACCCCGGCGACTTCAACAGATATCTTGCAATTGCGACGGAGTACGACTCAAAGCTTTCAAACGAGGCGATCAGCCGCCGCCGCGGCGGTTACGGGCGCGTGATGAACACGCTGTACGGCAGGAGGATGATATGAGCGGCTTTTCGCGCGACGCGCGCGGGGTGAGCTATCGCCTGAAAAACTTAAAGGGCGGCAGCCCCGAAAAATACGAAACGGGCGACTTTGGCGGCGAGAACACGTCGTCGGCGGTGAACGTAATTTGCCGCGCGGGAAAGCTCTGCTCGATAACGCCGCCGACCCTTGACTTTACGACGGATACGCAGTACGGCGCATCTCGCGTTATGACGGGGGAAAGCGCCGAGGGCAACGTTGAGCTTATCCGCGTCGGCGAGTATATTTACGGCAGAGTCGGCGGCGGCGCGCCGGTAAAGCTCAGCGGTATAACCCTTGCCGACGATCGCAACGTGATCCTTCGCATGGGCGGCGCGTTTTACGTTATCACGGGCATGAGCATATACAGAATAAACGACAGCCTTGCCGTCAGCCTCGTCGAGCCGCGCGTGCCGCAGCTTTACAGATCGCTTGCGATAGACGCGCCCGACGTTCCCGCCTTTCGCGAGGAGCCGAATGCGCTGACCGACTACGTCGATATAAACTACGCCGTCGGCTCGAGCGCGACCACGATGATATTTGTCCCCGACACGATAAACGTCGCGTCGATAGAGTACGTCAAGGTCGGGACAAGCACATATACAAGGTCGTACACGCTTGTTTCGGGCGGCACAAGGAAAAAAGCCGTCAGCTTTACCGACGGCATCAGCGGCAACGTCACCATTCGCTTCAAGCTGTCGTCCACGGCTTCCGACGGAACGCTGAGCCTTTCCGACTTCGCGACGGTCAGAAACGCGCTGCTTCGCGCGCGGTACGTCGTAAAATATCAGCCCGTCGGCGACTATTCGCTTATGCTCGGCACGTGCGGCTACGATAAAAAGTTCTACGTCATCGGCATATCCGATATGGCGTATATCACGACCGACAGCGCAGTGTCGGCAAACGTTGAGCAGACTCCGACGGCGGCGGTAAGCTACGGCGACGGCACGCTTATTTTTACGGAAAAAAGGATACTTTTCGCCGTCGTATCGGGCGGCGGCGTCATATCGACGGGCGTCGATATAAATATCAGCGTGCTGAAACGCGACTTCGGCTGCGACGCGCCGCGCGCCGCCGTCAGTTTTGACGACAAGATATTCTTTTTAAGCTCCGATTTCGGCGTGTTCTACCTTGACAAATTCGGCTACGCCGAGCGCGACGGCAGCTGCCTGATATCGCTTCCCATAAGGGAGGAGCTTTTATCTCACACAAAGGCAGAGCTTAAAGACGCCGTCGCCGCCTGCACGTCGTCGGCGCTGTATATTTGCGTCGGGGACGACGTATATATGTATAAGTACGCGGATATGCTCCCGTCGTCCCCCGGCGAGAGCGAGGAAAAACAGCGCCGCTACTTCTGGTCAAAGCTGTCGGCGCTTTGCGTCGAGGGGTTTATCTCATCCCGCGGGGCGACGCTGTCGTATCTTGAACGCGAAAGCGGGAACGTTATGATATTTGACGGCGCAAAGGAGCCGTCGCAAAACGACGCCGCCGGCGCGTATTACGAATTTATGCCGACGTCGCTTGACAGTACCGCCGAGAAGGTCATGCAAAAGCTTGTCGTTTCCGCGAAATTTTACGGAAACGCCACGCTTACGATAAAATACGACGGAGCTCCGACGGGGTACTCGTTTACGCTGACTCCGAGCGAGTGCGCCGGGTGCGAAACGTATATCATCCGCGCGCCGCGCGACAGGTTTGTAACGGCATCGGTGTGCATCGGCTCGGAGAGCGGGATGACGCTCTCGGGCGTTGAGCTGTACTATTTTACCGTGTAAGCGTCCTTATTGACACGGCGGCGCATTTGTGATAGAATATAAAAAAACTTTTTTTCGGTGAGAAATGCTTGAAAACATAAATTCGCCGCGCGACCTCGATAAGCTTGACAGGGCGCAGATCGAGGCGCTCTCGCGCGAGATAAGGGAAAATATAATCGACGCCGTTTCAAAGAACGGCGGGCATCTTGCGTCAAATCTCGGCATTGTCGAGATGACCGTCGCGCTTCACCGCGTCTTTTTTGTGCCGCAGGACACGATAGTGTTCGACGTGGGGCATCAGGGGTACGCGCACAAGCTTTTGACGGGAAGATACGGGCGCTTTTGCACGCTTCGCAAATACGGCGGCATATCGGGCTTTACGAACAGGGAAGAGAGCGAGTACGATTTCGTAACGGCGGGGCACAGCGGCACCGCGCTTTCAACCGCGCTCGGAAAAGCCGAGGCGAACAAGCTCGGACATAGCGACGATTACGTCGTCGCCGTTATCGGCGACGGCTCGTTTACAAACGGCGAAACGTTTGAGGCGCTCGACACGTGCGCGACGCTCTCCGACCTTCGCCTGCTTATCGTTCTCAACGACAACGAAATGTCCATATCGAAAAACGTCGGCGGGCTGTCGCGGTACTTTTCGCGCGTGCGCGCCAGCCGCAAGTACTACGACTTCAAGCGCGGCGTCGAGCATTTTTTGAACAAGATCCCGCTTGTCGGACGCGCGCTTGCAAAGGCGACGAAGAAGGTCAAGGATTTTATCAAGCGCATCGTCGTCGGCACAAACTTGTTCGACAGCCTTGGGATAAACTACCTCGGCACCGTCGACGGCAGGGACGAAGCAAGGCTTGAAGATGTGTTCCGCGAGGCGCGGCGCCGCGCCTGCCCGTGCATCGTTCACGTGACGACGAAAAAGGGAAGCGGATACGCCCCGGCGGAGAGCAGTCCCGACGTGTACCATTCCGTGCCGCCGTTTGACAAAGACGCGGGCTGTGTCGGCGCGCCGAGCGGCTTTTCTGCCGAGTTCGGCAAGATCATGTGCGATATGGCAAGTGACAACGATAAGCTTGTCGCCGTTTGCGCCGCGATGACGGACGGGACGGGGCTTGCCGGATTTTCGGAAAAGTACCCAGACAGATTTTTTGACGTCGGCATCGCCGAGGAGCACGCCGCCACGTTTTGCGCGGGACTTGCGCTGGGCGGGTATACGCCCGTTTTTGCGGTGTATTCGACGTTTGCACAGAGAATATACGACCAGCTTATCCACGACGTTTCACTGCAAAAGGCGCACGTTGTGTTCGCAATTGACAGGGCCGGCATCGTCGCGTCCGACGGCGTGACGCATCACGGACTTTTCGACGTGGCAATGATGTCAACCGTCCCGGGCATGAAAATTTACGCGCCCGACAGCTACGCGGAGCTTCGACGTGCGCTCGGCGACGCGATCTCCTCCGACGGCCCCGTTGCCGTAAGGTACCCAAAGGGCAGCGAAATAAGCTATGACCGCGCGGGCTTTACCGGCAAAAACGTGCTGACAAACAAAGAAGGGCGCAGCCGCACGGCGATAGTGACGTACTCGCGCCTTGGCGCGTGCGCCGTCGCGGCGGCAAAGATGATAGGGGACGCCAAGGTCGTGCGGCTTTACCGCGTTCACCCGCTTGATTTTGACGAGCTTGACGCGGCGCTCGATGGGGTAAATCTTATTTACGTTCTCGAGGAGGGAATTAAGAGTGGCGGCGTCGGCGAGAAGATCGCCGCGCGTTACGGCATCCGCGTTTTCGTGCGCGCCATCGACGGATTTGTCCCGCATGGCGACACGGCCTCTCTCGACGCCTCCCTCGGCTTTACGCCCGAAGCGGTGAAAAGTGAGGTAGAGTCTATACTTTCAGCAAATAATACAAATGTATAAAATAAAAGGCGGTGTTAATATGGTTTTGTTTATCAATGCTTGCGCGCGCTCTGATTCGCGCACGTTAAGGCTCGGCAGGCACGTTCTCCGTCGGCTGGGCAAGGATTATGAGGAGCTTGTGCTTGACCGCGAGCGGATCCAGCCGCTATATTCGGAAAGGCTTGCCGCGCGCGACGCGCTGATAGGCGCGGGGAAGCTTGACGACGAGTTTTTCAAGTACGCGCGCCAGTTCGCCGAGGCGGACGAGATAGTTGTCGCGGTGCCGTATTGGGACCTTTCGTTCTCGGCGGTGCTGAAAAACTATATTGAGGCGATAAACGTCATCGGAATTACGTTTTCGTATTCGGATATGGGCGTGCCGGGCGGGCTGTGCCGCGCAAAACGGCTGATCTACGTAACGACGGCGGGCGGGCAGATATACAACGATGAGCTTGGCTTTGGGTATATTAAAACGCTGTGCCGCACCTTTTACGGCATCGGCGAGCTTGAATATTTCAAGGCGGAGGGGCTTGACGTTGCGGGCGCGGACGTTGAGGGCATACTCTGCGCCGCAGAGGCTGAAATCGACGAAAAACTCACAGTTTAATACAAAAGTATAAAATAGAAAAACCCCGACAGCGTCGGGGTTTTTGCATCAATCAAATACGCAATATGTTTCAGGGCAGGGGAAGCCGAGGTCGAGTGGATGCACACCGCGCTCGATAGCGTCGTAAACGAAATTCATCGGTTGAGGCGCGTATGGCAAACACAACTTTTGATCGGGGACGCTGTGCAGATGCGGCGGGATGTTTTTTCTGTGCGTTTTCGAGTATTCCCGAAGCGGCTCGGCGATGGCGTTTGAGAATTCAATCGACGCTGCGTGGCATATCCCGCGGAAAACGTCGTTTTGCGCTTTTGTTAGGCACGGAACGAGCACCTCGGGGCCGCTTTCGGTCTTTTTCAAAAACCCACGTTCCGAGAGAAGCGGTATCGTTTTGATAAATCTTGTGTCTGAATCGGTTTTTTCCGGCGCGATACCGTTTTTGATGTGGTAAAACAGAGTAGCCATTCCGATTTCCGTGTCGCGCAGAAGTCGTGTTCCGTATCCGTCGAATTTTTCGGCGCAATAAGGATAAAGCGCGCTTTCGTAATTGTACATAAAAATTTGTTTTTCCGCGGAGGGAGAGTGTACCGTCGTCCAACGCTCGCCTGCGAGACTGTATTCATATTTTCCTTGCTTTTCCGGCGGTATTTTGTAATTTTCGGGGACGATCGTTCCGAAGGCGATCCATTGTCCTCCGTTTGGACGCAGAGGAAAGACCTGCTTTGAGCGATATTTTTCGCCGCCCATATACGTTCCGTTGTCCGCGATCTTTATTATCATATATCTTTCGAGACGAGGACTGTAAAAATCTGTATTTTTCAGCTTTTCGATCGCATTTTTGACAGGCGTGATGTATGCGTCGATATTATCGGAGACGAATTTTTCGGCATCATTTATGTATTTTACATAGTCAGATACGTGATAGATGATGAAATCAGTATATACTTTTCCGTCGCCCGTTTTTACCATCAGTTCGCCGTCGACGAGTTTTTTGATTATCGGTTCGATATATGCCGCCGCCACACCGAGCGTTTTTGCAATGTCGCTGACGGAGAGCGGTTTTTCGTATGCGGCGACGAGGATGTTTTGAGCCAGAAGATCATCTTGGACAAGTCCCCCGGGTTCTTCGTTTCTTCCGCTTACGCCGCTGTTATTGACAATTAGTTTTTTCGGCATATAGCTTTGTTCGTTGTATTTTTCCATTTGCGTTAGTCCTTTCTTCATTTGCTTTCTGCCAAAGTCGAGTCGGCTTTTCACCGTGCCGACGGGGATATTTTCCTCCGCGGCGATGTCCGCGACGCTTTTTCCGTAAAAATAGTGCTTCACGATCGCGCGGCGGTATGATTCGGAGAGATACGTGACCTCGCGGCGCACCTCCTCGCCCTCCTCGTGGCGCACGATGTCGCTGACGAAATCGTCCGACTCGGGCGCGTCGAAATCGTCGCCGATGAAAACTTCCGGCTGACCGTACTTTTTGCGGAGCATATCGTTCCATTTGAAATCAAGCACTTTTTTCAGCCACGCGTGCGGGTTTTCGATAGTCTTGCCGCGGCTCTGATATGTCAGCGCGGCGAGCACGGTTTCCTGCACGAGATCGGCGGCGGTATGCGGGTCGCCGCATTTTGATAGGGCGATCGGCAAAAGGTAGTCGATATACTTTTTGGCAGTTTCGTTTTTCATTTTTTGTCCTTTTTTGAAAGCTTTCGTAAATTAAGTCGGAAAAAATGCGTTTCGGTTCGACGGTTTTTGAATTATTGTATTTTTATTACAAAACGACGACAATACGTTGAAAACGTTCCGGAAAATAATACAACCGTATAAAAATAAAAAATCTCGGCTATGCCGAGATTTTTTATGATACGACGTTTATCGGCTTGCCTTGCGTGAACGCTCTGACGTTGTCGCACACAAGCCCGATCAGTCTTACGCGCGCTTCGTACGATCCCCACGCGACGTGCGGGGTGATGAATATGTTTTTCGCCGAAAGGTACGGGTGTCCCGCCGTCATCGGCTCGGTATCGAGCACGTCGATGCCCGCGCCCGCGATCATTCCGCCGTTCAGTGCGTCGACGAGCGCGCGCTCGTCAACGCATCCGCCGCGCGCCGTGTTTATCAGCACCGCCGACTTTTTCATCAGCGCAAGCGTGTCCGCGTTAACGACGCCGCGCGTTTCATCTGTGAGCGGGCAGTGCAGCGTAAGATAGTCCGAGCGGGCAAATAATACATTTGTATTTACAAATTCTACATTTGTATAAGACGTTGGTTTGTGAGCCACTGCAATGATTTTCATGCCGAAAGCCATACCGATCTCGGCAACCTTTTTGCCTATTGTGCCAAAGCCGAAAATGCCGAGCGTTTTGCCCGCAAGCTCCGTCAGCGGATAGGCAAAATACGAAAACGTCTTTGATTTTGTCCAATCGCCGCGCGCAACCGACGCTGAGTACATATCGGCGGACGTTGCAAAGTGCAGTATCATTGCGAACACCTGCTGCGCCACCGAGTCCGTCGAGTATCCCGGCACGTTGCACACGGCGATGCCGCGGCGCGATGCCGCCGCCGTGTCGATATTGTTGTATCCCGTGGCGAAAAGCCCGATATAGCGCAGATTTTTGCACTTTTCCATTATTTCGTCGGTTATTTTCGCCTTGTTGCAGATAACGGCGTCGGCGTCGCCTATGGCGGCGGGGATGTCGCATGGCGGAACGACGTCATAAAATTTCACGTCGCCGAGCGTTTTTATTTCGTCAAGCGAAACGTCACCGTTTGTAACGGTGCATCTGTCAAGAACGGCTATCTTCATACGTTCATAAGGGCGCGGAACTCTTCGAGCGTTTCGTCAAAGACTTTAAGCGCGGAGCGCACCGTGTCGGGCTTTGTAAGGTCGACTCCCGCGATCTTCAGCTCCTCGATGGAGTAATCGCTGCCGCCTGTCGAGAGGAATTTGAGGTAGTTCGACGCGTCGCCGCTCTCGATGATGTCCGTCGCTATCTTGACGGCGGAGGAGAAGCCCGTCGCATACTGGTAGACGTAGAACGCGCTGTAAAAATGCGGCACGCGCGACCACTCGATGTCTTGCAGCTCGTCAACGACGGCGCCTTCGTAGTAAAGCTCGTTCAGCTCGCGGTAAGCGCGGCTGAGTGACTGCGCCGTCAGCGGTTCGCCGCGCTCGTCCATTTCGTGAGCGCGCCGCTCAAATTCGGCAAAGAGCGTCTGGCGGTAGACTGTCGTGCGGAAGCCTTCGAGAAGGTGGTTGAGGATGGCGGCGCGGCGGTCCTTGTCTGTCTCGGTTTTAAGCAGATATTTTGAAAGAAGCACCTCGTTTACCGTCGACGCGACCTCGGCGCACAGTATTCTGTAATCGTGGTTTGCGTAGTCGTTTTCGCGCGAGGAGAAATACGAGTGCATCGAATGTCCCAGCTCGTGCGCCAGCGTGAACGCGTCGTCAAGCGTGCCGGAGAAATTGAGCAGAACGTACGGGTGCGCGCCGTAAACGCCGGCGGAAAATGCGCCCGTCGTCTTGCCGGGGTTTTCGTAAACGTCGATCCATCTCTCGCGGTATGCGCGATCGAGCAGGGAAACGTACTCATCTCCGAGCGGGGCGCACGCGCCGAGGACGAGCTTTTTGGCGTCCTCGTACGTCATTTTCATATCGGCGCCCTTGACCATCGGCGTGTAGAGGTCGTACATGTGGACCTCGTCAAGGCCGAGCAGCTGTTTGCGGACGTCGATGTATTTTCTCATTGTGGGCAGCCCGTCGTGGATGGCTTCGATAAGCGCGTCGTAGACAGACGTGGGCACGTTTGTGCCGAAGAGCGCCGCCTCGCAGGAGGAGGCGAAGTTTTTAACGCGCGAGAAGAACGTGTCCTGCTTGACGGAGCCGGCGTAAAGGGCTGACGTTGTGTTGATATAGCTTTTGAACGTGCCGGAATATTTTTCGTATGCTTCTCTGCGGACGTCGCGGTTTTGCGATTCGAGCAGTGCGCGGTACGAGCCGTGCGTCAGCTTTGTCGGCTTGCCGTCCTCGCCCGTCGTGTCGGGGAAGGAGATGTCGACGGCTTCAAGCATATCAAACGCGTTTGACGGCGTTTGCGCCACTTCGCCGAGCATTGCGAGCATCTGCTCCGTTTTTGCGTCAAGCGTGTGCGGGCGGGCGCGGTTGGTGTTATCGAGGATATGGCGGTAGCCCGCAAGAGCGGGGGAGTCCATGTATGATTTTAGCTTATCCTCGGGGATGGTGAGTATTTCGGGATCGACGAATGACGTCGCCATGCTGAAATTTACGTAAAGGCTCATCGCGCGCGCGTCCATGTCCTGATACTCGGGGTTTGAGTTGTCGGTGTCCTTGTGCAGATGCGCGTATGAGTAGATGCGGTCAAGTTCTTCCGCCGTTTCGTAGATTTTGTCGAGGGCGGCTTTGAGCGCCTCGGCGCTGTCCGTCATTTTGCCGGAAAGGGCGGCTATCTCGGGAATTTTCGCCTGAGTTGCGGCGTATGCCGATTCCCAGTCGGACTTTGTGGGGTAGATCGCTGAGAAGTCCCATTTGTATTCGCTTGAAATTTCGTTTCTGTTCATACTTTCCTCCATAAATGTGATTTTTGATGCGGGGTTTTTTGCCGTGGCAAAAAGCGAATGTCGCGGCATATGATCGGCGCGAATGCGCCGGAGGTGTCGCCGAAGGCGACGAAAGGGCGCGTGGTTGCTTATGTCACGAACAATCCCTCCGTCAACTCGCTATGCTCGTTGCCACCTCCCTTTACACAAGGGAGGCTTAATGTGCGAACATGGCGGGCGGACGTGGGGGATGTCCCACGCCCGAAGGGCTGGGAGAACGTCGTGGAGACGGGGGAAAAAGGCTTGCTACCGCCGCATTTTTATGACAAACATCCCGTCAACATACGTCAGTCAACATCGCCGCATAGCCCTTTCGCGCCGAAGGCGCTCCTGAATAGTCGAGCCACAAGGGTTGTGGTTTTTGCTTCGTGAATAGGTATACAACGCCTGATGTCCGATGGACTGCACACCTTCGCCCGAATTTGCGTGAACCGGCTGTCGCAGACAACGGAAGCACGCATAGGGCGAGTACAATATAAGATTTTTCTTTTGTGCT
>JAFSMU010000030.1 GCA_017447775.1 Clostridia bacterium | reverse complement strand
GCTGATGATATTCCAGAAATGGGGCAATATGAAATTTGCATACCGAAACCGCGAATTTTGGTGTAAGGGATATTACGTTGACACCGTGGGGAAAAACACAAAAGCCATAAATGAGTACATAGCAAATCAGTTGAAGAATGACCAAGAGAGTGATCAATTGAGCATGTTTGACCCACGGGACTCATTTATGGGTAGTAAGTAAATGTTGCATGGCTGGCAGGCCAACATAAGACGCACATGTGCGTTGCCAGTTTTGTTTAGGGCTATGCCCGAAAATGAAAATCCACCCGCTATGCGGGTGGATTTTTATTCAAAATCCCGTCCTGTCAGTGCGAGTGTTTTTCTCTGTATTCGCATGGGGTCATGCCCGTGATCCCGTGAAATACGCGGCTGAAATGGCTTTGCGACGAAAAACCGAGATGGACGGAGATTGACGAGAGGGATTTATCGGTGTACCTGAGAAGTCGTTTTGCCTCTTCTGTTTTTTCTTTCAAGATAAAATCTTTGAGCGTCTGCCCCGATTCCTCTTTGAACTTCTTTGAGAGATACGGGCGGCTCATGTAAAGTTCCTCGGCGATCTTTTCCACCGTGATCGGCTCGGAAATATGGTGCTGGACGTAATTTGCGACATCGACTGTCAGTTTCGTCGGCCGCGTCCCGAGGCGGAGTTGCTCGACGCGCTTGGTGAACTCGATTATCATGTGATATTGCAGATTCATTATGCGGTCAGGCTCGGAGAGAAGTTCGCACTTTTGAATATACGCGTCGCTGAGGGAGAATGCGTCCTCCTGCGCCATGCCGCCGCGTATCGCCGCGCGCGACGCGAGCGTCGCCGTGACGATGAACATGTTTTTTCGCTGGCGGAGTTGATCGGGTGCGATTATTCCGCCGCGCACGGCGGGAGCAGACGAGACCCATTCGCGCAGGGCAGCCGTGTCGCCTTTGCGGATGAGATTCATCAGGAGTTGCTCGAGGTCGTATGTGTTGTGGTGCTCGATGCTTCGTTCGTCGAAAAAGTGAGCCGCTGTATGACTTATTGCGTTCTGTTTGGAGAGTGTTTCCTGCTCTTTGTCGTAAATGGCGATGTCCTCAAGCGTCTTTTTTTTGCCCGTCATCACGTAATTCAGCATGCAGAGTATCTGCAAAATGCTTTCGAGCGGCATTGATACGATCGCTTTCATGCCTGCGATAAAATCGGGAATATCGTCGGGTGTAACGTCGGCGCGGAACGCGAGTTCGTGAAGCTCTCTTTCGCTCGGGCGTATCTGTCCCGACGGGCCCATGACGATTTTGATGTCGTTCGCGTTTAGTATGCCGTAATATCGACGGCTGTCAGTCGCGTAGTATCCGACGCCGTCTTTTATCTCGTTTATCCCGTCAAGATACGTGACGATAGGGTCTCTCGGCAGGCTGACGAGCGAGTGGTAAAACAAGAGTTCGCCGTTCTTATAAATGCGTATCGGTACGCCCGAAAGGTTGCCGATGACGGTGCAAATATATTTAAGATCGGGTTTTTCCATATTTATAACCTCCAATGATTACAATTATATCAAAATGATTACAAAAATGCAATACAAAAGTGTCTGTTTCCTGATAAAATATGGGTGAAAATAATCTGCGGAGGAGTTTTTTTGTGGACATAAAGAAGATATTATCCGAAATGACGGTAAACGAAAAAGCGGCGCTCGTCGCGGGGACGGATTTCATGTACACAAATCCGATCCCGCGCCTCGGCGTGCCGTCCATCAGAATGTCCGACGGGCCGCACGGACTGCGCGTGCAGGTTGAGAGCGGCGACAATGGCATATCCGAGAGCCTGCCCGCGACGTCCTTTCCGACGGCGGCGACGACGGCATCGGGCTGGGATCCCGAAAATCTCAGGAAAATGTGCGAGGCTATCGGCGACGAATGCCGTAGCTACGGCGTTCACATTCTGCTCGGACCGGGCGTGAACATAAAGCGAAACCCGCTCTGCGGGCGGAATTTCGAATATTTTTCCGAGGATCCTTATCTTTCGGGAGTGCTTGGCGCGGCGATGGTCGAGGGCGTGCAGTCGAAGGGAGTCGGCGCGTGCATAAAGCACTTCGCACTCAACAGCAGCGAAAAATACCGCTTCATGGGCAATTCGGTCGCGAGCGAAAACACGGCGCGCCGCCTGTATCTTCGCCAATTCGAGTACATAGTCAAGCACGCGAAGCCCGCCGCCTTGATGTGCGCGTACAACCGGATCAACGGCACGTTCTGCTCGGAAAACAAATGGCTGCTCACCGACGTTCTCCGCAAGGAGTGGGGATATAATGGGCTCGTCATGACCGACTGGGGCGCGATGCGCGACCGTGTCGCGGCGCTTCGGGCAGGGCTCGATCTCGAAATGCCGGGCGACACGGCGTACTGCCGCCGTCAGATACTCGACGGCGTCGAAAACGGCTCGCTCGATATCGCCGACCTCGACCGTGCCGCCAAAAACGTCCTTGATTTCGTCGATAAATACGCGCGCCCGAGAGACGCGTCGCCGATCGATTTCGACGCGCATCACGCGCTTGCCGCCGAGATAGCCGCGGATTCTGCTGTCCTGATGAAAAACGACGGCGCGCTGCCGCTGAACAGATCCGAAAAACTGCACATATGCGGCGAAATGTTCCGGCATATGCGCTATCAGGGCGCGGGCAGTTCGATGATAAATCCCGCGCGCCTGACGACGCCGGAAGATGCGTTCAAAGTGCATGGAATCGAGAATTACAGCGTCGGCGACTGCGACAAGATCGTCGTTTTCGCGGGGCTGACGGAGGTTTGCGAGTCCGAGGGGTGCGACAGAGAAAACATGCGGTTGCCCGACGATCAGCTCGCGCTGATCGATGAGATGTGTCAGACCGGCAAACCCGTCGTCGTGGTGCTGTTCGGCGGCTCGCCCGTCGAGCTCCCGTTTGATGACAAAGTCGCCGCGATACTGAATATGTACCTCCCCGGGCAAAACGGCGGAACGGCTGTTTACGATCTCCTTTTCGGCGAAAAAAATCCGTCGGGCAAGCTCGCGGAGACTTGGCCGATAAAATACGAAGACGTGCCGTGCGCCGACACGTTCGGCAAGGGCATAAACGAGATATACGGCGAGGGCACGGATGTCGGCTACCGATACTTTAATAAGCACAAAATCCCCGTGCGCTATCCGTTCGGGCACGGGCTCTCATACACGACGTTCTCCCAGAGCGAATGGGCCAAAGAAGGCAAAACGTATATCAAAACCGTGACGAACACGGGAGACAGATACGGCGCGGATGTCGCGATGCTCTTCATCGACGGCGAGCTTGCCGGCTTTGAAAAAGTCCGTCTCGCGCCCGGCGAGAGCAAAACGGTAACGATCACGCCCGAGCCGAGAGACGAGGCGATCTATTCAGACGATCTCACGATCCCAAACGAGCAGCCGCGCTTTCCCGTGACGCTCGAGTCGCCGTTTGTCGATTTAAAACAGACGTTCATGGGCAGGATTTTCTATAATTCCGTCATGTCGGTCGTGCGAAAACAGATGAAAAAAGCTGAAAAAATGCCGGACGGCCCCGAAAAAGACAACGCGATCAAAGGCGCGTATTTTATGGAGCGGGTGATGTTGACAAACTCCCTCCGCTCGATGTCGATGTCGGCGGGAAAACTTTTCCCGTACAATCTCGCCGAGGGATTCGTCGAGATGACGAACCGCCGTTTTTTCAAAGGGCTCCGCAAAATCCTGACGCCTATAAAAGCACCGAAACTTCCGAAGGAGGAACAGTAATATGAAACTTCCGAATAGTCTGATCAAAACGCCCGATGTCAAGGCAAAAGAAAAATGGCTCGGGTATCTCATCGGTCCCGCGGGGGCACTCTTGCTCAACGCGGTGCTCGCGACGTACCTCAACGTCTACTACACGGACGTTTTGAAACTCACGACGCTCTGGGGCGGCGTGTTTCTTGTCGCGTTCCCGATGGTGTCGAAGATCATCGACGCGGTAACGAACGTGCTGATGGGTATCGTCATCGACCGCACGAAAACAAAACAGGGAAAAGCGCGCCCGTGGTTGCTTCTTTCGGCGCCGCTCGTCGCGGTGACGGGGATCTTGCTCTTTACCGTGCCTGAGTCAAACGACGTCGTCAAAGCTGTATGGGTGATGATCTCGTACAACCTGTTTTACTCGTTTGCATATACGATATTCAACATGAGCCACAACCTCATGGTCCCGCTTTCGACGCGCGACAGCACGGCGCGCGGCGGCCTTTCCGTGTTCAATCAGATCACGACGATAATGATGAGCGGCATACTTGTCGCGCTCGTTTTCCCGATGGTCATAATGCCGATGATCGGCGTCGACAAGGCGAAATGGATAACGCTGATGTCGATAATCTCGATCGTCGCACTCCCGCTGACGCTCATCGAATACTTCTTCACAAAAGAACGCGTGACTGAGGAAACGTCGGACCGGCCGAAAGAAAAACTATCGTTCAAAGAACAGATAAAGATCATATTCGGCGACAAATACATGGTGCTGATGTACGCTTATTTCTTCATCTACACCGTCGGAACGTGCCTTAAAAACATGGGGCTCGTCTACTACTGCAACTACGTGCTCGGCACGTATAACGACGGCATCACGCAGATGCTTGTCTCCGTCATCGGCGGCATACCGATGGGCATCGGCATATTCGCCGTATGGCCGCTTGCGAAGAAATTCGGCAAGCGCAACGTGACGATGATCGGTTTCATTCTTTACGCCGTCGGATCGCTTATATGCTGGCTTTTCCCGACAAATCTCGTCATCGTGCTCGTCGGGCAGTTCATAAAAAATATCGGCGGTCTGCCGTGCGCTTACGTCTTTATGGCGCTGTTTGCCGACTGCCTCGATCACCTCGAATGGAAGACGGACAAGCGCGTCGACGGCAACGCGATGTCGATATACAACATCATCGCCGTGGCGATGGTCGGGATAATGACGGGTGTGTTCAACTGGCTCCTTTCGATCTCGGGATACATCGCGCCAGAGAAATTTTCGAGCATTGCCGACGCGTCGGCGTACCTCTCCGAAACCGGACTTTCGCCGCAGGTGGCGCTCGATTCGCTCAAAGCGTCCGAGGGCGTTTTCACCGTAGCATTTGAACAACCCGAGGCGGTCGGGCGCATGATAACGCTTGCGTTCGTCGGCGTTGAGGTATTCACGGGCTTACTTCTCGCTCTGATACTGAAATTCGTCAACGTCGAAAAGACGATCGCAAAAGAACAAGCCGAGATCAAGGAAAGGCACGGTCAAACGGAATGAAGGCTGTAAGACTTAAAACCGAATACCTGAAAAGTCCTGTCGGGATCGATGTTCAGCGCCCGCGCATTTTCTGGAACTGCGAGGGCGGAAAAAAGCAGACGGCGTACCGCATCGTGACCGAAAAATGGGACAGCGGCAAGGTGGATGGCGACACTATGCGCGCCGAATATCCGCTGACGCTTTTGTCGCGCGAGCGCGTAAACTACACCGTAACGCTCTGGGACGAAAACGGCGTCGAGGGCGAGCCGTCGACTGATTTCTTTGAATTCGGGTTGAGCAGGGAAGACTGGCGCGCAAAATGGATCACGGGCGACTACACCGTTCGCCCGCGCACACGCTATCCCGTCGACTGCTTCAAAAAAGAGTTTACGGTCACAAAAAATATAAAAAAAGCGCGGCTTTACATTACCGCGTGCGGTCTGTATCAGGCAAAACTGAATGGCAAAAAGGCGGGCGATTTCTGCCTTGCGCCCGGTTACACCGACTACAACAAGCGCGTGCAGTATCAGACGTATGATGTGACGGATTTGCTCGAGAAAGGCGCGAACGCGATCGAGATAGAGCTTGCGGACGGGTGGTATCGCGGGAGCATCGGTGCGTGGGGCAGAAGAAATCAGTTCGGCACGGAAACAAAACTCCTCGCACAGCTTGAAACTGAATTTGACGACGGGACGGCGGAGACCGTCGCCACAGACGGTAGCTGGCTCTGGTCGTGCGACGGACCGATCCGTTTTGCCGACAACAAGGATGGCGAGGTCGTCGAATCGTTCCGCGAGCCGTCGTATACCGGTCACGCGAAAGTGACGGCTCACGGCGTCGTACCGAGCGCGTCGAACAACGTGCCCGTCACAGAGCACGAGCGCTTTTCGCCCGTTATCACGCGCTCGCCGAACGGGCGGCAGCTGCTCGATTTCGGGCAGAACATCGCGGGATATATCGAATTTCACATCTCGGCACATCTCGGTCAGCGCATGGTGTGGCGCTTCGGCGAGATGCTTGACGAAAACGGCGATCTGACGCAGAAGAATTTTCAACTTGTGACAAAGCGCAGAACGACGCCTCTTCAAAAGATAGAGTACACCTGTAAAGAGGGGCAAAACGACTACAAAACGACATTTGCCGTGTTCGGTTTTCGATATGCCGAGCTCGAGTCCGATATTGAGATAAAACCCGAAGAAGTAGAGGCGATAGCCGTTTATTCGGACATGGAGGAAACGGGTTTTTTTGACTGCTCGAGCGCGCTGTTAAATAAGTTTTTCGCGGCGACGAAATGGTCTGCGAAGGGAAATCATCTCGACATCCCGACGGACTGCCCGACGCGCGAGCGCCACGGCTGGACGGGCGACGCGCAGATATTTTTTGTGACGGCGGCTTATCTTTTCGACTTTGCCGCGTTTTCCGAAAAGTATCTTTGCGACGTTTACGATTGGCAAAAGAAAAGCGGCAGATTGCCGCAGATCGCGCCGCATGGCGGCGTGGACTTCTATATGAACGTCATGGACGGATCGACTGGTTGGTCGGACATAGGGATACTCTATCCGTACCGCTTCTATAAGATGTACGGCGACAGGGCGATCCTTGAAAAATACTATTGCAAAATGAAGAAATACGCGTCGTTTTTGATCTCTCGATGCGGGAAATGGGGCGGACCTTACGCAAGGGCAACGGGCGTGCGAGGCAATGCGAAAAAGTATATTGTCAACTGCGGTCAGAGCTACGACGAATGGGCGGAGCCCGCGGACGTCAAATCTTTTCATTGGACGGATTTCGCCGCGCCGCACCCCGAAGTCAGCACCGCGTACACGTCGTATCTCATGGGGATGATGATCGAGATCGCCGAAACGCTCGGAAAAACCGACGATCTGCCGCTTTACCGCGAATATCGCGACGGATGCAAACGAGCTTACCGCTCTCTTGTGAAAACGCCCGCATATTCGCTCGACACCGACCGACAGGCGCGGCTCGTCAGACCGCTTTACATGGACCTGCTCGACGAAAAGCAGACGGAATTTGCAAAAGCGCGCCTCATCAAGGCGCTCGAAAACTACGGCTGGCGGCTCGGCACGGGATTCCTCTCAACGCCGCTCATCCTCGACGTTTTGACTGAGATCGATCACGAGGCGGCGTACCGCCTGCTCGAAAATGAGGAGATCCCCGGCTGGCTCTCGATGCCGAAAAACGGCGCGACGACGGTCTGGGAAGCATGGGAAGGACCGGACAGCAAAAAAGGCGGCATCGGCTCGCTCAACCATTACTCGAAAGGCGCCGTTTGCGAATGGCTGTTCAAAACGATGTGCGGCATACGCATTGACAGTGAAAATCACTTCACGGTAAAGCCCGTTTCTGGCGGAAGCTTCATGCATGCCGAAGCGAAATATGCAAGCATTTACGGAAAGATCGAAAGCGGATGGAAGCGCAACGGCGGCACGACCGTATTCACCGTGACCGTCCCGCCAAACTGCTCGGCTACGGTTATCCTCCCCGACGGCACAGCGTATAAGCAGAGCGCGGGAAAGATGACGTATGAGGTAAAATAAACCGAGTCGAAACAAAACATTATAAAAAACAGAGCCGATCGCTTGACTTTCTGCTCTGTTTTTTTGACGAGGAAGCCTTGCTGTGCAAGGCGCGGCGCGTGATTTATTCAGTGCGAACAAAGCGCGGGTCCACGCCCTGAAAACGCCCATTCAGGGCGTTTTCTTAACGGGCTTCCGAATCCATCCGTGAGTAAACTCACGCACCAAAACAAAAGGACAGGCAACGCCTGTCCTTTTGTTTTGGTGGGGGAAGATGGATTCGGACCATCGAAGTCACTGACAACAGATTTACAGTCTGCCCCCTTTGGCCACTCGGGAATTCCCCCAAAGATAAACTGCGGCTTGCGCCACAGTTTAGTTTATGGAGCTGGTGAACGGAGTCGAACCATCAACCTGCTGATTACAAATCAGCTGCTCTGCCATTGAGCCACACCAGCATCGTTCCTCTTGCGGAACGAAAAGATTATATCACAAAAAAGTTTGATTGTCAATATGTTTTTTGAAAAAACAGAAAAATCAATCGAAATTTGTTTTAACGTAAACTGCTATATCTGATGAAACGGTTTGAGAAAAGGGAACGGTCATTTCCTTATCCGAAAAATATTCATATCCTGCGCCGCCGTCATCAAAGCCGATATCGGTGCCTGCTTTGATTTTGCGTTCTTCGCTTCTGTTTGAATAAACGAGCGTCAAAGTATACGTTTTGTCGTCGTTATCGGGTAAAGATGAGAAAATATCCGCGTTCCTTTTCGTATAATATTCAAAAGTGCGGCGCGCCACGGGGGTAATCTCTCCGGCGGAATTTTCAACTCCGTAGTCCGCTTGATATATTCTGTAACCTTTGCCGAGTTTATAAGTGGTAATTATTTTTTCGCCGGCTTTAAGTTTTGCGGAATAAATTGACGAAGCCATCTGCGGCGTTATTTCGGCATAATAAGTAACGTATGTGAATTGACCGTCCTCATTTGAAGAGCGCTGATAGCGAACACCCGAGTCAAGAGGGAAGTCAGCGTCAAGATATTCGCCGACAAATCCCGCGAAAGTATATGCGGGGTTTGAAAGCACGACCGAGCATATTTTTCCGTCCTTTTCGGAGTAGATCTCGCCCTCGTGTACGTAAAGAGTGTAATCTCCGATTTTTTCCACAATATTATAATTGTAAGCAAATCCGGCGGCAGCCTCAGTATAAACGGAATATGTGAGCGTTTCATCTCCGAAATATTCAATTTTTTCACTGAATGCAAGCGTTTCGTTTGAAATAATGGAGCTTACGCGATTGCCTGATTTGAGCAGATCTGTCGGAATTGATTTCCCGCCTCCGCATGACGAAACGGCAAATATCATAATAAATGCCGTCATAAGACACAAAAATTTTTTCATACTACCACCTCATTTATTATTCTACACGAAAATATTATAGAATTGTGTACTTATTATAAAAAAATTCAAAAAATTAAGAAAATATGTTGACAAACACACGATGTGATGATATAATACAAATGTTAGCAAAAGCTAACAAATATTGTTCTCCTTAAAATAAGTATAAGATCCTATCCTGAAAGCAAAGTCGAGCGGTATAAGCCGCTCGACTTTGTTTTTGTTATTTTGCTATTTTTTTGACGCCGACAGTTACGTCTTCGCCGTTGAGATTCCATTCCTTCGACGTTTCGCAAACGCCGTCGATTATTGCCTTTGCAAGCGTGTCGCCCATGATTTCGTCGGCGTTTCTGCTTGCTATTTCTGCAATTTTTTCGTTGCCGGAGATGTATATCTCAATGTTGTCCATAACTTCAAAGCCGCTGTCTTTACGCATATTCTGTATCTTTGAAACGATCTCGCGTACAAAGCCTTCCTCGATAAGCTCCGGCGTCAGCACCGTGTCAAGTACGACGGTGACGCCCTTATCGGACGCCGTTTCATAGCCCGACGTTTGCGCCGTTTCGATTATAAGATCGTCGCGCGTAAGCTCGGCTGTCGTATCGGAAAGGGCGAGCTTTATCGCTCCCGTTTCGTTCAGTTCAGCCATTGCCGCACGTCCGTCAAGAGATGACAGCGCGGTTTTTATCTGACCGAGGTATTTTCCGTACTTCGGACCGACGGTACGAAGCTGAGGCTTGAAGGTATATGACATAAAGCCGCCCGCATCCGTGATGAATTCAACTTCTTTTACGTTAAGTTCGTCTTTGATTATATCGGCGTAGAAGCTGTCAAGAGCAAATTCCGCGCCGACAAACATTTTTGCGATCGGCTGGCGGTTCTTGATCGACGCGCCCATACGGGCAGCGCGACCGAGCGCGACTATCGTCAGAACACGCTCCATGTTGTCTTCAAGCGATTTGTCGATCCACTGCTCGTTGGGAGTGGGGAAGTCGCAAAGATGAACGGATATCGGCGCTTCCTTGTCGTTTGTGCAAACAAGGTTGCGATATATCTCGTCCGTAAGGAACGGGATCATCGGCGCGGCAAGTTTTGATACGGTAACAAGCGCGGTGTAAAGCGTCATATACGCGTTTATCTTGTCCTCGGGCATTCCCGGCACCCAGAAGCGCTCGCGTGAGCGGCGGACGTACCAGTTTGAAAGCTCGTCGACAAAATCGTCGAGTGCGCGTGACGTTTCGGTGATCTTGTAATTAGCAAGGTTGTCGTCAACCGTCTTTGTCAGCGTTGTGAGCTTTGAAAGCAGCCACTTGTCCATAACGGAAAGGCTGTTATAGTCGAGCGTGTACTTTGTCGCGTCGAAGTCGTCGATATTTGCGTAAAGTACGAAGAACGCGTATGTGTTCCAAAGCGTGCCCATGAATTTGCGCTGACCTTCGATAACCGCGTCGTCGTGGAAGCGGTTCGGGAGCCACGGCGCGCTGTTTGAGTAGAAATACCAGCGGATAGCGTCGGCGCCGAATTTTTCAAGCGCGTCAAACGGATCGACGGCGTTGCCTTTTGACTTTGACATCTTCTGACCGTGTTCATCCTGAACGTGACCGAGAACGATTACGTTCTTGTACGGCGCTTTGTTGAAGAGAAGCGTCGATTCGGCCATAAGGGAATGGAACCAGCCGCGCGTCTGGTCGACGGCCTCGGAAATGAAGTCGGCGGGGAACTGTTTTTCAAAAAGCTCGCGGTTTTCAAACGGATAGTGCCACTGAGCAAACGGCATTGCGCCGGAGTCAAACCAGCAGTCTATCACCTCTGGAACTCTGTGCATATCCTTGCCGCAGTGCGGGCATTTGATCGTAACTTCGTCGATGTAAGGACGGTGAAGCTCGACCTTTGCGTTTTCAGGGTTTCCGCTCATCTTCGCAAGCTCTTCGCGCGAGCCGATGCACTCACGGTGTCCGCATTCGCACTCCCAGATATTCAGCGGAGTGCCCCAATATCTGTTGCGCGATATTGCCCAGTCCTGTATATTTTCAAGCCAGTTACCAAAGCGACCTTTGCCTATCGATTCGGGTATCCAGTTGACAGTATTGTTGTTCGCTATAAGCTCGTCGCGTACAGCCGTTTCTTTGATGTACCAAGATTCTCTTGCGTAGTAGATCAGCGGCGTGTCGCATCTCCAACAATGCGGGTATTCATGCTCGAACTTCGGTGCGTCAAACAGCTTGCCCTCTTCTTTGAGAAGCTTTATTATCACGGGATCGGCGTCCTTGACGAACATTCCTTCACCGGGAGCGCCGGGCGCCATGTCGCCTTTTGCGTCGACAAGCTGAACAAACGGCAGGTCGTAATTTTTGCCGACGTTTGCGTCGTCCTCGCCGAATGCGGGCGCGATGTGAACGATGCCCGTACCGTCCGACATTGTGACGTATGTGTCACAGGTGATAAAGTAGCCTTTCTTGCCCTGCTTGTCGGCAACCGCCTTTGAGCAATCGAAAAGCGGCTCATATTCTTTGTATTCAAGCTCTTTGCCTTTGAATTCGCCGATTATTTCATACGGCTTTTCGTCGCCCTGTGCGACTTTTGAAAGCACCTTATCGAGAAGCGCTTTTGCCATATAGTATGTGTGCCCGTCAACGCATTTGACCTTTGCATACGTTTCGTCGGGGTTTACGCACAGCGCGACGTTTGACGGCAGTGTCCACGGCGTTGTCGTCCACGCAAGAAAATACGCGTCTTCACCTTTGCATTTGAACCTGACGACAGCCGAGCGCTCTTTTACCGTCTTGTACCCCTGCGATACTTCGGCGGAGGAGAGCGGAGTTCCGCAGCGCGGGCAATAGGGAACTATCTTGAAGCCTTTGTAAAGCAGCCCTTTGTTCCATATTTCTTTCAGCGCCCACCATTCAGACTCAATATAGTCGTTATCGTATGTGATGTACGGGTTGTCCATATCCACCCAATAACCGACCGTGCCGGAAAAGTCCTCCCACATGCCTTTGTACTTCCAGACTGATTCCTTGCACTTTTTGATAAACGGTTCAAGTCCGTATTCTTCGATCTGATCTTTTCCGTTCAGCCCGAGCAGTTTTTCGACCTCTATCTCAACGGGAAGTCCGTGCGTGTCCCAGCCTGCTTTTCTCAGCACGTGATAGCCTTTCATCGTGCGGTAACGCGGGATCATATCCTTAATAACGCGCGTCAGAACGTGCCCGATGTGCGGCTTGCCGTTTGCCGTCGGGGGACCGTCGAAGAACGTGTAGTCGGGGCAGCCTTCGCGAAGCTTCATGCTTTTCTCGAAAACGTCGTTGTCCTTCCAGAATTTCAGAACTTGCTTTTCTCTTTCGACAAACCCAAGGTCTGTCGGAACGCTTTTGTACATATAAACCTCCGTAAAAATAAATACAAAAAAATCTCCGTCCGTACAGGGACGAAGATAAAACCTCGATGACCACCCAAACGTACAGACATACGCCGCCCCGTTACGCAGGGCATACGTCGCGCATTACTCGCACCCTTTCACGCGCGCGGCTCGGAAGTGATATTCGATCGGGGCGCACAACCGACCTTGCACCGCCGTCGGCTCGCTTTGTGTGCGTTATCCTGTCTACTGTCTTCGTCATTGCCTTTGATTTACTAAGGTATTATAATATAAAAAATATAAAAAGTCAAGAATAAATGTTGAAATAAGCGACGTTTTATGCTACAATTATGAAAAATGAAATCAAAAACGGTAGCAAAATGAATCTAGTAAAGAGTTTTTTCGGTCATTTATGTACTATAACGCGCCACAGACACGCCGTTATGAGCAACTGCTTTAAGTGCGGTATAGCTTGGCGCGGACTTATGCACGACCTTTCAAAATACGGCCCGACGGAGTTCTGGCGCGGCGTAAAATATTATCAGGGCGGCAAGCGCTCGCCAAACGCGCGCGAAAAGGAGCTTTTCGGGTATAGCGTCGCGTGGTTTCATCACAAAGGGCGCAACCGTCACCATTGGGAATATTGGTACGATTATAGCTCAAAGTCGGCGCTCTACGAGCCGATAGAGATGCCGCGAAAATTTCTTATCGAAATGTTTTGCGACCGCGTTGCAGCGTCAAAAGTATATAAAGGGAAGGATTACACCGATTCATCGGCGCTTGAATACTACAAGGCTCGAAACGAGGCTGACTTTATTCATCCCGTAACGGCTCAAAAGCTTGAATTTCTCCTTTCAATGCTTGCTGAAAAAGGCGAAAAAGAAACGTTTGCGTACATCAGAAAAAACAGAAAAACGCTGTAAAAAGAATAAAATCAAAAATCGATCAAATTCATATTGCAAAAATGATACTTTTGTGGTAAAATAACATAGTAAGACGCAATGTCAGACCATACCGGTCGGGGAGATAGCGGTGCCCTGTACCTGCAATCCGCTACAGCAGGGATGATGTCCGATTACGAGGGGTCAGCCTGTGCGGTCTGCGCCGTATCGCCCGCGTGATGATGAGTGGGTCTTGTGCAATCGGCTGTCGTGAACCATGTCAGACGGGGGACCGAGCAGCATTAAGCGAAGGTTGCCGATGTGCCACGAGGACGCCTGCTTTGAACGAGGAGTGCGGTGGCGCGTGTATGCTCATTTCGAATTTTCGGTGTATGGTCTGTCACTGCGTCTTACATTTTTTATAGGTAAAAGGAGGTAAATATGTATCAGGCATTATACAGAAAATGGCGCCCCGCGGTATTTGACGACGTGTATGGGCAAAAGCATATAACCTCCATACTGAAAAGCGAAGTGGAAACCGGAAAGGTAAGCCACGCCTATCTTTTCTGCGGTCCTCGCGGCACGGGAAAGACGACGTGTGCGAAGATAATCGCAAAAGCGGTCAACTGCTTGAATCCGCAAAACGGCAACCCGTGCGGCGTTTGCGCGTCGTGCCGCGCTATCGACAGCGGACTTACGACTGACGTGCTTGAAATGGACGCGGCTTCAAACAACGGCGTTGACAGCATACGCGAGCTTCGCGACGGCGTAGTTTACACCCCGGCCGAGCTAAAATACCGCGTTTATATAGTTGACGAGGTGCATATGCTCTCGATCTCGGCCTTCAACGCGCTTCTTAAAACGCTTGAAGAACCGCCGAAATACGTCATATTTATTCTTGCGACGACTGAGCTTCATAAAATTCCCGCGACTGTGCTTTCGCGCTGCCAGCGCTTTGATTTCAGGCGCGTTACGCCGTCGGCGCTTATCGACAGGATGAAGGTCGTTTGCGACGGGGAGGGTATTACAGCCGAGGACGGCGCGCTATCGCTTATCGCAAGACTGTCGCAGGGCTCGTTCAGAGATGCGCTCAATATGCTCGAATTTTGCTCGGGAGAGAGCAAAACGATCACTGAAAAGGGCGCCGGGGAACTGCTTGGCGCAAGCTCCGCAGAAACGCTTTCGGATCTTGCTGCCGACATCGCAAAAGGCGACGTTGCCGCGGCACTTGAAAAGGTAAATGAAATTTACCTTTCGTCACGCGACATAACGGTGTTCTGGAGGGAATTCATTTCTTTCCTTCGCGACGCGCTCGTGCGCTCGGTGACGCGCGTTAAAGACGGCGAAAACGACGGCGCTTCTAAAGTTGCGGAATTGTTTGCACCGTCAAAATTGATCGAAATAATCGAGGCGTTCACGTCTGCGGAAGCTGATATGACGAGAACTCCGTCGTCGGCAAAGCTATACGCCGAACTTGCAATAATCAAGGTGACATCTGTAAAAGTCCGCACTGACGACGCGTCGCTTGCAGACAGGATCTCAAAGCTTGAAAGCGACGTAAAAAATCTTTCAGCGGGCAACGTAAATAAAATTTACCCCGAAAAGCCGCAAAAGAAAGAAAAATCTCAGCCGGTAAATGAAACTTACGTAGACACGGCTCCGTCAAAGGTCAAAACCCCTGCCGAAAGTAAACCGGCAGCCGTCGGAACGAGCGGATTCAGAAGCATTCGCGGTTGGGCGGACGTCGTAAGGCAGGTGGCGCTTGCCAACGCGTCTATAGCGCCGAGTCTTTACCGCGCCAAAGCGCTTGAAGGCGGCGACGGAAGAATTTATATTTTCTTTGATAATCCGTTTGCCGTATCAATACTTAAAAATTCGCCGAAATCAAAGAAAAACGTCGCAGACGCGATATTTGAAATACTCGGCAAGCACGTAAGCGAAGATGAGATAATTGTCGACGTTGAAAAAAATGCCGAGGTAATAATTCACGAACCGATCGACGATATAATTGAAAAGATAAACGAGGAGGAACAAACATGAAAGCTATGGTCCCAAAAGGCCCGTCGATGAACGAAATGCTCAGACAGGCGCAGAAAATGCAGGAAGATATGGCTCAAAAGCAAGCGGAGCTTGAAGAGCGCGTATATGACATTTCCGCGGGCGGCGGCGTTGTAAACATCAAAATAAACGGCAAGAAAGAGATCACGGAGCTTAAAATCGCCCCTGAGATCGTCGATCCCGACGACGTTGAAACGCTTGAAGACATCCTTATTGCTGCAGTAAACGAAGCGGTAAGCAAGGTGGAAAATACGTCAAACGAAGAAATGCAGAAAATCACGGGCGCCCTCGGCGGACTTGGCGGAGGCATTCCCGGACTGTTCTGATATAACAGAGGAATGATATGGAGTACATTGCACCGCTTCAAAATTTGATAGATAAGTTTTCGTCCATACGCGGCGTCGGAAAAAAGACGGCGGTGCGCTATGCTTTCTCCGTCCTCGGAATGAGCGACGAAGCCGCGGCATCTTTTGCCGAAGCTATTATTGCCGCCAAACGCGACGTTTGCCACTGTAAAATCTGCGGTAATCTCTCCGACGGGGATATCTGCAGGATATGTTCCGATGAAAAGCGCGATCACGGCGTTATCTGCGTAGTTGAAGATGAGCGCACGCTTATGGCGATAGAAAAGGTCAGGGAATACAAAGGCGTTTATCATGTCCTCGGCGGAGCTATATCGCCCGCGGCCGATATGGGACCTGATAAGTTGCGAATTGCAGAACTTATCGAGCGTGTAAACGAAGGCGACGTCGGCGAGGTAATAATCGCAACAAACCCTACTGTCGACGGGGAAATGACGGCAATGTATATCGGGCGTCTGCTTGAAAAATCAGGAGTTAAGATCACAAGGCTCGCATACGGAGTGCCTGTCGGCGCCGATATCGAGAACGCGGATGAAATCACTCTTACAAAGGCGCTTGACGGACGCAGGGAAATATGAAAAATGTACAAAAACCACCTGCTTTGCAGGTGATTTTTTCTTCCCTCGAACCATGAGTTTTGTAGAAAAATGTCGAAATTTGTCAAATAAAGTATATTGACAAATTTTGGTATTTTTGGTACAATATAGTCACAATAAGGAATTTATTTGAGGTGAAATTATGAAATCAACAGGCATCACAAGAAAAATTGACGAACTCGGAAGAATAGTCCTTCCTATAGAGATAAGACGCACGCTCGATCTTTCCAGTGGCGACTCGATGGAGATATTCGTGGATGAAGAAAAGATCGTTCTGAAAAAATATCAGCCTTCGTGCATTTTCTGCGGCGGAGCTGACAAGCTCACGTTCTATAAGGGAAGGCTTATTTGCGGTGATTGCGTAAATTCTCTTAAGAATTCATAACAAAAAAGCATCGGCAAAATGCCGATGCTTTTTATTTTGCGACTGTAAGTTTTATAATAAGATCAATGTTGTCAGGCTGCGTTTTCGCTTCGTTTGCCGCTTTGTTTTTACGGATGGCTCCGCATTTACGGCATTTATGAACGATTATGTAGCCTTTTTTTGCGTCTGTTTCGGCAGAGATCGGATCCATTATGCCGCCGCAATCGCTCGCTCTGTCGCCCGGATTTACGTCAAGGTGAAGTGAGCATAAGCATTTCGGACAATGATTTCTTGAAGAATAACCAAGCGGCAAAACTTCAAAACCGCAGTTTTGGCAAATGAATCCGCTGTCGTTTTTTGTAAATAGCTTTTGTTCCATTTATTTTTCTTCTTTGTCAAAGTGGACGTCGAGCTGTGGGAACGGAATGGAGATTCCGGCGCTGTCGAAATCGCGCTTGATCTGCTCGTTAAGAGCAAAGTACACGTCCCAGTAATCGCCCTTGTTTACCCAAACGCGCATTGAGAATATCAGCGCGCTGTCAGCCTGTTCGGCAAGGTAAACGACGGGCGCCGGCTCTTTGAGCACGCGCTCGTCCGCCGATGCTGCCTCAAGGATAACACTGCGTACTTTGTCGATATCGCTCGAATAAGCAACGCCGAATTTCAGCTCGATACGGCGCGTATCGTGAGTGGAATAGTTGACTATCGTTCCGTTTGACAAAGAGCCGTTTGGAATAACGACCTTTTTGTTGTCGGGAGTTTTCAGCGTGGTATAAAAAACGCCGATGTCGACAACCGTTCCGGAATATGAGCCGTTTTCGATATAATCGTCTACTTCAAACGGCTTGAACACAAGTATCATAAATCCGCCCGCAAGGTTGGAAAGGGAACCTTGAAGTGCAAGTCCTACCGCAAGCGCACACGACGTGATCACGCCGACAACGGACGCCATCGGTATTTGCATTATCGAGCATATCGTTATGATCAAAATCGCATAAAGCGCGATTTTAACAAGATGAATTACGATGTTTTGCGCTGTTTTCTGAAGCTTTGCAATGGCTTTGCTTTTTGCAAGCTTCTTCATAATGAATTTAATAAGCTTGGAACCGATAATCAGTACAACTACCGACGCTATCAGCCGCAGTCCGTATGTTGTTGCAAATTCCGCAAGCTTAGCCCAAAGCTCTTTGAAGAATTCTTCCATTGATCTTACCCGCTTTCTTTATTTTTCTGTTTCACAAACTTTGATCCCGAGGTCGCCGAGTGCTTTGTCATCCGTCGGAGTCGGTGCGCCGGACATGATCTCGGACGCGTTCTGAACTTTCGGGAACGCCACAACGTCGCGCAAGCTCGGCGCGCCGCACATAAGCATCGTAAGTCTGTCAAGTCCTATCGCCATTCCGCCGTGCGGAGGAGCACCGTAGTTGTATGCTTCAACGAGGAAGCCGAATTTTGCCTCGATCTCTTCGTCGGTAAGTCCGAGCAGGTCGAACATCTTTTTCTGAAGCTCGGGGTCAGTTATTCTCATTGAGCCGGAAGAAAGCTCGATGCCGTTGAGTACAAGGTCAAACGCCGTTGCACGGACAGCGCCCTTGTCACTGTCAAGATACGGCAGACACTCGGGGAGCGGCATTGTGAAAGGATGGTGCATTGCGTCCCAGCTCTGCGTTTCTTCGTTCCACTCGAAGAACGGGAATTCCGTTATCCACAGGAAATTAAGCTTGTCCGGAATGATGTCAAGCTGCTTTGCGACGATCAGACGAAGCGCGCCGAGAGTCGAAAGCACAACGCTGTTCTTGTCTGCCACAAAGAGAGCGACATCGCCGCGCTCGCAGCCGATCTTATTCATTATCGCGTCAAGTTCGCCGTCGGCAAGGAATTTTGCAAACGAGCAACTCGGCGTTTCATCGACAAATCGGATATACGCAAGCCCCTTCGCTCCGATGCCTTTTGCGTGTTCGGTAAGCTTGTCTATTTCTTTTCTCGTAAGCTTTTCAGCGCCGCCCTTGGCGACGATGGCGCGTACCGATCCGCCGCTCTGAACGGCAGAGGAAAATACTCCGAAGCCGCTGTCTTTTACCATGTCGGATATATCGCATATTTCCATGCCGAATCTTGTATCCGGCTTGTCGGAGCCGAAACGGTTCATCGCGTCGGCATACGTCATTCTCGGAAGCGGAAGCGGAATATCAACGCCAAGCACCTTTTTGAAAACGTAAGCGATGAATCCCTCGCTCATATCCATAATGCCGTTCTGATCGACAAACGACATTTCAAGGTCGATCTGTGTAAACTCCGGCTGTCTGTCGGCGCGCAGGTCTTCGTCGCGGAAGCAGCGCGCAAGCTGGATGTATCTGTCAAAGCCGGCTACCATAGTAAGCTGCTTGTATATCTGCGGCGACTGCGGAAGCGCGTAGAACGAGCCTTTGTGTATGCGGGAGGGAACAAGATAGTCGCGCGCGCCCTCCGGCGTTGACTTTATAAGCATTGGAGTTTCTATCTCCACAAAGCCGTTTTCGTAGTAATACTCGCGCGCCGCTTTTGCTATTTCGTGGCGCATAAGGATGTTTTTCGTCAGCGACGGACGGCGCAGGTCAAGATAACGGTATTTGAGCGAAAGCTCGTCTTTTACCGATATTCCGTCGTTGATCTCAAACGGCGTTGTCTGCGCCGCGCTGAGAATTTTGTATTCGTCGACGAATATCTCAACGTCACCCGTCGGTATCTGCTTGTTTATCGATGAACGCATACGGACCGTTCCTTTTGCGACGATAACGTACTCTGTGCGCGTTTTGAAAGCTTTGTCGAAAATCTCCTTATCTGTGTTCTCGTCAAACGCGAGCTGAACGATACCCGTGCGGTCGCGCAGGTCGATGAAAATAAGTGAGCCGAGGTCGCGCACGCGAGCCGCCCATCCCATAACGCAAACACGACGTCCGATGTCATCGGTGCGAAGCGTGCCGCAATAATTCGTTCTCTTGTCTGTCTTTGATAAAAGTTCTGCCATAATTATTCCTTTCAAGGCTTATTTTGCCTGTTTTATCATATTTGCCGCCTCTTCAAACGTAACGGTTTCTTGCGTTCCGTCCGTCATATTTTTCAGCGTAATTTTGTTTTCCGCCATTTCGCTCTCGCCGACAATGGCGATAAACGGAACGCCGACGCGGTTTGCGTATTTCATTTTCGGCTTAAATCCTTTGTCGAGATAATACACGTCCGTCGGTATATTTTCCGCGCGAAGCGCCTTTGCCGCGCTTATCGAATACGAAAGCGCCGATCTGTCCATCGGGATTATAAGCACATCCGCCGTCGTCTTTTTCTCGGACGAGATCATCCCGTACTCTCTCAGCTGAGCGAAAAGACGCGTCAGCCCGATGGAAATGCCGATCCCGGGGAGCTTTTGGTCGGTGTAATAGTTGGTAAGGTCGTCATACCGCCCGCCCGAGCAAACGCTGCCGAACTCCGGGGCGTTATCTATTTTCGTTTCATAAACCGTACCGGTGTAATAATCAAGGCCGCGGGCGATTGTCAGATCGAGCGTAAAATACTCGTCCGGCACGCCGAAGTCGCGGATGTATGAAACGACGCTTTCAAGCTCGCAAACGCCCGTGATGAATTTTTCGTCGTCGCAGCCGATGGCGCGCAGGGAAGCGATTATCTCGTCGCATCCGCCGGATATTTCGATGAACGACATTATTTTTTCGACGATCGCGTCGTCAAGCCCGATCTTTTCAAGCTCTTGTGCCGTTTTTTCGCGTCCGATCTTTTCAAGCTTGTCGATGACGCGCATAACGTCGGTCGTTTTGTCCGATATTCCAAGCCACGAGAAAAATCCGCCCAAAACTTTGCGATTGTTTATCCTGATCGTAAATTTGCCAATATCAAGCTCTTTGAAAATGTTGTAGATTATCGCCGGCATTTCAGCGTCGTAAACAAGGTCAAGGCTATCGGCTCCGATAACGTCGATATCGCACTGGCAAAACTCGCGATAACGTCCTTTTTGCGGGCGCTCTCCGCGATACACCTTTGCCATGTGGTAACGCTTGAACGGGAAGGCGAGGTCATTTTGGTGCATCGCAACGTATCTTGCAAGCGGCACCGTCAGATCGAAGCGCATCGCGATATCCGAATCGCCCTTTTCAAATCTGTATATCTGTTTTTCCGTTTCTCCTCCCGCTTTGGCGAGAAGCACGTCCGCATATTCAAGCACGGGCGTATCTATCGGTAAAAAACCGAAGCTTTCGTATATTTCGCGTATCTTATCGTACATTTTGTTGTACGCAAGCTGTTCCGCAGGTAAAAGCTCGGAAAAACCTTGAAGAATTCTCGGCTGTACTTTGTAGTCCATATTTTACTCCATAAATAAATTTTCACATAATAGTATATCACTTTAATTCAGTTTTTTCAATATTTATTGACTAAATTTTTCTTGTGTGGTATTATATAATCATAAATTGACTCAAATGGGAGGGCAAAAATGCGAAAAAGTACGATGGAACTCGGCAAAAACACGCCTGTTTCGTATCTATACGGCGTCGGGCCGAAAAAGTCCGAGGCTTTTGCGCGCCTCGGGATATTCACTCTTCGCGATTTGTGCTATCATTTTCCGCGCGCTTATGAAAACCGCGGAAACGTAGTAAAACTAAGAGATGTGCGCGACGGCGACGTATGCTCGCTTTTGCTTACCGTTGCCAATACACCGTCATCGGCGCAGATACGCCGAGGAATGATAATAACAAAGCTTCAGGCGTTTGACGAAAGCGGCAAATGCAATATAACGTATTTCAACGCGCCGTTTGTCAAAGGGGCGCTTATTCGCGGGCAAGAATACCGTTTCTTCGGAAAAGCAAAGGTCGTCGGCGGCAAGGTCGAGCTTACATCCCCGAGCTACGAGCCATATCGCGAGGGCGCGCTGCTTCGCCCGTTTTTGCCCGTGTATCCGCTGACTGAGGGAATAAGCCAAAAGCAAATGTCGGCGGCTGTTTCGGAAGCGTTGAAAATACTTCTTTCTCCGACTTGCAAGGATGGGATATCAGACGTGCTTTCGCCTGAAAAAAAGCGTGAGTACGCACTTGCCGATATACATTATTCGCTGTCGCAAATTCATTTTCCAGACGGATATGAAAGCGTGGCAAAAGCCCGCCGCCGCCTTGCATTTGACGAAATTTTCATGTTCGTTTTGTCATCGCTTTCGTCGTCGGGCGTCGATATTCACGCCGACGGGATAAAATTTGACGTTTCATCGGGCAAAAAGCTGCTTTCATCTCTTCCGTATACTCCGACGGGAGCGCAGATGAGAACGATGTCGGAAATCGCCATCGACGTTTCGTCGGGGCGGCGTATGTCGCGCATAATCACGGGCGACGTCGGCAGCGGCAAGACGCTTTGCGCCGCTTACGCGCTGTTTTTGGCGCTTGAAAACGGATATCAGGCGGCACTGATGGCGCCGACGGAAATACTCGCCCGCCAGCATTACATTTCGCTCTCGCCGCTGTTTGAAAAGCTCGGATATCGCACGGAACTTCTTGTCGGCGCGATGACTCCGGCGAAAAAACGCGCCGTCTGCGACAAACTTCTTCTCGGCAAACCGACGCTTGTCATCGGAACGCACACACTTATCGAGGACGGCGTGATTTTCCCGAAACTCGGTCTCATCGTAATCGACGAACAGCACCGCTTCGGTGCTGCTCAACGCGAAAAACTCAAAAATAAAAGCCGCAACTGCCACTTCATCTCGATGAGCGCGACCCCGATCCCGCGCACGCTGGCGCTGGTGCTTTACGGAAATCTTGATATTTCAACGATCGACGAAATGCCTCCCGGCAGGCAGGAGGTCGAAACGTTTACGGTTGACGAAAGCTACCGCGACAGAATAAACAATTTTATAAGAAAGAACGTCGCCGAGGGCGGTCAGGTCTATATCGTATGCCCGAGCATCGAAGAGCAAGAAACTATCGAAACCGAAAACGGCGAAAAAGTATCCGTTTCATCGCTTGAAACGTTTACCGACACCGGTGAAAAACCAAAGCTCAAAGCCGCGGTAAACTATGCCGAAAAATTAAAATCCGACTTACCGGAACTTGATATCGGCTTCATTCACGGGAAACTTCGCGGCGCTTCAAAAGAGAAGATCATGGCTGATTTTGTCGCTGGAAAGATAGACGTTCTCGTTTCGACAACAGTTATCGAGGTCGGCGTAAACGTTCCTCGCGCGTCGCTTATGATAATCGAAAACGCCGAGTTTTTCGGTCTGTCAACGCTTCACCAGCTTCGCGGACGTGTCGGACGCGGCGACAAAAAATCATACTGCATCCTTGTTTCCGACACTAAAAACGATACGTCGCGCGAGAGGCTTTGCGTTCTTCGCGACGAACATAACGGATACGCCATAGCCGAGCGCGACCTTGAAATTCGAGGCCCCGGCGACTTTTTGGCGCAGAGCGGAGGGAAGGTACGCCAAAGCGGCGACGTTGATCTTAAACTTGCCGAGATGGTTTCAGACCGCGAGCTGCTTTATGCCGCAGCCGATGCCGCACGATCTGTATATGCCGACGATCCGACGCTTACAAAGGCGGAGAATATACATCTCGCGTCGGAAATATCATATATAAAGCAAAAAAACGCACGAATGGAATGAAAAAACGACGCCGTTGGCGTCGTTTTTTTGTCAGACAAATGAAAAACAGAAGAAGACTTTTTTGTTGCTCCGTAAATAAAACGCACAACAAATAAACTTTGGGACGCAATTACATAATAATTTTTATTTTATGTTTTTTGCCGTCCGGTTTTATATCTTTGAGCTTTTCAACTTCTTTTCCGTCGAGATAATATTTTGTATTCTCGTTCTCGCGTGAAAAACCGCTTGGCTTGCTTGCTTCGATTTCATACTCCGTGCCCGCGCATCTGACAAGGTAAATAGAATTTACCTCATCAAACGGAAGCAACGGATTTATCGAAATGCCGCTTGACGAATACTCGATCCCGTAAATTTCAAACACCGCAAGTGCGAGCCAGCTCGCCGTTCCGGAGAGCATCGGGCCGCAATGCTCGCCTGTAAAACTGTTGTTGTATTGTGTGCAAAAACGCGGATTTCCTTTGAGTACAAGCGGGTTTTCGAGAGATTTATAGGGAAGCGTCTTGTCTATCATATCAAACGCGAGCTCGGACAGTTCTTTTGCAAGGTAAATATTATTTACCTTTTTCGCCGCCTTGAACATGGCAACGACCGCCATCATCGCCGCGTGCTTGAATACGCCGCCGTTTTCTCTGTCGCCGGGGTAGTAATGACCTGCCGCCGTGCCGTCGGCAAGGCGTTCAAGCGCCGCCGGCGTGCAAAGCTTCAACCCCGCATCCGTCCACAGATATTTTTTGACTTTCTCAAGCATTATTCGTATCTGTTCCTCGTCGGCAACGCCGGAAAGGATCGACCAACTGAACGAGTTGAGAAAATACGTTCCGTCGATGTCTTCGTCTGCCGAAAGCCCGTCGCCGCCCGCTCCGAGATACTTGTATTTATGATCCGGGCCGAGCATCGCGCGGGCGTAAAAGTCACCGCACCACGCGTATTTTCTGAGATTTTCAAAAAGCTCGGCACTTTCTTTTTCAAAACCATTCCGTTTTGTGGCGCGCGCCATTTCCGAAAGCTCATCAAGCGCAATTTTAAGCAAAAACGCGTTCATCACGCTCTCGGAAAAATGACTTTCAAATTTTGCGCCGAATTTTTGTCCTTTTTCGGCAAGCTGCGCGTTATATCTGCGCTCCTTTTCCTTGCCGTCAATGTGGTCGTTGTCGAGCTTCATCGTGTCGTTCCAGTCGGCTTTGTCCATAAGCGGAAAACCGTGCTGACCGACTGATATTTTGCCGCTGTATGTTACGACTGCCGCCATTGTGTCAAATACGCTTCGCTCGCCGCCGTCTGCCATGGGGTAAACTTCATCAAGGAACGCAGTGTCTGCCGTTAGCGAAACGTAGCGGTACACCGCCTGAATAAGCCAAAGTCCGTCGTCGGAGCAAACGCCCGGCTCCTTGCCGCTGTCGTAGAAATTATGGTTTGCATACCCCATTTTATAGACGTTCTGAACCCATTTTGATATCATTTCTTTTGCCAGCGCCGCGTTGCCCATGGCGCAAAGATAATACACCGACGGGTACATATCCTGTATCTCGCGGAAGCCTATCTCGCGGAACGCCTTTTGCGTCCACGCAAACGAGCGGGAAAGAAACGACTGATACAGCACCTGAAACGGAAGGGAATTGTTCACATACGCGGCAAAATCCTTGTCGTCGCTTGATATTTCGAGATACGAAGAATAGTCGGATATGAATTTGATAACGCTGTCAAGCGCAGATTCCGTATTTTTGTGATCAGAAAATTTGTCGATGAAATTCGATACTTTTCTGTCAAATTCCGAAAGGTCCGGCGTTCTGTCCGGAACGAACCCGACGAATTCATCAATGAATTCAGTCTTGCCCGCGCCTACTTTTACCGTTTTTGCCATGGCGAAGAATGAAACGTCCTTTGTGGGCAGCTTCGATGAAAGATGCGCGCCGCGCTCGGGTTTTTCAAGCGTCCCGTCGCCGAAGAATTCGGTGTAGCTTTCCGAAAATTCATCCATCGGCTCGCCGTGCGAGAAAATGCAAGCAAATCTCTTTTGCCAGCGCAGGTGCTTTGGGTATGAACTCGGCGCCACGGCATATACTTTTCCGTCTTTTTCAAGAATGCCGCCCTCATGAGTTACCGTCGCGTAAACGAGATCGTTCATCATGGATTCGGGCGAACAAAGCCCGAACGTGCCCGTAAATACGAATTTCAGCTCGCGCGCTTTTTTACCGTTGTTAATTACTTCCACTATCTGCGCTTCAACCGCTTCCGGCATGCCGTCGCTTTGCGGAATGATGAATATCGTGCGAGTGATTTTAAGATCGTCAAAGACGTATTCTATCACCGTGCGGTTCGGAAAATGTCTGCACACGGCGACGGTTCCTTCGTCTATTTTTGCAGAATAAAAAATCTGCTTCTCGTTTTCATAAACATAAAACTGTCTGTTCGTCGGCTCTCCGTTGTGCTCAAAGCGAAGATCAAACCGTGTCGCAAGCACCTGACGCGAAGCGTCGGCGCGGAACGACCCGCGTCCGAATGCGTCGAGCGCCGATTTGGGCGTCGATATCAGTGGGGAAGCGTACCCGACGCGGTTGCCCAGCAGCAGATTTACGTCAAAATGCGGGCCGACGTCGACCGACGTGCCGTGCAGCGGGATAATGTGTTCTCCGTGCTCGCCTATCGTGCCCGCGTTCTCATTTTTGCGGGGCGGCAGTGCGCGCTCTCTCATTTTATCGCGCGCCCTTTTGTATGTGAAATTCATAATATCCTCCGAAACTCATGTATAAATCAAGTATATCATATTTAAAAATAAAACACAATGTTTTTATCGAAAAAAGCGCCCGAAATGGGCGCTTTAATGTTGCTTTCCGCATTATTTTGGAGGCATTAAGTCTTTATGTTTGCAATACGGACATCTGACGACGTGCTTTTCATTCATGTGCGTGAGAGATGACAGTGAAATTTTCGGGTAAAAATCCTTTCCGCAATTTGTACAAACAAACTCGGTTTCCGATATTTTTTTGATTTGATATACTATAACGATTATCGCAAAAACGACAGACGCGCCGCCGATGATAAGCCCCAAAATCATAAATGTCACCTCAAATGTTTTCGATAAACGACAGAAAATGATTCTTGTCAAACAGCAAAACGTCGCCGTGCAACGTATCGCCGTTGCCGAGCAATTCATATTTGGCATCAGCCGCCGAAATCTCGTTTGGCGCGGGATAAAACATAATCACTTTTGTCGCCCCGTCCGGCAATTTATCGAAACCTTCAAACGAAAAACCGTATGTGCGCACTTTCTTTTCCGTTTTCACAGATGTTATATTCGCACCGGGACTTTGTTTGTTCACCAAAAACTGCTGATTTGCGGTTTTGTATATTTCCACTTTGTCGGTCTCAAAATGACACCTGCATTTTTTTGTCGGCACGGCAAGTATTTTTACATATACCTTTTCGTCGATGCAAAAATCTATGCTTTTGCCTCTAAGGAAAACAGATTTAACGGTCGGCGAGAGTTTTTTGAACGAGGAGCCATTCTTTTTGCATATATTTTTTATTTTTCCTATGAGAGCGAGACGTTTTACGATAAGATAAACAAACCTTAAAACAATTATTCCCGCGATTCCCGTAAGGACATATACGTAAAGCATAATAACCTCCTGATTCCCGCCGCGTGTTTAACCGATACCGTGAACGCCCGTCAGTCCTCGCTCGGCGTTGGCAGAGAAGCCATAGCTTCGGCGGGATTTATCTGGAACATCGAAACGAAATCTTCCTGGCTTATGTAAGTTGACGGAAGTTTGCCGTCCCAAGCTTTGATGTAATAGTAGTAAACAAGTTCAGGCGTCAGCGAATCAGCAATGGCTTTGTTGATTGCGGCGTCCTTCTGACCTGCGTATTCAGCCGCGTCCGCTTGAATTTTAACAATGTCAAGATCTGCATTTGCCGCGATGACTGCCGTCTTTGCGTCGGCGTTAGCTTTGATGATGTTGCGTTCTGCTTCCGCCTGCTGCTCCATTGTGCGCTGCGCCTGTTCGGTTTCCGCTTTCAGTTTTTTCTGAGCGGCGACCTGTTTTTCCTCAACGGCGTTTGTAAAAGCGTCTGAGAAGTCCATATTTTCAACAGATGCGTCGATGACCTCGATATGATACGACGAAAGGCGCGTTTCGAGTATCGCTTTTATCTCTTTGGAAAGATTTTCGCGGTTGGATATAAGATTTTCCGCGTCGTATTTTGAAAATACCGTCTTTACCGCCTCTTCAATGCGGGGAAGAATAACGGTGTCGTAATATCCCGTGCCGATCGTGCGGTATATTTCCTGCGCGTTTTCTTTGCTTATCTGATAGTTGAGAGTGTAGTTTACATCAACTTCCTGAATGTCGGACGAGAAGCACTGAAGCTTTACAGCCGCTTTTTGGTTGCGGTTGTCCATCTCTATCGTCTTCTGCCACGGCATAATGAAGTGCATTCCCGCTTCAAGTGTTACATCCTCAACCTTGCCGAATGTAGTTACGATGCCCGTGTGACCTGTGGAAATCGTCGTAAAACAGCCGAATACAACGATAACGAGCGAGAGCAACGTCAGCCACTGTTTTTTATTGATCTTCCAATAAACCGATTTAGGCTCGCTTTTTGTTACGTTGATCCCAAGCGCGATAAACGCTACAACTGCAACGATGACTGCGAAAATAATTGTTCCCATTATAATATCTCCTTTTCGGGTTTTTATCTCTGATATCATTATGATATCACAAAGGAAACGGAAAGTCAATACTTTTTGCAAAAAAATTTTTTGATATGTATTTATTGACTTTACGTAAGTTACGTGATAATATATATACAATATAAAATTTTCCGGAAGTGTGAAATGGCGGAAGAAAAACTTGTGGCGCCAAGCGCTGACGTTATTGTCTGTTCTGCGCTTGACGTTGGCGAACATATACTTAAAAACGGCGGGGAAATACACCGCGTTGAAGATACGATCGAGCGTATCTGCAAGGCATTCGGCGCCGAACACGTTGAGGTTTTTACAATTACGTCGCTTATAGTCGCGTCGGTGCGAATGCCCAACGGTGTTTATTCTCAGCAGATGCGGCGCATTTACCGCGTATCCAATAACTTATATATGGTGGAAGCGATGAACGGCATTTCGAGAAAGCTCTGTTCAGGCGAGCTGCCGATTTCAAATCTTCGCGCGGCGATAGTTGAGGCGAAAAAGAAAAAGCCGTACCATACGGCGATCATTTACCTTGGCGCAGTGTTTGCGGCGGGCGGCTTTGCGGCGTTTTTCGGCGGCACGATCTTCGACGCTCTCTGCGCGGCGGCGATAGGCGTTTTCATCACATTCCTTGATCGTCACACGCCGAAATACATCAACCGAATGATAATCACCGTTATAAGCTCGCTTTTGGCGGGACTTCTCGGTATTTTATTATCGAAAATCGGCGTCGGCACGTATGCCGATAAAATAATGATAGGTACGATAATGCTACTCATACCGGGGCTGTCGTTTGGCAACTCGATCCGAGATATGCTCGGCGGCGACATTATTTCCGGCGCGCTGAGGCTTATTGAATCGCTACTGCTGGCGCTTATGATCGCATTCGGCTTCGCTTTGGCCATCCTTATAACAGGAGGTGCCGCATAATGAGCGATATTGTTGTTTTCATTGCCGGGATCGTCGGCACTATCGGTTTTTCAGTGCTTTTCGGCGTTAAGCCGCGCCATCTTGTATTTGCCGTCATTGGCGGAGCTATCGCGTGCGGACTTTACCTTTTGACAGATCAGCTCGGCGCTTTCGTTTCGTCGACGATCGCCGCGTTTATCGTAACGCTTTACAGCGAGCTCATAGCACGGGTAAGAAAGGCACCGACGGTCACATTCCTCACCCCGTCGCTCATCCCGCTTGTCCCCGGCGGAGCGCTGTATTATACCGTATCAAATATACTTTCAAAGGACTATGACGCCGCGCAGACTTACGGGCTTACAACTCTTGATACTTGCCTTGGCATTGCTGCCGGAATACTTGTGGCGTCGCTTTTCGTAAGCCTGTTTCTGAACATCAAAAAGGCTATCAAAAACAAAAAATCGGCCGCGTAACATGTAAGGGCGATTTTCGCCGCGCATGAAAAATGCCGTCGTATTACCGACGGCAAATTCTGGTCGAAGTGACAGGATTTGAACCTGCAGCATCTTGCTCCCAAAGCAAGCGCGCTACCATTGCGCCACACCTCGTCAACGCTATTTTAGCAGAAAAAAAACAAATTGTCAACAATATTTTAGATTTACGGAGGCACAAATGAAAAAAACAAGGACACTGAACATAGCGTCGTTGCTTTTCAACGTTACCATCGTTTATTTCACGGCAAGCGCGTTCATCTATAATTTCAGAACGGATATTATAAGAGATGCAAGCTGGTTCGGCATTTCGGGTTGGAGCAGTTTGAGGTATTTTACCGTGCTTTCCAATTTGTTCGTCGCGGCGGCGGCACTTGTGTTTGCCGTTTATAACGTTAAATGCGCGATAAGCGACGAGGTGAAATATCCGAAATGGCTTATCCTGATAAAATTCACGTCAACGGTATCTGTCACCGTAACTCTTATGACGGTGGTCCTTTTCCTCGGGCCGATGTTCGTGGTAAACGGACACAGTTATTTTTCGCTTTTTGACGGGAACAACCTGTTTATGCACCTTATAACGCCGGTCATGGCTATCGTTACGTTTCTGTTTTTTGAAGGTATGCCGCAGATAAAATTCAAATATACGTTTTTGGCGATAGTGCCGACGGCGCTTTATTCGGTGCTGTATTTCCTTAAAGTTATCGTATTTGAGCAATGGCCGGACTTTTACGGATTCTCATTCGGCGGAAAGATCTGGGCGGTGCCGATATCGGCGCTCTCGATGCTCACCGTTTCATTTGCATTCGGCGTTGCCGAGTGGGCGATCGCGAAAAGGGCAGGCAAAAAGCAACAGTAACATTTCAATACATAAAAAACGGCAGACGTTTGTCTGCCGTTTCTTGATAAAATCGATTATCTCTTTGAGAACTGCGGTGCGCGACGAGCGGCTTTGAGACCGTATTTCTTTCTTTCTTTCATTCTCGGGTCACGAGTGAGAAGTCCTGCTTTTTTGAGAAGGGGCTTATACGTTTCGTCTGCGAGAAGAAGAGCTCTTGCAACGCCGTGACGGATAGCGCCTGCCTGACCGGAGATGCCGCCGCCCTTAGCTGTGCATACGATATCGAATTTGCCTTCCGTGCCTGTTACGCCGAAGGGCTGGTTAACGATGAGCTTGAGTGTTTCAAGACCGAAGTATTCATCGATGTCACGACCGTTGATCGTTATCGTGCCTGTTCCGGGATAAAGACGAACTCTTGCAACGGATTTTTTTCTTCTGCCTGTTCCGTAGAAATAAGGTTTAGCACTTGTATACATTGATCAATGACTCCTTTCTTCAGTCTACCGTAACTTCGATGGGCTTGAGCGACTCGCAATTTACAGCCTCGGCTGCGAAAACTTTAAGTCTTGTGATGCTCTTGTCACCGATTGTGTTGTGGGGAAGCATACCTTTAACGGCAAGCTGCACAGCAAGCTCCGGCTTTGTTGCCATAAGTGTTTTGTAGTTCGTTTCCTTAAGTCCTCCGATGTAACCGGAATGACGGCGGTAGAACTTCTGTGTGAGTTTGTTGCCTGTGAGAACAGCGTCTTTTGCGTTGATGATTATAACGCACTCGCCGCAGTCAACGTGGGGCGTAAATTCAGGGCGATGTTTGCCTCTGAGAATGGTAGCTGCGCATACAGCCGTTTTGCCGAGCGGCTTGCCTGCCGCGTCGATGATATACCATTTACGCTCGATTGTTTCTTTTTTTGCCATATAAGTGGACATCGTGTAAAATCCTCCGTTAAATTTTTGTCTGAGAGCATAAATCTCCCTTTTGCAACGTTTCGTATTATATCACGCCGACTTTGCGTTGTCAATACATTTTTTCAAAAAAAATTGAAAATTTTAATTTAACTTGTGCAAACCTCTTAAAATCTCTCGAAATCTCTTTTTTTCGCCTTCAAACTCAAACGTCGGGAAACAAAAAAGTTTTTAATATATATTGAAAATGTCAGATTATTGTAGTAAAATATGTATATCATTATAATGGGGAGGGTATTGCCGTGATAAACAGGGTACGGGAAATCAAAGACAGATTTGACAGTATCGAACACAAACTTCAAATGCCCGAGTATATAAACGACCGCGAGCAATATCTTGAGCTGATAAAAGAGCATAACAAGCTTCGCCCGCTCGCAGAAAAATACGACGAGTACGTCGCGTGCCGCAAGGCGATCGAGGAGGCCGAAGAAATGCTCTCCGACAGCGACGCCGAGCTTCGCAAAATGGCGGAGGATGAAATAAAGTCGGAAAGAGAAAGGCTGTCTCAGCTTGAATACGACATCTCCGTTTTGCTTTTACCGAAGGACGAGAATGACGACAAAAACGTGATTCTCGAGATCCGCGCCGGCGCCGGTGGCGAGGAGGCGGCGCTGTTTGTGTACGATCTTTACCGTATGTATTCGATGTTCGCTTCAAGCGTCGGCTGGAAATTTCAGATGCTTGACGCAAACGAAACGGAGCTTGGCGGTTTTAAGGAAGTATCGGTATCGGTGACCGGCACCGGCGTTTACTCAAAGCTGAAATATGAAAGCGGAGTCCACCGCGTTCAGCGCGTGCCTGAAACGGAATCGCAGGGAAGAATACAAACGTCCACCGTTACCGTCGCCGTTCTTCCGGAGACCGAGGACGTGGATATCGTTATAAACCCCGACGATATCACGGTTGAAACGTGTAAATCGAGCGGTGCGGGCGGACAGCATATAAACAAGACGGAATCAGCCATACGAATAATCCATAAGCCGACGGGGATCGTCGTCGGATGTCAGACGGAGCGCAGCCAGCTTCAGAATAAAGAAACGGCGATGAAAATGCTCCGCGCAAAGCTTTACGACATTGAAAAAACAAAGCGCGACTCAGAGATCGCCGAAAACCGCAAAAGTCAGGTCGGCACGGGCGACAGGAGCGAGCGCATACGAACGTATAATTACCCGCAGGGGCGCATAACCGATCACCGTATCGGAATGACGATATACGACCTTGAAAGCTTTATGAACGGCAATATCGCGTCGGTCATTGACGCTTTGATCTCAGCCGATACGGCGGAAAAACTGAAAAACGGAATATAAATGGAAACGAAATTCATAAAAATAAACACAAATTCACCGCTTGCGCCTCAACTTGAAGACGCGGCGAAGATAATTTCCCGCGGCGGACTTGTCGTATTCCCGACTGAAACGGTTTACGGACTCGGCGCGTCGGCGCTTGACGCTGACGCGGCAAAAAAGATTTACGCGGCAAAAGGCCGCCCGTCCGATAACCCGCTTATAGTGCATATTCACAAACCCGAGGATGCGGAAAAATACGCTCTCGTTCCGCCGACGTACTACGCTCTTGCGGAAAAATTCCTGCCGGGGCCGCTGACGATAATAATGCCAAAGCGCGATATCGTGCCGAAAAACGTGACCGGCGGGCTTGATACCGTAGCAATACGCTGCCCGAAAAACGAGGTGGCGCGCGAACTGATACGGCTTTCACGCGTTCCCATCGCCGCGCCGAGCGCGAACATTTCCGGCAAGCCAAGTCCGACGTCGGCACAGCACGTTATACACGACCTTGACGGCAAGGTCGATATGATAATCGACGGCGGCGAGTGCGATATCGGTCTTGAATCGACGATCGTAAAGCTCGATGTCGGCGGAGCAACGCTTCTTCGACCGGGCGCTGTAACGCCGCAAATGCTGTCTGAAATATTGCCCGATCTCAAAATTGACCGCGGCATTACGGAAAAAAACGAAACCGACAAAGCGCCTCTTGCGCCGGGGATGAAGTATAAACACTATGCGCCGCGCGCCGAGGTAACTCTTCTTGTCGGCGATAACGCGGAATGTGCCGAATACATAAACAGTCATGTAAAAAATGGCGACAAGATCGGCGTCTTGTGCTTTGATGAGGTCGCCGATATGATAAACGGCGGCAACGTTGTCAGATTCGGAAAGAGGAGCGACGGCAAAGCGCACGCGAAAGCACTGTTTTCGGCACTGCGGAACTTTGACGGCACTGACGTTGAAAAGATTCTCGCGACCGCGGTCGAGCCTGTGGGAATCGATCTTGCGACGTACAACAGAATGCTCAAAGCGTCGGGATATACGCTCGTTTACCTCAACAAATAAATGAAAGGCGGGACAAACGTGATAATCGGTCTTACGGGAAGCTCGGGAAGCGGAAAAAGCACTGTGGCAAAAATGTTTTGCCATGCCGGGTACCGCATTGTCGACTGCGACAAAATTTCGCACGATATCGACGCTGTCCCGGAGTATATAAACGCCGTCAGGGCGCATTTCGGAAACGGCGTGTTTGACGCAAACGGGAAGATCGACCGACGCGCGCTCGGAAAGAGCGTTTTTGCCGACAAGGAGAAGCTCTCGCTGCTGACGGCGATAAGCCACCCGATAATAAAGAAAAAAGTTATGGAACAGTTATCGGCAGGCGGCAAAATCGTGATCGACGCGCCACTTCTGTTTGAATCCGGACTTGACAGCGTGTGTGACTTGACTGTCGGCGTGATATCGGGCAAAGAGATGCGTGCAAAGAGGGTGGCTGAGCGCGACGGGCTTGACGTAAGTGATGCGGCGATAAGGACGTCATCTCAAAAAAACGATGATTTTTACCGCGAAAAGTGCGTATATATTATAGAAAACGAGGGCGGCATTTCTGATCTTGAAAAGAATGTGTCAAAAATGCTTGCGGAATTGGAGAAATAAACAGTGGAAAAACGCCGCTCACCGACAGAGATATTGCTTGAAATAACGATAATCGGAATAATTCTGGCGCTTGTTGTGATCGCCTTTTCTTCCGACGCGGTGAGAAGCTTTTTCGGCAAAATGGGGTACAAAAAAGAATATTCGGAGCACGTTGAAAAGTATTCTGAACTCTTCGGTGTTGACGAAAACCTCGTTTACGCCGTTATAAAGGCGGAAAGCGGATTTGATCCCGACGCGACCTCGCGCCAAGGCGCGCGCGGGCTGATGCAGATAATGCCGACGACGTACCTGTACGATATTGCTCCCGTGATAAACACTCCCGCCGACGCCGACGCGCTTTATGATCCCGAGACGAACATCCACGCGGGTATCTATTACCTTTCGCGGCTTATAGATTATTTCGGCTCGACAAGGAGCGGGATCGCCGCATATAACGCCGGGGCGACAAACGTCCGCCGCTGGCTCTCAGATCCCGCGCTTTGCGACGATTCGGGAGAGCTTGACATATCCGAGATACCGTTTTCCGAAACGAAGGCATACGTCGGGCGGGTTGAGAAGTTTTTTGAAAAATATACAGAGCTTTACCGCCCGAAAGACGTGGACAAGCCAGATGAACCGACAGTACCCGTCGGGAGCGGGGATGAGCCGCAGCCGCCGCCTGACGACAAGCCTGAAAAGCTGATCATAGACGCCGACGACGCATTTGCCCTTGCAAAAAAGTACGGGGAAATGTACGGCGTTGATCCGTGTCTTGTTATGGCGGTGATACACGTTGAAAGCGCGTTTGACGCGCACGCGGTATCGTCGTCAAATGCACTTGGTCTTATGCAGATAAAAATGTCGACGTATCTCGGCGATATAATGCCCGCAACGGGAACTCCCGCTGACAAAGACGCGCTGTTTGACGCTGAAACGAACATCAAGGCGGGAACGTATTACCTTCATTGGCTCACCGAGCGGCTTGTCGGCGTTGACGAGGTCATAGTCGCGTATAACTACGGAATAGGTAACGTCATCCGTATGCTGAAAGACCCCGAGTATTCAAGCGACGGGGTTACGCTTTTGTATGATAAAATACCGAATGCGTCCGCGCGCAACTATCACCGCTGGGTGATGGAACGTTACGAAGAATATAAAGCCGTTTACGGCTCAAAATAAAAAATAATTAACGGAGGATATAAAAAATGGCAACGAAAAAAACAGAAACAAAGAGCAAAGCCGCAGAGCTTTCCGAAAAGCTTTTCTACAAAGCGAAGAACACCTACGAGGTTATGAGCAATGCTGACGTCAAGGCGGCATACGACTATTGCGAGGACTATAAAAAGTTCCTTGACAACGGCAAGACGGAGCGCGAATGCGTCAAGAGCGCGACAGAGCTTCTCGTCGCAAAAGGTTTCAAGCCGTATAGCCTCGGCGACAAAGTTAAAGTCGGCGGAAAGTACTACTATGACAACCACAAAAAATCGCTTGTCGCGTTTGTTGTCGGCACGGAAAGCCTTGAAAAAGGCATCAATCTCAGCGCGTCTCACATCGACTCCCCGAGAACCGACTTAAAGCAGCATCCGCTTTACGAAGCGGACGGGATGGCATATTTCAAAACGCATTACTACGGCGGTATTAAAAAATACCAGTGGACGACGATCCCGCTCGCGCTTCACGGCGTTATTACAAAGGCTGACGGCGAAACGATTGATTTCGTCATCGGCGAGGACGAAAGCGATCCCGTATTCTACATCGACGATCTGCTCCCGCATCTTGCCGGCGATCAGATGAGAAGATCGCTTGCCGACGGCATCACGGGCGAACAGCTCAATATCCTTGTCGGCTCGCGCCCGTTTGACGAAAAGACGTCGGAGGGCGTAAAGCTCAACGTTCTGGCGCTTCTCAACGAAAAATACGGTATAACAGAGGCCGATTTTATGAGTGCCGAGATCTGTGCCGTTCCAGCGACAAAAGCGCGCGACGTAGGCTTTGACAGAAGTATGATCCTTGCATACGGTCACGACGACAGAGTATGCTCGTATCCCGCAATAACGGCTCTTCTCGCGCAGAAAAAGCCCGCTCACACGGCAATGGCGGTTCTCGCGGACAAAGAAGAGATCGGCAGCGAGGGCAACAGCGGTATGCAGTGCGAAGTATTCTTTGATATCGTTTCTTCTCTTTCAAAGACGTTTGGCGTTGACGACGCTGTTGTACGCGCTAACTCAAAATGCCTCTCGGCAGACGTTAACGCGGCGTTTGATCCCAATTTCCCCGAGGTCATCGAAAAACGCAACGGCTGCTTTGTAAACAAAGGCGTTGTTGTTACGAAATTTACAGGCTCGCGCGGCAAGGGCGGCTCAAACGACGCGTCGGCTGAATTTGTCGGGTACGTGAGAAATCTTCTTGATAAAGCGGGCGTTGTATGGCAGACGGCGGAACTCGGCAAAGTCGATCAGGGCGGCGGCGGCACAGTTGCAAAGTATATCGCGCAGAGAAATATAGACACCATCGATATCGGCGTTCCCGTTCTCTCGATGCACGCTCCGTGCGAGGTTGTTTCAAAGACTGACGTTTACCAGACGCACAAAGCGCTCGAAGCATTCTTCAAGGCATGAAAAAGCTGATATCAGTGCTGTTTGTAATAGCGTTTGCCGTCTGCGTATGCGGATGCTCGAAAAACGATAGCTACGGCATCTTTATCGGAAAAAATCAAATAAAAACGCTTGACATCTTGATTTATTCCGGCGAGGGCGGCGTTGTATCCGATGGCGAGGGTATATACGCAACGATAACTGAGCTTATCGAAAAGCACCGCGACGAAATCCCCGTAGAACAGATCAGCGGAACTTACGAAATAACGCTTGTTCAAGGCGGCAAAACCGAGGTTAAGCTTGTCGGCATTTACGATGAAAACGGCACAAAAACGGGATATGGACTTGATGATTCCGTTCCGTTTGGCGAGTATTATATGTGCGTAAAACGCACGTACAGCGGCGGAAGCGATTACTTAAGCGAATATCTCATGCTAAAAATTTTGATCAAATAAAAAAATACGCGGCAATGCCGCGTATTTTTTTATTCAAATACCGTTTTTATCACTTTGGAACATACCGACGGGGAATATATCCATTCGGAAATGTGCTGTCGTGTTTCAAAATATGTCGCGTTGTCGGCGATCGGTTCATCGCTTTGCGAATCGACGATCACAAGCTTAACTTTCATTTTTTCGGGGATGATGTTCTTTATGTAAACTGCCGCGCGATCTCCCACGGCGATATCATCTCTGTATTCCGCAAGCCCGGCAAGGTTTGGCGTCAGCTCGACGAATATCCCGTACGGCTCGACAGAACGCACCGTCCCGGCAACAGTATCTCCGATCGAGAATTTTTCAACGTTCTGCTCCCACGTGCCGAGCAGCTCCTTGTGAGATACGCAAACGCGCTCGGTCTGCTCGTCAAAACTCTTTACCACGGCTTTGATGAACATTCCCGTGCGAAATCGGTCTTTCGGGTGAGAAATGCGCGAAACGGAGATGGAATCTATCGGCATAAGCGAAACTATCCCGCACCCGATATCGACAAACGCGCCGAAAGGTTCAAGATGGGTGACTTTTGCGTCTATTACGTCGCCGGGGATCAGCATTTTGATGTAATTTTCCATACATTCCTGCTGCGCCATGCGCCGCGAAAGAAAGGCAACGGGCGCTCCGTGAAGCTTTTCTATCGACATCACCTTAAAGCATACCGGTTTGCCCACGCGCGTTATAACCGCGATATCTTTGACCTCGCCGTCAGAAAGCGCCGTTTCGCCTTTTTCCATTATGCCCTCCATGCATCCGAGGTTGACGGAAAGAGACATATCTCCGGTGCACATCGTCGCCGCCGCTTCGATTATCTTATCCTGAAGCATTGCTTTTTCGAGCGAGGTTTGGGAATACAGATACTCTCTGTTTTCGGTGGTCATAAATTTGAGTCCTTCGGGTTTGTACGTGTTTTTCATAATTATCCTCCGTTTTTTTGACTTGGTAAATCTTATGCGGATATGTGCCGTTTATGAAAGATAAATATCGACATTTTTTTCGTTTTCATATTGTAAAAGGCTTTGTTTTATGATAAAATGATAATTTGAAGGAAGATGAAAACATGAAAGCAAATTATCATACGCACACATATCGCTGCAATCACGCAAGCGGGACCGACAGGGAATACGTTGAATATGCAATACAGCGGGGAATTGAGGTGCTCGGCTTTTCCGATCACTCGCCTTATTGTTTTCCCGACGGGTATTATTCCGGATTCAGAATGACGCACGAGCAGCAAAAAGAATACGTTGAGTCTATCGAAGCGCTCAAAGATGAGTTTTCGGGGAAAATAAAGCTTTATATCGGCTATGAAATGGAGTATTACCCCGAATACGTTGACAAAACCGTTGAGCTGATAAAAAGCCGCAAATGCGATTACCTTATTTTAGGTCAGCATTACAGAAAGACCGAAATAGGACAAAGCAGCAGCTCCACTCCAACGGAGAGCGAAAGTGACCTTTCCGATTACGTCGAGTCGGTGATATCCGCGATTAAGAGCGGCCTGTTCTTTTACATCGCTCACCCTGACGTGATGAATTATAAAGGCGACATCGACATTTACCGCGAGTACATGACGCGAATCTGCCAATGCGCCAAGGAACACGACACGCCGCTTGAAATAAATCTGCTCGGCTTGCGCGAGGGAAGATTTTACCCCGTTGACGAGTTCTGGCGCATAGCGGCAAAGGTCGGCAACAAAGCGATATTCGGCTGCGACGCTCACCGCCCGTGCGACGTTGCGGAAGAAGAGGGAATTATGCTCGGCAAAAAATATGCCGACAAATTCGGGATCGAAGTTATCGAGCCGATGCAGCCGCGCTTTTTGAAATAATATGGGAGAAAAATTCAGAAACATCGAGCGCACCCCGTGGAAAAGCGTGCTCGACCGCGATTTTGCGTATTGTGAGCTTCCCGAATTTGACGGCGTTTGCTCTCTTATAAGGTTCAATAAGCTTGCGTCGCCGTCGTTTTGCACGTATGACGACGGTATAAAAATAACGATAATCGACGAGGGATATTTCTGGCTTCAACTTGCGCCGAAAAACGAGCTTTTCTGGCTTACGGCGCTTTTTGATAAAGACGGGAAGTTCGATCACGCGTATTTTGATATGACCGATTATAACGTCATCGACGGAAAGCGGACGTACTTTTGCGATTTGTACCTTGACGTTGCGATAAAATCGCATGGGGAGGTGTTCATACTCGACGAAGACGAGCTTTTGGCGGCGCTTGACGGCGGCGAGATCACGAAATATCAGTATGAAAAAGCGCATAGAACAGCCAAAAAGGTGATAGACGATTTCGGCGGGGAAAACGTATCAAATCTTATTTCGCTTTGCGAAAAATATTTTGCGTATCTTTTGCCGGAGCTTGACCGCAGGCAGACTTTTGAAATGAATCTCACTCACGAGCCTTTTGAGAAGATTTTGCGCGGAGAAAAAACGATAGAGCTTCGCCTCAACGACGAAAAGCGGCAAAAAATATGCGTCGGCGATATAATAAATTTCGCCTGTGGCGATAAAAATTTGCGCGTCAAGGTCGTTGACCTTTACCGCGAGCGCGATTTTATCACTTTGTTTGAAAAATACCCCATGGCCGAAATGGGTTTTCAGATGGGTATTGACGCCGCCGGCGGAGCTGAGCAAATGCGCGCGTATTACAGCGAGAAAAATGAAAAAGAGCACGGCGTGCTCGGGATAAAAATAAAACTTATTTGAAAAACGCACCAATGTAAAATCGGTGCGTTTTTTATAAAATTTTTTAGTATTGTCAAAAAAAGCAAACCTTTTAATTATTAACGGGCACTTATGGGTGTAGCTACAAAACAATTTGACGAAAGGAGGGGGCGCAAATGGATGACAGAGACATTATAAAAAACATACTCGACGGCAAAAAAGACGACTTCGGACTGCTCGTCAAAAAGTATTTTGACGGCGTTCGCCGCGTGTGCCTCTCTCTGTGCGGCAACGGCTTTGACGCCGACGACGCGACGCAGGAGGCGTTCGTCGACGCGTTCGTCTATCTGCCGTCGCTGTCCGACCACGACAAATTCGCGCCGTGGCTGTATAAAATAGCGCGGCGAAAATGCTTCCGCCGTCTTTCGTCCCGCCGCACGGACGAGGATATAGACGATATGGCGGAGCTTCTCCCGTCAAACGATTCATCGCCGCTCGACGCGGCGATACAAAAGGAGCAAAATTTGCGCGTGTACGCGGCGCTCTCGCGTCTCAGCGAAAAAAAGCGCGCCGTCGCCGAAATGTTCTATTTTCGCGGAATGAAGGTGAGCGACATTGCCGCGCGGCTCGATCTTTCGGAGAATACGGTCAAGAGCCGACTTTACGACGCGCGCGAGCAATTAAGAAAGGAGCTTTACGATATGAACGAATACAAAGACAATATAACTATACTTAAAGACAAAATTGAAAAACGCATAAAAGCGTTGTCGCGTTATCGGACGGTACACGGACGTCTCGACGATAAATTTTATGCCGACGTAAGCGAGACGATAACGCTGATAAACACCATCGAGGACGAAAAAACGAAGCAAAATTATCTTTCGCAAACGATGTCTATGCCGCATTGGGGAAAAGGAGAAGATGTTTCCGACCTTGAAGAAAAACAGCTCAAAGCGGCGGAAGAGGGCTGCAACGCCAAGGCATTCTCAGTCCATTTCTTTAAGAAAATGAATGCGCTGCGCAACGAAAACCAACGCCTTGATCTTCTCGACGGCGAGGCGCTGCCGAAGATAGAGCAGTTCAAGGGCGAGCCGTCTTACAAAAGCGCAAAGGGCGCGATCCTTTTTTGGAAAGGCGCGACGCTTTTGCGTCTTGACAGAGAGGACGAGGCGGACAAAGCGTTCGCGGAGGCGGAAGAGCTTTTAGACAAAGAAGACGCATATCACGCAAACGCTGTCGCCGCGCGGCGCGAAATCGCCGAATTGAAGGAGAACGCCTACGCGGGCGGGACAAAATACGGTTTTGACGCGACTGCCGAGGGGCTTATATTCGACGGGACGCGCCTGCTTTTCCACAATCAGCCGGGATTTTCGAACAAGTCGTTTATGGGGATGTCAAACCGGTTTTCGTCATTTATCTTCTTTGCGTCAACGGCAAACCGCGTGCTGTTCGACACGTCGATGAAGCCGGGCGATAAGATAACGGGTAATGATAAATACCGTATTCAAAAAATAGAATCGACGCTTGAATGTGTCGGCTACGACGAAAACGTGGAAATATCCATCGGAAAATTCACGGACTGTATGCATTTTAAGACGTCGGGCGAGCTAAGATACGACGGGGAGTTTACGCTCGATATGTTCTACGCCAAAAACGTCGGGCTTGTCAAAGCCGAGGCGAAATACGGCGAAAAGATCGAAACATACGAGCTTACGGAATACACCGTCGTCGGCGGGGACGGATATTTCCCGTGCGCCGTCGGCAACAGATGGGTGTACAAAAATCCCAATCAACCGGAATGGGCGTATCAGCACATCGAGCGCACGGTGGAATATTTTGACGGAGAGCTCGTCAACATCGCCGTCTCGGAGCCCGCGGCGCTGTCGAAGGATTTTGAAAACGCAACTGATCTCGACTCGTCCGTATATCTTTCGTTTGCCGACGTTCTTTGCGGCGATTGGAAAATAGAAGAGGCGCTCGAAATGCTCAAGCGCGGCGTGCGGCTGAACATAAACGAGGAATCCGTTCGCATATCGCTTTACGCGATAGAATCGCTCGAACGGCTCATGGAATATCGCAAATACGGCAAAAGCCGCCTCTGCCCGTCGTCGATAAACGCTTCTACCGTTTCCGTCTCTGAAAGCAGGGTGAAATTTGATAATCAGTACGTCGTGTCGTCCCTCGGTCCGTTCCGCTTCGGCAAGCGCGGCAGATATGAGGACAGGATATTCGGGATCAAGCCGTTCAGGTATCTTGATCACTTTATGAAAACGCTGTGGGACGACAAATGGACGGTCGGCTACCGCGAGGAAAGGGACACCGACGACGGCAAATTCATCTTCACCGTCGATGACGGCGGCACCGTAACCGTTCCCGCCGGTACATTTGAAAATTGCCGCAAGGTGACGCTTCGCGTCGACAAGCCCGACGGCGAGGACGACAAGTGGTTTTACGGGGACGGCTACAAACGTATGCACTGCGGCGTGAAGGAATATTTCTTCGCACCGGGCGTCGGAATAGTGAAGATAAAATCGACATGGGGAGAGGCGATATACGCCGAGTGTGACCTTGTGTCGTATTCCGTTCCCGCCGCGACGAAGGACGAATTTCTGCCCGTGCATATCGGCAACCGCTGGGAATACGACGAGCCGCATCTGACGAGCGAGGGCTATCGCGCAAGGGCGATATTCAGCATCCCGTCCGGCATGAACGGAAAGTATCTCATGACGAGCAGTCAGGAATTTATTTACCTTGACAGCGAGGAAAAATACGAGGAATTTGTTAAAGAAAGCCACAAATACTAAAAAAATCGGGCGTATGCCCGATTTTTTTTGCGTTTATTTTCTCTTTATTTCCGTCATGCCGCCGACGTAGGGGCGAAGCGCTTCGGGAATTTTTACCGAGCCGTCAGCCTGAAGATTGTTTTCAAAGAACGCGATGAGCATTCTCGGCGGTGCAACGACTGTGTTGTTGAGCGTGAAGGGAAGGTACATCTTGCCGTCTGCACCTTTTACGCGCATTTTGAGTCTGCGCGCCTGTGCGTCGCCCATGTTCGAGCAGGAGCAAACCTCAAAATACTTCTGCTGGCGCGGCGACCAAGCCTCGATATCGCACGATTTGACTTTCAGGTCTGCCAGGTCTCCCGAGCAGCATTCGAGCTGACGGACGGGAATGTCGAGCGAGCGGAAGAATTCGACGCTGTAGCTCCACATCTTGTTGTACCAGTCCATAGCATCCTCGGGTTTGCATATAACGATCATTTCCTGCTTTTCAAACTGATGTATGCGGTAAACGCCGCGCTCCTCTATTCCGTGCGCGCCTTTTTCCTTGCGGAAGCACGGGGAGAAAGACGTCAGCGTCAAAGGCAGCGTATCCTCGGCGATTATCTGATCGCAGAAACGTCCGATCATCGAATGCTCTGATGTGCCGATAAGATACAGGTCCTCGCCCTCGATTTTATACATCATGGCGTCCATGTCGCCCTGGCTCATAACGCCCTCGGCGATGCCGCCGCGGATCATAAACGGCGGGATAACGTATGTGAATCCCTTGTTTATCATAAAATCGCGCGCATAAGCCGTAACGGCGCTGTGGACACGTGCAACGTCGCCCAAAAGATAATAAAATCCGTTGCCCGCGACGCGGCGCGCACCGTCAAGATCGATGCCGTCAAACATTTCAAAAAGGTCTGCGTGGTAGGGAATTTCAAAAGAGGGAACGACCGGCTCGCCGAAACGCTCGACCTCGACGTTTTCGCTGTCGTCCTTGCCTATCGGAACGCTCGGATCGATGATGTTCGGTATTTTCATCATTATAGCCCTGATCTTTTCTTCAAGCTCAGGCTCCTTTGCTTCAAGCTCGGCAAGACGCGCCGCGCTCTCGGCGACTTTTTTCTTCATCTCTTCCGCTTCGTCGCGCTTGCCCTGCGCCATAAGAGCGCCAATTGCCTTGGAGCACTTGTTTTTCTCGGCGCGCAGATCGTTCGCTTCTTGAATTGTGGCTCTGTTCTCTGCGTCGAGCGCTATGACCTCGTCGACGAGCGGAAGCTTTGCGTCCTGGAATTTGTTTTTGATGTTTTGCTTTACAACATCGGGATTTTCACGTAAAAATTTTAAGTCTATCATATTTTCCTCCGAAAAATTTTTTCAAAAAATAAAGCACCCCCGCATAAGCAAGGGTGCATAAGCACGGTACCACCTTGAATTTAACTCAAAAACCTTAACGCAGTCATACGTCGCGCTCGTCGCGCGCGGCTCGGGAGCGGAAATCGCCGTCTGTTTGTCTGCTCGCACCGCCCGCAGACTCTCTGAAAAACAAATGCGGCTTTTTTCTCCGTCAATGCCTTTACAAATGAGAATTTTACCATAATTTTTCCCGCTTGTCAAGGATTTATGCGAAAAAAACGAAAAAAGGCGCCGACAATGCGCGCCCGACATTTTTCCCCAACCCCTTTTTGTCGGGTGCGCAAAAAAGAGCCGCGAGCGGCTCTTTTTATTTTGGAAAACTGTTTTATTCTATCGGTTTTTCCGATAAATCAATACCAATCGGGATTCCGAGAATCGAAAACCAACTCACTTTCCGGCCAAGTCACATCATAAATAACCTTATTTGTTGTTTTTCCAATTATTGTATAAGTGATTCTGATTGATGCAGGATCTTTGCCGGAAAACAGTTGTCTGAATCCGAGTTCATAGTGAAGCAAAAACGGATAATTATTCATAAACTCTTTTGCAGTGCAAACATAAGTAATATGAGTATAGTCGTTTGATATTTCCATTCCCGCACTTCTTGCGCGTCCCGAACGGTCGCCTAGCCAAACTAACATACCGTTTTCTTGATCTTTTGTAAGTTTAAGAACAAGATTGCCGTCATTATCTACCAAAGCGTGTTTTCGATAATCTTCACAATATTGATTAAAAGCAAAGTCTTTCACAAAAAATTCTTCAACTGTAGAATCGAAAAGCCAAATAACAGTTTTGGGCGGCAAAACGTATGTGGTTCTTTCCGGCTTGGATGCTTTTTCGGTATTTTGGTTGATTAACAGTACAAGAAAAATAGTGAGAACTATCACAAGTGCTACAATTATGACCCAATAGATGATGTTTTTCTTTTCCATATCGACCTCAAAAAACCTTGTAACTTGTTTGTCTTTTCTCTATTATTATACATTTGCCAACAAATGTCAATAGATTTTGTAAAGTTTACATAACTTTTTATCCGAGCTTTTTCAGCGTTTCCATCACGTACTCGCCGAACTCCTCGCAAGTCGCGCCCGTGTCGCGCCCCGTGATGACGAGCTTTTTCTCCTCAAATGAGCATATATCGAGCGCGCGTTCGAGCTTGTCTGCGCGATCTTTGTAGCCGATGTGCGAGAGAAGCATCACACACGCGCGGAGCATCGAGCACGGATCGGCGTATTTGCCGCGCCCCTCGGCGATCATTCGCGGAGCCGAGCCGTGAATCGCCTCGAACATCGCGTATTTCTTGCCGATATTTGCGCACCCCGCCGTGCCGACGCCGCCCTGAAATTCCGCCGCTTCATCGGAGATAATGTCGCCGTAGAGGTTCGGGAGCACAAGCACCTGAAAATCGCGGCGACGCTTTGTGTCGACGAGCTTTGCCGTCATTATGTCGGCGTACCATTCGTCAGTCGTGATATCGGGGTAGAGCGCTGCCACTTTGCGGCAGTCCTCGAGGAAGTTGCCGTCCGTCGTCTTGACGACGTTCGCCTTTGTGACGAGCGACACGCGGTTAAATCCGTTTTTGTGCGCGAAATCGTACGCGATGCGCGCGATCCTGTCGGAGCCTTGCTTTGTCGTCACGACAAAATCGACGGCGAGGTCGTCGGTGACGTTGAATCCCTCGCTTCCGACTGCGTAGCCGCCCTCGGTGTTTTCGCGGAAGATGGTCCAGTTTATGCCTTCTGACGGCACTTTTACGGGGCGGATGTTTGCAAACAGATCGAGCGCTTTGCGCATTGCGACGTTCGCGCTTTCGATGTTCGGCATTCCGCTGCCTTTTTGCGGCGTTGTCGTCGGGCCTTTCAGAATTATCTGACAAGATTTAAGCTCATCCATTACGTCGTCGGGGATCGCCTTGCCGTGCGCTATGCGATTTTCGAGCGTAAGCCCGTCTATCTTTACAAATTCGATTTTTCCGCTCTTTTCAAGGTCGGATAGGATGAATTTCAGCACGCGCTCCGCTTCCGCGGTGATTATCGGACCTATGCCGTCGCCGCCGCAGATGCCAATGCGGATAGTGTCAAGCGTCGAGTAATCGGTAAAATCGCCCTGCGACTTCATATCTTCAACGCGCGCGAGCTGTTTAAGCAGTATTTTTCTGAATTTTTCGCACGCAAAGTCGAGATTTTTCGTATAGTCCATTTTATTTTCCTCCGTTTTTTGTGTACGCGAGAAGTCCCCCCGCAAGAATAATATTGCGCTGGCGCTCTGTAAGCGTGATATTCAGCGTAGCGACGGCGCCGTTTGTTTTGTCCGTAAGCGTCAGCTTGTCGGCGGATTTTACGGCGTCATAAAGACCGTCGATCATAATGTCGTCGCCCTCGGTGAATTTATCATAGTCGCTCTCGTTTTCAAAAGTGAGCGGCAGTATTCCGAAATTTATCAGGTTTGCCGCGTGTATGCGAGCAAAGCTCTTTGCAACGACGCACTTTATCCCGAGGTAAAGCGGCACAAGCGCCGCGTGCTCGCGCGACGAGCCTTGCCCGTAGTTCTGTCCGCCTATGATAATGCCGCCTCCCGTCGCTTTTGCTCTTTCGGGAAAACCCGGATCGCATACGGTGAAGCAGAATTCGGAGAGCTTCGGAACGTTTGAGCGATACGGAAGAATCTTTGCGCCCGCGGGCATTATGTGGTCGGTCGTTATGTTGTCGCCGACTTTAAGAACGAGCTTGCAGCTTAAATCCTTCGCCGGAACGCTCCCGCTCGGTATCGGCTTGATGTTAGGGCCGCGCTCAACGGTAACGCCGTCCGCGTCTTTCTCGGTTGCCGGCGCGTCGATAAGGTTGTCGTTTATAATGAATTTTTCGGGAAGATTTATCGTCGGGGCTTCAAGCGTCGTCGGGTCCGTAATGACTCCGGCGAGCGCCGACGCTATCGCGGTTTCGGGCGAAACGAGGTAGACGTTTGCATCCTTTGTGCCTGATCGCCCCTCAAAGTTGCGGTTGAACGTCCGCAGTGAAATGCCCGCCGATTTCGGCGAAAATCCCATTCCAATGCATGGGCCGCACGCACATTCGAGCACGCGTGCGCCTGCGGCAATTATATCGGCGAGCGCACCGCACCGTGCCATCATTTCATATACCTGCTTTGACCCCGGAGAGATCGAAAGCGAAACGTCGGGGTGAACCGTTTTGCCTTTTAGCATAGCGGCGACGGTCAGCATATCCGAAAGGGAAGAATTCGTGCACGAACCGACGCATACCTGACTTATTTTCATTCCCGCAAGCTCGGATATCGATTTTACGTTGTCGGGCGAGTGCGGACACGCCGCCAAAGGTTGCAGGGATGAAAGATCAATTTGTATCGTCTTATCGTAAACTGCGTCACTGTCGGGGAAAACGGGCGAAAAATCATTCTCTCTGCCTTGTGCCGCCAAAAAAGCGCGCGTTACGTCGTCGGCGGGGAAAATTGACGTCGTTGCGCCAAGCTCCGCGCCCATATTCGTTATCGTTGCCCGCTGAGGCACCGAAAGGCTTTTTACACCGTCGCCGAAATACTCGACGATATACCCGACGCCGCCCTTGACGGTAAGTTTTCGCAACACTTCAAGAATAACGTCCTTTGCGCTGACGTTTGGCGCAAGACTTCCTACAAGCTTGACGCCGAGCATTTTCGGCATCGTTATGTAATACGCGCCGCCGCCCATCGCAACGGCGACGTCAAGCCCGCCAGCGCCGAAAGCAAGCATTCCGAGTCCGCCCGCCGTCGGCGTATGGCTGTCAGAGCCGATGAGCGTTTTTCCCGGCACGTCGAATCTTTCAAGATTCACCTGATGGCAGATCCCGTTTCCGGGACGGGAAAAGAAGATGCCGTGCTTTTTGGCGACCGTCTGAATATAACGGTGATCATCAGCGTTTTCAAACCCGGATTGCAGCGTGTTGTGATCTATGTACGCAACGGAAAGCTCGGTCTTTACGCGATCTATCCCCATTGCCTCAAATTGAAGATAAGCCATCGTCCCCGTCGCGTCTTGTGTGAGAGTGCGGTCAATTTTAAGACCTATCTCACATCCGGGCGTCATATCGCCCGTGATAAGATGGCTTTTGATTATTTTTTGTGAAATCGTATATCCCATTTTCTTTCTCCCGTCATTTTCCAAGGCTCAAAAGATTTTTCAAAGCCGCGTTTATGTGCTGTGACATCAGCTCCTCCGACAGAGCGGAGTCCTTGTCTTTTATCGCCTCGTATATTCTCCGATGCTCAGCTACGGACTTTGACGTGCGCTCTGGGTTTTCTATCGAGCGGCGGCGATAAGCGCCGATGGCTCTGTGAAGATCGGAAAGTATCTTTTGCAGCATCCGCGAGCCGCAGTGTGCGTAAATGCAGGCGTGAAAGCGCGAGTCAAGCTCGGAGAGCTTTTCGGCGTCGCCTTTTGAAAGGTAAAATTCGGAAAGCTCAGCTATATCCGAAAGCTCCCGTTGCCCCCTATCGTCTATTCTTTCGGCGCAAAGCAGGGCGCAAAGCCCTTCAAGTCTTTCGCGTATCGCGTAAATATCGACAAGATCGCTTTCCGATATTCCGCGCACGATAGCGCCCTTGTTCGGAATAAGCTCGATAAGTCCGTCCTTCTCGAGCATCGCAAGCGCCTCGCGCACGGGCGTGCGGCTCACTCCAAGCTCACTTGACAGACGCATTTCCGTTATCTGCTCGCCCGATTTGTATTCACCGGAAATGATTTTTTCCTCAATTGCATTGTATACGTTGCTCATTTTAACCTCTTTTTGAAAATCTGCCCGGCGCGACGGAATTTATAATGTCTTCAAGCTCGCCGTCGCTCATAACGGTCGTTCTGCCGTCGGCGTACAGAGCGTCAACCGCATTTTTGACAGCCGTGCAAACGTCGTCTTTTTTCGATACGATATCATCCCCGACAAGCGAGTAGTGCGCGTTTATCCAAAAGGCAATGCCCGCAAGTCCCGACGTGTTCGATATGCTCACCGACGCGGGGCGATCAAGGATTGCTTCCGTATCGAAAATGTTGTAAATTTCCGCGTCTTTCATCATTCCGTCTGCGTGGATCCCCGCACGGGTAACGTTGAAGTTATCGCCCACAAACGGCGTCATTTCGGGAATTTTATATCCTATATCGCGGCGGAAATAATCGGCGATCTCTGTGATGACCTCGGGGTTCATTCCGTCAAACGTTCCTCTGAACGACGCGTACTGCATAACCATCGCTTCAAGCGGTATATTTCCCGTGCGCTCGCCGATTCCAAGCAGAGAACAGTTGACAGCAGAAGCGCCGTAAAGCCAAGCGGTGCTTGCGTTGACGACAGCCATATAAAAATCGTTGTGTCCGTGCCATTCAAGCATATCGGACGGCACCTCCGCATAGTGACGCAGACCGTAAACAATGCCGGGCACGCTTCGAGGAAGCGCAACGCCGGGATATGGCACACCGTAACCCATAGTGTCGCACATTCTTATCTTTATCGGCACGCCGGACGCTTCCGAAAGCTCAGAAAGCTCGTTGACAAACGGAACGACAAAGCCGTAAAAATCGGCTCTTGTCAGGTCTTCAAGGTGAAGGCGCGGATGAAGCCCGGCTTCAAGCGCGTCTTTTACAACGCCGAGATAATGGTCCAGCGCCTGACGGCGCGTCATACCGAGCTTTTTGAATATATGGTAGTCGGAGCATGAAGCGAGAATACCCGTTTCCTTTATGCCGATATCTTTAACAAGCGCAAAATCCTGCTTGCTTGAACGTATCCACGTCGTTATTTCGGGGAATTTCAGCCCAAGCTCCATGCATTTATAAAGCGCGTCGCGGTCTTTTTTGCTGTAAACAAAAAACTCGCTTTGGCGGATTATCCCGTTTTCGCCGCCGAGCTTTGAAAGAAGTTTATACAAATGGACGATCTGCTCGGGCGTGTACGGCGCGCGCGACTGCTGCCCGTCGCGGAAGGTGGTGTCGGTTATCCATATTTTTTCAGGCATGCTTATCGGCACACGGCGGTGGTTGAAGGGAATTTTCGGTACCTCGGAATAAGGGTAAATCTCGCGGTAGAGATTAGGCTCCTCGACATCCTGAAGGGAATACTTGTACTGAGAAAGTTCAAGCAGGTTTGACTGATTGCTGAGTGATAACATATCGATCTCCTTGAATTTTGTATTATTGTATACAATCATACAATGATTATATAACGATGCGTATATTTTGTCAATATAAAACGGAAAATTTATTGAAATTTGCCGTATTTTATGGTATACTGATGTAAGTAAAACGCTTGAAAGGCAAAATATGACATACAAATACGTTGCAACGTGTCTGTTCGGGCTTGAGCATCTGCTCGGCGAGGAGATAGACGCGCTCGGTTACAAGAGAATAAATACAATTGACGGAAGAGTCGTTTTTGAAGGCGACGAGGGCGCTGCCGCAAGGTGCAATACATGGCTTCGGTTTGCGGAGCGCGTGTTCATTTTGGCGGGGGAATGCCGCGCTGCGACGTTTGAGCAGCTTTTTGAAGGCGTCCGCAGCATACCGTGGGAAAACTACATCGGTGAGCGCGATGAATTTCCCGTCAAGGGACATTCGATAAAAAGCGCGTTGTTCTCGATCCCGGACTGCCAGAAAATAGTTAAAAAAGCCGTCGTCGAGCGGCTGAAATCGAAATTTGGAACGTCGTGGTTTGCGGAGGACGGCATAAAATACCAGATAGAGTTCTTCATCCTCAAAGACGAAGCGATGCTGATGATAGACACGTCGGGCACGGCGCTACATAAGCGCGGATACAGACCGGGTACGCTTGACGCTCCGCTGCGCGAAACGCTTGCGGCGGCGCTTGCGTCTATCGCCCGTCCGCGCGAGGACGTGTTGTTCTGGGATCCGTTCTGCGGCTCGGGTACAATAGCTATCGAAGCGGCGATGATAATGAACAACATAGCCCCCGGCGCAAACCGCAATTTTGCCGGCGAACAGTTTGCTTTTTTCGATAAAAAGATATGGAAAGACGCCAAAGACGAAGCAAGATCGGCGGTGAAAAAGACGGAATTTGAGGCATACGCTTCCGATATCAACCCCGAGAGCGTCGCATTTGCTAAGGAATGCGTCAAGCGCGCCGGAGTGCTCGGCACGGTAAAGGCTTTTGAGCGCAACGCGCTTGAAATCACGACGGGCGGCAGGCGAGGCACTATAGTATGCAATCCTCCGTACGGCGAGCGTATGTTTACAATGGCGCAGACGGAAGAACTATACAAAAAAATGGGCGCGCACTTCAAAACGCTTGAACCGTGGCAGGTGTACGTCATAACGTCGCACGAGGGTTTTGAACGGCTGTATGGCCGCCGCGCCGACAAAGTCAGAAAACTTTATAACGGAATGATACCGTGTTACTTTTACCAATTCTTCAAAAGGAGAGATAAAAAATGATTTCAACAAGGATACGTCAACTGGTAAACTACGCGCTCTCGCATGGGCTTATTGAAAAAGCCGACGAGGTATGGGCGATAAACTCGCTTCTTTCGCTCCTCGGCGAAAATGAATACGCGGATAAAGAGGCGGAGGGCGCTCCTCTTGAAGAAATACTCGGCGCGCTGTGCGACGAGGCATACAAAAAGGGAATTATCGGGGAAACGACAGCCGAGCGCGACGTTTTTGACGCAAAGCTCATGGGTGCGCTTACTCCGCGCCCGAGCGACGTTATATCGAAGTTTTCGTCGCTTTATAAGGAATCGCCTGAAAGCGCGACAAACTGGTATTATGATTTTTCCCGTGCGAGCGACTACATTCGCACGTACCGCGTGAAAAAGGACGTTAAATGGGTTTATCCGTGCGAATACGGCGACGTTGACATAACGATCAACCTTTCAAAGCCGGAAAAAGACCCCAAAACGATAGCTTTGCAAAAGAGTATGCCGCAGTCGGGATATCCGAAGTGCCAGCTCTGCCGCGAGGCGGAGGGATATGCCGGAACGCTTTCCTATCCCGCGCGTTCAAATCACCGCATAATTCCGATAAAGCTCAACGGCGAGGATTGGTTTTTGCAGTATTCGCCGTACGTTTACTATAACGAGCATTGCATCGCGCTGACGGCTGATCACAGACCGATGAACGTCGATATCAACACCGTGCGCCGCGCGCTCGATTTCGTCTCGCAGTTCCCGCATTATTTTATCGGTTCAAATGCGGGACTTCCGATCGTCGGCGGCTCCATACTCGCGCACGAACATATGCAGGGCGGCAGATATGAATTTGCGATGGCAAAGGCTCCGGCGCGCCGCACCGTGAAATTTGACGGATACGACGGCGTTTGCGCCGAACTTGTAAAATGGCCGATGCCGGTTGTTCGCCTGCGCTCGACCGATAAGAACGAGCTTGTGGCGCTTGCGTCGCATATATTCGATACGTGGAACGTATATTCCGACGAGTCTGCTTTTGTATTTGCAAATACGAACGGTGCCGATCACAACGCAATTACCCCGATAGTCCGCCGCCGCGGCGACGCATACGAGGTCGATCTTGTGCTTCGCAACAATATAACGACCGAGGAATATCCGCTCGGATATTTCCATCCGCACCCCGATAAGCACAACATCAAGAAGGAAAACATCGGTCTTATCGAAGTTATGGGGCTTGCGGTTCTTCCGTCAAGACTGAAAAAAGAAATGGCTGCCGTTGCTGACGCGATAATAAACGGGCGCGATCTTTTATCCGACGAGCTTACAGCAAAGCACGCGTCATGGGTATCTGAATTTATCGGAAATTACACCGTAAACAAGGATAACATCGACGATATACTAAAAAAAGAGATCGGAAAAACGTTTGTCGCCGTTCTCTCGGACGCCGGCGTGTTCAAAGATACGGAAAAGGGACGCGCGGCGTTTGACAGATATGTTGAATTTGCGGGCGGAAGATGAAAAGTTCAAGAAATTTTCCGTTTGTAACGGTATCAAAAAAAGCCGAGCGATCACTGCGCGGCGGTCACGTTTGGGTGTATGACGCGGAAATTGTGTCGTCATCGGAAAAAATCGAAAACGGCGCGATGACCGACGTCATATCGCTTTCAGGCGCATATCTCGGCACGGGATTTTACAGCGAAAACAGCAAAATCCGCGTGCGTGTGCTGACAGCAAACGCAAACGAAACGTTCACCGACGCGTTTTTTTACCGCCGTGTAAGATACGCGGTTGAATACAGAAAAACCGTAATGAAGGGCGATTTTTCGTGCTGTCGCCTTATTTTCGGCGAGGCTGACGGGCTGCCCGGACTTACTGTTGACAGATACGGCGATATCCTTGTGGCGCAAATTCTTTCATACGGCACCGAGATGCGAAAAGGCGTTATCTTTTCCGCGCTTATCGACGTTCTTTCCGAAATGGGGGAGAAAATTAACGGCATATACGAGCGCAACGACGTAAATATCAGAAAGCTTGAGGGACTTGAAGAATATAAAGGCTGGTACGGCGACTCACACCCAAGCGCAACTGAAACGACTATCGTTGAAAACGGCATTAAGTATAACGTTGATTTTGAAAACGGGCAGAAAACGGGATTTTTTCTCGATCAGAAATACAACCGTGCCGCCGTTGCGCGCTTGGCAGAGGGAAAGCGCGTGCTTGACTGCTTTACTCACACAGGCTCGTTTGCGCTGAATGCCGCGCGCGGAGGAGCTGAGCACGTTACGGCCGTCGACATTTCCGAAACGGCGCTTGCACAGGCGAGAAAAAATGCCGAACTTAACGGTCTTTCAGACAAAATGGAATTTGTCTGTGCCGACGTGTTCGATCTTCTTTCGTCGACAAACAGGGGAGAGTACGATTTTATCATCCTTGACCCGCCGGCGTTTACAAAAAGCCGCAAAACAGTGCAAAACGCCGAGCGAGGTTATCACGAAATAAATTACCGCGCGATGAAATTGCTCAGCCGGGGCGGGCTTTTCGCAACTTGCTCATGCTCGCATTTTATGAGGGACGACCTGTTTTGTCAGATGCTTTACAACGCGTCGCGCGACGCGGGAGTTGAGCTGAAACAGATCGAGGCGCGCGCTCAGTCGCCCGACCACCCGATGCTTTGGAACGTTCCCGAAACGGGGTATCTTAAATTCTATATTTTTCAGGTAATATAAAAAACGGACTTTTTAGTCCGTTTTTTCTTCCTCATTTTCTTCTTTTGGTTGTTCTGCCGGTGCATCGCAGATTTTGTATAAGTTTGACGCAATGGCATATATCGCAAACGCAATTACGGCAAATTCAAGCGAGTCGGCGACTTTTGGCGCAATTCCTTTCGATATTATAAATACCGCTCTTGAAATGGCGTACGTAAGTCCCAAAAAAACCGACAGCGCCGATGAAAGACCGACAAGCCACGGCGCCCTTTTGCCGAGATGCTCTCTGACAGTTTCAAGCGAGAACAGGATCATCGCCGCAACGGCGAGTGAAAGCACTGTGCGCGGATAATTTGTGTAGGTGTAATCGGTGTTGAAATACGATGACGATATCAAAAGCACCGACCAGACGGGAAGTGAGAGCGAAAGATATTCGGCGCCTTTAAGCTCAAACGCTTTGAAAATAAAATATAGGGCGCTAACAAATGTGAAGATCACATCTCCGATGGTGAACATTTTATACACCGTCGTCATCTGTTTTAACGACGCGCCGAAGATCATCACAAGGGATGATATACCCGAAACGAAAAACAGCGCCGCAATAGTCAAAAGAAGCACCCTCGGCATCTTTTTCTCCGCGTTGGTTTTTACCGATGCGATTATTCCGAGCGCGATCAGCAACGCCGCTCCGACGCCGATATAAACGCTTATTGCCGTAATGCTCCCGCCGGGAGCCTTGAACGCGTTTGTTTTCGTGTTAAAATACGCGTCAAGAAGTCGGTACATCCAAATCCCGCCGATGCATCCGAGAACGGCGCACGCGCAAATATATGAAATTGACAGTATTTTGTTTTTCATGATCGTTCCTCTGCTTTTTTGATATTTCAATTATACTACCGCTTCAAAAAAAATGCAAGTATGAATTTAGGATGGCCGCGGTTATTGACAAAATTTAACGTATATGATATAATTTTATATAATAAATTTTATTTTTTAGCCTATTGCGGAGGAAATATGAAAAAAATTATTCTTACAGGCGACAGACCGACAGGAAAGCTTCACATAGGGCATTACGTCGGTTCGCTTCGCCGCCGTGTTGAACTTCAGAACTCGGGTGAATATGATAAAACGTTTATAATGATCGCGGACGCTCAGGCGTTGACAGATAATATAGACAATCCGGAAAAGGTGCGCCAGAACATCATAGAGGTCGCGCTCGACTACCTTTCCTGCGGGCTTGATCCAGCAAAGTCGACGCTCCTTATCCAATCGCAGATTTCCGAGCTGTGCGAGCTTACATTTTACTATATGGACCTTGTTACCGTTTCGCGCTTGCAGCGCAACCCGACGGTTAAAGCCGAGATCCAGATGCGAAACTTTGAAACGAGCCTACCTGTCGGATTCTTCACGTATCCTATCTCGCAGGCAGCCGATATTACGGCATTCAAAGCGACGACAGTTCCAGTCGGCGAAGATCAGCTTCCGATGATCGAGCAGACGCGCGAAATAGTGCGTAAATTCAATCAGACGTATGCAAACGTGCTTGTTGAGCCGGACGCGCTTTTGCCGACAAGCGACGCATGTCGTCGCCTTCCGGGAACTGACGGCAAGGCAAAAATGTCAAAATCTCTCGGCAACTGCATTTATCTTTCCGATTCGCCCGACGACGTTAAAACAAAGGTTATGAGTATGTATACAGACCCGACTCATATCGCCGTGAGCGATCCGGGACACGTTGAGGGGAACACCGTTTTCACGTATCTTGACGCGTTCTCCCGCCCGGAGCATTTTGAAAGATATCTGCCCGATTATGCAAACCTCGACGAGCTTAAAGCTCATTATATGCGCGGCGGACTCGGCGACGTGAAAATCAAGAAATTCCTTAACAATATAATGCAGGAAACGCTCGAGCCGATACGCGCTCGCCGTCACGAATACGAGCGTGATATCCCCGAGGTTTATAACATACTCAAAAAGGGGAGCGACGAAGCGCGTGAAGTTGCGGCAAAGACGCTTTCCGAGGTCAAGGGCGCAATGAAGATAGACTATTTCTCCGATGAAGAGCTTATTCGCGCGCAGACGGAAAAATACGGCGGATAAACGGAAAATCAATAACTAAAATACGAAAAGGGGTGCGGAGTTGAATAAGCTTATGACAACGCTCGGTAAAAAGCTTATGGAGGCGACGGTTTCCGTCGCCCCCGTTGTTGCGATTGTCATTTTGCTTAATTTTACTCCGCTCGTCGATTTTAGCGCGAATGAGATAACGGTGTTTATCGTATCCGCGCTTTTTCTCGTTCTCGGCATCAGTTTGTTTAATCTCGGCGCTGACCTTGCGATGACTCCGATGGGCGATCACATCGGCGCCGGGCTTTCAAAAACGGCAAAACTGCCCGTGATACTTGCCGTATGCTTCCTTATGGGAATGCTTATCACGGTCGCCGAGCCTGATCTTTCAGTGCTTTCGGGGCAGGTTTCAAGCATACTGAACGGCACGGCGCTGATCGTTTTCGTCGGCGTCGGAGTCGGGCTGTTTTTGGTGTTGGCGGTTGTAAGGATCGTTACAAAGCGCCCGCTTTCGATGATGCTGCTTTTGTTCTATATGCTTTTGTTTATGCTGACGTCGCTTGTCGCCGTCGGCGGACACGGCAACTTCCTCGCGCTTGCGTTTGACTCGGGCGGCGTAACGACGGGGCCGATAACAGTACCTTTTATTATGGCGTTTGGCGTCGGTATAGCGATGACGCTCGGCGGCAAAAACGCGCGCGAAAACAGCTTTGGTCTGATTGCTCTTTGCTCGGTTGGCCCGATAATCGCGGTTATGGCGATGGGCATATTTGCAAAAGGCGAAATTTCATACGAACTGCCCGATTATTCGATGGAAAGCACTCTTTCGCTCGGCATATTCAATATTCTTCTTCACAAAACGAAGGAAGTTTTGATCGCTATCGGACTTGTGTCGGTTTTCTTTATAATTTTGCAGTTTACTTGCCTTAAACTTCCGAAAAAGAAGCTTTTGCAAATAGGCGTCGGAATAATCTACACCGTTTTGGGACTTGTTATATTTTTGACGGCTGTCGAAATCGGTTTTATGCCGATAGGATACAAGCTCGGCGGCGATCTTGCGTCAAGCGGGCACGAGTGGCTTGTCGTATTGTTCGGCTTTGCCATCGGCGCCGTTGTTGTGCTTGCAGAGCCTGCCGTCCACGTATTGAACCGTCAGGTAGAGCAAATTACCGACGGCATGGTGAGCAAGCGCTCAATGATGATAGCGCTTTCCGTCGGCGTAGGGCTTTCTATCGGGCTTTCGATGCTGAGAATTGCGCTCGGGTTCAATATTCTTTACTACCTTATACCCGGGTATTTCATATCGTTGGCGCTTTCGTTCTTTGTGCCGGGACTTTATACGGCGATCGCGTTTGACTCGGGCGGCGTTGCGAGCGGCCCGCTTACGTCAAGCTTTATTTTGCCGATGACGATCGGCGTATGCTTTGCAATGAACGGGAATGTCGACAGCATAATGACGGACGCATTCGGTATTGTCGCAATGGTAGCGATGACGCCGCTTATAACGATCCAGCTCCTCGGATTCCGCGCTATAATGAAAAAGAAGGTCAGCGAAAAGGCGGCGCTGCGCCGCATCCTCAATGCTGACGACGAACAGATAATCAGCTTCATGTAAGGAGGACGGCATGGACGAAAACGAAATAAAGTCGGAAAAAAAGCCGAAAAAATCCCCTCAAAGAAGGCAGGAACAAAAGCCGACGCCGCCGAAGCTTAAAGTGCTTTTTTTGATCATTCCGCGCCAGCGTGCCGAGCTTTATGCGGCGCTGCTTCAATCGTACGGCATAAACGCATCGCTGATCCTTTCCGCCGACGGTACGGCAAGCTCTGAGATGCTTGAACGCATCGGCCTTTCCGATTCGGATAAGGCTGTTGTCGTCGGGGTAGTGCGCGAGGACAACAGCGCGTCGGCGCTGAAATTTCTCGAAGAAAAGTTTTCAACAGTTAAAAACGGGCGCGGTATAGCGTTTACCGTTCCGATGTCATCCGTGATCGGTGTTGCGGCATACAGGTTTTTGAGCGATCAGAAATGAGGTTGTGATATGAAAAAATTTGACCACGAAGTTATTTTTTGCATTGTAAATGCGGGATTTACCGATACGGTTATGGACGCGGCAAGGGAAGCGGGAGCCGGCGGCGGCACTGTTATTCACGCGCGCGGAACCGCAAACAGCGAAGCCGAAAAGGCTTTTGGAATAGTTGTTCAGCCCGAAAAAGAGGTCGTGATGATAATAGTAAAGTCGGAAATACGCGACGCGGTGCTTCATGCGCTGTATAAATCAGTCGGACTTAACACCGCGGGACAGGGAATCGCGTTTTCGCTTCCGGTCGACAGTGTTGTGGGACTAAGCGAATTTCCGAAAAAAACGGATGAAGCGGCAGACAATAAATAAAAAAGCAGGCATAGCCTGCTTTTTTTATGACCAGATCGCCCACACGAGAAGATACCCCGTGACAACTGCGGCAAGTGTTATCGGTATGCCGTATTTCATAAACTCGCCCGATTTTACCTCATATCCCCCTTTGCGAAGGATTCCGATCCCGGCGATATTTGCCGATGCGCCGATAGGCGTCAGATTTCCGCCGAGTGTTGCGCCGACAAGCAATCCGTAGTAAAGGAGCTTTGGATTTACCGAACCGACTGACGTTGACAGCGTGTTCGCAATTACCGCGACAACGGGCAGCATCGTCGCCGTGTACGGAATGTTATCAACGAACGCGGAAAGAAGAACGGACGCCCAGACTATTATCGTATAGACAAGGAACACGGACCCGCCGCTGCCGCCTGCTTTTGAAATCGTCTGGCCGAGCCAATCGATAACGCCGGCTTCCGTAATTCCGCCGATGACGATAAACAATCCCGCAAGAAGAACTATTGTATAATAGTCTATTTCTTTGAGGGCGTTTTTGACGATATCGAATTTCTTTGTTTTTATCACTTTGTAAACAAGTCCTACGATAAAATAGAACATACAGATAAGTCCGTTTGTTATTTCAGGTTTGTAGAACTGTCCTTCTGCGGCGTTTGATTTGTATGGAATGAAAGACGCCGCGATAAGCGTTGCTATGGCTAAAAGGAGAAGAACCGTCGGCACTTTATCCTTTACTTCCGTGCGCTCGTGCATATCGATCTTTTGATTTTGCTTGCGGAACAGCCAAGCGATGACAAGCGTCGCCGCAATTGCGCCAAGCTGAACGACAAAGAACATTCCGAGCCGTCCCTCGTCCCAGAAAAAGTCGAAGAAATCAAGGTTTGCCGCCTTGCCGAGAAGAATTGACGTCGTATCTCCGACAAGTGTTGCCGCGCCCTGTAAATTTGACGATATGGCAATGCAGATTATCGCCGGAACGGGCGAAATATTCAGCTTTTTGCAAAACGAGATCGCGACAGGCGCAATCATAATGACCGTTGCGACGTTATCCACAAACGCGGATATTATTCCGGCAAATAGTGACAGAACAATTACCGCGGCACGCACGTCGGGCACTTTTGAAATAAGCACGTCGGAGATAAGCTGCGGCATTTTCGACTCGATGAAAAGGTACACAAGTCCCATCGTGCCGGCTATCATCATAAGAACGTTCCAGTCTATCTGCGATACAGCGTCGACAAATGAGTATGAAAACCCCGAAATCCAGCCGGTTGTACCGATAAGAACGAAAATCGCCGCCGACGCAAGCACGATATACGGGCGCGCCTTCTGAAAGGCGAGCATAAGCACATATGTCGCCGCAAAAATGATAAGTGAAATAATTGTAGCCTGTCCCATTTTTACTCCTTTGAAATATAAAATCCTCCAACGTCGTCAGGCGTTGACTTGAATAAGATGATCACTATATAAATAGCGCACAAAAGTGAAATTATGACTGTGATGATAATTTGCGGTGCGTTCAGCATCTCTCCCGCACCCAGACGGGAAACTATCTGCCCGCAGAAGTTATAAATTGCGTGAATAATAACGCAGTACCATATACTGCCTGTTTTAATAAGTACAAAGGCGCACATACATCCGACAAGGAACGAATACCCGACTTGAAGCGCCGTTTGTCCGATCGACGCGCCGTAAAACAGATTTATCAAATGGAACAGCCCGAACACGACCGATGAAACGATTACAGAAAAGAACAGTCCGCGCCGCGTTGTTCGTCCTTTCTGCAAAGTAAGATACAGCACTCCGCGAAATGCAACTTCTTCAAACAGTGCGACGAATATACATTCCAAAATGAAAAAATAGATCTCGGCAGGCGCGCCTGTTATCATTGCGTCCCCGCGCATAAGCGCGACGTATGGCAAATTGTTCAGCGCGACAATGAGGCAGGGAAGCGCGAACAGCGCTTTTTTGTTTATCGCCTTTTTTAATCCGAAAATATCGTAACCGAGATATATGGCGATCAAAATGAACAAAGCTGCGCCGACAGCGCGAGAAATAATCGCTTGAAACGATCTGTTTATTTCGGCGTCATCAAACGGCGAAGGTTTTATTATTTCTATCGCAGTCAATGCCAAAACAGCGATCATAAGCGCAATAATGCACGTTTTTCTGCTGATCTTACTCATTTTGCACCGCCATCTTTACGTGCCGACGTGTAAGCGCCAAAAGCACGATCCCGCCGATGATCATCAGCAAGGCAATAAGCTGCGATGGCGTCAGGAACGGAACGAGCGATTCGCCCCTGTAATCGTCCCTGATAAATTCGATAAAGAAACGCCACACACCGTATGATATAAGGTAAACGACCATCGCATAGCGCCCTTTTTTTACGGTAAGAACGATCAAAGCGGCCGCGAGGATCGCAAGGAATACCGCCTCAAAAAGCTGTGTGGGAACAGCCTTGTAACCGAGATTGTGCATATAGATCCCGATAAAAGAATCGGTCTTTTGCCCGTGACAGCACCCCGCCATAAGACAGCCGATCCGCCCGAGCGAGTGCGCTGCCGGAATTGCACACGCGCCGCATTCGATGATTTTCCAAAGCTGATTTTTATAGTTTTTGTCCGCTTTTTTCCCGAAGATGAAATAAATGATAAAGAATACCGCCGCACCGCCGATAAGACCGCCTGCAAACGTTGCGCCCGTATCCTTATCTATAATGAATGCACCTCTGTCGGCAATATTGTAGAGCGCTTGAACGAAAACGGCGAAAAAGATACCGCTTGCGATCGCGCACAATCCGCAAATAAGCGTAAAATTGAACAGCTTTGCGCCTATTTTCAGCTTGTCCGCCATTATTCTGAACACAACAAGCGCGCAAACAACGCCGAGGGATAAAAATACCTCGTAAAGCGTTATGTCGCCGAAAAGTGCATACGGATACATATCTCACCTTCAAAAAAATGTACCCTTGCCGATGTTATCGGCAAGGGTACAAGCATTAAAATATCAGTTGTCTTTCTTCTTGCAGATTACAACGCCTGCCGCCGTTGCACATGCAATTACAGCTATTGCGCCTGCTCCAATGAAGGAACCGCAACCGCCGCTTGATGCGGGTTTGGATGACGATGCCGGTCTTGTGGGAGCCGTACCGTCAACTGTTACGGTAAACGTAGCGCTGAGGCTGCCGGATGTGATCGTAACTGTCTTTTCGCCCGGTTCGGAGAAGTCGTACTTCGGTTTGTCGACGTCGGCAATCGCAACTTCTCTCTCTGCGCCGTCTTCGTACGTGTAAGCGAGAACAAGACCTGTTGTGTCAAGCGTGTCGCCCGGAGTGTACGTTGTCTTTGTGGGGTTGCTCTTTACAACAAGAGCCTTCGGTGTTTCAACAGTCATCTTGCCTGTGCCTGTGATGTTAACGCCGTATGCTTCGTTTACAACGGTAACGGAAATTTCCGTTTCGCCGGCTGTCTTTGTTGAATACGTGATATCCGTGATACTGTCAACAAGTCCTGCATCGCTAATGGACTTCTCGCTGCCGTCGGAATATACGCAAGTAATGTCAAGATCGCCTTTTTCAATCGTTTCGCCATAGTGGACAGTCTTTTTAACGCCGTTTACCGTAATGGAAGAAACGTTGATGACGTTAACCGAATAAGAAGCTTTTGTTCCGTAAAGGTTAACGGTAACGACCTGAGTGCCTGCTTCCTTGCCGGAAAGCTCGCAGTTTCTCGATGTGGGCGTATATTTGTCGTCTACATATCCGTCTTCATATTCAACAGTCAGGGTAAGGCCTTTTATGAGTTCAGCCGTTATGCCGTTGGCAACCTTTGAGATTTCAAATGATGTCGGATACGGTTTTTCATCAGCGTCGATGCCGTTGATGGAAACGGACTTGATACCGGAAATGTTTACTTCGTATGTGATAGGAGTTGTCTTTGTGCCGTATTTAAGAGTAACTGTTGTCTTGCCGCTCTCGGGAGCCGTTGTGAAGTCATAAGAAGCGCCGCAGTCTGTGATTTCTTCAACTCTGCCGTCATCGTATGTAGCTTCGATAACAAGTCCGGAAAGGTCGAGTGTATCGCCAACGCGGTAGTCTTTCTTCGTCGGTTCGCTGATGAGCTTAATGGAAGAAACGCTCTCTTCTTCTTTCTGAAGTTCGCTCTTGTAGTTTTCGCAGTATTCCTTGGAACCGATCACGATATAATCGATGTCGATTTCGGCACCGTTGTACGCGCCTGTGCCGTCTGTCTTTCCGTAACCGAACGGGAAGATCGCGAGAGCGCGGAGATTGGAGTTCCAAGCGGAGTTTTCGTTGTTGTCAGCGGCGATCTGAGCCATATTTATAATGTATGTTTCCCATTCGCCGGAGTTGGATTTGTAGCTTTCGTCTTTGTAATCAAAGAATGCTCTTCCCGTAAAAGCGTTACCGCCGTTTGTGCTGGATGTAACAACTGCAAAGGAGAACAGGGAAGCCGACGAACGGTTTCTTACTCTGATAGCCGCATATTCAGCGTGCGGTTTTGCTTCGTGAGTTGTGCCGTCTTCATCGGTTTCTTTACCAATGGTGAAATATTTTCTGGATTCGTCAATTTCAAATGCGATACCGGGGCTTGCGCTCGTGCTTACGGATTTGAAAGTGATGTACTCGCCGTCGGGGCTGACTTCCCACTCAAGTCTTGTTTTGCTTCCTGAGCCGAGGTAATCTTTGCCGAGCGAGGAAATATACGGGCTTGCGGGGATCTTGATAAGATCGTTGTTGTCCGGGTAATCCCAGTCTTCTTCAACCCATTCGCCGTCGATAAGAATCTGATATATACCCTCGTCGTCGTCGAAGATAGAGTAGTACATCTTCGTTACGTTTTCAAGCTTGCCTGTTTTGGAATTGTACGTGCCGTCAGTGAGGAACTGGCTGTACTTTTCGCTGTATACCCATTTGCCGCTGTCCTCGTCGTATACGGTCCAGATGTTGTTTTCATTGCTGAAATCAAGACCTGAATAGCTCTTCAGATAGCCGCCGTACATATCGAGCGTGAGCGGATGTCCTTCTGCTGTTTCAGCCGCAAAAGCAAGAACAGAGAAAGCGCTGATGATGAAGATAACAGCAATAAGCGTTGCTAAAATCTTTTTCATTTGATTGTTTCCTTTCTGAAATATATAAATTTTTTATTTCACCTTTTTTGGTTTATAAAATTATATCACAAAACGGTGATAGATGTCAATAATATTATTTGTATTCCCAAAATTTTTGTATATAATAACAGATAATTTGACAAAAATTTGTATAATAAAGTATTAAATCAATTCGTCAAGCATTTTTACGCGGCGAATGTGGTGCTCGCCCATGAAAGACTGGCCGAGAAAAGCGTCGAGAATTTCCTTTGCCTTGTCGTAATCGATTATCCTTGCGCCGAGGCAGAGGACGTTTGCGTCGTTGTGCATTCTCGTCAGCTTTGCGGACTCGACGTCGCCGCAAAGGGCGGCGCGTATGGCGTGGTGTTTGTTTGCCGCCATGCTCATTCCGATCCCCGTGCCGCATATCAGAATGCCGAACTTGCAGCCCTCATCCGTTACCTGCTTGCATACCTTATCGGCGTATATCGGATAGTCAACGCTCTCGGCACTGTCTGTCCCGCAGTTTACGCACTCATACCCGAGGGATGTGAGGTATTCTATAAATTTTGCCTTATACGCATATCCGGCGTGGTCGGCGCCGAGAGCGATCTTAATTTTTTCCATTTTGTTTCTCCTTTTCGACAAGCGTCCTTTCGGCCTGCGACGGACGCAGGTAAACAGGGCATAAATTCATATCGGTAAACGCTTTTTTTGCGTTATCATCGGCATTTTCGTATTCGTCAAGCGCCGCCATCGCGACAGAATATCCGTTTGCGTCGGATAGGAGATACGGAGCTTCAACAAAGCTGACGCGAGTCATTTTCTTTGCGATATTTCTTCCGTCGCCGACAAATATAACGTCACGCCCGATAGCAGCGAGTTTTTGTTCAAGCTCGCCGACCGTCATCACGTCGTCATCGAGAACCCTCTTCCGCTTTCCGCCGTTTATTTCAAAAGCGGCGCAATAAAGCCTGTCGGCGCGTGCGTCCATGACCGGAACGATAAGCGCGTCGGTATTATCAACGTTGTAGGAAAGGGATTTCAGAGATGAAACGCCGATACATATCTTTTCCTTGCCGAATGCAAGTCCTTTCACAACGGAAACGCCTATCCTCACGCCGGTGAACGATCCCGGCCCCGTCGTGCAGGCGAGGGCGTCGATATCGTCAACTGAAATTTTCGAGTCGCGCAGTATCGATTCAACCATCGGAAGCATCGTTTCGCTTTGCGTCAGTCCAACGTTTTGCGTGTAAATCGAAAGCAGACGTGTTCCGTCGCAGACAGCGGCGCTCGCCGTTTTTGCCGATGTGTCAATTGCAAGTATTTTCATCTTCTGTCCTCTATAGTTATTGTTCTGAGCTCAGTGTCGTTTCCCGAGGGATCTTTTTCGATTTTGACGATCACCGAGCGATCGGGTATGTACGGGCCTATATTTTCGCACCACTCCGCAACGCAGATCCCGTTATCGATATAATCGAAAAATCCTGTCGCGTAAAGCGTTTCCTCGCCGTCGATCCGGTACATATCAAAATGATAAAGCGGGATCGAACCGCGATATTCGTTGACTATCGTGTACGTCGGGCTTTGAACTCTCGCTCCGGGGCAGAGATACTTTGCCATGCCGCGTACAAATGCCGTTTTCCCGACGCCGAGATCGCCGAACATGGCGACAAAATCGCCGCGGTGAAGCGTTTTTGCGATCATTTCTCCCGCGCTTTCGGTCTGTGCCGTCGAATGAGTCGTAATTATCATAAATTCACCTCCGACGCACAAGCTTCGATATTCCGTCTTTAAGGGCGGATATGAACGCGTCGATATCGTCCTCCGTGTTCTGAACGCCGAGGCTTACGCGAATGGATTCGCCGGCTTCTTTTTCGGGAAGTCCGAATGATAAAAGCGCCTGCGAGCTGTGTCCGGTGTTCGACGCGCACGCCGATCCGCTTGAAACGAACACACCGTAGCTTGAAAGGTGGTGGAGCATTGTTTCGCTTCTTATGCCGAAAACGGTCATGTTGAGGATGTTTTGCGCGCAAAATTGCGTCTTCGGAACGTTCAGGCGGATGCCGTCGACGTCGCAAAGTCCGCTTATGAGTCTTTCGCGCAGGGAAGCGATATGCAAAAGGTTTTTACTAAGGTTTTCCTTGCCGTATTTTGCCGCCGCGCCGAAAGCACAGATGCCGATCGTATTTTCGGTTCCCGAGCGCAGCCCCTTTTCCTGCCCGCCGCCGAAAACGATCGGCGCAATGGAGCGCGATTTTATAACGCTGTTTTTTATGTAAAGAGCGCCTACACCTTTCGGGGCGCCGATCTTATGGCCGCTTATGCTGATCATATCGACGTCAAGATCGGAAAGCCTTCCGTCGAGCTTCAAAAACCCTTGAACCGCGTCAGTATGCACAAGCACACCGGGGGACGCCGCGCGCGCGGCTCTTGCAATCTCGTTTATATCGTTTACAGCGCCCGTTTCGTTGTTTACAAGCATTGCTGATACAAGTATTACGTTTTCGTCAAGCGCTGCAAGGTATTTTTCCATATCCCACACGCCGTCGGGCGACGGGATTTTCACGACTTTATATCCGAGCGTTGACAAATGATCGGCTGATTTCAGCACGCAGTCGTGTTCCGTTTCGCCGACGATCACCGTTTTGCCTTTATTACGCGCTTTTGCCGTTGCACATCCGATAATGGCGAGGTTGGCGGCTTCTGTTCCTCCGGATGTGAAAATCAGCGTCCCGTCAGAATTATGAAATCCCATTGCGCGAAGAATGTCCGCACGTGCCGCTTCAACGGCGCTTTCGGCGTCGACTCCTATCGTATGAAGGGACGACGGGTTGCCGAAAATATCGTTTGCCGTCTTTTCGATCGCCGCTTTCGCAGCGTCGCAAAGCGGAGTCGTCGCGCTATTGTCAAGATAGTGTATCGTCATTTTATTTGAATTTGAACTCCGCGATGATTTTCGCAACGTCGTCGACGTGCGCGTCGTATTTATCGGCAAGGGCAGTGTAGGTCAGAGTGTAAACGTATCCCTTGGCGGATATTATGACCTGCATTATTTTGTAGACCGTGTCGCCTTGGCTGAGCTTGTAAACAAGGCGAGTGGCGTTAACGCCGCCGAGCGTTATGCCCGTTTCAAGCTTTTCGGCTGTCGGGATAAGGCTTTCCTTTTCAATATACTCATACCCGACATACGTCTTTTCGAGTGTTTTAAGGTATTCTTCCGTATAGTCGACAACGCTGTCGTATGAGCGCGTTGGCGTGAAAGTCGTTACGCTGACGTTGCTTTTATCGTCGGCAACGTATGCGGAAATAACGCCGTCCGTTTTGTCGACTGTCCACGTTTTCGGAACGAAAAGAACGTAATTTACGAACTCGCTGCTCGCCCTTTGCATATCCTTCGGCGCGTCGTCGTTTTTGCCGCACGAAACAATTGCGACGGCAGACGCAAATACCAGTATGATAACAAGTGTAATTTTAAGAAATTTCATTTTACCACCGTATATTTTTATTATATACTTAATATATCACAATATTGCCTTTGAGTCAATCTCATAATTGTAAATTTTCATAAGAAAAAGCCTCCGAATTAACGGAGGCTTGCATTTTTGACTGAATTATGCCTGCTTCATTGCTGCGAAGCACTCGCTGCAATAAACCGGTTTGTCGCTCTTCGGCTCGAAAGGAATTTTAGCTTCTTTTCCGCATTTAGCGCAAACTGCCGTAAACAGTTCGCGGGCGGGTTTAGCTGCGTTCTTTCTTGCAACACGGCATTCCTTGCATCTCTGCGGCTCGTTCTGGAAGCCCTTTTCAGCATAGAATTCCTGCTCACCTGCGGTGAATACGAACTCTTTGCCACAGTCCTTGCAAATTAAAGTTTTGTCCTCGTACATTTTTCATACCTCGCTTGATTTTTTGGTGTTTTTTAATTTGCCCCAAGACGGACTCCAACCGACATCTTTGATAACAACGCTCTTGATTAAGCTATTCGGGCATATATTTCAAACCGGATATCCGGCTTTGAAACAAATAATGATAAAGGCAAATTAACGGGGATATATTTTCCGTAACTTGACCTTGATCCTGTGAAGGGCATTGTCAACTGTTTTCAGAGGCTTTGACAGTGCTTTTGAAATATCATTGTACGACATACCGCTTATATACAGCCATAGTACAGAGCTTTCAAAATCCGTCAGCATCTCGTCGATTGTATTCTTCAAAATGTCAAGCGATTCTTTTCCAACAACGAACTTGTCCGGCGTTGTATCGTCGCTTTCAATGTCCAATATTTCGTCAAGCGATACCTCATCCGGTATGCGAGCCGACTTAAAACGCTGATTTATATACGAAATCAGCTTATTTTTGATGCAGATCCTTGCATAAACGCCAAACGAAACGCCGCGTTCCTTGTCGAATGCCGCCGCGGAAGTATATAAAGCTATCGCCGCTTCCTGAAGCAGATCGTCGAATTCGGAATCGGGCAATGAGTATATTTCCGCGGTTTTTTGAGCGACGCTCTTCATCAGCGGAAGATAAGACTCATAAAGATTATTGAAAGACAATTCCTTTTTTTCGTCCATGAATAAAAAAAGTGCAAGCAGAACCTATAGAAATTTATTTTAATTATAGCATACTTTCAATTTTTGTCAATAAATAAAACAAATTTTCAATGAAAAAAACAAATTCAAACGACAAAAATTGTGCAATTTTTACAATAAAAACGGGGGATAAAAAAATAAAAATGATTTTTCAAAAAAATATTGACAAAGACGATCAAATTTGATATAATACATTCTGTTCCGAATATTGCGGAATTGTGTAACGGCAGCACGACAGACTCTGACTCTGTTTGTTGGGGTTCGAATCCCTATTCCGCAGCCAAGGCGCTCGAAAGAGCGCTTTTTTGTTTTATTTCAAGGGATTCGAACCAGGAGGGAGAGCTGTGTCAACAGCTCGGAAGAAAACAGTCTTAATGACTGTTTTCGCCGACGTGGGCAAGCGCGAAGCGCGCGATAGGAGCAATAGCGACGGAAAATCCCTATTCCGCAGCCAAGGCGCTCGAAAGAGCGCTTTTTTGTTTTATTATAGCAAAATAAACCCCGCCGCTTGGGCGGGGCTTTTTTATCAGAATTCCATTTTCTTTTCGATGTAAGAACAAAGATCGGCTATCTTTATTCTTTCCTGCTGCATTGTATCTCTGTCGCGTACCGTTACGCAGCCGTCGTTTTCGGAATCGAAGTCGTATGTGATGCAGAACGGCGTGCCGATCTCATCCTCACGGCGATAACGTTTGCCGATAGAGCCTGTTTCATCGAAGTCTGTAGGGAAGTATTTTGAAAGCTCGTCGTGTATTTCAACCGCTTTTTCGCTGAGCTTCTTTGAAAGAGGAAGGACAGCCGCCTTGAACGGAGCAAGAGCCGGGTGGAAGCGAAGAACAGTTCTCATATCGCCGTCGCCGAGGTCTTCTTCATCGTATGCGTCAACGAGGAACGCAAGGAATGAGCGCTCAACGCCGAGTGACGGCTCGATAACGTAAGGAATGTATCTTTCGTTCTTTTCCTGGTCGAAGTACGTAAGGTCTTTGCCGGAAACCGTCTGGTGCTGGTTGAGGTCGTAATTCGTTCTGTCCGCAATGCCCCAAAGCTCGCCCCAGCCGAACGGGAACAGAAATTCGAAGTCGGTCGTCGCTTTTGAATAGAACGCAAGCTCTTTGGGATCGTGGTCGCGCAGGCGCAGGTGTTCTTCCTTAATGCCGAGGGAAAGGAGCCAATCGCGGCAGAAACCGCGCCAGTATCCGAACCATTCAAGGTCTGTGTCAGGCTCGCAGAAAAATTCAAGCTCCATCTGCTCGAACTCGCGCACGCGGAAAATGAAGTTGCCCGGCGTGATCTCGTTTCTGAACGATTTGCCTATCTGACCGATACCGAACGGGAGCTTTTTGCGCGTTGTGCGCTGAACGTTTACAAAGTTTACGAATATGCCTTGCGCCGTTTCGGGACGGAGATAAACTGTGTTTTTCGCGTCTTCCGTAACGCCCTGGAACGTCTTGAACATGAGGTTGAACTGGCGAATATCAGTGAAGTTGTGCTTGCCGCACGAGGGGCAGGGGACGTTGTTATCGTCGATGAACGACTTCATCTCGGCTTGCGACATTGCGTCGACGGGTTTATCGAGCGTGATGCCTTTTTCGGCGCAGTAATCCTCGATTATTTTATCAGCGCGGAAGCGCTCTTTGCACTCTCGGCAGTCCATAAGAGGATCGGAGAAGCCGCCGAGATGTCCCGACGCTACCCACGTCTGCGGGTTCATAAGAATAGCCGAATCAAGTCCGACGTTGTACTTGTTTTCCTGAACAAACTTTTTCCACCAAGCGCGTTTGATGTTGTTTTTCACCTCGACGCCGAGCGGACCGTAGTCCCACGTGTTTGCAAGGCCGCCGTATATTTCGGAGCCTGCGAATACGAAGCCGCGGTTTTTGCAAAGCGCGACTATTTTTTCCATTGTTTTTGCCGTGTTTTCCATAATGTCCTCTTTATTTTGAATTTTTATTTTTTAACATATCCATATACCCTTGCAGAATTATCTCGGCAGAAAGGGAATCGACGATGTTTTTCCTGTTTTTTGCGCGTATGCCGGATTCGCCGAGTATCCGGTGCGCCTCAACTGTCGTCAGGCGCTCGTCAAAGAAATCTATCGGTATTTTTGTAAACTGCGAAACTTTTTGCCCGAACTGCTCGCAAAGGTGCGCTTTTTCGCCGAGCGTTCCGTTCATATTTACCGGTTTTCCTATAATTATTATGTCGGCGTTGATCTCTTCCGCCTTTTCGGCGACTTTGAGCGCCGCCTTGTCGAGATCGTAGCTTTTTATATTCCCAAGCCCGACGGAATACATCCCGAGATCGTCGGACCTTGCAAGCCCGGTCCGCGCGGCGCCGAGGTCGACGCCGAGAAGTCTTTTCGGTTTATCCGTCATATCGTATCAAGGGAAAGTCCGCACTCGCCGAGGAACTGATCGACTTGTGCGCGGCTCGGAACGTGGTTGAAAATGCCGAGCGGCTCACGCGTCAAAAGGCTTACGACCTGCGCGTATTTGCAAGAACGGAGAATATCCTTTGACGAAAGATATTCGGCGATCATAGCTCCCGTATACGTTGAATTCATACCCGTGCCGACCTGGTGAGAAAGCGATTTGATAACGGCGGGCGCCTGCGGGATTTCAAAATGAATGCCGTCGTAAATGAAGGAGGTATCGTTTCCTTTTTGAACGACGTAATATTTTGCGTGAATTTTCGATGAGAAAGAAAGAAGCGCGCTGAGCGTTTTTTCAATTGAAATCGGCGCCGTCCCGGTAACTTTTTTCAGCATTTCCTCGGAAATAACGATTATCTTTATCCCGCTTACTCTGTCAAGCGGCAAAAGCGACGTCGTTTCCGTGTATTCGACCGCCATCTCAACTCCGCGCTCCATCGCTTTGTTTATGGCGTAAAGCGCAAGGCTTTCCGGGCGCGATGTTTGCGGCTGAGTTACACGCGTGAACGAATGTGTATCCCCTATATTTCTGTCGATCTCGCTTTCGCCTTCTGAATTTGAAACAAGCTGGCTTTCGCTTGACACGGCTATGTAGTCGTGCGGAATAAGCATAAGGTCGGGGAAGCAAGAAAAAGCGTCGTCAATGTCGGCTTTTGACATTGTGCCATTTGCGCCTTTGACGGCGTACGTTATCGTCGAAAGTTCGTCATAAGCCGTGAATTTCATACCTGTCTGCGCGTCTTTTACGCCCTTGATGAAGGTCATATCAAGCCCGCAAGCTTTATAATAATTGAAAAGTCGCTCTCCGTTTGCATCCTCGCCGAGACGCGTGCAGAATGTGCAGTCAGCGCCGCTTTTTGCCGCGGTTATCGCAGATATCGCCGACGATCCGCTCGGGTGATAACTGTAAGCGCCGCCGTAAACCGTTTCATGCGTTGTGGCTGCTCCCGGAACGTTCATTTGCAGATTCATATAACTGTCGCCGATGACAAGTACCTTGCGTTTCATTTTCACACCGTCCTTTTTACATAAAATCACTATTTATTATACATATTTTTTTCATTTTGTAAATACTTTTCGATATTATCGGTCAATTAAGGCCTATATGGCGAACAACTTTATATGTTCCGGGGAGGCCGCTTTCGGACGTGCCGATAAAAATACCGTCTGAGGTGAAGCTTTTTTGAAACGGTTGATCTTTCAGTATTTCAAACATTGACGACGCCTCGTTTTCCGTCCCGAAATAGAGTGTTGAGTGAAAAATAAAGTCGTTGTCAAACTTGTGCGGAGTTATGCCGTATTTTTCGCTCATCATCTTGTCAAGCGATGAGTGTAAGGATAAAAGCGCGTCTGTTTTTTTGATTTTCAGCCATACGATTCCGCCCGACACTTCGATTTTGTCCGTTTCAACTTCAAAACGGCGGAGCAATGAAAAATAATCCGATAATACGTCGATAACCTCGCTCGCTCTCTCATCGTCTATGAAAAAAGAGATTTTCAGGGAAATATGCTGCGGCAGGGAAAAAGCCGTCTTGTCAAAGCCGAATTCAGCCGCAAGCTTTTCCGACTTGGCGCGCACGTCGCCTAATGCGCATCCGGCGTCTGCCGCCGTCCAGATATACATATCAGAAAGCCATGCGTCCCCAGCCCTTTTCCGCTTTTTCGTACGGGTCAAGGCCGAGTTTTTCGCGCGCATAATTTACGTAATATATGTAATTTTCAAGCGGAGTGGCATTCGGGATTCGGTGGTCAAGTCCGAACACGATACCGCCCTCCATCATTTTCGGCTGCATTTTATAATCAAGCTCCGCCTTTATCTCCTCTTTTGTCCGGCGAAGGACGTGTTTGTCTATCCCTCCGCGGAATGCTATTTTATGGCCGTATTTTTCGCGAAGGCGAACGATGTCCATATCTCCGGCGGGTTCGCAGGGGTAAAAAATATTTACCCCGCAATCAATAAACGCGTCGATGACCTGATTCATATTGCCGTCGCTGTCCTGGCAAAACAGCTTTGTCCCGCTGTCTTTTACTATATCCCACGACGCGCGGTAATACGGACGTAAATATTCATTTACTATATTCGGCCCGATAAGCGGAGCCGTTTTTCCTGCCATATCCTCGTGAATGGAAAGCTGGTCTATCGTTATGTATTTTGTGATCTTTTCAAGCACTTTTACGTTTGTTTTTGATATCGTATCGAGTATGTCGCGCACAAGTTCCTCGTCGTCGTAGAAGGCGACACAGCAGTTTTCCTCACCCATAAGCTCGCGCAAAATATCGAAGCCTCCGAGAATTTCCGATTTTATGAGCGTGCCGTTTTTCTGCAAAGCGATGGCCTTTTCAAGCATTTCGTCGGTGATCCGCTCGTCGGAATATTCAAACATGTGCTTGATTTTCAGCCAGTCGTCCATCGTTTCGACGGGGTATGACTGCGGAAGGGGAATTGTCGCCGTTGCCTTAACCATTTTCATTTTTCTGCCGTAATGGTCGATAAATATGTAGTACTCGTCGTTGTCTTCGATAACAACGTCTTTCGGACGATGAATGGAATCAAGCTCGCCGAGCTGATAATACGGCACGTAATCAAAAGCAAATCCGCGCATTTCTATCATTTCATCCGTCGCGCCTTGCTCTCGCCACTCGCGATCAAGCCCAACGATCGGCCCGAAAAGCTCCGAGAACATCGGACGCACACCGCCTGCGTAAGACATTAAATCGACGTACTGTTTTGCAGTGTATTTCATTTTTTCCTCCGCAAAAGTAAATTTTATTTACATTTAATTTGACATAAGCGTATGGTAAATTTTATTTACCCATTGATTTTTTATATTTTTTCGTATCTCTGATATATTTTGGCAGAGCCATCATTCTGCCGAGACGGCGCGGATCTTTAATAAGCCTGTAAAGCCACTCCGTGCTTGTTTTGATAAACACCTTCGGCGCACGTTTTGCATTTCCGGCGTAAACGTCGATGCTTCCGCCAAGACAGCATAAAAGTCTTACGGTGTTCAGTTTGTCCTTGCTTTCCGCCGCCCATTTTTCCTGCGACGGCGAGCCGAGGCACACAAACAATACGTCTGCTGACGATGAGTTTATAATCTCGACTATTCTGTCGCTTTCCTCGCCTTTTTTTTCAAAATATCCGTCACGGGCTCCCGCGATCTTAAGATCCGGGTAAATCTCGCATAGCTTTTTTGCCGCGGCATCCGCAACGCCGGGCTTTCCGCCGAGCAAAAACAGGGAAAAACCCCGCTCGGCACACATTTTTACAACGTCAAGCCCGAAATCGACGCCCGCCACTTTTTCTTTGAGCGGCGTTCCGAGAATACGCGACGCTTTTATTATTCCCGCGCCGTCGGGGAGCAAAATATCGGCAAGGCAAAGCACCTTCATAAACTCGTCGTCGCGGCTTGCGTTATATGCTATTTCGGCATTCGGCGTAAATACAGTTGATGCCCCCGGGCTATCCATCAGATTTTGTGCAAGTTCGGCAGCTTCTTTGCGCGTCACGTTGTCAAACGTCAGTCCGCGAATATTTATCTTTTCCACGCGCACCTCCGCGATTATAATTCAAATATAGTATATCACCAAAATCAGCCGTTATCAATAATTTTTTTGAATTTTTGCAATGTTTTTGCAAATAAAATATAGACATAAATTAAATATTGTGATAAAATACATATTGCGTATTTATTTTCTTTGGTGAATTTATGGACATAATCACTTTAACACTTCCGCCGATCGGCACAAACTGCTATATCGTCGGCGATGAAAAAACGGCCGCCGTCATCGATCCCGCCTCTTGCGGCGATAAAATATACGACGCGGCGAAAAATGCCGGACTTGATATCAAGGCGATACTGCTGACTCACGGACATTTTGACCACATCGGCGCCGTCGACGAGCTTGTACGTCTTACCGGTGCCGACGTATATATCCACGCATTTGATGCTGTGATGCTGAGCGACGGATATCTCAATGCGTCGCGCATATTTTTCGGCAAGGACACGGTGCAAAATTCAGAATTCAAGACAGTTTCAAACGGCGACGTGATAAATATCGGCTCGCTTGACTTCAAAGTCGTTCATACGCCGGGGCATACCGCGGGATCTGTATGTTATTTTTGCGGCGACGCGGTTTTTACCGGCGACACGCTGTTTCACGGCGGGTATGGACGCACAGATTTACCCGGAGGCAACTTCGGCGATCTTATGCGATCACTCGATCAGCTTAAAGAAAAAATAAAGGGTAAAACGATCTACCCGGGACATTAGAAAATAACCGAAAGGACAATATAAAAAATGAACACAATTGATTACGAAAAACTTGCCGAGCTTCTTTTCCCGAATGTCACGCAGACAGTCGACGATATGGAAAAGCTCTATCCTCCGAGAAATCTCCCCGAAGGCGCTATCGTTTCGCGCCTTGCGCCGAGTCCTACGGGATTTGTTCATCTCGGAAATATAATGCAGGGGCTTACCTCCGAGCGTCTGGCTCACCAGAGCGGCGGCGTGCTTTATCTGCGCGTCGAGGATACGGACGCTAAGCGCGAGGTCGCCGGAGCGTCGGAAATGCTTATCGAAATGCTCTCTCACTACGGCATTATTTTCGACGAGGGCGCGGCTCTTGACGAAAACGGCAACATTTGCGACAAGGGCGCATACGGCCCGTATAAGCAAAGCCAGCGCGCGTTTATTTACCACGTTTACGCGAAAAAGCTCGTCCGTGAGGGCAAGGCGTACCCGTGCTTCTGCACCGAAGAGGAGCTTGAACAGTTCCACGCCGAGCAGGAAGCGGAAAAGGCTAACTTCGGCTATTACGGCAAGTGGGCGAAATGGCGCGACAGACCGATAGAAGATATCGAGGCGGAGATTGCCAAGGGCAATAAATGGGTGCTTCGCTTCCGCTCGACAGGCAGTATTGAACATAAATTCAAATACAACGACCTTATCAAAGGCGAGGTAGACATAACGGAAAACGACATCGACCACGTTCTTCTCAAAAGCGACGGCATACCGACATATCATTTCGCGCACGCGGTCGACGATCATTTGATGAGAACGACGCACGTCGTTCGCGGCGACGAATGGCTGGCGAGCCTTCCGTTCCACATCCAGCTTTTCCAAGCGCTCGGACACAAGCTTCCGAAATACGTTCACATCGGCACGCTGATGAAGATGGACGGCACGTCAAAGCGCAAGCTTTCAAAGCGCAAGGATCCCGAACTTGCACTGTCGTATTACAAATCCGAGGGCTATCCCACGGAGAGCGTCGTTGAGTACATTTTGACGATACTGAACTCAAACTTCGAGGACTGGCGGCGCGCAAATCCGACGGCGCCGCTTGACGACTTTAAGTTTTCGGCAAAGAAAATGAACGCCGCGGGATCACTGTTCGATATAGCCAAGCTTTCCGACGTATCGAAGAATATAATTTCCCGTATGAGCGCCGACAAGGTATATGACGAGGTCGCCGCTTGGGCAAAGGAATTTGACGCTGAGTTTTACGCAGAATTTACCCGTGATCCCGAATACACAAAGGCCGCACTGTCGATAGGTCGCGGCGGCAACAAACCGCGCAAAGATTTTGCGCTTTGGAGCGAAGTCAAGGGGTATATGGGCTTCTTCTATGACAAATATTACGACGTAAATGGCATTTACCCCGAGAATTTCGACGCGGATACGATAAGATCGGCGCTTAGGAAGTATCTTAAAGTCTACGATCCCAAAGATGAGCAAACAGTGTGGTTTGATAAAATCAAGGACGTCGCCGAAGAACTCGGATTTGCCCGCGAAACGAAGGAATACAAAACAAATCCCGACGCTTACCGCGGTCACGTCGGAGATATCAGCTCGTTTATTCGCGTAGCCGTGACAGGCAAGCAGAACTCTCCGGATATGTTCAGCGTTATGCAGGTGCTTGGAGAGGACAAAGTAAAAGAGCGTATTGAAAAACAGATTGAAAGATTGAGAGGCTGATAATGGATAGACCTAATTTCCCAAAAAGAGCGCTTATAACGGCGGGTATGCCGTACGGATCAAAGGAGCTTCACTTCGGACACGTCGGCGGCGTGTTCGTTCACGCGGACTGCTTTGCGCGTTTTCTGCGCGACAGAATCGGCGGTGAAAACGTTATTTTCGTGTCGGGCACGGACTGCTACGGTTCGCCGATCGTCGCAAAATACAATTCTCTTGTCGATGAAGGGAAGTTTGACGGCACGATCCTCGACTTTGTAAAATCGAACCACGACAAGCAAAAGAGAACGCTCGACGAATATCTTATTTCGCCGTCGCTTTTCGCGGCGTCAGCGCTTGGAGCAAGCGGAAAAATGCACACCGAGTACAGCGCGGAGTTTTTCGCGGCGCTTAAAAAATCAGGCGCGCTTATAAAGCTTTCCACAAAGCAGTTCTACGACGAGAAATATCAGACGTTCTTGAACGGTCGTCAGGTGACGGGCAGATGCCCCATCGACGGGTGTAAATCCGAAGTCGGCTATGCAGACGAGTGCGCGCTGGGACATCAGTATTTCCCGGAGGAGCTTATTGCCCCCGTCAGCACGCTTTCCGGAGAGCGCCCGACGCTGCGCGAGGTCGAAAACTGGTATTTCGACCTTGAAAAATACATGGATTTTCTCATCAAGATGATGGATGACAAAGATGCAAACGAAAATCTGCGTAAGACGACGTCGGTTGCATGCCGCGAATTTCTCAAAAACCCGATAATCTACACGAAAACGGAATTTGCAGACGTTGTAAAGGAAAAACTCGCTTCGTTTAGTTGCAAATACGAGGAGGAAGAGGCGCGCGGAATGCTTCGCGTCATCTTTGACAAGCTTTCCGACAGAGAAGCGGCGACGAGCATCCTTTCGGAAAACGGCATCCGCTTCCGCACGGGCAAAACGCTCGTTCCGTTCCGCCTTTCCGGCAATATCGAGTGGGGCGTTCCCGTTCCGGAATGCGACGGCATGAAGGGACTGACTTTCTGGGTATGGCCGGAGTCGCTCTGGGCGCCGATCTCGTTTACGGAAACGTATCTTGAGTCGATCGGGCACGACAAAACAGAGTGGAAGAACTGGTGGTGCGACGACGACGCGATAGTTTATCAGTTCATCGGCGAGGACAACATTTATTTCTATCACCTTGCCGAAATGGGAATGTTCGAGGCGATAAACGAGGGCGGTTATTACGATAAAAAGTTCAAAATGCCGCGCATTATCGCAAACAAGCACATTCTTTTCTTCAATTCAAAGGCGAGCAGCAGCGGTAAGATCAAGCCGCCGATGGCGGAGGAATTGCTTACGCATTACAGCGCAGAACAGCTCCGTGCTCACTTCCTCGGACTCGGACTCGGCATACAGAACGTGCCGTTTCAGCCAAAGCCCTATGGCCCGAACAAAGACGACACATCTCCCGATCCCGCGCAGAAGGAATGGAGTATGTTCACCAACCTGCTCAACCGTGCGACGCGCACGCTGTTCTATTCGTTCCAGAAATTCAACGACGGCGATCAGACGATCCCGCGCGGCAACGTCAGCGAAAGCGTAAAGACTGCGGCCGACGAAGCTATTGTGAAAGTGGAAAATCACATGGCGACGCAGAGCTTTTATCTTGTGATGAACGATCTTGAAGAGTATTTCCGCACGATAAACAAGGAAATTTCGGCATTGTTCAAGCCGTTCAATGAATCGTTTGACAAAGCGGCTTTCGATCAGGCGGTGATCGACGCGACGCACATGGTAAAAACCGCGACCGTGCTGGCGCATCCCGTTGCCCCCGCTTCGACCGAAAAGGTGATGAAATTCATGAACCTTCCCGACAGCGTTTTCTCGTGGGACAATATCTTCGATTCCATCGACAAGATCACGGACGAGGGACACAAATTTAACTTCCTTGAACCGAAATCGGACTTCTATACAAAGCCCGAATGGCAGTATTGATGATTGATTTTTCATTGCCCGCTCCCGAGCTTGCACCGCGCTTGCTCGGCTGCGTATTATGCAAAAAAGACGGCGACACTGTTCGCCGTCTTGTAATAAATGAAACGGAAGCGTACTTTGGCGAGGAGGACACCGCCTGCCACGCCCACAAAGGAAAAACTCAGCGCACCGAGCCGATGTACGAGCACGGCGGCATAGCGTATATTTACCTTTGCTACGGAATGTACGATATGCTGAACGTGGTGTCGGGAAACGTGGGACATCCGGAGGCGGTGCTCATTCGCGGCGCCGGGGAATATAACGGCCCCGGCAAGCTGACAAAGGCGCTCGGCATCACCCGCGCACAAAACAAGTGCGATCTCACGGGCGCGACTCCGAGCGAACTTTGGATCGAGGACAGGGAAGAAATACCGGAATATAAAACGTCCCCGCGCGTCGGCATTGCCTACGCCGAAAAAGCGGACAGGGAAAGGCTGTGGAGGTATAAGATAAAATGAAAACGGTAAGAACGCTTGCTTGCCCACGGATTTTTTGGTACACACTACAAGTACCCGCCGTGCCGGTCGTAATGGGAGTGATATTGTTCATTATCACAAAACAGGTCACTGTTTTTTTCACAATGCTCGGTTTCGCTCTGGTAATATGGTTTATTTTATTTTTCCAGTACGGAAACGCATATTCTGTTTCCGTCGTTTCACCGAGCGGTCTTTCAAACGGACATTTGAGCATTAAATGGGAAAAAGCAGAAAACTTTATTGTTTCAACATCGTGGGCGAACTATCATTTAAGAAAAAATTTCTTTTTCCGCCCGATCAGGGCGATGTGTATCTATTTTGGCAAATTCAATGAAAAAAGCATACGCCGACAGGACATAAGACAGTGCGTCATTCTTCCAATAAACAAAAAAGTATTAAATGCAATAAAACATTACCGTCCCGACATTTACGAAAAGATTGTCAGTGACATTCAACTTGAAAAGAATTTCAAAAGCATTTGGGACGCGAAACTTTACGACTGAAAGGAGTAAATTATGAAACTCGTATTTCCGACTATCGCCTATAAAGAAAAGGCAATTGAATTTATAAATGAATTTTTTGAGTATGGCTCCGAAGTCGACGGCAGCGGCAGTCTTGACAGCTTTGTTACAAAACAGAACCCGTACTTACCACCGTCAAAGAAGCGATAAAAATAAATGAAAAACTCATCGGGAAAGGCTATCACTGGATAGAACGCGACCTATTCGTGCTGAAATGTTTAAAATAAGATTTTGCGTTGTACGCGTCGGCATAGCATACGCCGACAAAGCGGACAGGGAAAGGTTATGGAGGTTTATAATTAAATAATTGATAAAAAATCTGCATTGCAACCTACGGTTGCGCAAATGAAAGGTTTTGTCGGTTGATTGCAACCTATAAAAAATATATACTTTGCCCATAGGAACGAAAACGTTCCGAAAATTCAAAGGGGGGGAGCGTTAAATATGACATTCAGCGAAATTTTGACAAAGCGCAGAAAGGAACTCGGCATAACGCAGGAAAACCTTGCGGAGCAGCTCGACGTCAGCCGCCAGTCGGTCAGCAAGTGGGAGTGCGGAGAAAGTATGCCCGACGCCGACAAATTTATCAAATTGTCAGAAATTTTGAAGATCAGCCTTGATGAGCTTGCGGGCAAAGAGAAAATCGACGCGGCAAAACCTGAAATCAGCTGCCAAAGCAGCAAGATAACGAGCAGAAAAATTATTATTTTATCAGTGTTAGCCTGCATCTTGATTGTTGCGGTCGGCGTTTTGTGCTTTTTCGCGGGATTTTATGCAAAGCGTAATAATGAGCAGAAAGAAACGCGCAAAGATATAATTGTATATGATGTGGATTTATATTATATCAGCGGTGAACTTACGGTAACATTCAATCTGAACACCACCGAAAACGGAAAAATCTATATTTACCCGAATTACATCGGGGCGGCTCCGATCACCGCGAACGCGATATACAAAAACGGTTTATATTCCTCGACGGTGAAAATTAACGCGGATTCATACATGCAAATAATATTCGAAACCGACGGAGATCAAACCCAAAGTGTGGTGCTGCTGTCCGATATTCTGCTCGAAAAAGACGGCGGCGCGTCATATCATAAAAAAGTAAATTGACGTATTATAAAAAGGAGGCAAAAATGAAACTCGTATTTCCAACGCTCGCCTACAAAGAAAAGGCGATTGAATTTATAAATGAATTTTTTGAGTATGGCTCCGAAGTCGACGGCAGCGGCAGTCTTGACAGCTTTGTTAAAGAGGGAAAGACTTACGAAAGCTGGCTTGAAAAAGTAAACGCCGCTATCGACGTAGCAAATGTCGATTATCCGAAAAAAGTCCCCGCGCTTACATACTTCTACGTCCGAGAGGACGATGACCGCATTATCGGCATGATGAATATTCGCATTGGCGAGAACGATTTTATCCTCGCCGAAGCGGGACATATCGGGTACTGTATTCGCCCGACTGAACGCAGAAAACATTATGCCACGCAAATGCTTGCCGAAGGGGTGCGCGTTTGCAAGCTGATGAGAATCAACGACGTCATCGTTTCGTGTGACAAGGTAAATATTGCCTCCGCAAAGACGATAATGAACAACGGCGGCGTGCTTGACGCAGAGTTTTACAGCGAGCGCTTCGGCGAGGTCATTCAACGGTACGTTATTAAAGTTTGATATGAAAAAAGTCATAATCATCGGCTGTCCCGGCGGCGGCAAAAGCACTTTTGCGCGCGCGCTTCAAAAAAAGACCGGTTTGCCGCTTTTTCACCTCGATATGCTTTACTGGAACGCAGACAGAACAACAGTTTCAAGAGATGTTTTCGACGCTCGCCTTGACGAATTATTAAAGGAAGACGAATGGATCATCGACGGCAACTACGGGCGAACAATGGAGCGGCGAATCTGTGCCTGCGACACGGTATTTTTCCTCGATATTCCCGTTGACGTCTGCCTTGACGGGATCAAATCGCGTAAAGGGAAGGCGCGCTCTGATATGCCGTGGATCGACGACGGAGGCGATGAAGATTTTATTTCGTTTGTCAAAGATTTTGAGGCGTCGTCAAAGCCGAAAATTCTTGAACTTCTTGAAAAATATGCTGACAAATGTGTTATCGTAATGCATAGCAGAGAAGAGATCGACGATTATTTGAGATAACAAAAAAGCCGCCTGCGGCGGCTTTTTTGTTATCTCTTATTATTCAAAAGCGTTTGAAGCTGTCGCTATCTGCGTGATATATCCGTCGATATTTGACATCGTTTCAAGCTGGCTCTCGTCAAGCTCAAGCGTGACGGTCATGATGTCCATCGGCGACGAACAGTCGGAATATCCAACGATTTGTTCGTCCTTTATCCCGTAGTAAGCGAGAACTTTTTTCCAATATGCTTTTTCTATCTCACGGGCGAAAAGTTCAACGTCTTTTTCGTCGAAATCATCGCCTTTTTCGAGAAGAATGCTTTTTGCAGATGCTATTTCTCCGAAATTGCATTTTTTCAAAACGACTTTATAACCGTCATTGGTGTTGAGCTTTGATTTGTCGGGGTTATTCAAAGGCAACGCAGCGAGAAAATATCCGATACGATAGCTTTCGTGATCTTTTATTTTCATGCTTTCGAGCATTTCGATATCTTCAACATCGGGAAGGATCGTCAGTTTATCATTCCAAAAGCAAACGTTGATACCGAGTAATTTGTAATAATTTCCGAGTTCGGCTATATCTACGTCGATACTGTTGCCGGTTTCCGCGTCCGTATCGAACGCGAATACATCGAGGGCTATTTTTTTCGTGTCGAACCGATATTTGATATCAACGTCAAAGCCGAAGAATGTTTCGCCATTTTTCAGCCCGAATGCTCTTGTGCGGTTGTTTTGAATGTCGCTGGCGTCGCCGGCAAACCAAACGGCGTCGTCGTCCTCATAAGCAGATCCTATGTCAGTAGGAAGGACGCATATTTCACTTAACTGCTTTTTCAAACCCTTGTCCGCTGTGTAAACGGCGTCCTTGACATCAGCGAAGCCGAGCTTTTCGAGGTATTCGATCGCTTTTTCATAACTTACACCGTGAACGTCCATCACTATCCAAACGTCGTTGTATTTGAAATACATCTTGGTGTAAAAGCTATTGTCTCCGAAATGCTCACTATAGTAAACCGTCCTTGTTTCACCGAGGACATTTGCCGCGGCATTCTTCTGATTCGATACGTCGCAGTCAAGCGTAAATATGAAAATATTGCCGGTGCGACCGTCGTAGTCAAAATTAAAAATAAGTTCAAACCTGTCGTTCGCATGAGGGAAGATATGGATCGACGAATCATCTCTCAAGATGTCAATATTTCCATCAAATGTCGGGAAAACAGGAAATTCAAGTTCGGAAATGAGCCCGAAAGTTTTTTTGAAATATACTCTGTATTTTTCTTGTGATGCTGATAAATACTTGATCGCTTTTGCATTTTCTCCGTTTTTGACGATATCAAACAGATCGGCAACGCTTGTGAGCGATATCCCGCCCGCCCCCTGAGGCGGCATCGGAGTGACCGAACCTTGAGTGGTGCCGGTCGGCTCAGTCGTTGCGGTCGGCACGGTCGACGACGTATCCTCTGTTGTTGCGCTCGGTTCGGTGACGACAGTCGTCTGCTCCGTCGCGGTAGACTCCGACGTCTGACCGGTCGACGGCGCGGCGGTCGTCGCTTCCGACGACTGCGGCGTGGTTTGTGTCGATGCAGTCGACGTGGACGGCTCTGTAACAATGGCATTGCTTGGAGTTGTCGAAGACGTTTCTACCTGCTCGAAAAGCTGGCACGACGCAAGCGTCGCAGTCAGAAATATTACGGCAAGAAAGGAACAAATCGTTTTTTTCATTTTTGACCTCCTTTTTTTATCATTCGCCGTAATCGTTGTTGCAAATTAGTCGTTTGAAACGGGCGGTTTTCTCACCGCTTCTTCATTTTATTTGATATCTTAATCTTTGAGATCGTAAAACGCGTTTGTCCACGCTGTTGAGCCGTCAAAGTCAGTAACTGTTACGCGGACATATTTGGCGTTCTCGGGTATTTCAAAATGGCATTCCGTAACAGGCTCGCCGCGCTTTTCTCCGCACTCGGATTTTACGGCGCGCAGCTGCGTGTTTACGCGGATAAACTCGCACGGGGAAGTTTTTACGTGGATATATCCGTCCTCAACGTAGCACTCGTATATTTCCGGACCGTTTGACGAATAGAAATTGCGCGACTCGAGAGCGTCCATTATTGATGCATAATCGAGCTTTTCCGTTTTTGCCATGACCCACGAAAGGCCGCTGTCGAATTTCGGATGTCCCATTGGGCGAATATCGTGGTTGTCATCGGCGGCAATAGGGGAAATGTTTATTCCGTGGCGCAAAAACCAGTCGTAGATGTCCTCGTTAAGATCTTGTCTGCCGCAATAGCGATAGCAGTCGCCGTTGTTGACTTCCATGCCCCAAAGGCCGCGAAGTCCGTTATAGTCTTCCCACGTCTGCATTGACCAGCGCGGATGATTATATGTAACAAGAAAACCGTGGTTGTTCGCTTCTTTTATAAAGCGGTTGATGCACTCCGTTGTGTATTCACGTTCAAAATCGGGCGTCCCGACGTATTTTTGCGTGGGGATATACTGCTTGCTGCTTACCATATTTATATATTTCGGGTTATAGCACACAAGGGCGGTATTGTCCGGCTTTTTTGCGAGAAGATTTATGTGGTAGCAACGTTCCGCGCCTTTTGGATCGGTTGTGCAGTCGAAGTTTATCTCAGTGCCGGTTATGGCAATAAAATCATCGTCGGAAAGATCGCTGTGATCAATAAGAACGTTGTGATCGGTAAACGCAACGCCGGCATACCCATGAGATTTGTAAAAATCCTTAAGCTCCGCAAGCGTAAGTCTACCGTCGGAACAGTCTTTGCTGTGGCAGTGAAGATTCAGCTTTCTGAATTCGCCGCCCTCTGATAAAATAAATTTTTTCATTGTTAGCTCCTTGTTTTATATGTTTGCTTTGATTTTTGATGCGCTAGTTACAATTTCCTTTTCATCAAACGGTATTTTATTGCCGCTGACGAGCTGATATTTTTCATGTCCTTTGCCGCATATAAGAATAAAATCGCCGTCGTCTGCGTTTTCAATGGCAAATCTTATCGCTTCCTCGCGATCCGGAATTATTCTATACGGCACGCCCGTTATATTATCCGCTATTTTTGACAAAATGTCAAGCGGATTTTCAAAATTCGGGTTGTCAGATGTCAAAATACATTCATCCGCAAATTTGTCCGCGGCTTTTCCCAAAGCGGCGCGGCGCATTTCCGTGCGCCCGCCAACTGAACCGAAAACGCAAACAACTTTTCCGCGAGCAAGTCGTCGCGCGGTTTTCAGAGCGCTTTTCAGACTCTCTCCATTGTGAGCGTAATCTATAACAATGTCGATATCGCGCTCGACGTTTATTTTTTCAAATCGCCCTTCAATATGAAAATCTAAAAGCGCGTCGGCGCATTTTGATAGGGGAATACCGAGTTTTATGCACGCTCCGACGGCGGCAAGCGCGTCATAAACGGCAAACGTTCCGGGTATCGGGAGCGAAAAATGAGCCGTTTGACCGGGCGATGAAATGTCAAATTCACTGCGAAAATCGTTTGACAGGCGCTCAATTTTAACGTTTTTTGCAGAAATGTCGGCTGAGTTTTTGATTCCGTACGAAGAACCTTCGCATATATTTGAAAACTCGGAAAAATACTTGTCATCAGCGTTGAATATCCCGAATTTGCACTTTTCAAAAAAAGCTTGTTTGCACGTCATATATTCGGCGAAATCACTGTGTTCGCCGCGCCCGATGTGATCGCGGGATAGGTTTGTCATAACGCCAATGTCAAACTTTAACGCGCCCACTCTTTTCTGCTTTATTCCTTGAGAAGAAACCTCGATAACTGCATATTCAGCGCCCGAGTCGACACCTCTTGAAAGGAACCTTGCCATATCGTCGCTTTCGGGAGTTGAATTAAAAGAAGGGAAAAGCGAGCCGTCGGTATTTATGCCGAGAGTGCTTGAAAAAATCGCTTTTTTGCCAATGCTTGTCAGTATTTTATGTATCATCAGCACAACAGTCGACTTGCCTTTTGTGCCGGTAACGCCGATAAGCTTTAATTTTTTTTGCGGGTTTTGGTGAACGAACAGGGAAACCGATGACAGCGCGGCGCGCGAATCATCAACGATGAATTGGATGCAGTCTTGGGGTAAATTTAATTTACGTTCTACGAAGAATACTCTTGTGCCGCGAAGATATGCGTCATCTGCAAAATTATGGCCGTCAAATTCTTCGCCGACAAGCGCGGCAAAGGCGATCCCTTCGCCACATTCTTTGGAATTACAGGTAATATCTTGAATTTCGATATTAATACGGCAAGGTGAAACGCCGAGAATCGACGCGATCCCGTCTGTATTTACCATAATTTACCCCCTATCTTTCTATGTATTCGGCGCGTAATTTTGCGCCGCAAAGCTCTATTGCACGTCTTGCGAGAACTTCGGTTGAGTCAATAATATTGTTTTTGATTTGCCACATTGAAATGTCTATCAGAGATAGCTCCGTGCAGGCAAATACAACCTTATCGCATTTTTCAAGCAATGACATCGCTACGCAGTAAACGGATTTTACATCTGAATTTCCCGCCTTTATTATAGAGTAAATATCATTTACTATTTTAGTTTGATCGCGTTTATCGGGAAATAGCGGGGTAATGCCGTATTCGTTGCAAAGCCTGTGATATATAGCGCTATTTACCGTTCCGTCGGTTGCTATTATCCCGATCTTTCTTGCGCCGCGAGAATAAGCATACGCCACCGTTTCCCGCGTAATGCTTGGAAAATCAGCCGATGTAAGCAAGTGAAGCTCGTCATAAAAGAAGTCCGCCGTGTTGCACGGCATTACAATGACTTCGGCGCCGCAGCTCTCAAGTGTTGCAAGTGCATTTTTAAGTTTTGGCAAAGGGCTTTTATCGCTTTCTCCGAGTATAAAAGCCGAGCGGTCCGGCGTTGACGAGAAGCTTGTGATAACGGCATCAATGTGTTCTTTGTCGGATGACGCGTCGGTCATTTTGCAAATTTTTTTATAAAATTCAGCCGATGCAAGCGGACCGAGACCGCCGATAATACCGAGCGTTTTCATATACCGAGCGAGCCGTATTTTTTGTATTTTGCAAAAAAGCCGAGTTGATGCGCCGCAACGTATGCAAGACGCATCGGGCTTTTAAGGTCGTGGCCGTAAAAGAACGTTGAATAATCACGTCCTGCTTTTGACAGCTCTTTGATCAGCGATCTATCGGCGGGCGACGCATTCTTTACAATTATGCTTTTCGGAACAGAGTGCCAGAAAATGCTCGTTTGAGGTAAATCGAATTTACCTTCAAGCGCGATCCGTGCGGGATTCATGCCGGCGGCAGTCATATAATAATTGCTTCTGCCAAGTCTTGAATTTATTTCAAGTAAATATAATTTACCGCTTTTTTCATCGCACAGAATATCAAAATTTGAAAAGCCGCAGTATTTTATTCCGGAAAGAAAACGGTTTACGTTTTCTTTTATATCATCATTATTTTCCGTTATTATCGCGACGTGGTTTCCTACTCCTTTCGGCGTAACCTCGCCGAGAAGAACACGCCCGATGCAAAAAGTATTTTTTCCGTTTTCGGAATAGCATGTTGCGACGTATTGTGTGGCGTTATTTATCTTCTTTTGCGCTATTATTTTGCCGTTGTATCCGGAAAGGTAAATTTTATTTACTGTTTCTTTTGCTTGCTCAAAGTCCTTTGCAACGTAAACTTTTTGCATTCCGTCAAACGGATGATACCAGTATTTATATGAACACGACGGCTTTATTATAATCGGGTATTCAAAAGGCGGTGATTTAAGCTTTTCCGCGTCTTCTGTTTTGTTTAAGCAGATGTATTCGGGGTATTTGATCGACAATTCCGCGCATTTTTTGTAAAAATTGTCTTTTTCCGAAAATTCACAAACTGTTTCTTTGTCGGGGCATACGCAAACGTAATACTTTTCAAGAACGCTTTTGTATTTTGAAATGAACACGACGTACTCGTCGGTACAGCCGAAGATATACGGCTTTTGGGGCGCATTTTTCGCGAAATCCACAAGTGTGTCGATCACTTTTTCCGTTTCATCAAGGGGCGGTATTTTGGTAAAACGTATTATCTTTGAATACTTTATCGCTCCAAGCTCAACTTTCCCGAAAACGTGCGATTTAACACCGTAAGCCTCGTGAAAAGCACGCGCCAGGCTATAGCAGTTCATATCGGCGCCAAGCAGAACCGGTATAACGGCATTTTTCATTTAATCACCTCCGATTATTCTTCAGAAGGTAATTATATGCAAAAACACAAAAATTATTTATTTCGGATTATAATATATCACAACAACGAAAAAAAATAAACCCCAAAATCAAAAAAAGACTCTTTGAGAGTCCTTCTTTGATACGTATTCCGAAATTATTTAAGCTCGGGAGCCTCAACAGGGCACGTGCCGGCGCAAGCGCCGCATTCAATGCACTCGTCGGGATTGATAACGTATTTGCCGTCCTTTTCGGAAATAGCGCCAACCGGGCACGCATCTGCGCAAGCGCCGCAGCCGAGGCATTTATCGGCATCGATTACATAAGGCATAACTGTTCTCCTCACCTTTTGTGAATTAGAATTATGTATGATTTCATAATCACCACATTTATATAATATCACATAAAACGAAAATGTCAAGATTTTTCGTGCGAATAAGCGTATGCTAACATTTATTAAATGCGTATTTTGACGGTATAGTATTAAAAAAATCCGTGCGATGTGCACGGATTTTTGAATTATTCATCGTGTTGATCTTCGATCGCATTGCTTTGGTTTTTGGAGCGATTGAACGCTTTTTGGACGCCGGAGCAGCCGAAATACTCGCCGTCGGCGGCAAGGGAGTCAAAATATGCGCCGTCGGCGCTTGTGTTTGGCGGATAAAGCGGGGAAAGGTATCGGTACGTATATTGCGCGTCCTCAACCGTGACGGGACAAGGGAACGACCTTGTATAATTTTTTACGAGCGCGACCTTTTTTGAATCAAAATGGAATGCGCCGTCGCAAATCACCCCGTCATCGTATTCGACGCAGACGTGCGCGTCGCAATGACTTTGCGGTTCGGTCCCTTTTTTGAAATAGCCAAGCTCTATCCTCGATCCTCTGGGATCGAGAATGCAGTCGGCGTCGGCAAGGCAGCCGGAATCCCTGCAATACAGGCACGAAACGACGTTTTTGCTTTTCTCGAATTCGTTTGACAAGAGTTCCGGCGTGAGTTTATATATTTCGCTCATGACGGAATCAAAAACAGTGCAGGCGGGATTTTTTGAAAAATTGCCGATGTCGCGCGCGTCGATATAGCCGTACCAAACGCCGCAGATATAATCGGGAGTATATCCGATAAACCAGCGGTCGGTATTTGAGTTGGACGTGCCTGTTTTACCGGCAACGCTCACGTTTTGGGATATTTTCATTCCTTTTGCCGTGCCGTTTTTGACGACGTTTTCAAGCATTCTCGTCATTATATCCGCGCTTTCCGCCGATATCATCCTTTCGCCGCCCGTTTCATTTTCGAGAATCAGCTCGCCTTTGTCGTCGTATACTTTTGTAAAGCAATGCGGCTTTCTGAACGTTCCGTCAGTTGCAAGCATCGTATATGCGCCCGCGACCTGATATAGCGTGCATCCGTTTGTCGTCGCTCCGAGTGCAAGCGGCGCTTCGCTGATATCCGACAGCCACTTGCCATCCTTGCTTTTTGTTCCGTCGGTGAGCGTTTTTATTCCGAGTTTTTTCAAAAATTCATACGATTCCCGTATGCCGAGATCGCGCAAAACTTTGACAGCGACTGTGTTTATGGATTTTTCAATCGAATGGTTTACGTTTGTCAGTCCCGAATAGACTCTCGGATTGTTTTTCGGCCACGCGGTAAATCCGTCATCCGTCTGCTCAAAAAGAACAGGCACGTCGTCGTAAACTCTTGCCCACGTTATAATATCCTTATCGAGCGCCGGCGCGTAAACGCTTAGCGGCTTCAACACGGAGCCGGGGGAGCGAGTGAGCTGAGTTGCGTAATTCATTATTCTGTCCGACTTTTTTTCGCCGCGCGAGCCGACGACTGCCAATAGCGCGCCCGTGCGGGAATCGATCACGACAGACGCTGATTCCGGCGGCGTAAGGACTCCCGACGCGGGGAAGTTTTTCTCGTTTTCATACACTTTTTCAAGCGCCGACTGGATATCCGGCTTTATCGTGGAAACGATTTTAAGTCCTCCACTGTAAATTTTCTTGATGGCCGTCTTTTTATCGCACTTGTATTTTTCGCACAGCGCGTCGGCGACCTCGTCGATCACCGTTTCCTCAAACCACGATAAATTTCGCGAGGCGTTTTTTTCTTTTACGGTGTTCAGTTCAAGCGGTTTGCTTATCGCCGAGCTGTATTCATCCTCGCTGATTTTGCCAAGCTCGTACATCCGCAAAAGAACGGTGTTCCTTCTTTGCGTGTTTTGCTCGGGGTTTCTTATCGGATCATATTTATACGGATATTTCAGTATTGCCGCAAGCGCCGCTCCCTCGGGCAAAGAAAGCTCTGATACGTCCTTTGAAAAAAAGCACTCCGCCGCCGTCTGAATGCCGTAGCATCCGTTTGAAAGATAAACCGTATTCAGATACGCTTCGAGAATATCCTTTTTTGAAACGTTTTTTTCAAGCTCTTTGGCGCGAAGGATCTCGCGTATTTTCCTTTTGATCGTGTTCTGATCGTCGCCGGTCAGGTTTTTTATAAGCTGTTGGGTTATGGTCGAGCCGCCAAAGCCGCCGCCGTTCCCGGCGAAGTTCAAGACAGCACCGACAGTGCGTTTGAAGTCTATTCCGTCATGCTCAAAAAAGCGATGATCTTCAATTGATATAAAAGCGTCGATGACGTGATCGGGGACGTTTTCGATATCAGTCCAGATCCTGTTTTCCGCTCCGTGAAGCTGAACAAGCTCCCGCTCCCGACCGTTTTCATCAAGGTACACAATAGTGCTTGTAAGTCCTTTTGCCGACATCAGCGACTCAAAATCAAGCGACGCATCGACGTTTTTACTGATATATGCATATATTACGGCAAAGCCCGACGAGAGCGCGAGTACGACGCATAAAATCGTCAGCGCCGCTGCTATGGCCGTGCGTTTTATTATTTTTTTCATATCCTGCCTCTTGTTTTTATTTCTTTGAATATTGTGGCAAAAATCGACAACAATATGAATACAGAAAAATGGAAAAAGAGGATATGATTATGGAAAATTCAAAAATGAGCGGAATATCGGTTCTTTTTTCGGCTGTCGCTTTGGTTTTGTCGGTGATAGCCGTTATAGTCTGCATCAACGTAAGCGGCAGAACGAAGGCGCAGTATGACAAAGCGATGAAAACGATCGAAGCGGCTGCAAGCACAAATGAGCAGACGGAAAAAATCGAACAGCCGCCAAAGCAAGACGAACAGGCGGCGGCAGTCGTGAGCGAACCGAAATATATAATCAAAACAGAAAACGGGTTTGTCGTTGCAAAAGACAACGACGGTAATACGGTCAGATCACTGAATATGCCCGAATTTCTTTTGAGCGCCGACGACAGAGAAGCGCTTTCGGTCGGAGTTGAGATATATTCGGAAGAAGAACTCACGTCATATATTATGGATTTGTGCAACTGAAAAACGCGGGCAACCGCGTTTTTTTCTTTCAATCATTTTCCACAAATATAAAAAAGCCAAAAGAAAACAATAAGAGCAGAATACAATCATCGGGGTTCGTTTATGGATATGAACAGAAATGAGTATATTAAATACTCAAAGCGACATTCAAAAAAATCTCCTGTCATTGCCGATTGCGCAAAAGCATTTTTCGTCGGCGGTTTTTTGTGCGCCTGCGCCGAGGCGCTGAGCATGCTGTTTTTATCGCTCGGGATCGACGGGAACACGGCAAAGTCCCTTGTTCCGATAACGTTTATTTTCCTCGCCGGACTGCTTACCGGCATCGGCATTTTTGACGATATAGCACGCTTTGCTGGAGCGGGCACTCTCGTTCCGATAACGGGATTTGCAAACTCTATTGTGGCGTCGGCGATAGACGACAAAAGCGAAGGCTTTATCCTCGGCGTCGGAGCAAAAATGTTTACCGTCGCCGGTCCTGTCATCGTTTACGGCACGCTTTCGTCGGTGATCTACGGCGTGATTTATTGGCTTGCGGGGGTGATATTTTGAGCATTATTAAACTATCTCATGCTCCATCGATAATATCAGGCGCGTCAGTCGTCGGCAAAAAAGAATACGACGGCCCGCTCGGGACCGATTTTGATATTCACGACAACGACTCGACTTTCGGCATGGACACGTGGGAAAAGTCGGAAAGCGAAATGCAGCGGCTTGCCGTGAACACATCTCTTGCAAAAGCAAAACTGTCGCCAAGTGATATCGAGGTAATTTTCGCGGGCGATCTTATGAATCAATGTACGGGATCGGCATACGGCGCGCTGGGATTTGCAAAGCCGTATTTCGGAATATACGGCGCGTGTTCAACTTTTGCGGAAGGGCTTGCGATAGCGTCGATGATGCTCGGCGCGGGGTATTATAAAAAATGCGCCGTTGTTACTTCATCGCACTTTTGCTCGGCGGAAAGACAGTTCCGCTTCCCGATCGAATACGGCGGCCAGCGTCCGCCGACATCGCAAAGAACGGTTACGGGTGCGGGCGCCGTGATCTTATCGCTTGACGGAGCGGGGCCGTTTATCTGCGACGTTATGCCGGGCATCCCGATAGACATGGGGATCAGCGACGCAAACAACATGGGCGCCGCCATGGCGCCGGCGGCAATAAACACATTCAAAAGATATTTTGATGAGACAAATACGTCCCCGTCCGACTATGACCTCATTCTGACGGGCGATCTCGGTATGGAAGGCCACTCTATTCTATGCGAGATCATGGGAACAAAAGGATATGATATGAGCAAAAACTACAACGACTGCGGACTTATGATATACAACTGCAAAACGCAGGACGTTCACTCCGGTGGCTCGGGCTGCGGATGCTCCGCGACTGTTTTTTCGTCGCTGATACTGAAAAAACTATTAAGGCACGAGCTGAACAACGTGCTTTTTGCGGCAACGGGCGCGCTTATGTCGCCCGACAGTATAAAGCAGGGAATGTCCATCCCCGGCATCGCGCATCTCATCCATATCAAGAACGAAAGGATTTGAAAAATGGACTTTTTGCTGAAACTGATACGTGCATTTATCATCGGCGGGGCTCTTTGCGTTATCGCGCAGATTTTTATCGACAAAACAAGGCTGACACCTGCGAGAATACTTGTCGCATACGTTACGATGGGAGTTATCCTCGGCGGAGCGGGCGTTTACGGATATCTTGTCGATTTTGCCGGATGCGGCGCGACGCTTCCGCTTACGGGATTCGGATATTCGCTTTCGCAGGGCGTTAAAAAGGCCGTTGACGAAAGCGGTCTTATCGGCGCGCTGACCGGCGGACTTACCGCAACGGCGGGCGGGATCGCGGCGGCGATATCATTCGGCTATATTTTCTCGATCATTTTTAAGAGCAAGCCGAAAAGGTGATGCAGAAAAATATATAAATGTCAAATGTATTTTCAAAAAATATTTGACATAACAAACATAATTTGATATAATATATCCGTAAATAAAAAACGGAGGTCGTATATGAAGCTTTTAATTGCCATTGTAAACAATGATGACGCTCATTTTGTAAACACGGGGCTTACCTCAAACGGATTTCACGTTACAAAGATATCGTCAACCGGCGGCTTTCTTATGAACGGCAACTCGACGTTTCTGCTCGGAGTAGAGGAGGAGGACGTCGATCGCGCTCTTGAAGTTATAAAAACTCACAGCAAAAAGCGCACCCAGAGCGTTCCGACCGTTATGCCCGGATCAAACATCTACGGAACGGCGGAAACGAAAGTTTCTGTCGGCGGCGCGAGAGTTTTTGTGATTGATATCGAAAAATCGCTTAGATTTTAATGGATTTTTTCTCGACTATTTACGGAAACGAGAAAAACAAAGCGATGTTTTCCTCGCTCATCCGTTCAAAAAAGCTTTCTCACGCCTATCTTGTTTCCGGCCCCGAAGGCTCGGGAAAAAAGACGCTTACACTTGCCGTTATGGCAAATCTCGCTCTTGAACAAAACGGAGAGGACGTTGCAAGGCGCGTCAATTCGGGAGTTTGCCCGGATGTGAGCATAGTTAAGCCCGACGAGGACAAAAAGACGACGGGCGTCGACACGGTGCGAGAGTTTATTTCAAGGGTTGCGTTATCGCCAAGCGAGCTTGATTTCAAAGCGTACATATTCGATAAGGCGGACAGGCTGACCGTTCAGGCGCAGAACGCGCTTTTGAAGGTCATAGAAGAACCGCCGGAAAACGTTTATATATTTCTGCTTTGCGACGAGGCGTCGTCGATGATAAAAACGGTGCGCTCACGTGTTCAGCAGGTGCAGACGGAGCGGTTTATGCCCGAGCGCATATATGATTATTTCAAGGACAGGGCGGATATTGTCGGCAGCGAAAGGTTTGAATTTGCGTCGCGCCTTTGTATGGGAGCGATAGGTAAAGTTTCATCGCTGATCTCGGACGACGAAGGATACCGTTTGTTTGTCGACACGTTTGAGATTGTGCGCGTCCAGTCGGAAAAAATGCGTAAAAGCAGTTATTTTGATTTCACGCAAGCCGTTATGAAAATATCGGATAACAGAGAGCGGCTTTCACGTGCGCTTGAGCTTTTGCTTATGGCGTACAGGGATATAGGCGCAATGAAAGCGGATCCTGACGCCGAAACCGTATTTTTCGGCAAAAAGGACGCCGAGGAGCTTGCGGAACGTTTTTCGTACAAATGTATCGCAGCGTCGACTGAAACGGTTTCAAAAATCAAGACGGGCGTGTCGTTCAATACGGGCGTCGTGATCTCAGGCGCGGCGCTTGCGTGCGGGCTGTGGAATGCGGTGTAAACAGAAAGGTCATTTTATGGAAGAGGTTAAAGAAAACACGATAAACGAAGAAAAAACCGAATATGAGATTGTCGGTGTGCAGTTCAAACAGTTCGGCAAAATATATTATTTCGATCCTTGCGGACTGACTTTATCCGATGGCGATTGCGCCATTGTCGAAACGTCACGGGGGCTTGAATACGGATTTGTCAAGATCGGCAACAAGATAGTATCAAAAGATAACGTATATCTGCCGCTCAGACCTGTTATCAGGGTGGCGACAAGGGATGACACGTGGCGCTATGAAGGCAACAAAGAAAAAGAAGAAGAGGCGAAAAAGATCTGCATTGATAAGATCGCCGAGCACGGCCTTGCCATGAAGATCGTCGACGCCGAGTACACTTTCGACAATTCAAAGCTTCTGTTTTACTTTACGTCCGACGGACGCGTCGATTTCAGAGAGCTTGTAAAGGATCTTGCGTCGATATTCAAAACGCGCATCGAGCTTCGCCAGATAGGTATAAGGGACGAAACAAAAATGGTCGGCGGCCTTGGCCCATGCGGTCGTGTATTGTGCTGCAACAAGTTCCTCGACGATTTTGGCCAGGTTACGATAAAAATGGCGAAGGAGCAGAATCTTTCGCTCAATTCGCAGAAAATATCTGGTACCTGCGGCCGTCTTATGTGTTGTTTAAGATATGAGCAGAACGCTTATGAGGACGCGATGAAGGGGCTGCCGAAGGTTGACAGCGTTGTTGATACTCCGGACGGACAGGGTATAGTGTGCGAGGTCGCAACGCTCGCCGGGCTTGTTAAGGTAAAAATACAAAACGGCGATCAGTCTGTCATAAGGCAGTATCCGGCCGAGAGCGTGAAAGTCATTCTTGAAAAAACGCCGAAAAAGCAGAGCGGAGAGCGGGAAGAGGACGAGCTTATCCAAAACGATCAGTAAAAAAATCAAAGGACGCGCAAGCGTCCTTTTTTGCGTGAGTCAGTCTTGCTTTTTTTATTTAATTTGAAAAAACACTTTACAAATGATGCAATATATAGTAAAATATAATAAATAAATATCCTTGGAGGAAATATGGGCAAAGACATCAAATTCAAAAGGATCCTGATAAAACTCTCAGGAGAAGCGCTCTCCGGCGGAAAAGACGGCATACTCGATTACACGTTTCTTGAAACGGTCTGCTCGGAGATAAAGCAGTGCGTTGACATGGGAGTACAGGTAAGCATCGTCGTGGGAGCGGGCAATATCTGGCGCGGCAGGCAGGGTGTGAATATGGATCGCACGCGCGCCGACCACATGGGAATGCTCGCCACTGTCATAAATTGTCTTGCGCTTCAAGACACGTTTGAGCGTCTGGGGGTACCTTCGCGCGTTATGACGGCGATTGAAATGAAGCAGTTCGCAGAGCCGTACATCAGAAACAAGGCGATCTCGCATCTTGAATCGGGAAAAGTTGTAATATTCGGCTGCGGGATCGGCAGTCCGTTCTTCTCGACTGACACAACGGCTGTGCTGAGAGCGGCCGAGATCGGCGCTGAGATCGTTCTTCTCGCCAAGAATGTAGACGGCGTATATACGGCAGATCCGAAACTCGATCCGTCAGCTACAAAAATCCCCTCCATCGAATATATAGAGATCCTGAAAAAAGGGCTTAAAGTCCTTGACTTTACGGCGACTTCGTTCAGTATGGAAAACCACATACCGATACTTCTTTTCGGACTTGACGATCCTCACAACATCGTCCGCGCCGTAATGGGAGAAAAGATCGGAACGATAGTAAGCGAACATATCGGGGATTGACCCCGTCAATAATATAACAGAAAAGGAGACGGCAAAATGAAACTTGACAAAAAAGAATACGAGATCAAAATGCAGAAATCATGCGCATCCTACGAAACGGAGCTTGAAAGCATCCGCGTCGGCAGAGCAAACCCCAACGTTCTCAACAAGATAACGGTTGATTATTGGGGCACGCCCACACCGATAACGCAGGTCGGATCTGTCAGCGTTCCCGACGCGAGAACTCTTCTTATCACACCGTGGGAAGCAAACCTTACGAAAGCGATCGAAAAAGCGATCAACATGAGCGATCTCGGGATCAACCCGCAGAACGACGGCAAGTCCATCCGCCTTTCGTTCCCGCCGCTTACCGAGGAACGCAGAAAAGAACTTCAGAAGCAGGTCGCAAAGCTCGGAGAGGACGCAAAGGTCGCCATCCGCAACATCAGACGCGACGCAAACGACGCCTGCAAGAAGATGAATAAGAACTCCGAAATGACGGAGGATGAGCAGAAAGCGTCCGAAAAAGAGGTCCAGGACCTTACCGACAAGTACATCAAACAGATAGATCAGATAACGGAGAAAAAGCAGAAAGATATTCTTGAAATCTGACAAAAACGTAACCGCCCGAAAGGCGGTTACAGATTTATCAAAGGAGTTAAAATGCCAAATCAGGAAAAAGGCCGCGTAAATCACATCGCATTTATTATGGACGGCAACGGCAGATGGGCTAAAAAGCGACTTATGCCGCGCGAGTTCGGACATTTGCAGGGCGCTGAAAAATTCAAGGAAATTGTTAGATATTGCCGTAGCGAGCTGCATATAAAGTATATTACGGTATATGCTTTTTCGACGGAAAACTGGAAACGTCCCGAAAAAGAAGTCAAGGCTCTTATAAAAATATTCCGCGACTGTATCGAGGACGCTGAGCGCAAAGAACAAAAAATACGAGTCATCTTCCTCGGAAACAAAGAGCCATTCGGCGAAGAGATGAAGGCGGAAATGGAACGTCTTGAAGAAAAAACAAAAGAAAACGAATATACGCTGTGCGTTGCGATGAACTACGGCGGTCACGCGGAGATAGTCGACGCGGTGAATTCTCTTATTTCTTCGGGCAAAACAAAAATAACGGAAGATGATATTTCCGGGGCGATTTGCTCCGGCGTCGTTCCGCCGCCAGATATGATAGTCAGAACCGGCGGCGAGTTCAGACTTTCAAATTTTCTGCTTTGGCAATCGTCGTATTCCGAGTTGTTCTTTACAGACACGCTTTGGCCTGACCTTTCAACGTCGGAAGTAGACAAACTCGTTGATGAATTTTCAAAACGCCAAAGACGATTCGGCAACGTATGAGGAGGGAAATATGCTAAAACGTATAATAACCGCGGCGGTAGGTCTTTCGCTGTTTTTACCGATACTTTTCTTTTCAGACAAGGTACCGTGGCTTCTTATAGGCGTTATCGCGGTGCTTTCATTTATCGCGGAGTTTGAACTCTGCGGGTGCTTTGGCGTAAGAAAGGCGTTGTTTATCAGCATCCCGACATATATTTTTACCTTGTTTACGGTAGGATATGTCGCATTCTTCACGTATTTTGTTCCGGGAAAACCGAGTGTGGCCATATTTGCGGCGGCTTTATTTGCATACTTGTTCATTGTCTTTGCCGGAACGATGCTCTCAAACGGAAGAGCGAGATTTTCTCAGGCGGCATCGACAATCGCGTCAACGATTTACGTCATCACCGGTTTTTCCGCGATGATACTCACAAGATACACGGCGGCGTCAGGCGGCATATTTACGTTTGAGTCAAAAGCGGGGCTGTATTATCTTCTCTTGGTATTTATAGGCGTGTGGATGACAGATACCGGCGCGTATTTTATCGGCTCCGCAATGGGCAAACACAAGCTTATTCCCGTCGTCAGTCCGAATAAAACGATAGAGGGCGCGATAGGCGGTATTTTGGGCTGTTTGCTCGGATATGTTATTTACGGACTTATTCTGAAATTTGTTGTCGGCGTTGAGGTAAATTTTATTTACCTTATGATCCTCGCCGTTGTTGTTTCGGTAATAGATCAGATAGGCGACCTTATCGCATCGTTTATGAAGCGTGAGCGCGGAATCAAGGATTTCGGGACGATTTTCCCTGGACACGGCGGGGTCATGGACAGATTCGACTCGTCTATCGCCGTTGCGCCGTTCATTTTCTTCATCGTGTATTTTGTGAACGTAAACCTTTTCGTCGTTGCATAAATTTCTATGAGTAAAACAGTTAATATTCTCGGTTCAAGCGGATCTGTCGGAGTTCAGACGGTCGACGTCGTGAAAAAGCTCGGATATCGCGTAAGGGCGATATCCGTAGGAAAAAATATCGATACGGCAATGCGGCAGATAGAGGAGCTTAAACCCGAGCTTTGCGCCGTTACCGACGATAATGCGGGGCGCGATCTTTCGCGAAGGTTACAAGGCGTCGGTACGAAAATAATATACGGCGAGGACGCTGCCGAAAAGTGCGCCACGCTCGGTGCCGATATATGCGTCAACGCTATTTCGGGATTTGCAGGGCTAAGACCTACGATGGCGGCACTTGAACATTGCGGCAGACTTGCGATAGCAAACAAGGAAACGCTTGTTGCGGCGGGCAAATTCGTAAAAGAAAAGGCTGCTGATATGGGGTGCGAAATTCTGCCGGTGGACAGCGAACACAGCGCTGTTTTTCAGTGCCTTGCGGGCAACAATAAAAAAAGCGTCAAGCGTCTTATTTTAACGTGTTCCGGCGGCGCTTTTTACGGCAAAAGCGAACAAGAGCTAAATGACGTCACGCTCAGCGACGCTCTCGCGCACCCTACGTGGAATATGGGCGGCAAAATAACCGTTGACTGCGCGACGCTTATGAATAAAGGACTTGAAGTTATCGAAGCGATGCATTTGTTCGACGTTCCCGTCGATAATATATCGGTCGTTATCCACCGCGAAAGCATAATTCATTCGATGGTGGAATATGATGATAACACGATAATTGCTCAGCTCGGACCTCACGACATGCGTTTGCCGATACAGTACGCGCTGACGTATCCCGACAGGTGCGAGTGCCCGTGCGACGCGCTTGATCTTGCATCAATAGGGAAGCTTTCGTTTTCCGAGCCGGACACAAAAACGTTTCCGTCGCTCTCGCTTGCTTACGAAATGGCTCGGCGCGGCGGGCTTTATCCGTGCGCTATGAACGCTGCCAACGAGGTTGCCGTCGATTGCTTTATCAAAGGCAAAATATCATTTTCCGACATTTATAACGTAACGGCTCAAACGCTTAAAGCGGCGCAGATCGATGAAATGTGCGATATTTACGACGTATATCGCTGTCATAAAGACGTTACGGACCTTGCAAGAGAGACGGCAAAAAGCTTTTATATAAAATAGGCGGAGATTTTTTATGGTTTATGTTTTAATTGCGATCTTACTTTTCGGCGTTCTGATTTTCGTTCACGAACTCGGGCATTTTCTTACCGCCCGTATGTTCGGAGTGACGGTTCACGAATTTGCTATCGGTATGGGGCCGAAAATAATATCGAAAGTATCGAAAAAAAGCGGTACGCGCTACTCGCTGAGGCTATTGCCCATTGGCGGCTTTTGCAGTATGGAGGGCGAGGATAAAGAGTCGGAGGATGAAGGCTCTTTTTCAAAAAAGCCCGTGTGGCAGAGAATAATAATCACCGCCGCCGGCTCAATCTCAAACATTTTGATAGGAATAATCGTGATGACGATAGTTACGGCCGGAACGATGCGTATTTCCACAACGATCGGCTCATTTGACGAGGGCGCGATATCAAATTCGGTTCTTGAAGTGGGCGACGAGATAGTCAAAGTCGGCGGGCTTAACACGCACACTGGCAACGACGTCGCATACGCGATAAGCAAATACGGCAGTGAACCGGTAAACGTTACCGTTTTGCGAAACGGAGAGAAAAAGACGTTTGAAATTGCTTTCAAAACGTCATCGTCAAACGGTTACGCATTCGGTGAGTATGATTTTTCATTGTACAGTTCAAAAGCTATCGGCAAAGACGGATTTTTCACCGTTTTAGGCCATTCTCTCGCTCAGTCAAGGCTGATGATCGTAATGGTGACAGACTCGCTGCATGACCTTATTGTCGGCAAATACGGCATTAAAGATATGTCGGGCGTTGTCGGAGTTACGCAAGTTATAAGCGAGGCGGCGAAAGAGAGGAACGGAACTGTCTGGCTTTATTTCGTTCTGATCGCGATGAACCTGGGCGTAGTCAATCTGTTGCCGATACCCGCGCTTGACGGCGGGCGGATCGTCTTTATGCTGATCGAGCTTATAACAAGAAAAAAAGTGCCGCAGAAGGTCGAGTCGACAATTCACACCGTCGGTATGGTCTTGCTTTTGATATTTATGGCGGTGATAACGGTAAAGGACATCATTTATTTGTTCAAATAGAGGACGAAGATGGATTATAAAAGAAAACAGACCGCAAAGGTTTGTGTCGGGAACGTTGAAATAGGCGGTGGCGCTCCGATTTCCGTTCAGTCGATGACAAACGTCGATACGCACGACGTAAACGCCGTTTTCAGCCAGATAAACGAACTTCGCGCCGCGGGGTGCGATATCGTAAGGCTGACAGTCCCGGACGAAACCGCGGTAAAAACAATATACGAACTTAAAGCAAGAGGGTGTGATATCCCTCTTGTTGCCGATATTCATTTTGATTACAGAATCGCGATCGAGTGCGCCGCGGCGGGAATTGACAAGATCAGAATAAACCCCGGAAACATAGGCGATGACGCAAGAGTGCGCGAAGTTGCGAGGGCGTGCGCCGCCAAAAATATCCCGATACGGATCGGCGTCAACAGCGGTTCGCTTGAAAAACATATCCTTAAAAAATACGGCTCGCCGACGCCCGAGGCGCTGTGCGAGAGCGCCATGTTTCACGCGTCGCTCCTTGAAAAATTCGATTTCAACGATATAGTTATTTCGGTCAAATCAAGCGACGTTCAGACGATGATAAAAACGAACAGACTCCTCTCCGAAAAATGCGATTATCCGCTCCACCTCGGCGTTACGGAGGCGGGAAGGATCGGTGAGGGGACGGTGAAATCGTCCATCGGCATCGGAACACTGCTTGCCGAGGGTATCGGTGACACTATTCGCGTCTCTCTTACGGATGACCCGGTGCGCGAGGTTGAGGCGGCAAAAAGCATCCTTCGCGCTTTGAATATTCAAAGCGGAGGATATTATAACATAGTCAGCTGCCCGACTTGCGGGCGGACGAAAATCGATCTGATAAGGATATGCGGCGAAGTCGAAAATGCACTTAAATCTTTGCCGTCACCGAGTAAAAAGATCGACGTCGCTATAATGGGATGCATCGTAAACGGCCCGGGTGAAGCGGCGGAAGCCGACATTGGGATCGCCGGGGCAAACGGCGAAGCCATCCTGTTCAAAAAGGACAAGATAATTTGCCGCATAAAAGAAGAAAACATTGTTGAAAGACTTATTGACGAGATAAAGGAACTGGAAAGATAAAATGGCGGGAAAATCACTACTGGAACTGTTTGAAAAATACACTCCAAAGAGCAGTGAGCGCGGTATTCTTGAGCGTGCCGTTTGTTGCGGCACAAGAGTAGAGCGGGAATTGAGAATAATCGAAACGACAGCAACGCTGCCGTTTGTCGTTCCGAAAAAAGACCTTTACGCGATCGAGGAATCCGTCAAAGCCGCTTATCAGGTGAAAAAAGTTCGCATTTTCCCGAAATATGACGCGGCGCTGTACGACGATTCGTATTTTGGCGAGATAATGAAAGAAGCTCGCCGCAGGGATATCATTTCAGATAACTTTTTGAAAAATTATTCGGCTGAATTTGACGGCGAAAAAATAATCGTACATACGGGCTTCGGCAATGGCGGCGTTACGCTGCTTAATACTACGATGACCGCAAAAAAAATCTCTGAAATAATCGGCGAAGAGTTCGGTATTTACAGAAAGATCGAGTTTGTGGCGGATGACAGTATAGTTTCGTCGCACGTCGATATAAAAAGACGATATGACGACGCTGTCAGCGGAAGATCGGCCGCCGATAAAAGCGAGGCCGCGTCGGACGTTCTGCAAACGGCTCAAAAATCAAGCATTTACGCCGACGGACCGGATACGTTTGTCGATGACGGGGTAATACACGCCGGGTATATGAAGTTTTCAGCCGAGGGAGCCGAACTTCTTTTCGGCGACGATTTTGATGTAATACCTACGGCAAAGCTCCACGACGCGGCGTCTCTCTTCGGCAGACATATCCTTTTAGGACAAGTTATTGAGAAAGAGGTGCGTCCGGCGCGCCGCGGCGCAACGCCCGTATCTTTTTGCATTCATGACGGGGACGGCGCGATCTCCATTCGCGTTTCCGTAAAAGATGCGGAGCTTAAAAACTACGATAAAATATCGGACGATATGTGCATCGCCATAAAAGGCGCTATAACGCGCGACGATTTTGACGGCGAGCCGATCATCGTCCCGATGGCGGTGAAAAAGCTTTCAAAAATCGAGCGTATGGATACGGCTCCCGAAAAACGCGTTGAGCTTCACCTGCACACGACGATGTCTGCAATGGACGCAATAATACCTCCCGACGTTGCGGTAAACACGGCAAAAGCGTGGGGGCATCGCGCAATAGCGATAACAGACCACGGCAACGTACAAGGCTTTCAGCAGGCGGCTGTTGCCGCAAAGAAATGCGGGATGAAGCTCCTTTACGGTATGGAGGCTTACTTTGTCGACGATACGGCAAAGGCGGTGTTCTCAGCCAAAAACGTCAACTTCAACGATGAATTTGTCGTGTTTGATATAGAAACGACGGGCCTTTCCGCTCTTTACTGCAAAATAACCGAGATCGGCGCCGTAAGAGTCAAAAATGATGAAGTGCTTGAAGTTTTCAGCACGTTTGTCGATCCGGAGGTTCACATTCCCGAACAGATAACCGAACTTACGGGGATTACCGATGAAATGGTTGCGGGCGCTCCGAAAACGGAGGAGGCAGTCCGCGCGTTTCTTGAATTTGCGGGCGGGCGGATGCTTGTCGCTCACAACGCGCAGTTCGATACAAGCTTTATCAGAAAAGCCGCAAGCGACTACGGCCTTGATTTTTCAAACGATTTTCTCGATACGGTTTCCATATCTCGCTTTGTGAACCCTGACCTTAAAAAACATAAGCTTGACGTTGTCGCCGAGTATTACAACCTCGGTGATTTCGGTCATCATCGCGCTTATAACGACGCTGAGATGACAGCGAAAATTTTCTATCGTATGATAGAAAAATTAAAAGGCGACGGCATTTATACAACGATGGAAATGGCGGCTGCCATGGAAGAGCGATCATCGGCAAAAAAGCTCAGATCATATCACCAGATACTTATTGCGAAGAATTATACTGGACTTAAAAATCTCTATAAAATCGTTTCAAACGGGTATCTCAATAACTTTTTCAGGCATCCGCGCGTTCCCAAAACGTATCTTGAAGAACACCGCGACGGGCTTATCGTCGGCTCGGCGTGCGAAGCGGGCGAGCTTTATACGGCGATCCTTGAAAATAAGCCGGAAGACGAAATAAAAAGCATTGCCGAGTTCTATGATTATTTTGAGATCCAGCCTATCTCCAACAACGAATTTCTGATCGCGGAAGGCAAGGTCGGAAGCAGGGAAGAATTGCGCGATCTCAACAGAAAGATCGTCGCTTTGGGTGATCAGATGGGAAAACCCGTCGTCGCTACGTGCGACGCGCACGTCCTTGAAAAGCACGACGAGATACACCGAAAAATACTGCTTTCGGGCATGAAATTCTCCGACGCCGACAGGGATATAAACGTTTACCTTCGCACGACAGACGAGATGCTTGAAGAATTTTCATATCTCGGCGCGGAGAAGGCTTACGAGGTTGTCGTAACCAATACAAACAAGATAGCCGACATGGTTGACGACGGTATGATCCCGTTCCCGGAGGGAACGTTCACACCAAAAATGGATGGCGCCGAGGAAGACCTAAAACGCATCTGTTATGAGCGCGCGACGTCGATGTACGGCGATCCTCTGCCCGAAATAGTTCAAAGCAGACTTGATAAAGAGCTTAATTCGATCATTTCAAACGGTTTTGCCGTGCTTTATATGATAGCGCAAAAGCTTGTCTGGTACAGCGAAAGCCAGGGATACCTTGTCGGCTCGCGTGGTTCTGTCGGCTCGTCGTTTGTCGCCACAATGGCGGGCATTTCGGAAGTTAACCCGCTTGTTCCTCACTACCGCTGCCCGAAATGCCGCCACAGCGAATTCATAACGGACGGCTCGGTCGGCTCAGGATTTGATCTGCCTGACAAAAATTGCCCCGTCTGCGGCGAGAAAATGATAGGCGACGGGCATGATATCCCGTTTGAAACGTTCCTCGGCTTCCACGGCGACAAATCGCCCGATATCGACCTTAACTTCTCGGGTGAAGTACAGGGAAAAGTACATAAATACACAGAGGAGCTTTTCGGTGCGGAAAACGTGTTCCGTGCCGGAACGATCGGCGAAGTTGCAAGCAAGACCGCGTACGGTTTTGTCATAAAATATCTTGAAGAGAGAGGACTTAACGTAACAAAAGCCGAGCAGAACAGGCTTATCTCAAAATGCGTCGGCGTAAAACGCACAACGGGACAGCATCCGGGCGGTATCGTCGTTGTGCCGAAAGAGTATGAAATTTACGATTTTTGTCCCGTTCAGCACCCGGCGGACGATCCGAACTCCGATATCATTACTACTCATTTCACGTTTGAGTATCTGCACGACACGCTGCTTAAACTCGATGAGCTTGGCCACGATATTCCGACAAAATATAAGTATATCGAAAAATACTCAAACACAAGCGTGCTTGACGTGCCGATGAATGCGCGCGAGGTGTACGAGCTGTTTGAATCGACGGCGCCGCTAAATGTGCGCGAGGGCGAGGAAATATACTGCAAAGTCGGCACGCTCGGGTTGCCCGAGTTCGGCACGGATTTCGTTATGCCTGTCGTTATAGAATCAAAGCCGAAAAACTTTGCCGATCTTTTGCAGGTTTCGGGGCTTACTCACGGCACGGACGTTTGGTCTGGCAACGCGCAGGAGCTTATCAGAAAAGGAATATGCGATATTTCTCAAGTCGTCGGAACGAGGGACGGCATAATGCTGACGCTGATAAAATACGGCCTTGAAAGCAGTATAGCGTTCAAGATAATGGAATTTGTACGCAAGAACAAAAAAGGCAAAGAGATACCGGATGAAATGGTTAAAGCCATGAACGAAAAACACGTCGACGAGTGGTATATCGACAGCCTTCGCAAAATCAAGTATATGTTCCCGAAAGCGCACGCCGCGGCATACGTCATGTCGGCAATACGTATCGGATGGTACAAAATACACGATCCCGTATCGTTCTACGCCGGATTTTTCAGCGCCGCGCCGTCAGGATTTGACGCATCTATCGTAATGAAAGGCAAGCGCGTTATCCGACGTACAATAGACGAGCTGAAAGAAAAGAAAAAGAACAGGGAATCGACTCAAAAGGACAACGAACTTCACGACGTATTGCTTCTTGCAAACGAGTATATCGCCAGAGGATATGAATTTCTGCCTGTCGATCTGTATAAGTCCGACGCACGTCTGTTTTTGCCTGAAAACGGAAAGATAAGACTTCCGTTTGGCTCGCTTCCCGGCGTTGGAGAAGCGGCGGCGCTCTCTCTGCAAAAAGCAAGGGACGACGGCGAATTTCTGTCGGTTGAAGAGCTGAAGCAGCGTTCCGCAGTATCAAAGGCGGTAATCGAGATACTCGATGAAAACGGCGTTCTTGAAGGTCTTTCAGAAACAAACCAGCTCACACTATTCTGATTTTTTGCTGTTTTTCATCACAAATGCCGTAAAAAATTGAATTTTTCTGCATTTTTTAGAAAAAATAGAATTTATTTTCAAAAAAGCCCTTGTAAAAAAGTCAAATCGTGTTATAATTTATTTGAGCACGAAAATGCTTTATCGCGCAATTTTTTATATTGAAAGGAAATATAACCATGAACAAAACTCAACTCGTTGAAGCAATCGCTCAGAAAACAGGTCTTAAGAAAAAAGACGCTGAAGCTGCTGTAAGCGCACTTGTTGACGCTACTGTTGCAGCACTCGCTGACGGCGACAAAGTCCAGATCTCAGGTCTCGGAACACTCGCAGTTAAAGAAAAAGCTGCAAGAACAGGCAGAAACCCCAGAACACAGGCTACGATCACAATTCCCGCTTCGAAGTCTGCTACATTCACAGCAAGCAAGACACTTAAGGAATCGCTTAATAAATAAAAAAACAGATCAAGCCGCCACTGGCGGCTTTGATTTTTTCGGAGGTGATGCTGAGTCATGCGACTTGACAAATACCTGATGGTATCAAGAATAATAAAAAGACGAACCGTTTCAAACAACGCCTGCGACTCTGAAAAAGTAAGCGTAAACGGCAGAGTCGTAAAAGCGTCGTATAACGTTAAGGTCGGCGACATTATTGAGGTTACGTTTGGCGAAAGAACGCTCAAAGTCAGAGTTAAGGATATAAAAGAGCATACGCTCAAATCCAACGCCGCGGAACTGTATGAAGTTATAGATCAATGAATAAAAGATCCTCCACGGGCATATATCTTAGTGAATATGTGTGGAGGATTTTTATATGCAGGGAACATCTGAACTCAAAAGCAATATCATAATCGAAAACAGGGAAAAAATATCAATAAGCGGCGTTACCGACGTTGTGGAGTTTGACGACAGCGGTATTATGCTCAGAACCGAGGCGGGTAATCTTATCGTTGAGGGCAGCGGAATACAAATATCGGTGCTTGACGTTGAAAGCGGAAGGCTTGAAGCTGTCGGAAAGATAGATTCAGCATCATACAGTGATAGGGAAACGCCGAAAAAGAAGGGCTTATTTTCGAGATTTGCAAAATGAACGGCTTTTTTTACGACTCTTGGCCGCTTCTTTTCGGAGGGCTTGTTTTAGGGCTGATTTTCGGCGTTATATATGATCTTTTTCGCTTTGCAAGGCTTTCTGTGCAGTCAAAAAGACAAGCGCCGCAAGGACGATTTTTTGAGCTTATATCCCCGAAGCGCCGGTTGATTTACATAACAAGAAAAAAGAACAAAACAGGGAAAAACATTGCATCTGTCGTGATAATGATTGAAGATATTTTGTTTTTCATCATTGTCGGAGCTTTGATAGTATTGTTTTTTCTTGGTAAAAACGACGGGGCCATACGGCTTTCGGTCATTGCTTTTTCAGCAATAGGATTTATTATATATTTATCAACTGTCGGAAAAATCACGTTTTTGGCTTCCGAATATATTATATTTTTCGCAAGGTGCTTGCTTTATTGGATTTTTTATGTTATATTATTACCGATAAGATTTGTTTTGAAAATAACGTTTAAGGCCGCCAAAACTGTTTTCGCACTGACGATCGGGCGGATAGTTGACAGACATAAAATGAAAACGTCCGCTCGAATCGAAAAAGAACTGATTTGCGGCGCGGCGGATGGATTCGGAATATTCAAGGAGATTTACGATGAATAAAAAGGTAAAGATGTATCTCAACGCTGCTGTTTGTTTGCTTTTGGTTTTTTCCGTTGTTATGCTTGTTATTCTGCTTGTGAACAGAAACAAATACGACGAGGAAAGGCGTAACTATGCGTCGGAAATCGCTTCATACAAAGAGAAAATAGCCGAGCTTGAAGAAAAACTCGGATACACAAACGAAAACATAACAGACAACGGCGAGGAAAACGGTAAAAAATGAGAGAAATATTGGTTGAAACGATAAAAAACACAATAAAAGACTTGTTTATTGACGCAAATAAATCGCTTTGCCGCGAGGAAGAGACAGCGATTCTGACCGCCGCACAAAATGAGGATTCTCCGCTTGGAAAAAAGGTTATGAAAATGATAGCGGATAATCTTTTTTTTGCTAAAAACGCCGATCTTCCGATCTGTCAGGATACCGGGATGGCAGTTGTATTTATCGATATCGGACAAGATGTTCACATAACGGGGGGCGATCTGAATAATGCGATAAACGACGGCGTGGCACAAGCGTACACCGATGGAAAACTTCGCGCGTCAGTCGTCAAAGATCCCGTTTTTGACAGATCAAACACGAAAAACAACACTCCGGCGATAGTTCATACAAATATTATAAGTGGAGATAAAATCAAAATTACTGCCGTTCCAAAAGGATTCGGAAGTGAAAATATGAGCGCAATAAAGATGTTTAATCCGTCATCAAGCAGGGAAGAGATCATCGATTTCGTTTGCGAAACTGTAAAAGACGCCGGATCGAATCCTTGTCCGCCGATTTTTGTAGGAGTCGGCATAGGCGGAACGTTTGACTATGCGCCTTATCTTGCAAAAAAAGCGCTTGCTCGCGGAATAAATGTGAAAAATCCTGACGAAAACTACAAAAAACTCGAAGACGATATTCTTGAAAAAGTGAATAATGTCGGCATCGGCCCTCAGGGATTCGGCGGAAAAACAACAGCTCTCGGCGTCAACATTGAGTTTTATCCAACGCATATAGCCGGTCTTCCTGTTGCGGTGAACATAAACTGTCACGTTATGCGCCATAAAAGCGCGATAATATGAGTATTGACAAAAACACAAGGATAAGATATAATTATAAACGAGGTGATAATAATGGAAGAGAAAAAGCTTCTTGACGGAAAATATATGATGTATAAAGGCAAGCCGCTTGTCAGAGAAAAAAACGTTATTATATACGGCGACATGAGGGAAAAGTATTATTTGTTTTTGATGATACTGACAACGAAGAAGATCGGCGATGAAGAGGCGCCTGATAAGATACTTATTCAGATACTCAGTACAGACGGAAATCAGACGATTTATAAACAGGGCGAAAAGTCAGGACTGTACGACGCGTTTGATATCGGCACGATCTGGCTTGAAAGAGCACTTGCATCATAAAAAGAGGCTTACGCCTCTTTTTTCTTTAGAAAATGACGCGACGGATGAGTTATCATTATAAATTCAATATCTGCACAAGCTTCCCGAAATTATACAAAACGCCCATTTTGTAAGTGAGCGGTAGCGGAACGGTAATTTCCGAAGGAGTAGGGGGGATAGGGTATCCCCTACAAAGCAAGACAGGAAATTATACAAAATCATCGTTTTGTCATAATTTTTTGATACAAAAATCCATATACACTCTAATCAATTTTGATCGGAGTGTATTTTTTTATGCAAAAACAACGACCACCGCCATATCACACATTTTCAATATGAAAATGTGAGGTTGATATGAGTTTCAGAGATCGAAAATTTGAATTTGTCCTTTATCCCGATGATGAAACGCACGTAAAGGCGCTTGACATTATCAAGCAGTCGTATCAGTACGTTTATATATTGCACGATAAAGATTTTAATGCTGACGGTGAATTAAAAAAACCACATTGGCACGTTCTTATTAAAGGCTTCAATTCTGCTGTTTGGAGTTCTTCCATTTGTGAGCAACTCGGCATCGGCGAAAATTGCGTTGAAATGGTTCGTAATTTTCAAAGTGCGTTGCGGTACTTGATACATAAAGATGATCTTGATAAGGCGCAGTATTCCGTCGACGATGTTCAAGGGAATTTGAAAGCCGAATTTGAAAAGGCTGTCGGCGGGGGAATGACCGAAGAAAAGGCGATCGGGATTATATTTGATTTCCTTGAAAGTTCGGATGAGCAAATTTCTTACCGTGATATGTTCAAGTTTGTTCTTGATAATGGCCTATACGGATATTATCGGCAGTCATACGGCGTTATAAAGGATTTATTATATCAACACAACGAATTTCGGCGTTTTTCCGAAGCGAAAGAAAAAGAGTTTGAATATTCAAAAAAACAAATTGAGGAGTTATATAACGAATGGAACGAGATGAAAAGATAAAATATATCCTTGATGCAATACAACGTTCAAGTGATGTTCTTGATCAAGTTTTCTCTTTATGCGTACAACTTGCTTTTTGTAAAACTTTATCAAGAGCTCTTGTCGCACTGAAGCAAATAAACCGTACAGAAAATGAAAGTGAGGAATAAAAAATGACTACATATAAAATCGAAGGTATTGAAAATATCGACTACGTATCAAAGAAGACAAACGAAAGAGTTATCGGCGTAAAGCTGTATATCTCTTTCCCGATTAACGAAAAGCGCGGAAAAGGTCGAAAAACCGATTCGGTTTATCTTTCAAAACGCACCGTTGTAAATCTTTCATATTTTCCCGATGTCGGTGATGAAGTCGATTTCGTTTATAATCGTTTCGGCGGTATAAGCGACGTTGTGAAGATATAATTGCAATTATATATAAAATCTTTGGAAAGGGGGTTTTATGATGATCACTGCTGTTGTAAATGCTCTTACTCAGGGCTTTACCGGTACGCTGACGGGTATGGGAAACGGCGTTGTTTCCGTGTTCGATAGCCTTTTCGTGACAACTGACGGTGCGCTTACAAACTTCGCGCAGGTCGGTCTCGTAATGGGCGGCATCTCGCTCGGTATCGGTGTCTTCCTTTGGCTCGTCCATAAAGTCGGCGGTAGACGTAAAGCATAAAGCCGTTGGGGGAGCTTTGCTCCCCTTTTTTTATTAAAAATTGAAAGGGGGTTATCCTTTGGATCAAATTTATGATGCGTTGCAAACGCTTTGGGGAACGGCGAGTGAATACGTTCCCGAACAAATTTTGACGTGCATTGTCGTTATATGCATATTGTCGCTGTTGTATTTTCTTTTCATCCGTCTTTTGCTCAAACTTACTCGGTCAACGTCGCTTGTGCGAATGTCTGATATATTATTTATGACGATAGCAATATTGACGGCGCTGTATTATATAGCACCGACAATAAATGTCGTAAAAACTGCTGTTGAGGGGGTGAGTCTGTGAAACGATTTCTTGCCATAATCGGAATTGTTGTTGTGATTTTCGTTGCATCCGTTCCGATTTTTGCGGCGACAAATTCGCTTGATGGTGAAATTAACTTTTATGTCAATGGCGAACCTTACGGCGAATCTATAATTTTGTCCGGCGATACTAATTTTGTTGTAAAACAAACGGGCAATTATATTAATTTCGGCATAGGAACGACTAGTTCGTTTTCTTCATATCAAAGTATTGCTTATAATAGCAATAATACGTATTCTGTTTCTGTCGTGAATGATGATACGGGTGCTGATCTTGTTACAAATTGGTCAGTCGGCTCGGGGTTTTCAAATTCCGTTGCTGTTGACGGCTCTACTCATTATGTCGTCAATATTGATTATGTCAGTAACGTACAGACGTATTCAATAACATTCAACAGTAATGGCGGTAGTTCTATTGCGACGTTGACGGGGCTGTCGGCTATTCCGACTGATATACAAACAAATTCAAGTTACAAACCTACAAAGGCAAATTATGCGTTTGCCGGGTGGTATCGTAATTCTTCGCTTACAACTCGTGCATCGGGCGGAACTGCTTTGACGGGCAATATAACGCTGTATGCAAAGTGGACGGCTGTTCAGTCTACGTATTCAGTTACATATCACGACGGGAATTATTCGTGGACGGAAAACGGATTTACTTCGCTTGATAGCGCTTCGCTTTCTTCTTCAAAAGCAAGTTATCACGATAGTACGCAGTATTCGTTTTCCGGGTGGTATTATGATAGCAGTTACACTCAAATTGCGAATGTCGGCGACGTTTTAACACAAAACATTGATTTGTTTGCAAAACTTGATCCTGTTGTGTCTCAAAATGTAAATCTTTCGATTTATTTTAACGGTACATTGTCTTCGACTTCTCAAATGACTATTCCTTTTGTCATTGATGTTGAATATATGCCTTCAATGGCGCAGATGTTTGTCGGTCATTCGAGCTGTTCATGGGTTTCTTCTCTTGATGTCGATAAACAGTATTTCGTTAAGGTTATCGAGGGCGGGACAAGCACTGTATATGTTCAGCAATTTGAAATTGATACTTCAACAAATTTTTCTTATCCGGTAAATTGTGGTAGTGATATTCGTATTGTAATTACAACTGTTGACCATTCAACACCTGCAATACCGATTTATGAAATATCATTCGATTCAAACCGTGGTAATGCTGTTTCGCCGTTGAATTCGTCCGACGGGAAATTGCCTACGCTGCCGAATTGTGTTCGTTACGGCTTTCGTTTTGACGGGTGGTATTATGACAGCGCATTTACCGAACAAGCATTTTCGGGTGATGTTGTTTCTGCCGATACTGTACTCTATGCAAAATGGACGTTTACGGGCGATCCCGAAGAGCTTACAGCCGATCCCGGCAACGTGCTTCGCGGTATGTTTACGGGAATGACCGAAAGCGGTTTGACCGTCTTTTTAACCGTCGGTAATCATATCGGCTTTGGCGGTATAACGATCATATCCGTTCTTGTTTCTGCGGGTGTCATCCTTGTTATATACTTTGTAATTAAGATAATACGGGGGTAAATATGGCAAATAAAGAAAAATCTTTTTACTACGAAAAAAGTCCCCATCAAAAGAGATGGGGAGCATATCGTGAACGTCAGCAGGAGCGCCGGATGCGCAACGAAAAGCGCGAATTGCAAGCGGAGCACCGCGAGCGCATACATAGCGGGCGCAAGCGCGCGGGCACCGCGCTTGCAAACGCTTTTGCGGTGATACTTGCGTTTATACTTATAATGACATTCGTGGGCGGTGGTACTGCTTTAGCTCGTGGTATTCGTGAGTATAAAGAGATAATTGGTGTTACTGCGTATAATTCATCTACTAAAACTAACGAGCCGGTTTATTTACATTCTTTTCGTTTTCATTCTTCGGACGGTTTTTTTGAAGCGTTTGAATCTTCATTTAGTGTTTTGAAAAAGTACACTCGTTTCTTTACTTTTTTAGGTGAAAAAGTTGTTGGTACTACTTATTATTTAGTTCCTCTTTATAATGGTACTCACGAGGCGTTTCCTATTGGTAGTGGAAAAATCTCTTGGGATAATCGTGATTTTATTGTCATTCAAGATTACGGTCTTTTTAATACAAAATTTGATGTTTATTTTTCAAATTATGACAATATCAGTACTTATTCTTGCGATGGAAATTATGTTTATTTATACGATTATAATGATAATCTTATATATACCTTTAATTTCTATTCTGGAGAAGGCGAGGGATATATTGAGGGCTTAACTCTCGGCTTTTTACCTGCGTATCGTTTTCATTATTTTAATGATGTTATTTCTGCTGGTCAACTTTGGGTTGATGATTGTTTTGCTTTTGTTGGTCAATGATAGTGTTTAATTTTTCCCTTATTTCTGTTAGAGTAACCCACATTTTGAAATTTATCAGTATTAAGAGAAAAATAACTATACCTGCGATTGTGTAAATAATTGTTGGATTCATTTTTGCACCTCAAAAAAAGAATTTGTAAAAATAAGATAACATAAAAAGAAAGGAAAATCAAGTATTATGTTGAAATTTATACTTTATCTTTTAATCGTGTTTGCGCTCGTGTTCGTCCTCGATCTTGCCGTTTTCGGCATTATTCAAAAAATCAAGAAAAACAAGTCGAAGAAGAGCTATGCTTCTGACGTCCTGGAGCCTGCTGCTAGATCTGCCGGATCTGACGTCCTGGAGCCTGCTGCCAGATCTGCCGGATCTGACGTTCCTGGCGTTCCGGAGCTTGCTGCCGAAAAGAAGGGAAGTGCATCCGATGATAAAAATAAATCCTAAAGTCGGCTATTTCGGCGAGTGTCCTATCTGTCATAAAGAAAAAAGGCTTATCGCAACACAAGATGATGATTTTACAGCTGAAAGTTATGATCAACGGCTTTTTGTTTGTCTTGAATGTGCAGTAAAGATACGTAATCTCACAATTGAACGAAAAAAGGAAAAAGGAAAGGAGTTCAAAGCGATATTTCTATGAAAGTACTTTTGCTTGTTGCTTTTGTTGTGTTTATCATCGCAACAATTCTACAGTTTGCTCACGCCAAGCCGAAAACTTGGGGCGTTGTTCAAATAAAGAGCGGTTCTCTCGGCTCGGGTAAAACGTATTTGTCCGTGTCGGAATTGCTGTCAAAGTATCGTAAACTATCAAGAAAGGCGGTGAAAAAAGATGTTCG
>JAFSMU010000029.1 GCA_017447775.1 Clostridia bacterium | reverse complement strand
ATACCGTTCCCACGGAGCTTACGGCAACATACGGCGACACTCTTTCAAGCGTTACCCTTCCCGACGGCTGGAGCTGGGCTGACGGCACACAGGTCGTCGGCAATGCAGGAACAAACACATTCAAGGCGATTTTTACGCCGACTGACACAACAAATTACAATGTGGTCAATAATATTAACGTTTCCGTAACGGTAAGCAAGGCAACTCCGACTTATACCGTTCCCACGGGAGTTACAGCCGAATACGGAAAAACGCTTTCAAACGTTGCCCTTCCGACAGGCTGGAGCTGGGTTGACGGCACGCAGACCGTCGGTAACGTAGGGCAAAACACATTCAAGGCTATCTTTACTCCGGCAGATGCGAGCAACTACGAAACGATTGAAAACGTTGACGTTACGATCAACGTAAGTCCCGCAGATATAACGCCGACCGTTTCAATCGTCGGCTGGACTTATGGCGAGACCGCAAAAACGCCGAGCGTGAGCGGCAACACCGGAAATGGCGCCGTAGCGTATACTTATGCGGAAAAAGGCAGCAATGAATTCAGCAGCGCCGCACCCACCGAAGCCGGTCAATACACAGTTAAGGCAGAAATTGCCGCAACAACAAACTATAACGGCGCCGTTGCAACGGCAGATTTTACGGTCGCCAAAGCGAACCCGACTTATACCGTTCCCACGGAGCTTTCAGCCACATACGGCGATACGCTTTCGAGCGTTGCTCTTCCCGACGGATGGAGCTGGACTAACGGTTCGCAGAATGTCGGCAACGCGGGGACAAATACATTCAAAGCGATCTTTACTCCGGCAGATGCGAAAAACTACAACACTATTACCAACGTTGATGTTTCCGTGACGGTAAGCAAGGCAACTCCGACGTACACTGTCCCCTCGGAACTCACAGCGACATACGGCGATAATCTTTCAAGTGTTTCCCTCCCGGAAGGCTGGGCTTGGGCAGATAAAACGTCGGGCGTTGGCAATGCGGGAACAAACACATTCAAGGCGACGTTTACTCCGTCTGACACGAACAACTATAACATCGTTTATGACATTGACGTTTCCGTGACGGTAAACAAGGCAACTCCGACGTATACGGTTCCCTCGGAACTCACAGCAACATACGGCGATAAACTTTCAAGCGTTTCCCTCCCGGAAGGCTGGGCATGGACAGATAAGACGTCAAGCGTTGGCAATGCGGGAACAAACACATTCAAGGCATTCTTTACTCCGGCGGACACGGATAACTATAAAATAGTTGAAGATATTGACATTACGGTTTTTGTTGAGCCCGCAGACATTACACCGACCGTTTCAATCGACGGCTGGACATACGGTCAGCAAGCAAACAAGCCTTCCGTTACAGGCAACATGGGCAACGGCGATGTAACATATAGTTACGCGAAAAAAGGCAGCGATGAATTCAGCAGCACCGTACCCACAAACGTAGGAGAATACACGGTCAAGGCCGATATCTCCGAAACCGCAAACTACAACGGCGCCGTTACAACGGCAGACTTTACGATCACAAAGGCAGATCCCAAATATACAACACCTACAAACCTCACAGCGACGTATGGCGACAGCCTTAAATCCGTAAAGCTTCCCGCGGGTTGGGAGTGGGATGTACCGTCATCAAGCGTAGGCAATGCGGGGAAAAACAGATATAAGGCCACATTCACACCCGAAGACACCGAAAACTACAACGTGATCAAGAGTGTATATCTTACGATAACCGTTTCAAAAATCAACCCGATATACACAACTCCCACCGGACTTACAGCTACATACGGCGATACTCTTGCCGACATTAAGCTTCCCTCCGGCTGGACATGGATAAATGCATCGGAATCTGTTGGCGACGTCGGAATAAGGACGTTTAAGGCAAGATATACGCCTGCCAATTCGGTAAATTATAACACGGTAAGCAACGTAAGCGTTTCCGTGTCAATTGGCAAAAAGACAATAAGCGTTACGTCTGACAGCAAAGAAAAGACGTACGGCGACGCAGATCCCGCGCTTACGTACAGCGTTAAAGGACTTGTCGGGAACGACACGCTCTCCGGTGCGCTTGCAAGAGACGCGGGCGAGAACGTCGGTGAATATAAAATCAACGTCGGAACGCTTTCCGCCGGAAACAACTATGTGTTGAATTTCACGGGATCAACTCTTAAAATAAGCGCAAAGAACATTAAAGTCATCGCAAACGACAGGAAAAAAGCAGTTGATTCCGCAGATCCGGAATTAACATATACAGTTGAAGGGCTTGTCGGGAACGACACACTTTCCGGTGCGCTTTCAAGAGATGCAGGCGAGAACGTCGGAGATTATTCGATCAACATCGGCACGCTCAGCGCAGGTTCAAACTACAATATAATCTTCACCGGTGCAAAACTTACGGTTTACAATAGCGATGTTGAGATCGAAGTCGATGTTGACGATAACGCGCCCAAGACCAAGGTCGAAACCGAAAATGAAAATGTTGCGAAAACGCTTCTTACCGATGATGAAAAGAAAGCGCTTGATAACGGAGAGGACGTTTCTGTTTATCTCGAAGTTGTTGCCGTTGACGAAAAAACCGTTTCCGGCGATGACAAAGCAAAAATAGAGGAAGAAGTCAAAAAGTCGGGAATGAAAGTTGGTATATATCTCGACCTGACGCTTTTCAAAAAGGTCGGCACAAACGACGCTGTAGCCATCCATGATACCAACGGCAACATGATCAAAGTTACCGTAACCGTTCCGGAAGAGCTTCGCAGCACCGACGCGTCCGTTACAAGAACGTTCTATGTTGTTCGAGTTCACAATGGTGAAACAACGATCCTCGGAGAAACAACGGGCAACGAGATAACGTTCAAGACAGACAAATTCTCAACGTATTCACTTATGTACAAAGACGCAAAACAGGGCGGATCTCTTGCTTGGCTGTGGATCCTTATTGCTATTATTGCAGTCGCCGCTTGCGTAGTTGTCGTATTCGTTGTCAAGAAGAAAAAATCCGGAAAAAACAGCTAAACGAAAAGTAAAAATCCACAAACAACATAAGGTAAACAACTAATATTGTCATATCAGGCACATTTTCTAAGCAGAAGCAGAAAAACCGAGCCACGACGAAAGTCTGTGGCTCGGTTTAACTATATGAAAAAATATTACATCGGCGGTGTCGCGATAATAAGCTTCACACAAGCTGGCGCACAAAAAATCCCGCGCAAGCGGGATTTTTTATTATCTGTTTTTATCGTATTCGACGTATGCGTCAACTTTGATCTGGGACGAACATCCAGGGACAAATTCATTTGAAAGGAATGCTTCCGTCATCAGTTCCCTGACCTTTTGCCCTGTCGTGAACGCGCCCATGCAGATTATATTTGCGTCATTGCTCAGCCTTGCGCGGGTAGCGGAATAAACGTCGGCGCAAAGCGCCGCATACGCGCCTTTGACTTTATTTGCCGATATCGACATACCAATGCCCGTGCCGCAAATTAGTATGCCGCGATCAAACTTTCCGTCGGCAACAGCTTTCGCAACGCACGCGGCGACGTTGAAATAGATCGGATCGTCGCTGCCAAAGTCTGTAACATCGCCGAGGTTCCTATTTTTTATATACGCGATTATCTCCTCTTTCGCGCTTTTCGCGTTAGGATCGCAACCGATGGCGATTTTCATTATCTGCTCACCCTTCCGCTTCCGTCGCCGCCGGCGAGTTTTTTTACTTCATCGACGGTCACGCAGTTGAAATCGCCCTCTATCGTCTGTTTAAGGCAGCTTGCCGCAACGGCAAATTCAAGCTTTTCCTGCGGCGCAAATCCGCAAACGGAGCCGTAAATAAGCCCTGCGCCAAAGGAATCGCCGCCGCCGACGCGGTCAACGATGTGGATCAAATAATCCTTCGAGAAGTAATACTCCCCGCCCTCGTAAAGCATTGCCGCCCAGCCGTTGTCGCTGGCGCTGATAGAGGAGCGAAGCGTGATCGCGACCGTCCTGAAACCGAATCTGTCGGCAAGTTCTTTTGCAACGTATTTGTAACCGTCTCGGTCAAGTTTGCCGCCTGTTATGTTCGTATCAGGAGCACAAATGCCGAAAACGTCAGCCGCGTCCTCCTCGTTTGCAATGCAAACGTCGACGTATTTCACGACCTCGCTCATTGTTGCGCGCGCTTCATCGCGCGTCCAAAGCTTTTTGCGGTAGTTCAGATCACAGCTGATCGTTATGCCGCGTTTTTTTGCCGCACGGCACGCTTCGATGCAGATTTTCGCAACGTTTTCGCCAAGCGCGGGAGTGATACCGGTGAAATGGAACCAATCGGCGCCGTCAAATATTTCGTCCCAGTCAAAATCCGATAGCGACGCTTCCGATATCGATGAATGCGCCCTGTCGTAAACGACAAGCGATCCCCTTTGCGACGCGCCGCGTTCCATAAAGTAAATACCTACGCGATCGCCTCCGCGTGTGATCATCGACGTATCAACGCCGAAGCGGCGAAGCGAGTTCACCGCCGCCTGACCGACGGCATGTGCGGGAAGCTTTGAAACGAAGCGCGCGTCGATTCCGAAGTTTGCAAGCGAAACCGCGACGTTTGCCTCAGCGCCGCCGTACGTCGCCTCAAAGTTGTCAGCCTGAAGTATTCTGTAATGCCCCTCGGGAGCAAGACGAAGCATTATCTCGCCAAATGTAACGACTTTTGCCATTTTTTATTCTCCAATTCAAATATATACATATTTACATATTTATATTTATTCTTTTCCGATGCAGGTAGAACAGGGCTTGTATCCGTCGGCTATCATCTGCTCGATCGAAACCGACTCGACCGTCGACTTGTTTTCTTCTTTCATACCCTTGACGTGATAGCATTCATCCGAGATATGAAACGTTTTTGACGAAACGTTCACAACAAAGATCATCATTCCCCACTCGCTGACGGCGGCCGTCATCGCGGTCGTTTCAAGCGCGGGAATATACGCCGACGCGCGCGTCGCCGAAAGATCGGTGCGTATCACAACGTCAGCTTTGCCGCACGAAACGAGCGTCAGGCAAAGCACCGACAAAATAATGACAAGTCTTTTCATTCTTCCCTCTTTATTTTCTCGTAAACGACGTAACTGTCGTCGCGCTTTATCTTGAATATCGCCGCGCTGAGCGGTTCTATCGAAAAAACGTCGCCGCCTTTGCCGCTCAAAAGATCGACGGCGCGGCACGAAAATTCGTACGTTTTCTCCGAGCGGTTCGCAACGCTTACCGTCGCCGTATCGCCAAGCGTTCTTTCGATACAGCAGATATCGGAATCGGCAAATCTGATGTTCAAATCGCCCTCGGCAAGTATTTCGTCTGTGCGTTTTATTTTTGCAACCGCCCTGAACCATTCCGCAATATCGTCATTTTGCGCGTCCCACGGGAAAAATCCGCGGCACAGCGGATCGCCGTACCCTTCCATTCCCGCCTCGTCGCCGTAGTAGATGCACGGCACGCCGGGGAGCGTTGAAATCAGCAAAAACGCCATTTTAAGCAGCTTTATCCCGCGCTTGCGCTCATTTTCACCGAGTTTGATCTCCGCAAGCTCCGCTTTGCTTTTTTCGTCCGAAGATATGCCGCAAAGCGCAGTCAGAACGCGCTCCGTATCGTGCGTTCCGAGAATGTTCATACACATTTTCGCGCTTTCCGGCGGGTAGTTGCCGTAAATGCGGCGGAGCGTCGAAATTAACCCGAGATAGTCGCCGTTTTTGAGGTAATTTATTATCGCGCCGCGGCACGGGTAGTTCATCACCCCGTCAAGCTCTGCTCCCTGAAAATACTTGCGGCGCGCGCCGTAGGAAAATTTATTCGTCGCGTCCTCCCAGACCTCGCCGATGACGACAGCGTCGTCCTTTTCGGACACGGCCGCATCTTTCAGCGACGCAAGGAAGTCGTCGCTCAGCTCATCCGCAACGTCAAGTCGCCAGCCGCTTACGCCTTTTTTAAGATACGTGCGGATAACGCCGTCCTTGCCGCAGATGAACTCGCGGTATTCCTTAAGGTCGCACATAACGCGCGGCAGCGACTTGAAGCCCCACCAGCACTCATAATCGTCCGGGAATTTTTTGAAGTTGTACCATTTATAATACGGCGAGCTTTTTGACTGATATGCGCCGACGCTGTCATAATTTCCGTTTTTGTTGAAGTACACGCTGTCAGCGCCCGTGTGGTTGAACACACCGTCGAGAATAATGCGGATCCCGCGGCGCTTCGCCTGTTTGATAAGGTGCGAAAGCGCTTTGTCGCCGCCGAGCATTTCGTCAACGTGCATATAATCGCCCGTGTCGTAGCGGTGATTTGAATACGCCTTGAAGATCGGGTTGAGGTATATGATATTTACGCCGAGCGAACTTAGATAGTCGAGCTTTTGCGCCACTCCCCAAAGGTCGCCGAGGTAAAAGTTGTTGTTGAGAAATCTTTTCCCGCGCTCGGGATATATCGGTACCTCGCCCGGATACTGACGCACAGCGTCACCTCTCAGCTTCGTTTTCCCGCTTGAATAAAATCTGTCGGGAAAAATCTGGTACATAACGGCGTTTTTCATGTATTCCGGGTATTTTTTGCGCTTTTTATAAACGAGAAGCTGGAACGCGCAGTCAAATCCGTCTTTTGCGTAGTCTATCTCCTCGCCGTAGTCAGAGGCGCGGCGGTGCATTTCAAACACGCCGTCGGGCGCCGTGAAAACGTATTTATAAAAGTAAAGTCCCGTCGCAAAAGGCCCGTCGCATGAAAGATCGACTGTTATCGAGAACGCGCGCCCGTTTTGAGCCATTTCAAGCTCGCTCACATGCCCGCTCTCGTCCGAAAGAACGATAAGCCTTGCGTTTTTCGCGTTAGCGGGCGCGTCTATTTCAAATTTTATCACGCTTCCGACGGGAAAAGCGCCGCGTCCGTCGCACGGCGTCCCGTCGATGAATTTGTGTTCCGCGTAGGTCAGCGGTGAAGAAAATCTTTCAAATCCCGCCATTATTTTTTAGGTTTGATGCTTTGAAGATGCCAGATCTTATCCGAGTATTCTTTTATCGAACGGTCGGATGAGAAATATCCCGCTCCCGCGATGTTTATCATCGCTTTTTTCGTCCATTCGGCGCGGTTGTCGTAAAGCGCCGCCGCGTCTGTATATACGTTCATATACGAGTCGAAATCGGCAAGGCACATATACGGGTCCGCTATGTTCATATCGGAAAGGAGGTATCTCACGATCTCGGAGAAGTCCTCGCCGCCGAGTCCTCTGCCGATGCGGTCGACAGCCGCGCGCAGTCTTGCGCTTGTGTTGTAATACGAAAGTGAGCTGTATCCTCTCTGCCAGAGTTCGTCGACCTCGCGCGCCGTAAGTCCGAAGATGAATATGTTGTCCTCGCCGACGGCGTCCGCCATCTCGACGTTGGCACCGTCAAGCGTTCCGACGGTGATCGCACCGTTGATCATAAACTTCATGCATCCCGTGCCGCTCGCCTCTTTGCCCGCAAGGGAGATCTGCTCGCTTATATCGGTCGCCGGCATAAGTATTTCCGCCGCTGAAACGTTGTAATCCTCAACGTAAACGACGCGAAGGCGTCCCTTTACGTCGGGGTCGTTTTCAAGCTCTTTGCCAAGCATACATATAAGCTTGATTATCGATTTTGCCATATAGTACCCCGGGGCGGCCTTTCCGCCGAAGATAAAGGTCTTTGGCATATAGTCGCCATTCGGGTTTGCCTTCATATCATTGTAAAGCGCAACGATTTTGAGGACGTTCAAAAGCTGCCGTTTGTACTCGTGGATGCGCTTTACCTGAACGTCAAACAAGGAGTGCGTGTCGATGGTGTTGCCCGTTTTTGCACGGTACCACGCGGCAAAGCTCTCTTTGTTGCGGTGCTTTATCTCTCTTACTTTATCGGAAACGCTCTTGTCGTTTATGTATTTTGCGAATTTTGCTATCTCCTCCGAGTTTTTGCGATATCCCGTGCCGATCGTTTCGTCGAGCAAAGCCGCGAGCTTGGGGTTGGAATAGCACAGCCAGCGGCGGTGAGCGATGCCGTTTGTAACGTTTGTAAACTTCTCCGGCATTGCCTGATAGAAGTCGTGGAATACGGATTTTTTGAGTATTTCGGAATGGAGCTTTGAAACACCGTTCACGGCATAAGAGCCGACAACGGAAAGATTTGCCATTCTTACCTGTCCGTTTGCGATGATCGCCATATCGGAAATGCGGTTCCAGTCGCCGGGGTACATATTCCAAAGATCAGCGCAGAAGCGTCTGTTTATCTCGCAGACGATCTGATAAATTCTCGGCAGGCGGAGGCGGAACAGGTCCTCGTTCCATTTTTCAAGCGCCTCGGGAAGAACGGTATGGTTTGTGTAAGAAACGGTCTTTGTGACCATTCCCCACGCCGTTTCCCACGAAAATGAATAAGTATCGGTGAAAATACGCATCATTTCGGGAATTACGAGAGCCGGGTGCGTATCGTTTATATGGATGGCGACCTTATCGGCAAAGTTTGAAAGCGTGCCGAATGTCGCAAGGTGGTTTGCAATGATGTTTTGAAGCGACGCGCTGACAAGGAAATACTGCTGCGAAAGGCGAAGAAGCTTGCCCTCGGTATGATCGTCCGACGGGTAAAGCACCTTTGTAAGCGTCTGCGCCTCTGTGTTTTCCTGAACCGCCTGCATATACTGTCCCTGCGTGAACAGCTTCATATTGAAGTTCTTTATGTCCTGCGCTTTCCACAGACGGAGGTTGTTTACGCCGAAGCTGTCGGCGCCGGATATCATCATATCGTAAGCGACGGCCTGCACCTCGTCGTAGTCGGTGTGGATAATGTCAAGGTGTCCGTTTGTCCAGCGTTCCTCGATCTTTCCGCCAAAACGAACCGGGAATGTGCGGTCGGCGCGCGGAACGAGCCAATCCTCACCGCGCGGCATCCATACGTCGGGAAGCTCTACCTGGTTTCCGTCGATTATCTTCTGTTTGAAAAGTCCGTACTCATAGCACAGCGAAAATCCCGTTGCGGGATAGTCGAGAGTTGTGAGCGAGTCCATAAAGCACGACGCAAGTCTGCCAAGTCCGCCGTTTCCGAGTCCCGGATCGGGTTCCATTTCGTAGATTTCGTCGATGCTATAGCCTATCTCTTTGAGAACTTCCGCGTATTCGTCGGCAACGCCGAGGTTGCGGAGGTTGTTTTTAAGCGAACGCCCGATAAGGAATTCCATGCAAAGATAGTACACGCGCTTTGCCTTTGCGTCCTTGAATGCGTGTGTGAATTCGCCGCGCTTTTTAGTAAGCACGTCGCGCACCGTCAAAAGAACGGCGCGATACATCTGATCTTTCGTGGCATTTTCCGCTCTCGTTCCGAATGAACGCGAGAGTTTTTCGTCGAGCGCCGCTCTGATCTGTGCTTTGGTTTGATTATTTGCCATATGTGTCTCCTTGATCACTTTATGATTTTATCGTACATTGATATATATTTTTTCGCCGACGCGCCCCATGAAAAGTCAACGCTCATGGCGCGCAGCATAAGCTCGTGCCATTTGTCGGCGTCGCGGTACACGCCCTCAGCCTCTCTTATGACGTAGAGCATATCGTGTGCATTGTATGCGGAGAATGTAAATCCGTTGCCGCCCGCTCCATACGGCTTTATAGTGTCGTAAAGGCCGCCCGTTTCACGAACTATCGGCACCGTTCCATAGCGCGACGCTATCATCTGCGCCAGTCCGCACGCCTCGCTCTTTGACGGCATAAGGAACATATCCGCACCGGCGTATATGAGTTTTGAAAGCTTGCGGTCGTATGAGATCGACACGCCTGCGCGCTTTTGGTGCCTGTCTGCAAAGCGGCGGAAGAATTCTTCGTATTGTTCCTCGCCCGTGCCGAGCAGAACGAACTGAACGTCGTTTTGCATCATTTCATCGCATACGCGCATAACAAGATCGAACCCCTTATGCCCCGCAAGGCGCGAGATCATCGCAATAAGCGGAACGCCGGGACGAATTTCAAGTCCGAAGCGGCGCTGAAGCTCCGCCTTGCACTCCGCTTTGCCGGAAAGATCATCGCTTGAAAAGTTTTTCGGTATATCCGGGTCGCTTTCGGGGTCGTTGAGCTTGTAGTCGATGCCGTTGATGATGCCGTCAAGCTTATATGACGCCGCCGACAGCACGCCGTCAAGCCCGTGCGCATATTCGGGAGTCTGTATCTGGCGCGCGTAATTCGGGCTTACCGTCGTTATGAAATCGGCAAGCTCAACGGCGCCTTTGGTAAGGTTGATCCTTCCGTAGAAGTCGACTTTGTCGCGCACTTTCCAGTCAAAGCCGAACACGTCGTCGTATATCGACATATCAAAGTCGCCCTGATAGTCGACGTTATGAATCGTATAAATAGCTTTGACCGCCTTATATCTTTCGTCGGACGAATAATTCGATTTCAGCATAATAACGGCGGGCGCTGTCTGCCAGTCGTTTGCGTGAAGCACCTGCGGGAAGAAATCGACGGCGCTCATAAGATCGAGAACTGCCCCGGAGAAGAACGCAAAGCGCTCCGCGTCGTCAAACTCGCCGTAAAGCGACGGACGGGAAAAATATTTTTCGTTGTCGATGAAATAGTACGTCACCCCGCCCTTTTTCAGCGAGAATATGCCGCAGTATTCCTGCCGCCACGCGACCTTTACGGTGATGGCCTTTACAAAAGTCATCTTTTTGCGCCATTCCGCCGAAACTTTTGAATAAAGCGGCATCACGGCGCGCACGTCCATTGAGCGACGGCGGCGTTTTACAGCCTCGGGAAGCGAGCCGAGAACGTCCCCAAGCCCTCCCGTCGCCGCAAACGGAAGTATCTCTCCGCCGGCGAATAAAATCGAGTTTGTCATATCATCTTACCCTTTTCAATGTAATACGGCAGCGTTTCGCAGCCGGAAAGGACGCGCCCGTCCCTGATACCGACGTTTTTATCGGCGATAACGCAGTTGAGCTGCGCCCCGTTTCCGACGTAAACATCCTGGAACAATATGGAGTTTTTCACCTTTGCGCCCTTGCCTATCTTAACGCCGCGGAACAGTATGCAGTTTTCTACCTCGCCCTCGATGACGCATCCGTCGGCGCACAGCGAGTTTTTGACGCACGAACCTTTTGCATAGTATGTCGGCGCGGAGTTTCTGACTTTGGTGTAAATAGGTCTGTTTTCAGCCTCGAACAGCTCCGAATACAGCTTTTTGTCGGAGAGCAGCGCCATATTTTCGGCAAAGTAGTGCTCAAGCGACGAAATGCAGGCAAAATGCCCGTCGCATCTGTAAATTCTGTAATTCTTCACCTTCATGTAGCGCGCTATTATGTCGACGGAAATACTTGTGTAGTTATGTACCTGCGCGTCGCAAACGATATCGTAAAGGTATCTGCGGCTCATAACTATCATATTCAGTATCATATCGCCCGTACCCGAAAAATCGGTGGGGTGGACGAGGATATCGGTAATTCTGCCGTCCTCGTCGGAGCGCACAAAAGAATTTCTCTGCGCCGTTTCTCTGTCCACCGTAATTTTCTTGACGATAAGCGTCATATCGGCGCCGCTTTTTTCGTGTTCGGACACGATCTTTCCAAAGTCGATGTTGCAAATAACGTCGCAGTCGGAGATGACGACGTAGTCGTCGGTCATGCTTTCGATCACCGCCGAAAGCGTGCGAAGCGCTCCGAGGCGCGTTTCGTATCCTATATTGGTCTTTTGCGCGAGTCTGTTCGGGGAGAATATTTTAAGTCCGCCCGAGCGGCGCGAAAGGTCCCAGTCCTTGCCGGAGCCGAGGTGGTCGATAAGCGAGTTATAGTTTGTGTTGGTTATTACGTTGATATTGCTTATATTTGAGTTGACCATATTGGACAGCGCAAAGTCGATAAGACGGTAGCGGCAGCCAAACGGCACGGACGCTATCGAGCGAATCCTTGTAAGCTCCGATATATTTTCGTCGTGGATATTTGAAAAAATAATTCCTGCAACTGACATATTCATCCCTCCTTACAGCTTGTCCGCATTAGAGCGGTCTATCATCGAGCCTGCGGCGACCGTTTTGCCCTGCGGGATCTCGATGCCCGACGCTATGACCGTTATCTTTGCGCCATTTCCGAGCTTTTCGCCGACAACGGCGTCGCGCTCGATCACGGTGTCGGCGTCGATGATCGAGTAGTCGATCTCAGCGCCCGATTTTACCGTAACGCCGCTCATAATTACGCTGTCGCGCACGACCGCGCCCGCTTCTATCTTAACGCCGCTTGAGATCACGGAATTTATGACCGTTCCCGCAACGTCGCATCCTTCGGTGATAAGCGAATTGTCAATGATGGCGCCGTCGCGTATGAACTGGGGCGGCTCCGCGTTGTTGCGGTAGAAAATGCGCCAGTTCTTGTCGTGAATATCAAAGTTCGGTTTTTCGCCGAGAAGGTCCATATTCGCTTCCCACAAGCTCTGTATCGTGCCGACGTCTTTCCAATATCCGTCAAACGTATATGAGAACATCCGCTTGCCGTCGGAAAGCATTGCGGGGATGACGTTCTTGCCGAAGTCGTTGGACGAGTTCGGATCAAGCTCGTCGCGCGTGAGGTATTCTTCAAGCACCTCGCGGCTGAATATGTATATACCCATCGAAGCCTTGTTCGATTTCGGCTCTTTCGGTTTTTCCTCAAATTCCGTTATGCGTCCCTCTGAGTCCGTGCTGAGTATTCCGAAGCGGTGCGCTTCCTCCATCGGAACCTCAAGCACCGCTATGGTGCAGTCCGCGTTGCTCTTTTTGTGAAGGTCGAGCATTTCGGAATAGTCCATTTTATATATGTGGTCGCCCGAAAGGATAAGGACGTAATCCGGGCTGTATCTGCGTATGAAAGCCATATTCTGATAGATGGCGTTCGCCGTTCCGCGATACCAGTCCGACGATTTCTTTCCCTGATAAGGAGGCAGCACCATAACGCCGCCGTGAACTCTGTCAAGGTCCCAAGGTTGTCCGTTGCCTATGTATTCGTTAAGAACGAGCGGCTGATACTGGGTAAGGACGCCGACGGTATCAATGCCGGAGTTCACACAGTTGGACATCGGAAAATCAATTATGCGATATTTTCCGCCAAACGGAACGGCGGGTTTGGCATTTTTCTCTGTCAGCACGTAAAGACGGCTGCCTTGCCCTCCCGCAAGAAGCATTGCGATACATTCTTTTTTTCTGTACATTGCGAATCCTCCGAAGATAAATTTATATAGGCATATCTATCTAAAATACTATTATACATAAAAATTAAAAATCCGCAAGGGGATATCGTGAAATAAAACAAAAAAGTCCGATACCGATCGGACTTTTTGCCGCTTACAGATACGTTTTCATTTTGTCGATGTTGTTTTCTTCAAACGTAACGAAGTCAGACGCGACCTTTTTTGTGTCATCGGCGGCGTTTGGCGTTTCGCGCAGTTTGCGCGTTATTTCGATAACGCCCATCGTCGAGCCGTTTATCATCATTTCGGCGATCTTCGTCGTTGAGTTGTCGACAAGCGTCGTCATGTTCAGCGCCACCTCAGCCGACATTTTCGTGAACACGCCGCTTTCCTTCACTTTCATATTCTGCGCTTCAAGCTTTTCCCTTGCCGTGTTGGCAAAACGCTGATACCCTTCAAGCTGCGCGGTAAGGTCTTTTTTCATCGCCGTGTCAGTCGTTTTTCCGATCAGAGTGGAAACGGAATCGCTCCCCATCGTTACGCTTTTGTAGATCTCGTCGAGAAGCATCTCGTCGTGGCTCATGGTATTTGTCGTAAAATCATCCCCTTTCACGCATATTTTGTGCAAAATAGCACGGGAAAATTCACCTTGCCGCAATAAAATATGTATTTTACGGAGAATTTTTATTTTTTTGAATTATTTTTCAAAAACCTCTTGTTTATTTTTGCGATTTAGGTTAAAATGATTGTGTATGGAAAAAAGTTTTTCCACCAAATTAAAATTCACATTTATGGAGGAATAAAAAATGTCAGTAAAAGTTGCTATCAACGGCTTCGGAAGAATCGGCCGCCTTGCGTTCCGTCAGATGTTCGGCGCAGAGGGTTATGAGATCGTCGCAATCAACGACCTTACAAGCCCCGCAATGCTCGCTCATCTTCTGAAATACGACTCGTCCCAGGGCAGCTACGTTGCAAAGGGACACACAGTATCGTCCAAAGAGCCGCAGTTCGCCGAGGACGGCAAAACAGTAGTAGTACCCGGCTCCATCACGGTAGACGGAAAAGAGATCACCATTTACGCAAAGCCGAATGCGGCAGAGCTTCCTTGGGGTGAACTCGGTGTTGACGTAGTTCTCGAATGCACGGGCTTCTACACAACAAAAGCTAAATCGCAGGCGCACATCGACGCCGGCGCAAAGAAGGTAGTTATCTCCGCTCCCGCGGGCAAAGACCTTCCCACGATCGTTTTCAGCGTTAACGAAAACACACTTACAAAAGAAGACAAGATCATCTCCGCGGCATCCTGCACAACGAACTGCCTCGCTCCGATGGCAAAAGCTCTCAACGACGCTTTCCCGATCCAGAGCGGCATCATGACGACGGTTCACGCATATACAGGCGACCAGATGGTCCTCGACGGCCCGCACCGTAAAGGCGATCTCCGCCGTGCGCGCGCAGCAGCTGTTAACATAGTTCCGAACTCGACAGGCGCAGCTAAGGCTATCGGCCTTGTTATCCCTGAGCTTAACGGCAAGCTCATCGGCTCCGCTCAGCGTGTTCCCGTTCCCACGGGTTCCACAACGATCCTTGTCGCAGTTGTTAAGGGCAAAGACGTAACTGTTGACAGCATCAACGCTGCTATGAAGGCAAAAGCTTCCGCTTCCTTCGGTTACAACGAGGACGCTATCGTTTCGTCCGACGTTATCGGCTCGACATACGGCTCCATCTTCGACGCAACGCAGACAATGGTTGCAAAGCTTGACGACGACACGTATCAGGTTCAGGTAGTTTCGTGGTATGACAACGAGAACTCCTACACAAGCCAGATGGTACGCACGATCAAATACTTCGCAGAACTCGGCTGATAATCCGATCAAAAAAAGCACCCGCAAGGGTGCTTTTTTATTTACATTTTGAATTTTTTGCGCTCTTTTTTCATTATCGTTTCAACGGCTATCCGTCCGCCGTCTGCGGCGATCGGAAGTCCGCCCGGCGACATCAGCCACTGCGACGCCATAATTACGTTGTCAAGCCCCGGGATAAGATTTTTCTTTCTGAGCGGCGGCGCATTGGACGAGAGAGCAAAGCTCATCCAAGAGCCCATTTCAGAACCGACGTATCTTCTGTACGTCGCGGGCGTCCACACGTCAAGGCAGTTCAGCTTGTTTTTAAGCTCGGGGAATTTTTCCTCGATAAGCGAGGAGATGATCTCCGAGAGTCTGCGCTTGCGTTTTGCGTATTCTTCCCTGTTTTCTCTCAGCTCGATAAACTTCTTTGCCTTGTCCTCGCCGCAGAACGCCATGGCCTGAATAAGGCTCTTGCCGCTCGGCGAAAAGTCCTTTTCGTGCGAAAACTCGCGCACCATCACGTTTTGGGCGCCGAGGCGCAAACGGTACTCGGGCGGAATTTCAAGCGCATAATCGCCTTTGAACGGGAGCGTGTCCGTATCGCACGAAAACGCCGACTGAATGCTCGAAAAACGCATATATTCGCTCTTTTTGTACTGCTTTGCAAGGCTTTTCGGCATCTTTATATTGAGGAGCTTTCCGAAAGTCATCGCCGGATCGGTCGTTACGATGACGTAGTCCGCGTCGATCGTCGTGCCGTCGGTAAACGTTACGGAGCTTGCGTGGCGGCCGTCGAAGTTGATTTTGCTCGCCTCTTTGCAAAGCCGCATATCTCCGCCAAGGCTTTCAAAACGGTCTGCCATTCTCTGCGCCATCGCCGTCGAGCCGCCGACGGGAACTCCGCCGTTATCGCCGCAGTAATGCGCGCAGACAAACGCAAGCATAAGCGCCATAAATTTGTCGGTAAAGAAAGCCGTGAAAAAATCTTTTATCAGCGGATGCTCAAAACGCGCCGCAAGCTCGCCTGTTGTAAGCCTATACAGCTTCAAGAGGTGCGGCGCCGCAGAAACAAGCTGACCGGCGCTTATTTTTTCGTTGTGGTTCTCCCCCGCTATCCCGGCGATGCCCTGTATCGCTTTTACCGCCTTGATGAACGAATTTATCTCTTTTTCATCGGCTGGCGATAATTTCAGCATATCGTCGCGGAACTTGTCTATGTTGCGGCTCATCGAAAGCGTTTGTCCGTCGCGCTCGCAGGTAAAAAGGCTCTCTCCCTGATATATCTGAACGTCGCCCAAGGCGCCGAGCTGCTCCCACATACGATATGTGTCAGTACTCGGATTTGTGCCTGTAAGCCAGTGGATGCAGTTGTCGATGTGGTATCCCGAGCGATCCCACCCCGTGAGGTTGCCGCCCGCTTTGAAGTGCTTTTCGCATATAACAGCGTCAAGCCCGTTTATTCTTGAATAGATCCCTGCGGAAAGTCCCGAAACACCCCCGCCGATTATAATTACTTTCGGCATTTTGTTCTCTTTTCCCTTCTTGGTTTAGTTACATTATACCCGATTTTCGCAAAAAAACAATAAAAAATCAAAAATTTTATGTAAAGAAACCGCAAAAAAATAATCGAGATCAAAAATCGATGTTGACACGGGCGGGCAACGAATGTATAATCTTAATCGGATAAAAAAAGCGGAGGCAGACATGAAAGAATTTACGTTCAAAGCGGCGCGCGCCGTTTGGGAGGTCCAAAGCGAAAACGTTATGAACCGTTGGCTTATTTTCCGTGCGGAAGTGATCAAAACCGGCGACGACAAGCTGGTGCTTACAGGCTCATCTGCATACACGGTGCGAGTAAACGGCGATTTTGTCGCGTTCGGCCCGGCAAGATCGGCGCACGGATTTTTCAGAGTCGACTCGCTCGACCTTGCGCCGTATCTCAAAGAGGGCAAAAACATCATAACCATAACTGTCGCGGGATACAACGTTTGCAGTTTTTACCACCTCGATCAGCCGTCGTTTTTGACGGCGGAAATAATATCGGGCGGCAGGGTCGTCGCGGCGACGGGTGATAGCGGCTTTATATGCAAAAGATTCACCGAACACGTGGAAAAGGTCAACCGTTTCAGCTATCAGCGCACTTTTGCCGAGGTTTATAACGTCAACGGCGACAGCGAGAGATTTTTCTCGTCGCCCGACATATCGGGCGTGCCGCTTGTCGACACCGAGCTTGTCGGCGAGAAAAAATACATCGAGCGCGGATGCGGATATACCGAGTACCCGCTCAGAGCGGCGAAAAGCATTGTTTTACGCGGCAAATACGAGTTCGGCTCGCACGGCGACGAGATGCGCTTCAACCGAACGATAACCGAGGTCGGCAGAAAGTACGCAAGCGGCAAAGAATATAACGGATACAAGCTTTCGCAGCTTCACGCAAACGCTGCGATGTACGTGCGCAATATAGATACGGTTGAAACTCACTCTGTCAGCGAACCTGCTGAAAACTTCACGATAAAGAGCGGCGAGTTCGCCATTGTCGATTTCGGCATAAACACAACGGGCGCGTTTGAATTTGAAGTTGAGTGCCAAGAGGACGCGTCGGTAGTTCTGACATACGACGAAATGCTTTATAACGGCGACGTGAACTACCGCCGAATGAGTTCGTACGCCGGGATGATCTTCCGTGTCAAAGCCGGTTCTTACAAGCTCTCGTCATTTGAGCCGTACACCTGCAAATACGTAAAGATCCACGCCGTTGGCAACGATATCACGGTGAAAAAATTCGGCTCGCGTTTCTTCGGCGCTATCGGCACAAGCCGCAAATGCGTGGGCGACGGCGAGCTTTGCGAGATATTTGACGCCGCCGTCGAAACATACCGGCAGAACACGTTTACGGCGTTTCTCGACTGCCCGTCGCGCGAGCGCGCAGGCTGGCTTTGCGACAGCTTCTTCACGGCGCGGGTCGAAAAGATTTTGACCGGCGGAAGTGAGGTTGAGCATAATTTTCTTGAAAACTTCCTCTTGCCCGACTCTTTCACGGCCCTGCCCGACGGGATACTGCCGATGTGCTATCCCGCCGATCATTACAGCGGCTCGTACATACCGAACTGGGATATGTTCTACGTGCTTGAGCTTGAGGAATACTACAAAAGGACGGGCGACGACGAGCTGCTCGCGCTCGCAAAACCGAAGATTTATAAAATGCTTCGTTATTTTGAGAAATTCGAGAACGAATACGAGCTTCTCGAAAAGCTCGAGCAATGGGTGTTCGTCGACTGGTCAAAGTCAAACGAGCTTACGCAGGACGTAAGCTTCCCCACCAATATGCTCTATGCGGCAACGCTTGAATGCGCCGCGAGAATGTTCGATGATATCGCTCTTTCCGAAAAGGCGGCGCGCATACACAAAGCGGTAAACGAGCTTTCGTACGTCGGTCCGTTTTATTGCGACAACGCGGTGAGGAAAGACGGCAGGCTCGTGCTTTCGGGACAGTTTACGGAAAGCTGCCAGAATTACGCGTTTTTCTGCGGAACGGCGACGCCCGAAACCCGACCTGAGCTTTTTAGCATACTGATGGAAGATTTCGGCCCCGAGCGCGCAAAAACGGGCAAATGGAGCGAGGTCTACCCTGCAAATATGTTCATCGGCAACTACATCCGCCTTGAAATGATGTCAAAATACGGCGAGGACGAAAAGCTGCTTCAAAACATCCGCGGATATTTTCTCGATATGGCACGTTCGACAGGAACTCTGTGGGAAAAGGTCGACATCAACGGCAGTCTTTGCCACGGCTTTGCGTCTCACGTCATATACTGGCTTGATAAACTCGGATACGTCAAATAAAAAAAGCCCGCGTCTGCGGGCTTTTTTCATATTTTATCAAGTATTTTCGTTCGTTTCAGCACTCCGTAAAGAAGCGAGATCAAAACTCCCTGCAAGGCGCATATCAGAACCTCCTCGCAAACGCGCGGCACCCACAAAATAAGCACTGCGCGCTCGGCATACGACGAAATGAACGCTTTCAGAATAAACGTGTTCACCGTCGTCACAATAAGTCCCGCGCCGAGGATAGAGGCGAATATCTTCGGGTATGAAATGCCGCCGTCCTCTTTTTTTCTGCCGATGAAATACGCGCCGACAACGACGGCTATCCCGACAAGCGCCGTAATTTCAAGCCCGAGCGTCAGCAGATTTATGTCGGTCGCAAGGTATTTCCTGTAATTATCGGGGTTTTTCTCCGTGTTTTTGTTGTATTTTGCAAGCGAAACGGCGGCGCGGGAAAGCGGCGAGAGCGTGCCGTCCTCGACCATTTGCTCAACCGCGGCTTTTTCGGGCAGACTTGTCTGCGAGGCGGCGACGCCGTGCATCACCCCGTCGGCGTTCAGCGCAACGGTAAACGACGCGCCGACAACTCCGACAAAAAGCATCACCGAGGCAAGCGCGACGGTCAGCTTTTTGCTCATTCCCTTTTTCAGCCATTTCCAGATAAGCCCTTTGATCACGCCGCCCGCAAACGCCGTGACGGTGAGCCACGGTATGTAAGCGCCCGTCGGCGCGATAAGCGCCCCGAGAAGATCGGTAAGCGCGCTTGCAACGCCCCCGTATATCGGGCCGAACAGTATCGCCGGAAAGAATGTGAATATCCCCCCAAAGCTCAGCTGAACGCCGAAAACAGGGATCGTCAGCGCAAATTTGAACACGCATTTTACAACGACGGCCATCGCCGTCATAACGGCGGTTATCGTTATCCGTTTGATCAAAACGGAGCTTTTCGATGACATAAAAAACACCTCCTTCATCACAGAATTTCCTCATCGGATGTGACAAAAGAGGCGTTATCGCCGAATGTCAACAGTGGGATGCGGAAGCGGCACCGCAACAAAAGTTTTCGTCCGAAAATCAACTCCCCGTATTTTCGGCACTTGACGCGCTGCTACCTACTCTGTTGAGATAATATTATCATACGAAAGCGAAAAAATCAATAGCCTTTATCATATTTTGCCGTATTTTTGATTATTTTCAGCCCTTTTATGCCGAACAGATCGCCGAAGGCGCGACTGTACGCGTCGACGTTTTCGGTGTCGCCCTTAAAGAACGCGACGGCGCTGCCCGAGCAGATGAACACGATCCGTTTTGCGTTGTCGCACGCGGCAAATTCGTAGTTTTTCCACATTTTTTCAAAAAGCGCCTTCGCGCTCTTTTTGCTGTCCGTGATAATGACGGCCTTGGCGCTTCCGTCGGCGTCGTTCTCTATCGTCATCGCCGCCGAAATAACGGACGAAAAATCGTCCTCGCAAAGCCCGAGCGAATAGCACTCGTCGGCGCTGACCTGCGCTATCTGCACCCGCTCGCAATCGTTGCCGACTGCGTTCATCACCATTGTGAGCGCATCTGACGCCGACGGTGAGGTATTCCCCACAAGCGCTGCCGCGGCAATAATACCGGCAATAATAGTTTTCATAAACAAAACCTCCGTTTTTTCGTATTTTTCGGAGGTTTTTGTGTTTTTATTCTATTTTGCGTCGTACCAAGTTTTCCCTTGCGCGATGCTGACCGTCAGCGGAACGGCAAGCTTTACGGCGTTTTCCATTTCTTCTTTGAGCAGTGACGCAACATCATCGGCGCACTTTTCCGCCGCCTCGATGATAAGCTCGTCGTGGACTTGAAGGATAAGGCGCGCGTCATAGCCGCAGTCGCGCAGCTTTTTGTCAACGTTCACCATAGCGAGCTTGATAATGTCGGCAGCCGTCCCTTGAATGGGGCTGTTCATCGCCACGCGCTCGCCGAATGCGACCTCGGGCTTTCGTGTCGATGATATTTCGGGGATGTATCTGCGCCTGCCGAAAAGCGTTTCGACATATTTATCCTTGTGCGCGCGCGAAACTATATCGTCAAGATATGCGCGCACGCCGGGGTACGTTCTGAAATAGCTTTCGATATATTCCGCCGCCTCTCGCTTTGATACGTGAAGATCGGCGGCAAGCGAGAAGTCGCCCATGCCGTAGACGATGCCGAAATTTATCGCCTTTGCGCGCTTGCGAAGCGGAACCGTCACGCCCTCGGCGGAAACTCCGAACACGCGCATTGCCGTCGCCGTGTGAATATCGTAGCCGGAATTGAACGCGTCGATCATGTTCTCGTCGCCCGATATGGCGGCAAGCAGGCGAAGCTCGATCTGCGAGTAGTCCGCGTCGATAAGCGTATATCCGTCGCTTGCGACGAAATAGCGGCGGAATTCCCTGCCGAGATCGGTCTTTATCGGGATGTTCTGCAAATTCGGCTCTGTCGACGATAGTCTGCCCGTCGCCGTCAGCGCCTGACGGAACGACGTATGAACGCGGCACTTTTCGTCGGCGGCGCGGGTAAGGCCGTCGGCGTAAGTGCTTTTCAGCTTGCCGACCTGGCGGTATTCGAGGATATCGTCGATGATGTCGCTAAAGGGGCGCAGCTTTTCAAGCACTTCCGCGCTTGTGGAGTAGCCGCTCTTCGTTTTTTTGCCGGACGGAAGCCCCATTTTTTCAAACAATACGACGCCGAGCTGCTTTGGCGAGTTTATGTTGAACTCCGTTCCCGCCTGCATAAATATGCGCTGTTCATATTCGGTCTGCATCGCGCCGAGACGCCGGGAAAACTTTTCAAGCTCACAAACGTCGACAAGGAACCCTACCTTTTCCATTCTGTAAAGAACGTCGCAAAGCGGAAGCTCGATATCGCGGTAAAGCTTTATATCGACGTCGCGCGAGCGGCCGAGATATTCCCCGTGCAGCGCGCTTATATAGTATGCGTACTCGGCGCCGCTTTTTGCCTCGCTGACAAACGCGCGGGAGATGAGCTTGTCGAGCGAATAGTCGTTTTCGCTCGCTGAAATGACGTACCCCATTATCATAACGTCGTCGCACGTGATATCAAATACGACGCCGCGCGCATCGAGCGCGTGCATAAGTGATTTTTTGTCGTAAAGTGCGACGGCGTCTGCGTTTTTCAGTATTTCAAGCGCGCCTTGAAGGTCGCATTCCGAAACGTTCTCCCCGTCGCTTATATAGTATTTTTCGTTTTCAAAATCGGGGTAAAACGAAACGAGATCTTTTTTTATTTCATCCGGCGGCACAATGCAAAAGCCTGCTTTTTTCTCCGCCTTCTCTTCTATTTCGTCAAGGCCGAATTTCTTTATCAGCGCCGAAAATTCAAGCCGCTCAAACAGTGCGCGAAGTCCCGCCTTGTCAAAGCCGTGATACTCTATATCGGAAAGCGAAAGCCCTGTCGGCGCGTCCCGCTCGATGCGTGCGAGCGTCTGCGACATATACGCGCTCTCTTTCCCGTCCGCGAGCTTTGTCTTTACCGACGGGGTGAATTTTTTATCATCAAAATCGGCATAAATACCATCAAGCGAGCCATACTCCGCGATAAGCGAAAGCGCCGTTTTCTCGCCTATGCCGCGCACGCCGGGAATGTTGTCCGAACTGTCGCCCATCAGCGCCTTTACGTCGACGAACTGCGACGGTGAAACGCCGTATTTTTCGATGAATTTCGCCTCGTCAAAAAGGACCGGCTCGGCGTTTGTGGCGAGTATGACGTTTGTTTTATCCGAAATGAGCTGAAGCGAGTCGCGGTCGCCCGTGAAGATGTACGACTTAACGTCGCCGTCCTTTTCCGCCATTGCGGAAACGGTGCCGAGGATATCGTCCGCCTCGTGCCCGGGAAGCTCTATTATGTGCGCGCCCATAAGAGAAAAGCACTTGTGAACGTACTCCTCCTGCGCGCGAAGCTCGTCGGGCATCCCGTGGCGGTTTGCCTTGTATCCGTCAAACATTTGGTGGCGGAAGGTCGGCGCGTGAACGTCAAACGCCACGGCAAAATAGTCGGGGTTCAGCTGCATAAGCTGGCGATAGATCATCGTCGCCGTGCCGTATGTCGCATTTGTAAACACGCCGTCCTTTGTTTGAAGCAATTTTACGCCGAAAAACGCGCGGTTCATTATGGAGTTGCCGTCGACAATAAATAAAGTTTTCATTTTTCTCTCCGTTTTTTACATATTACTCATATTCTATCACACTTTTTTCTCTTTTACAAGTAGATGATCGCGCGAAAAATAATTTTATATAATTATTTAATTATCCCTTTACTTTTGGGTATTTTTATGATATACTTTACAGTTGGATGAGGATTTCATACTCAAAAAAATAAAAATGGAGGATATTGATTCATGGCAAGAAAGAAAATTTCCATGGACGGCAACACCGCCGCCGCGCACGTATCGTACGCGTTTACCGAGGTTGCCGCTATTTACCCCATCACACCTTCAAGCCCGATGGCTGAAGTAACAGACACATGGTCGGCGACCGACAAAAACATTTTCGGTCAGCCCGCCAAAAACATCTTCGGCGACAACGTCAAGGTCGTAGAGATGCAGTCCGAGGGCGGCGCGGCAGGCGCTGTTCACGGTTCCCTTGCGGCAGGTGCGCTTACAACGACGTACACGGCATCCCAGGGACTTCTTCTTATGATCCCGAATATGTACAAGATCGCCGGTGAGCTTCTTCCCTGCGTTATTCACGTATCGGCACGCTGCGTTGCTTCCCACGCGCTGAACATCTTCGGCGACCACAGCGACGTTTACGCTTGCCGTCAGACAGGCTTTGCAATGCTTGCCGAAACAAACCAGCAGGAGATCATGGACCTCGGTGCTGTCGCTCACCTTTCCACGATAAAGGGACGCGTTCCGTTCCTCAACTTCTTTGACGGATTCCGTACATCGCACGAAATTCAGAAGATCGAGGCTTGGGACTACGAAGACCTTAAAGAAATGGTAGACATGGACGCTGTTAAGGCGTTCCGCGAGAGAGCGCTCAACCCCGAGCATCCCGTACTTCGCGGCTCGGCTGAAAACGGAGACATCTTCTTCCAGCACAGAGAAGCTTGCAACACGTACTATGACAAGCTCCCCGAGATCGTTGAAGAATACATGAACAAAGTCAACGCCAAGATCGGCACAGACTACAAGCTGTTCAACTACTACGGCGCGCCGGACGCTGACCGCGTTATCGTTGCTATGGGTTCCGTTTGCGACGTTATCGAAGAGGTTATAGATTACCTCAACGCAAAGGGCGAAAAGGTCGGTCTTATCAAGGTAAGACTTTACCGTCCGTTCGTTGCGAAGAAGCTTGTTGAAGTTCTGCCTAAGACAGTTAAGAAAGTCGCTGTTCTTGACAGAACGAAAGAGCCCGGATCGCTCGGCGAGCCGCTTTACATCGACGTTGTTACGGCGCTCGCAACAGAGGGCGTATGCGCAAAGGTAGTCGGCGGTCGTTACGGCCTCGGCTCAAAGGATACGACTCCCACCTCCATTTTCGCGGTTTATGACAATCTTGCGAAAGACGAGCCGAAGAAAAACTTCACGATCGGCATCGTTGACGACGTAACGGGCAGATCTCTTGAAGAGAAACCCGCTCCCGACACGGCTGCAAAGAGCACGATCTCCTGCAAATTCTGGGGACTCGGCGGCGACGGCACTGTCGGCGCGAACAAGAACTCCATCAAGATCATCGGCGACCATACGGACAAGTACATTCAGGCTTACTTCCAGTATGACTCAAAGAAGACAGGCGGCATCACGATCTCTCACCTTCGTTTCGGCGACGAGCCCATCAAGAGCCCGTATTACATCACAAAGGCGAACTTCGTTGCGTGCCACAACCAGGCGTACCTCAGAAAGTACGACATGGTAAGCGACGTAAAACCGGGCGGCACGTTCCTTCTCGACTGCAGCTGGTCCGAGAGCGAGCTTGACGAAAATCTGCCGAACTCCGTTAAGTCTTACATCGCAAACAACAACATAAACTTCTATATCATCAACGCAACGTCCATCGCATCGGATAAGATAGGAAATCCGAAAGTCAAGAACACGGTTCTTCAGTCCGCATTCTTCGCTCTTGCGGGAATACTCCCGAAGGATGAAGCTATCGAATATATGAAGAAGATGGCTTATAAGTCCTACATCAAAAAAGGACAGGCTATGGTCGACCTCAACTACTCGGCTATCGACGCCGGCGCTGACGCCTTCGTCAAGGTAAACGTTCCCGAATCCTGGAAGAACGCCGGCAAGGACGCTCCGAGAGCAAAAGCGGAAGGAACGCGCCCCGAGCTTGTTGATTTTGTAAACAACATCGTAACTCCCGTTGGCGAAATGAAGGGCGACTCACTCCCCGTTTCCGCATTCACAAAGTACGTTGACGGTACTCTCCCGCAGGGTTCCGCGGCTTACGAGAAACGCGGCGTTGCCGTTTACGTTCCGCTGTGGCATCCGGAAAACTGCATCCAGTGTAACAACTGCGCATTCGTATGCCCGCACGCAGCTATCCGTCCGGCAGCTATGACAGCCGAGGAAGCCGCAAACGCTCCCGCATCGACGCTCTTCACGGAAAAGCCCGTTATCAAGACGGATTACAAGTTCTCCATGACCGTATCCGCCCTCGACTGCATGGGATGCACGCTTTGCGTTAAAGCCTGCCCTGTTACCGCGAAAGCAGACAAGGACGGCACTCCCGAGAAGAGAGCCATCGAAATGGTACACCAGGAGAAAGGCCTGTTCCAGCAGGAAGCTTTCGATTATGCAGTTGCACACGTTTCCGAGAAGAAGGAGCTTGTAAACAACACTGTCAAAGGCTCGCAGTTCAAGCAGCCTCTGCTTGAGTTCTCGGGCTCTTGTGCAGGATGCGCCGAAACATCTTACGCGCGCATCATAACACAGCTCTTCGGTGAGAGAATGTATATCTCCAACGCAACGGGTTGTTCGTCCATTTGGGGCGGCTCCGCTCCCGCAACACCGTACACGGTGAACAAGGAAAGCGGCAAAGGCCCGGCTTGGGGCAACTCTCTGTTCGAGGACAACGCAGAGCACGGTCTCGGTATGTACCTCGGTCAGAAGACGATACGCAACCGCCTGATCGGTTACGTTAAATCACTCGACTACAGCGCAGAGCCTGAAAAACAGGCGATCGTTGACGCATACCTCAACATAGTTGACGACGGCAAGGCAAACGGCCCCGCAACGGACGCGCTTGTCAAGATGCTCGAGTCCTGCGTCGGTTCTTGTGACAAGAGCGGCTGCGACACAGTCAAGAAGATACTCGACGGAAAAGATTACCTCGCAAAGAAGTCCATGTGGATCTTCGGCGGCGACGGCTGGGCTTATGATATCGGCTTCGGCGGCCTTGATCACGTGCTTGCATCGGGCGAGGACGTAAACGTTATGGTATTCGATACCGAGGTTTACTCCAACACCGGCGGCCAGGCGTCCAAGGCTTCCAACATCGGTCAGGTGGCTCAGTTTGCGGCAGCCGGCAAGGCTATCGGCAAGAAGGATCTTGCTCAGATCGCTATGTCTTACGGTTACGTTTACGTTGCTCAGGTAGCTATGGGCGCTGATATGAACCAGCTCCTCAAAGCTCTTACAGAGGCAGAGGCTTACAAGGGCCCGTCGCTTATCATCGGTTACGCTCCTTGCGAGATGCACGGCCTTAAAGGCGGTATGCAGAACTGCCAGAGCGAGATGAAGAAAGCTGTTGAGGCAGGTTACTGGCAGATGTTCAGATACAACCCGACGGCAGAGCACAAGCTCACCATCGACTCGAAGGCTCCGAGCGCAGACTACATCGACTTCATCAAGACGGAAACACGTTACGCTCGCCTTGTTCAGTCCTTCCCCGAGAAAGCGGAAGTCCTGTTTGAAAAAGGCAAAGAAAACGCCGCTGCGAAGTACGACAGACTTCAGAAGCTCAAAGAGCTTTACGACTGATAAAGCAAAAATAAAACAAGCGCCCATGGGCGCTTGTTTTTTTGCATAATCGCGCGCTTTTTTCAAATAATACCGATGAGGTGATTATATGAATCTGTTATGTGCGCTTTTGATCATTTCGTCAATTGTTTTGCCGCCCGCCGACAAATACACGGTTCTTGTGAACAAAGATCATAAAATCTCCCCTGAATACGAAAGTCAGGTGATATCAGAGCTTGAGCCGATCTATCACACAAGGCGCGACGGAAGAAGCGTTCAGTATCTTCAAAAGGACGCCGCCCGCGCGCTCGACGCCCTGCTCTTCGACGCCGACAACGCGGGGTACAACATCACTGTAACAAGTGGCTACCGTTCGGAAAAATACCAAAAAGAAATATACGATCTTCGCCGTTCTTACTATATTTCAAAGGGCAAGAGCGAAAGCGAGGCGACGCGCCTTACCGAAAAGTACGTGGCGCCGCCGGGTTTCAGCGAGCATCACACGGGGCTTGCTGTCGATATGCACACGCTTCCGTCGGCAGAAGTATCGTTTTCGGAAACGGAGGAGTTTTTATGGCTGTGCGAGAACGCGGCAAACTACGGTTTTATTTTGCGGTATCCTCGCGGCAAAGAGGACGTCACCGGTTACGGGTTTGAACCGTGGCATTTCAGATTTGTCGGCGACGCGGCAAAGAAAATCGCGGAAAGCGGACTTACGCTTGAAGAATATCTTGAAAACGAAAAATATGAGTGACAAGCGGAAAAATCGCCGCGGGCTAATAAAACTGAAAAAACCTCGCCGAAGCGAGGTTTTTTCTGTGAAAGACTACCCAAAAGGTACGAAACTGAGGTAAAACTACCTAAAAGGTACATGCCTGCCACCTCTACAACCTGAATTTGTCGATTACTCATTTTTTTAAAAAACGTTTAATTCGCTGGAAAAAAGTTAATTTCTTGTTATAACCCCAAATTTTCTCGGAATCCAATGATATGCCATCATTCAGATAAGCAAAAAACGCTTTATCAAAACCTTCCCAAGCAAGTATACCTTCTTTTGCCAAAGAATAATAATCATCAAAATAGAACATATCGCCCCATATTTCAATATCAAAATTCCCAGGGCCTCCAATGTGCGAAGCGACCGTATACATAGCAGAAACGACTTGACCTTTTTCCATTTGTCCGGAATCATATGATGTCTTTAAAAACAGTCTCAATCTTCTGCAAACATTCTTTTCATCAATTGGCTGCTCTAATCGATATTGCCTGAGGACAGAAATGGTTTTATTTTTTTCAGCTCCACAATTAGCCAAGTCTAGGGTAATACCACTTAACGGGTTTTCTGTTTCAAGAAGGGAATTTAGCCATTTATCGTATTCATCCGAAAATCCAATAACTAATAGATTTTCGTAATAAAAAGCATCTTCACGATTCATTTGTGCTCTCCAAATCTTGATTTCACTGCCCCGCAGGGCAATTACCCCGCCGTTGAGACGATTTCACCCACTCGACAAGGTGGTTTTGGTTGAAAAAACCTCTTTTATCATGGTAGACAAAAGAGGTTTCTTTTATGGTGAACCAAAGTTGTTAATATCCGAACTTGATGTTGCGGCGGCGATTATCTCGTCAAGCGTTGTTTCAACGGGCTCGTTTTTGTAGTTGAACGTTATGATAAGACGCCCGTCACCGAAGAGGAGAATCCTTCCGACAAGCCCGTCAATAAGTTTTTCGCGTTCTTTTTCGATGGTCATATCGAGATTGCGGTACTTATCAATGACAAACCAAACCATCTCTTTTGTAAGAGGCGGTCTGTTGTATTTTTCATCATCGATCTCTTTTTCAAGCGCCTCTTCTTCGGCTTCGAGCTTTTCCAGCCGTGATTTCGTCGACTTTGTGAACACGCCCGATTCGATCGCTTTCAAAATGTTTTCAATTGATGACCGCGTTTCTTTTAGCTGTTCTTCGAGAGCCGGAATTATCGTGTTTTCCTTGTCGTAGATTTTCATTATTCTGTTGACAATGGCGGTCATCGTTTTGTCGTCCGAGATGCTTTCCATCGTTTTTCTGATAACGTAATCTTCGATTAGCTCTTTTCGCACCGGTTTCAAGTCGCATTCGTGCCGTTTTGCCGATGAGCATTTGTAATATCTGTATGTGCGGTCTTTTTTGTTTACGCTGTCGCCGACCATCATCGACATACATTCACCGCAGTAGAGTTTTGTCGTAAGTATGTATCTTTCCCTTGCTTTGTGTTGCGCGGGCGCGTGTTTGTTGATGTCTGCTCTTTCCGTCGCCTTGTTGAATGTTTCCTCCGGAATGATCGCCGGGATGCCGTTTGGAATTATCGTTTCTCCGAAGTGGTATTCTCCGATGTAGTTCCGATTGTGAACCATATTTATTATGCTGCTCTTATTGAATGGCGTTCCGCGCGATGTTTTAACGCCACGCTCGTTCAAATCGCCGATAATGCTTTTTATCGATTCGCCATCGGCATAACGTGTGAAGATTTCAAGCGCAATGGGCGCTCTGGCAGCGTCAATCTGATAATGCTTGTCCGAATCTATGTAAAAACCGAAAGGAGCGGCGTGGCCGCCGTTGTATTTGCATTTGAGCGCGTTTTCAGTCATTCCGCGTGTGACTTTCTCGGATAGTTCTTCCGAGTAATATGCGGCAAGCCCTTCAAGAACCGACTCCAAAAGAACGCCCTCGGGACCTTCGGAGATTGCTTCGGTCGCAGAGATGACTTTTTTGCCGTTAATTGACAAAATCGCTTTATACTTGGCGGAATCATATCTGTTGCGTGCAAATCGGTCGAGCTTCCACACGATTACAACGTCGTATTTTTTCCACGAACTCTCTTTGATCATTCTTTTGAATTCGGGACGGTCGTCCGTCTTCGCCGATTGCGCGCGGTCAATATACGTGCCGACGATTTCAATTCCGTTTTTGTCGGCAAACGCCGTATTCTCGCGAATTTGCCCCTCGATCGACTCTTCGCGCTGCTTGCTTGATGAATACCGTGCGTAGATTACACCTTTCATAGAACTCCTTATTTTGAAAATGTTTATGATATCAGAACAAGTATAGCATAGTTTATGTGATTTGAACAGTGTACTGTTTGATCGTATATATTATACCATATTTTTCATTTTAATGCAATACTTCGCGTAGAAAGGCGCTCGATGAGCGCCTTTTGTTATCCTATTCCTTCTCCGTGTAATACTGCGCTTGGGCGTACCAAAGTTCGTGGTATTTGCCGCCCTCGTCGGCGACGAGCGCGTCATGCGTGCCCTTTTGCACGACCTGACCTTGATCGAACACGGCGATCTCGTCGCAGAAGCGGCAGGAGGAAAGACGGTGGCTGATATAGATCGCCGTCTTATCGCCGACGATGTTGTTGAAATTCGAGTAGACCTCCGCTTCGGCTATCGGATCGAGCGCCGCCGTCGGCTCGTCGAGGATAATGAACGGCGCATTTTTGTAGAGCGCACGGGCAAGCGCGATCTTCTGCGCCTCGCCGCCGGATATCTCAATTCCGTCTTTGCTTATATTTTTATACAGATATGTCTCAAGCCCGAACGGAAGCTCTTTCAGCCTTTCGCCGAAGCCTGCGTCACTAAGACACTTTTCGACGCGCTCGCGGTCATAATTCACACCCGCGCCGACGTTTTGCCCGAGCGGGAGAGAAAACAGATTAAAATCCTGAAACACCACTGAGAACACCGAGAGATAATCATAATAATCATATTTTCTTATGTTTATCCCGTTTAGCAATATTTCGCCCTCGGTGGGATCATACATGCGGCAAAGAAGCTTGATAAATGTCGTTTTGCCGCTTCCGTTCATTCCGACGACGGCGAGCCGCTCGCCGATGCGAAATTTCATATTCACGTTTTTCAGCGCAAAACTGTCGCTGCCGGGATATTTGAAAGACACGTTTCTAAATTCTATTTCATAGTTTCTGTCGCTGCGCTTTTCAACCGAAAGCGAGCCCTGGTACATCGGGTTTTTAATATCGAGAAATTCAAACGCCGTTTTGAGAAAAGACGCGTTATTTCTCATATCGCCGATAGTCGAAAGCAATCCCGAAAGACCACCGGAGAGCCGCGTGAGCGAGGAGATGTACATCGTTATCTCGCCGACGCCGAACGCACCCGCCCACGCTTTTAAGCACACAAAGACATAGGCAGCCGCCGTAAATAACACCGATACTGCGGACGACAGTGCCGCAAGCGGCCCCTCCTTTTCTTTCGCTATCTTTGCAAACAGACCGCCGGAGCCAAACGTAGATTCTTTATCGAGGTTATATTTATCGCACATTTTCTCCTGATCGTATATGCGCACGTCGCACGCCTTTTCGTTCAGAAAGCCCAAAAAACCGAAAAAGCCGAAAAGTCTGTTGGCATAATTATTCGTTTTCGAGTTTTTGGCGAAATAGCTGCCGGCTTTCGTCGAAAGGGCGGGAGAGATAAGTGTGACGGCAATAAGTATCGCGGTTATCCCTACGATGAAAAGAGGACTGTTCAGCACCGTAAATCCGCCGGCGCTCTCGGGAACTCTGCTTACAAACAGCGTTACCGTCAGCGATATGCCGCCGATAAACGACGCGACGTTGCTTATAAGGCTCGAATAGTTCCCCAAAACTCTTGTAAGTCCCCAGCCGCCGCTGTTTTCATTCTGCATAACGATGGACAAATGCTCCTGCGTCTTGCTGTCGTCGACAACGGCGAAGTCGGCGTCGAGCATTTTTTGTGAAAAGATATTCCACATTCTGTTCCAATTGTATGAATTTTTAACGTTTTTCCACTTGTTTATCAGCGCTGAAACGAGAGAAATCGCCGCAGCCGATATAAGCGATATGAGAACAAGCGTTATAAGTCTGTTTTTGTCTTTCGCTCCCGCAAGTTCCGAAATAATAAGTGCCGAGAGATAGATACCCACATAAGGAGTTAGTGCGCCCCATACCGCCGATACAAAAGTAGACATGACCGCCCCGGGAAAATGCTTATACATAAGTGCGAGTGCGCGGCGGTTTATCTTCATCGCGTCATGATACGACATTTTATATTTTTTATTCATTGTCCGCGCCCTCCTTATAGTATTTGCTCTGCACGGCGAACAGCTTTGCATATCCGCCGCCCGTGCGCATCAGCTCGTCATGCGTGCCCTCTTCCGAAATAACGGCGTCGCTTATGAAAAGTATCCTGTCGCAGAAGCGCGTGGACGCAAGGCGATGGGAAATATATACCGAGGTTCTTCCTTTCGCCATTTCGTTGTATTTATTATACATATCCGATTCGGCTATCGGGTCGAGCGCGGCTGTCGGTTCGTCGAGGATCAAAAACGGCGCATTTTTATAAAGAGCACGTGCGAGCATAAGGCGCTGCGTTTCGCCGCCGGAAAGCGTTGTCGCGTCATCATACACCTCGCGGTTAAGCTTTGATTCGTATTTTTCGGGCAGGGATTCTATCTTTTTCGTCAGCCCCGCTTTTGAAATACAGTCTTTTACGCGGGCAAAGTCGATGTTATCTTCTGTTTGTGCGACGTTTGCCGCCACGCTTACCGCCATAAGCGAGAAATTTTGAAATACCGCGGAGAACATTTTGTAATAGTCGCGCCTGTTGTAGTCGCGTATATCCCTGCCGTTGAGCAGCACCCGCCCCTCCGTCGGATCGTAAAGTCCGCATATCAGCTTGACGAGAGTTGTTTTACCCGCGCCGTTGAGCCCGACGACGGCGACCTTTTCTCCGGGGCGAAGCGTGAGGTTTATATGCGAGAGCGCGTCTTTTTCCGCGTTCGGATACCTGAACGACACGTTTTCGAGGCGTATTTCGTATTTGCCGAACTCATCGAATTTGAGCGGCTCGCCGTCATCAAACTTGAACGGTTCTTTATATTCGAGAAATTCCCGCACCGACGAAATATCGAGGCTTTGTCTGTGCAGGGTGCCGAAGTCTCTGAGTATCCCGTTCACCCAGCTTGCAAATCCGCCGACGGCTGAGAAATAAAGCAGAAACTCAGAGACAGAAAGTCCGTTTGACAAAGCGAGATTTATAAGATAGGAGTAGGCAATTCCGTTTCGCAAAAGTGTCAGCACAAGGCTGAGTATGCTCGACCAAATATATACTCCCTCGGCTCGTTTTCTCAGCGCGAAAAGGGTACGCATCGCGTCGGTATACACGTCGGTAAGCCACGGGCGCAGACCGAATATGCGTATGTCCTTTGCGGGCGCCGTTTCTCTCGATTTTCTGACAACATAACCGATTTTTGCCCCCGGCACGGTTCTTTCGCTTCTGTGGCGGTATTCGTATTCGTTAAGACGCTTGCTTACAAAATATCCGACAAGCGACGTCGCGGTTATTATCAGCATAACGTAGACGTTTACCGTGCTTAAAAGCACAAGATAGATGATAAAACAGATGATATTCTGTAATAATGATACGATAGTGTTCCACACGCCCTCGGTCGCCGCTCGGTTGTTGTCCGTCGATTCGGTTGACTTTGTTTCAAGTTCCTTGTATTTTTCCTCCCCCATATTTGGGTATGACGTTGTCGACGCCTTTTTGTTAAGAAGCGAGATTATCACGCTCCTTACCGTGATTTTGCCGTAAAATGCGTTCGTATTTACATATGAGTTCAATGCATTTACAAGCATCATTCCGCCAGCAAACGCGGCGATAACGCCGACTATCTCCCATATCGGCGCGTGCGACTCCACCTCGGCGAGTACCGTCGGTGTGATGTAAAGTCCTATCAGAGTATTTATAACGTAAAACAAAACCTGAAGCAATGCGATCACAAGTACCTTTTTCTCTTTATATCGCCACGCTATCGATATCATCCACGCCGAGTTTTGCCACATATTGAACTTTGGTTTCGGTGCTTTTTCCCTCTTTTTCTTTTCGGTTTCAGCGTTGTTCATAACCTCAACTCCTTTCTGATGCTACTCTACCACAAAACAGAATAAAAAGTGCATTTCAGGGACGAAACGCTCGGTTTCGGGGACGAAATGCACATTTTGTTATTGAGGAAGCAATATTTCGGTGGTGAAAGCACCGTCCTCACTCGCACGAGTGATGTAGCCGCCGTACTTTTTTACGATGCTGTCGACGCGGAGCAGCCCAAAGCCGTGCGAGCCGTCTTTCGTCGATTTGAACACGCCGTTATGCTTTTCCATTTTCTTTGTCGCGGTGAGGTTGGTGAACGACATATACAGCGCGTTTTTCTTCATCTCGATATAAATGCGTATCATTCGCTCGCCCTCGTGGAGTTTGACCGACGCTTCGATGGCGTTGTCGAGGAGGTTTCCTATGATAACGCAAAGGTCGATGTCCGTGATTTTAAGTTCGACGGGGATCGACGCCGTGGCGTTGACGTCGATGTTGTTCGCTTTGGCGAGGGATATTTTCGAGTTGATTATCGCGTCCGCCATTATGTTGCCCGTTTTCAGAACGGTGTCGACGGTATTCAGATCGGTGCCGAGGTTTTTCAGGTATGCGTTCACCTCATCGTACTGCTTTTCGTTCATAAGCTGCATAAGCGTCTGGATATGGTTGCGGTAGTCGTGGCGCCAGCCGCGCACCTGCTGGTACATATTCTCGACCTCGGCGTAGTGCTTGTCCATAAGGTCGGATTGATACGCGTCGATGCGGCGGTCTATCATTTTTTGAAACAGCATACTTGCCTCCTTAATAGAATTTGATGAACGCACGCTGGGCGTTGTCATATAGTCCGCGCCCAAGCGGTATTTGTGTGCCGTCGTCGAGTTTTATTTCGGTTTTCGATATAGACGCAACGTACCTCATTCCGACGATGAACGATTTGCCCGTGCGGAAGAAGCCGTCGTCGAGTTGCTTTTCGACAGCCGACAGCGCGGCTCGCACGCGGCGCTCGCCGTCGGCAGTATGTATGACGACGTAGTTTTGCTGCGCCTCGATGTATATAATCTTGTGGAGAGGTATCTTTTCCGATGTTTTGTTTTCGATGATGACGAGCATCTTTTCGCGGTCGGATATCAGTTTTGCCGCGCGGTCGAGCACGGAGAAAAGCTTGTCCTTGTCGACGGGTTTCATCAGGTAGTGGAGGGCCGCGACGTCGTAGCCGTCGGCGATGTATTTGTCGTATCCGGTGACGAAAATGATTTGAAGACGGTCGTTGTCTTTGCGAAGACGGCGTGCCAGATCGACGCCGTTCATCTGCCCCATTTCGATATCGAGCAGGAGTATGTCGAAGTTGCCGTTTTCGCTGTATTCGAACAAAAATGCCTCGGCGGACGAGAAAGTTGCGATCTCGCATAGGTGCGCGTTGTCCTTCGCCCAAGTCATTACGGCGGTCTTCATATATTCGGTTTGTACTCGGTCATCGTCGCAGATGGCGATATGTAAATTCATAGACACCTCACGCGGTCGTTTTTTCCTTCTGAGATTTTTGATTGTTATAGTTTTGATGCCGACATTTTATTGTCCTTACGGCAGTCAATTAAGAAGATATCTCTATCAATCAAATCTTTTATTTTAAACTCATCTATCAGAGATTGAACTTTTTTTAGCTCGATTTCATTGAAAAAGAAAATCACAATTAAAGAATTGTTTGTATTGTTAGCTTGTTTATATGATGCGACCTGATTAAAAACACGCGGCAATCTTGTGTTTTTTGCAAGTTTAAACTCTACAATACTGCTATTATCATTTCCGAGTGAAACTTTAAAATCTACTGGACCGGTTCCATTATTTACTTCTGAATCAAAATTATAAGTTGTTCGACACCACACCAATTTGAATAAATGTTGAAGCATTGATTCGCTTTCAATTGGTTGATTATTAAAATATAAATAATTATACACTCCACCAAATTCAATTCTATTCTTAAAAAACCTTATCCGTTCTCTCGCTTCATCAATTGCTGTCTCTTTTTCATTTACAATATAATTGTTTTGTTTAAAATCAGAAACAATTTTTTCAACAATCGTAATATATTGTTCTTTTATTCTATCTCGTTCAAATCGAGCAGTAGCAATTACATTTTCAGTATCGTTCTCTTTAAGTTTAACATAATAGTCATATAACTCAGGCCATTTTTCCAATGCCTTAATAAAGGCATATTTTTCAATGCGCGCATATTGTTTTTCAGATATTCCTTGCCTTTTGCCAGTATGTGTTTTTTCAAAATTTCTTATTGCTATGCCAATATAGTTCTCCACTTGAGATCTTAAGACATCATTGTCTATAGAGTTTCTTACCATCAAATTGTTTTCAATAAGATCCGTTTTATTTATTGTCGCTTCATCTTCTCTTAAAATATCGGCAGGTGTTAATAAAACATATTCTTTTTTTCCTTTTTTATTTATGATAAATGGTAGATAAAACTGTTCGGAAACAAAACTTTCGGTCTCGTAATTAAAGAAACTTCTTTCAACATAAAAATAATCACAGCGACTTTTATCTATGTATTTTTTTGCGAATGATTCTGTATAATGGGCAAGATAACCTTTAATTAGATTTGTTGTAAAATCGCTTAATTTATCTTTACCTGTTCCATCATATAACAACATGACCTTTTCAACATGTGGTGATGAGGAGATATTATGGGTATCTAAAGCAAAGGCTATTTTTTCCGAAAAAAATTTTGCAAAATCTTTGCCTAACGCTAAGCCACGATTTCCAGAAAGAGAAAATCCCAACCAGTTTTCCTTTACTTCTTTAAATGTATAATAGTTTTTAATGTCTCCTACAGATAGAGTTGTCGTAGAAGATTTCTTTGCCAAAAAATGCAAGTATCTAATTATTGAATCGTGCAACTTTTTATATGCAGGTTTTTTGCTATTGAATATTAGCATAGGGTCAATAAATAAAGGAGTATCACATATTAATGATATGTCGATAGTTCCGTATCTATTTATGATTTCTCTATCAACGTTGAATGCTTCGCTAAAGTACATGTTGGTCAATCTCCTTGTTTTTTGATATACTTGTCTATCTTCATCAAATCGTCCATCATTTCTGATATTTTAGATTTTCCAATCTCATTCAAAGAGTCATATTGTTTAATCAAAGACACAGCGTCTTCGCCGTATATTTTTGCCACAGCGTCAATATAATCATTTGGTTCTGAATTTAACTGTGAGTTCGAATTACCGAGATCAAATCTGAGAATCTCGTTTGGCGACACTTCAAGCGCGTTTGCAAGTTCAACGAGCTTTGTCGCGGAGATGTCGGCTTTACCCATTTCAATTTTGTTTATTGATGATTTGTGAGAGTATCCGAGCATAGATGCAAGTTTGTCTTGCGTCATTTTTTTTGACTCACGTATTCTCTTAATATTTTGACCGATATTCATAAATTACCCCGAAGTTTTTTTATTATTTTACCATGAGATAGAATCATTTTCAACATTTTTGCAAAAAAACAAAAGAAAATTCCAAAAATCCGTTGACAAATGTTCTACTTTGTGATATAATGAACGCAGAGTAGAAAACAGATCTACTCGGACAAAATTTTAAGAAAGGAGATTTTTTCTATGGAAGAAAAAATCAAAAAAGCGACCCCAAAAATTGAAACCTCCACAAAGGGAGAAGCAAAGAAGACCGGGAAAGGCGGACGTCCACGTGGGACACGTGTTTCAAAAATAGATGAAAACGAAAGAAAGGAGAATTTGCCATTGGAAGAGAAGATGGTTAATGCAGAGGATGCAAATGCGATTTCGACTATGGTGATGTTTCCCGATGATTTTTCGTGTTTAATATCGAGTTGCGGTTTGGCGGCGGTTGACTGGAAGATGTATCTTGCATCAAAGACATGGGCTGAGCAGGAAAGCGACGAGGAAAAGAAGAAAGAGTATGAAAAGAATGCGGAATTCTTTATGGATACTGCAATCAGAGAAGAGTGCAGCGCGATAAATTATCTTCGTGAGATAACCGGCGAGGAAGAACTGACGGTTCGCGGAGCAAGGATACTCAAAAAGATCGATGACGCAATAAGTCCGATAGTTATAGAACTCATACGCAAATACTGCGGCAAAAAGATCAACAATCTTTTGTATGACGCCGCAGACAAGGATATGCTGCAATACATAATTGAAAGTATACTTAGTTCAAACGACGATGACGAGGAACTTGATGAAGATTGAACAAATCGACCTTGTCGCCACGGGGGAAAACATCAAACGCCTCCGCGTCAAGAATGGAATCACAGTTGCACAGATACAAGAATGGCTCGGGTTGTCATCTCCTCGAATAATATACAAGTGGCAGCGCGGGGAGAGACTGCCGAGCGTCGAGAATTTGATCGCGCTCAGCAAAATGTTTAACACCATCGTCAATGATATTGTAATATTCAAATAACCCACATCGCAAACAGCGCAGCACGAATACGAAAAAGGACGGTCAAAAGGCCGTCCTTTTTCGCGCCCACGGACGAGCGAGCGGGAGATATAGGAGAAATGAAAAACAAACCGCTCGGACGTCGGGCGCAAAGACGACGCAGATAATCCCCACAGCGCAGACAGCCAAACATAACGGTTACACATCATTAAGACGGAGTCGAAATGATGGGTAAACGGATATGTTCGATTTTTTTGCTGAAGTTGGCGGCGCCCACTGCGGTTGGAATCGCTGTAATGTTTTTCGTAAAACAACTTTTTTCGTCCTCCAAATATGAACAAATTGTAAATTATGTCTCGATGTTCCTCAAAAAGGACAAAAAATGCCCATTTTGAAGGGTATCGCAATTTTACAACTCCCCTAATCTTGTATAATAATATATATAAAATATTGTTAGCTGGAGTTTGTGTCTCCGGCGCACCGAAAAAAGCTCGGAGAAAGACTCTCTGAGCTTTTTTATTTGCCGGAAAATCGGGGTCATTTTGATCCATCAATGATTTTGTCTGTGCGACGACAAGACGTCGTCGAAGCCAGCACGGAGAGAATCGGAGAAAACATTCGCGTGCTTTATCATTAAATCTGATTTATATGATGAAACACAAAACAACATTGAAAGTATCGTCACAGCCGGTGCGGTATTTTCGTACAACCAAAGCGACCCATAACGCTTCAAATCTCGTGGCCCTCGCAACCCCTCGCCTTAACATAATCAATACATTACGAAAGGAGGCATTATTATGCCACATCAGAAAATACCACCCCTTAAAGAACAGGTCTATGTCAAACTGCACGGCATGCTGTCGCCGGGGCGAAGCAAACACGAAGACAAAAAGACAGGCGAAGACAGCAAATACATTTACAGTTATACAACATTTCAGAACTACAAAAAACACTGTTATGCATTTGCCGAGTGGTGCAGAAACAACACAAAAATTGCCGATGACATCGGCCATAAGACGAGAACGCTTGATGAATGTCGCGCTTACGTCGGAGAATGGATAAATGAAAAGATCGCTGACGGGCTTGCCGCCAGTTCATTGAAGAAGTATCTTTCATCATTAGCCAAAGTATATCAATGCAAGAGCGAAGAATTCAGCGTTAAAACGCCGCCGCGCAGAAGAGCTGAAATAAAAAGAAGCAGGAATAACGTCGAGAGCGACAAGTATTTCAACACATCGCTTCCTCAAAACGCTGATCTCATAACGGTTGTCTCGTGCATCGGCTCCCGCCGGAGAGAACTCGGATTACTCAGAGGCACAGATCTCGTCATCGAAGACGGCAAAGCGTATATATCTTTTGACCGCGGAACGAAAGGCGGGCGCGAGAGAGTGTCCGAAATCGTCGGCACCGATGAGGAAATACAGTTTGTTATCGACAAATTCAACGCGGCGGGCGACGGCAAGGTCTTTAAGACCGTGAATACCCACGCCGATATACATAGTTACCGCGCAAAGTACGCAGGAAAAGTGTATCAAAAGTACGCACGTCCTTTCGCCGATTTCAAGAACGAGAGGCTTATCGTAAAAAACAATCGTATCGTTGCAAGATACACGACAAAAAACTGTCGTCGGGATCGCGATGCTTTTTCTTATCTCTATAAGAAAAACGGAAAGATGCTCGACGGGTATCGTGACGTGCCATCGGCGTACTACTGTCGCCGCGATATGTGCGGAAAAGTTTTTGACAGAGCCGCGATGTTCGAAGCATCAAGGGCGCTCGGTCACAATCGCGAATGCATCGTTGCGGAAAACTATTTTTGGAATATATAAGGAGGTTTTTATGTTAATTTTTTCGTTTTTTATTGAAATTTTATATGTTATTGCAAATGCCGTTATCAACGCTGTCAGATTTGTTTTTGCCAAAGTGAAAGAAAAAGCATCACAATTATCCGATGCCGTTATCGACGAAATTGCCCGGGCATTGCTTCCGAACATCCTCGATTACTTTGCAAGCGACAGAGGCAAAAGGGAATTTGAGGAGTGGAAAAAGAAAAAGTCCGAAGTGACAAAAGCAGAAACCACCAAAGAGTCGGACAAAGCCAAAAGCGAGGCATAGCCTCACTCTATCTGCCAAAATCCAAATAAAAAACAAATCCGAACGCTTTGTCTGTGACAAAAAAGTTCGGATTTGTTTTCGATGGTGACCCGTACGGGAATCGAACCCATGTTTCCAGCGTGAGAGGCTAGCGTCTTAACCGCTTGACCAACGGGCCGCTTGCACGCTTCCGCGCGCAAGGTGTATTATATCATAATAATAAGAAAAATGCAATAGCTTTTTGAAAAAATCTCAATTATTTTTTCTGATATTTGTCGATCGCCGCTTTCAGTCTTTGAAGTCCGTCGTCAAGCGTTTTCTCGGTGCAGGCAAGGTTTACCCTTATGAATTTCTTGCCGCACTCGCCATACTGCGCCCCATCGGCAACGAAAAGCCCGCTCTCTGCCCTGATGTATTTTGCGGGGCTTACGTCATCGCAAAAGATCTTCGAGCAGTCGATCCACAATAGATACGTCGCGTGCGATGAAACGACGGTGAGATCAAGTTTTTCGGCACGGATAAAGCTTATTACGCGCTCTTTGTTTTTGAAAACGTGCGCGCGCATCTCATCAAGCCAATCGCCGCATTCGGTAAACGCCGCAACAGCCGCGTCGACCGCAAAAATATTAGGCTCTGCGACCTCATCCGTATTAAGCGCGCGGTTGAGCCTGTCCCTTATGTTTTTGTTGCAGACGTGCGCCGCCGACGTTTGTATTCCGGCTATATTGAACGCCTTCGTCGGTGCGATGCAGGAAATGCCGACGTCGCGGCAATCATCTCCCGCCGACAAAAACGGAACGTATGATAACCCCGGCTCCGTTATGTCGCAGTGCACCTCGTCTGAAACAACGATAACGCCGTATTTCTTTGCAAGCGCGCCGATTTTTGAAAGCTCCTCGCGAGTCCAGATATTCCCCGACGGGTTTTGCGGGTTGCAAAGGAGCATCATCGTCGTCATCGGATCGGAAAATTTCTTTTCCAGATCGTCAAAATCCATACTGTACGCGCCGTTTTCGTATTTCAGCGGGCTTTCGAGCACAACTCTGCCGTTGTTGAGGATCGAATTATAGAATATGTTGTAAACAGGCGTTTGAATGACTATTTTTTCGGCAGGGGACGTGAACTTTCTTACAGCCGTCGAAATCGTCGGAATAACGCCCGCGCTGAAAACAAGCTCTTCCCTCTGAGTTTTCAATCCGTGACGGCTTCCCCACCACATAATATACGCGTCGTACCACTCGTCGGGGATGATACTGTACCCGAAAATGCCGTGATCAAGGCGTTTTTTTATCGCATTCCTTATCGGCTCCGCGGCGGGAAAATCCATATCGGCAACCCACATCGGAAGCTCGTTTTCGCCGATGGTATCCCATTTATAGCAGTTTGTGCCGCGTCGCTCGGTGAATTTGTTAAAATCGTATTTCATATTTTTTCTTCCGTTTTTTGGAGAATGATCTCCGTTTTTTTCGGATCGACCTTGCTTTCATCCATAATAAGCTCGCCGATGCTCTCCGCTCTGATAACGCCGCCCGAGGGGTTGATCACGCTGTCGATCTTCGATTTGACGTCGACGTCGACGGTGGAATATTCAAGAGCCAGCGTCGTGTTTATCGTCTTGCAGTTGATCATTTTCAGATTTTCGATATAGCAAAGACCTTGCAGGCTCTCGACGGTGCAGTTTACAAGCGTGAGATTTTTTGAATTCCAGCCGAGGTATTCGCCCGAGATAAAACTGTCGTAAACAGTTACGTTTTCGCTGTTCCAGAAGGCGTCCTTTGAAAGAAGGCGCGCACCTCTGACCTCGACGTTCTTCGCCCCGTCAAACGAGTAATTGCCGACGAGCGTAAAGTCGGATATCTTCATATTTTCGCTGTTCATTGCGAAATAGTCGCCCTTGGCGCTCACTTTATCAAGCACGACGTTCTTGCAGTGCCAGAGCGTTTCGGCAGCGTTTGTAAACACAGTGTCGACAATCCTCACCCCGTCGCAGCGGCGGAATTCCTTCGGCGCTTCTATCGTGCAGCCGGAAAGCGAAACGTTTTCGGTGTACCAGATCCCCGCTCTTGCCATTTCAAAGAACGACGAATTTTTGACGTTTACGTTTTTGCAGTACCAGAATGGATATTTCCAGCGGAAAAGACATCCGTCGGCGGATATGTTTCTGCTTTCCTTGACGGGCGATTCCCCGTCGTCAAAAATACAGTCGTAAAGCGCAAGCCCGTCGCTGCAAAAAAGCGCGCGCTCGCCCGTAAAAAGCTGTTGTTTGTATTCTTTCATATTTAATCCTTATTCCTTTTTAAGTTTTGCGTAAGTTGCCATCAGCTTCTTTGTTCCCACGGTGTCAAAAGCTATTTCGTACAGCACGTCGGCTCCCATTTCCTTGACCGACAAAACAGTCCCCGCGCCGAACATTATATGTCTTACCCTGTCCCCGACAGAGAATGATTCGATCTTCGAGGTCTTTCCGACGTTTGCCGAAACGGCGGAGCGCGACGTCAGCTCATGTGAGATGCGGATCGGGCGCTTTGATCGCTCGATATACCCCGTCGGCTGTTTCGGCTTTGCCTTCGGCGCGTCCTCGATCACAAATTCGCTGCCCATTTCCTCGATAAATCTCGACGGCAGGCAATACTGCGTGCGTCCGTACAGCATCCTGTCGTGAACGTGTAGCACGAACAGCCTGTCTTTGGCGCGCGTTATCGCAACGTAAGCCAGACGGCGCTCCTCTTCAAGTTCGTCGGGTATCATCGCCGAGCGCTGGCTTGGGAAAAGTCCGTCCTCCATGCCGGGCAGGAACACAACGGGAAATTCAAGTCCCTTTGCGCTGTGTATCGTCATAAGAATGACCGCGTCCGCCTCGCTGTCGTAGTTGTCTATATCAGCGACGAGCGCAATTTCTTCAAGGAACGCCGAAAGCGTCGCGTTTTCGTGTGTTTGTTCAAATTCGACGGCGCTTGACAAAAGCTCTTCCACGTTTTCGCGGCGATCGCTCGACTCGCCTGATTCCTCCGCTGCCATAAGCATTGCGCGATAGCCCGATCTTTCGATCGTTTCTTCGATTATTTTTGAAACCGATTCGGTTTTCGCAAGCTCGCGGATGGAGTTTATCATTGCGACGAACTGCTCGAATTTTCCCGCCGATTTTGAAAGCGCGACGTAATCTTTCGCGTGTTCCATTATGTAGAACATACTGCGCCCCTCGTTGTCGGCAAGCAGCTCGACAGCGGAAAGCGTCGCGTCTCCGATTTTGCGCTTGGGTTCGTTTATAATGCGGCGAAGCCTTAAGTTGTCGTCGGTGTTGTTGATGACGCAAAGGTAAGCGATCACGTCCTTTATTTCCTTGCGCTCGTAAAAACGCAGGTTGCCGAGGACGCGGTAAGGAATGGCCGAGCGCGCAAGCGCGTTCTCTATTGCATTCGACTGCGCGTTTGTTCTGTAAAGCACGGCAAAATCAGAGTATTTTCGGTGTTCCCTGATTATAAGCTCGCTGATCTTATTTACAATGAAGCGCCCCTCGTCGTTTTGGTTTTCGAGTTTTTTGACGACGATCTTTTCGCCCTCGCCGCGACTCGTCCACAGCTCTTTGCCGCGTCTGCCGAAGTTGTGACCGATAACGGCGTTTGCGGCGCCGAGGATATTCGACGTTGAGCGGTAGTTTTCTTCAAGTTTTATTATCTTTGTGCCGGGGACCTTTTCGTCGAAGCGGAGGATGTTTTCGATCGTCGCTCCGCGGAATTTGTAGATGCTCTGGTCGTCGTCGCCGACAGCCATAAGGTTGCCCGTTCCGCCCGAAAGCAGGCGCGCAAGCTCAAACTGCGCGTAGTTTGTGTCCTGGAACTCGTCTACAAGCACATATTTGAACTGACGGCGGTATTTTTCAAGCACGTCCGGGTTTTCGCGGAGCATAACGACCGTCTTCATTATTATGTCGTCGAAGTCGAGCGCCATTGACTCGGTCAGCTTTGCCTGATACATCGTATAAAGAGATGATATCTGTTGGAGCTTGTAATCCGTGCCGACCTCGCGGTCAAAATCGCGCGGCGTCATCAGTTTGTCTTTTGCGCGGCCGATCTGTTCAAGCACCGAGCGCGGCGGAAGATTTTTTTCGTCGATGCCGAGCTGCTTCAAGCAGTCCTGCATCAGCTTTTTCTGATCGTCGGTGTCATATATCGTGAAGTCTGAATTAAACCCTATCTTTTCGGCGTTTGCGCGAAGAATACGCAGGCACATCGAGTGGAAAGTGCCGCACCAGATATCGTTTGCACCGTCCCCGAGTATCTTTGAAAGCCTTGTTTTCATTTCGTTTGCGGCTTTGTTCGTAAAGGTGATCGCAAGGACGTTCCACGGGCGGACGCGCTCGCAAGCAAACATACCGAGGATCATGTCGAGGTCCTCGTCGGGCGCGTTCAAAACGGCGTTTTCAAAGTCGCTGACGGTCTGCTCCGTTATTCCCTCAGGTACTATATCGGAAAAATACGCGTCACCGTATGTAAGTATATACGCCACCCTGCTGACAAGCAGCGTGGTCTTTCCCGTTCCGGCTCCCGCCAGAACAAGCAGCGGCCCGTTTATTGAGAAAACCGCCTCTCTTTGCTGCTTATTAAGATAATTGTACTTTTTGTCAAACAATGCGCGCTTGGCATTCAGCAATCTTTCCTGCAAACCCATGATAAGCTTCCTTTCGACTTAAAATCAGCCGTATTATTCTATGGCAATAAAAACACCATTGTATCAATTATACACTATATTCAATAAATAATCAATATAAAAAGCTAAATTGATTTCTGTTTTTTTGCAAAAAAAGAAACGCGCCGTGCGCGTTTCTTTTAGTTTATCAGATATCGAATTTTTTTGTGGACTTGCCTTTTTTGAGCACAAGCACCGCCGCCGTTACGGCTATAACAATAGCCACGCCGACGATCACGATGGGAATGATCACGTTGCCGCGCGACGATTCGGAATTCGGCTTTGCGTCGCCGTTTGGCGTTGCATACTCGCCCTCAACGGTCAATATAACGGTGTCATTATACGAATTTGCAAGCAGATTTGCCGGCACTTTATATTCAAGGCCGCTGCGCTTTGCGTCTTTCATACGCGTTATCATTACGGAAGAGCCGACGTTTTCAAAATATACGATCTCGGTGCTTCTGTTTTTCAGCGCGGAGTCAAGGGCAAGCGTCAGCGTCATGTCCGCGTCGAACTTCACCTGCTCGCCGTTTACGTAAACCTTGACTTTATACGCGTTCTGAATTGCGTGCGCTTTCGAGCCGAGATAAAGACTTGCGGTGTTCTGCTCGTCAAACTTGAACTCTTCGCTGCCGCGCTTTACTTCGTCCGCCCTGAGCCAGATATCCGAATTCAGATATTTTTCGCCGACTCTGAGGACGAATACGCCGCAGGTGATGATTTTTTCCGTCTTGTTGCCGTTCTTAACGGTCTTTATTTCAAGGCCGCAGTTTTTGCAGCGCCTTATCGTTGTGTTCTCGTTTGGAGCAAGCATCTCGAATACGTGCCCTTCGCACTTCTGTGTTTCCTCATAGCTGTCGTTGCAGTATTCGCAGGTGTATCTTACAAGTGAGTCTTCATAGCAGGAAAGTTCAGAAACGACTGTTTTAACATAGTTATGCGTGCCAAGGCCGATGTTTTTGCTTTCCGTTTTGCCGCAAACGGTGCAGGTGCGCGTCTGAACGCCTTCCGTCACGCAGGTCGCGGGCGTTGTCGTTACCCACTCGCCGTATTTATGGAGCGATTCATCCTTGGGAATAACGCGCTTTTCTTCCTCGCCGCATCTTGTGCAGACCTTGACAGCTTCCCCGTCCGACGCGCAAGTTGCGGCCTTCGTTATGACCTCTTCGCCGAAGCTGTGCCCAAGCGCCGGGATCTCAGCCACCTGCTTTTCGGTGTTGCAGACGGTGCAGGTATGTTCGTGCAGACCGCTTTCGGTGCAAGTCGGCTCTTTTATGGTAGTCCATTCGCCGAATTTATGCTCGCCCTTTGGGATCTTTTCCGTTGTTTCTTCGCCGCAGACGGTGCATTTTGCCGTTCTGCTTCCTTCTTCAAGGCACGTCGCTTCTTTTAACGTTGTCCAAGTTTGATACGTATGAGCAATTTTTGCTATCGTTTCCGTTTTTATCTTGCCGCATTTTGAGCATCTGTAAACTACTTCGCCCTCTTTTGTGCAGGTCGCGGGGGTGCGGCTGAGTTCGGTGTAGTTGTGTTCGTTTTCAGCGCACTCTTCGATGTCTGCGGCCTGTATCTTTGCTATGACTTTATGGCCGTTTGCACAGTAATAAAAGTACTGTTTTGTCGTTTCGTCGTAGAATTTGTTGTTGGTGTTGAGTCCGACGTGGTATTCCATATCGGTAGCTCTTTGAAGCTTTCCGCAAACGCGGCATTTGTATTCGACGGTGACGCCTGTCGTTTTGCAGTCGCCAAGCGAAGATACGTTAAGAACGCGCACGATGTCGTTGTAATCGTAAGTATGGTCGGCAAGGTACATATTCGTGTACTTTGTGAATACGACTCTACCGCATCTCTGGCAAACCGTGTCGACGTGTTCGGTATCGACGCACGTCGCGTCAACCTTTACTTCTTTTGTTATATCGTGGGGGCAGATCATCGCCGTTACCGTTTTCTTCTCGGAATACGGGCTTTTGTCGTAAAGCGAGCTTGAGCAGGAAAACTCGATCGTGAACGATTTGCTGAAATCATCGATCCTGTCAAGATTTATGTCTTCAAACGAGAGTTCAAGATTAAGATCCGCCTCGATAATATACGTTTCGTTATAATCGCTGAACGTTTCAATGGTGATCGAGCCAATGCCTTCCTCAATGTACAGCGTTTCGTAATTCTGATACATAAGCGTACCGGAGCCGGAGGTGAAGCTGAATATCGAGGGATCGTATGTCAGCGTGATCTTTCCTTCCCTGCAATGCTGAAGTCCCATGCAGTCGCCCGTCGCTTTGACGATAATATTGAACGTTACCGTTCTTGAAGAAGCGTTGACAACGGCTTCGGTTCTGCTGTGGCTGGATCCGTCTTCGCTGAGCGGCCCGATGTTGTAAAACAGGAATGTCGGCTCTTTTACTTTGATCTGATCGTCGGGGGTATGCGGCGTATCCGGATTATCGGGATCGTCGGGATCGTCTTCAACTCTTCCGGCGGCGCTTGCCGTGATCACGTTTGAATAATGAACGTGGCCGCAGTCGTCGTGATCGTGGTCATGCTCGTCCGCATTTCCGAAACTCAACGCGGAAAACGCCCCAAAACAAAAAAGAAATACGAGCACGAAAGATAAGACTTTTTTCATAATAACCCCTCCGATTTGACATTTTGACTTTTGGTGCCGGTGGCGGGGGTCGAACCCGCACGGTATCGCTACCACTGGATTTTGAGTCCAGCACGTCTGCCTATTCCATCACACCGGCAAATACATTTGCATTATACCATATTTCCGCGCGAAAATCAAGTGGCAAATACAAATCTTTGATCAAAAACAAATGGTAAATATTATTTACCTGTCGCATTTTTCGTCGCAGAAAAAATTTACCTTTGCTTACCTTTTTGAGATAATATTGACAACACGCGGTTTTTTTGATATAAAAAGTACATAAAGATCATCGCTGCGGGTTTGTTATGGTTGAAATCGAAGAAGAAATATCGAAGCATATCTCGGATAAGCTAAAAAACGGCGGCAGAGCGGTCGTCGCCATCGACGGTTGTTGTGCGGCGGGAAAAACGACGCTTGCTAACGCTCTGTCGCTGAGGTTTTGCGCGCCCGTTGTCCGCATGGACGACTTTTTTCTGCGTCCCATTCAGCGCACGGCGGCGCGGTACTCGGAGCCGGGCGGCAATATCGACTACGAGCGGTTTTGCGATGAAGTCCTGCCAAAATTAAAGCTCGGCGTTCCCTTCCGCTATCGCAAATTCGACTGCTCGGAAATGGCGCTTTGCGGCGAGGCGGAGATCTGCGCGTCAAACGTTGTTATAGTCGACGGCACGTATTCGTGCCACGAAAAATTCGTCGGCGCGTATGATCTTACCGTCTTTCTCGACATCGACAAAGACGTTCAGCGCCGGCGCATAATAGAGCGCGACAAAGACAAAGCCGCTGCGTTTTTCGAGAAATGGATCCCGCTTGAAAGAGCGTATTTTTCCGCTCAGCGCGTCGCCGAAAAATGCGATCTCGTATTCAAAATAAAATAGTCGGCTTATATTGACAACACGACGCGCAAGTGATAAAATATCGTTGAAAATTTATTATTTCGGAGGCAAAAATGCTTAAACCATGTGTAACGTCGGCGTCGATACTTCGCGACGACTCGCTTGAAAACGATTTCAAAACAATAAAGAGTACGGGATTTGAATGCCTTGACTTCAACCTCGATCAATATCTTTCCGGCAGACAGATAAACGAGGGCGATTTTTCCGGTCTTTTCTCAAAAAGCATCGACGAGCTGAAAGAATATTTTACGCCGCACAAAGAGCTTGCGAGAAAATACGGCATCATTTTCAATCAGGCGCACGCGCCGTTCCAGCTTTACGTCGACGGGCGCGACGACATCAACGAAAAATGCGTCGAGGTAGTTGAAAAGTGCCTTGCCGTCTGCGATTTTCTCGATTGCAGATACCTCGTCGTTCACCCGATCAACCTCGCGTTTTCCCACGACAGAGAGTATGAAAAGAAGATAAATATCGAGTACTACTCGAAGTTTATTCCGATGATAAAGAAATATCACGTCACGGTATGCCTTGAAAATATGTTCTCGGTCATCTCCCGCGTCGTGACCGAAGCCGTATGCTCCGACTGCACAATGGCGGCGTGGTACATAGACGAGCTGAACAAGATCGCAGGCGAGGAGTGCTTCGGCTTCTGCTTTGACCTGGGCCACATGACGCTGCTGGGCAAGCACGTGAAAGAATCGCTCACAACCCTCGGCAAGAGAGTGAAAATACTCCATCTTCACGACAACGACAACATTCAGGACCACCACGCGATACCGTATTCGTATGCGCGCAACTGGGGCTGCCAGCCCGTGACCGACTGGAACGGGCTTATCGACGGACTTCGCGCAATAGGGTTCCGCAACAATATGGACTTTGAGGTAGCGACGGGCATCCGCCTTGTGCCCGAGGAAGTTCGCCCCGCTCAACTTTCCTATGTTCACGCAATAGGCGAGTATTTCGCAAAAAAGATACTTGAATAAAAAAAGAAAATCGCCCGTTTGAGCGGGCCCTGTCTCGGCGACGCCATCACGCCTTTCAGGCGCGATCAATTCCCGCTCAACTTGCTTACGTTCACGCAATAGGCGAGTATTTCGCAAAAAAGATACTTGAATAAAAAAAGAAAATCGCCCGCAAGGGCGATTTTTTTATATCTTGAATTCTTTGAAGCCGCCGCCCGACCACGTCCACGCCGTTTTGAAGCCGCACGATTTTGCAAGCCGCTTTGCCTCGTCGAATTTGTAGCACAGGGAGCGCGCGTCGTGGCTGTCGCTTGAAAAAGTAATGCGCCCGCCTATACTTTTCAGTTCCGTCAAAAGCTCGCGCGAGGGGTAAAGGTCGCAGCCGACGCGGTACTTCCCTCCAGTGTTGATCTCAAATATAACGTCGCTCTTTGCCGCCTCGTTGAGCGCCGTCATCGCCGCGTCGCGGTATCGTTTGTCGCACTCGTCAAAGCGAGCGCCGTCCTTGTTGAACTTTCGCACAAGATCGAAATGCGCCGCGATGTCGGCGCCCGTTGCGCGCGGAGCTTCGGCTGACAGGCTGTAAAAATCCTCGATAAGCGCGTAGATATCGCCGTTGTACATTTCGCGCACGCCGCGATCAAGCTCGTCAGGCGATGAATCGACGGGCGCCTCGTCGCCGTCTTTTCTGACCATGTGAACGGCGCCGATGACGTAATCGTATCCTTCCGTCGATGATATGGCAAATATATCCTGCTCGACTCCGAGCGCGATCTCGATCTCGTCCGCCCTTTGACGCGCAAGAGAGCGCACAGTGGCGCGGTAAGCCTGCGTTCCCGTTTCCGACATACACCACCGCTCGCCGTGGCCTATCATCTGCGCGTGCCCCGAAAAGCCGAGCGTAACAAGCCCCTTTTCGATCGCCGCGTCAACCATTTCGGCGGGAGATATCTTGCCGTCGCAAAAAGTTGTGTGGGTGTGAAGATTCGACTTCGGATACATACTTTTTTCCTCCGGATATTCTTTCTTTCTGAATTTTACCCGCAATGGCGTAAAAAGTCAAGTGCGGGCGTGATTTTTGTCGGATAAAATGATTTTTCGCAAGAAAATTCAAAAAAAATATTGTTTTATTTGCAAAAGTATGATAGAATATAATGCAAGTATAAAAAAGCTAAAATCACGGAGGTTCGATATGGCTGACAATCAGAAAAATCCAAACGGGTTCTCCCCGCGCACGGGCGGCAAAAACAACAAAAAGCGCAAACTCAACAAGGACGGCGTTCTCGCGCTCGTATTTCTTGCGCTGATAGTCGTTATCATCGTTGCGATTATCATTATTATGGTGAATGCGATCTCGGGCAAAAACAACAACCAGGGTTCGACTGACCCGAGAGTCCCGATACAGACAAACGAGCCCGGCTCGTCATCGACAACGCCCGCTCAGCCGTCGAACACGCCGACGGGAACACCCACATCCCCTTCCGGCACGACGGAGCCCGTAACTCCTCCCGCAGAGGGATACGGCACGATAACGCTTGCTCAGAGCGAGATTTACACGGGCGACCTTCTTCTTGTAAACAACCAGTACAGATATCGCGTTCCCGACGCAAAGCAGTCGCGCCTCGTTTCGCTTTATAATCAGGCGGGCTTCCGCTCCGTTTACAGACTTAAAAACGCTCACGTTGCGCTGAACGTCGACATCATATTCGACTTTGCAAATATGCTCGGCTCGCTTAAAGCGTCGTTTGCAAACAAGAGCCTTTCGAGCGACGTTTTGCTTATTCAGAACGCGGCCGTGGTAAACGATCCCGCTTCCCTCCCCGCATCGAGCGATGAAAACAGCACGGGACTTTCGTTTGATATAAAGGTTTACATCACGTCGGGCGAGCTTGCCGGAAAGATCCGCCGCCTAAACGACGACGAACAGAAATGGCTTGCAGACAACTGCGCGGCATACGGCTTTATCCTCCGCTACGGCGAGGGCAAGTCCGATATCACGGGCAAGGAAACGGACCTTTACCATTTCAGATACGTCGGAATACCTCACTCAACTTATATGAAGGCGAACAACCTCTGCCTTGAAGAGTACATCGACCTGCTCAAAACGCAGACGTACGACCGTCCGCTCAAAGTAACGGCAGGCGGCGCAAACTACGAAGTATATTACGTCAAGTCAACGGGCGCAGTTACGACTGCCAACGTTCAGAACGGCGCCGATTATACCGTTTCCGGCAACAACGTTGACGGGTTTATCATCACGGTGAAGAAATAAAAAAATAAAATACCGAACTTTTGAATTGCCCAGCCTTGCAGGTTGGGCAATTTGATAAAGGAGAACAAATGAGAGCTGCCGAAACGTATTCAAAAATAAAAACAAATATGGAGAAAAGCATCGCCGGCAAGGGCGAGTGCATCGATCTCGTTATTTGCGCGCTCCTTTCCGGAGGCCACATACTTATCGAGGACGTGCCGGGCACAGGCAAAACGATGATCGCGCGCGCACTCGCCATGAGCATCGACGGCGCGTTCAAGAGAATACAGTTCACGCCGGACCTGCTCCCGTCCGACGTTGTCGGGATAAACTTTTTCGATATGAAGTCGTCCGAGTTCAGATTTATGGCGGGACCGGTTTTTTCAAACATACTTCTTGCGGACGAAATAAACCGCGCGACGCCGAAAACACAGGCGGGGCTTCTCGAATGTATGGAGGAGCGCACGGCGACAGTCGACGGAACGACATATCTTTTGCCCGATCCGTTTATGGTCATCGCCACGCAAAACCCCGTTGAAAGTATGGGTACGTACCCTTTGCCCGAAGCTCAGCTTGACAGATTTATGATGAAGATATCGGTCGGTTATCCCGATTTTGACAGCTCAGTCGATATTTTGCGCCGTTACGGGCAAAGCAAGAGCATCAAGGGAGACGGAGCCGTTGTCGGAATAGAGGACGTGCGCCGGGCGATCGCCGAAACGGCGCAGGTATACTGCTGCGACGATCTTTTTGAATACATAACGGCGATAACGCAAGCCACGCGGCGCGAAAAGGGCGTTGTTCTCGGCGCGAGTCCGCGCGCCGCCCTTTCACTTCTCGCCGTTTCAAAAGCGATGGCGGTGATCTCGGGAAGAAATTACGTTTTGCCCGACGATATAAAGCGGGCGGCGTCACCCGTTTTATGCCACAGGCTGATAATGACAGGCTCCGAAATGCTGAGAAACGATTCGCAGGGCGCGGTCATATCGAAAATTCTTTCGGAGATCCCCGTGCCGACGGAGTCGGTATTCGACGGGAGAAGATAACAATGAATGAATTTCTGGCGGCAGCGGCGAAGGCGCTCCCCGTTATTTTATGGATCGTCGGACTCGCGGCGGCGGCAGTGCTGATATGGCTTGTTCACCGCGCCGTGCGGCGATTTACCATCGATAAGCTCGTATATACCCGCGCCTTTTCCGAAGATTGCGTGTGCGAGGGCGACGAGGCGGAGCTTTTGGAAACGATATGGAACCCGACGCCGTTCTTCGTGCTTTTTGTCGACGTCGAGAGCTATTTTTACAGCGGGCTTGAAATTGACGGGCAAAGGATAGAAAAAGGCGAAATGCGCCGTCTTGTCAGCCGTCATCATCTGCGCCCGTTTGAAAAGATCACAAGCAAAATAAAAGTTGTCTGTGCCAGGCGCGGCACTTATAATCTGACGTCGGCAATGATATACCGCGCGGGCGGCGAGAGGTGGATAGATTCCGCGGCGTCAATTTCTGTCTGCCCGAAGATAGTCGACCGCGGGCGCGTGCTTCAAAGCTCGTTCGGGATCGGAGATATCGTGTCGTCAAAGCGGCTCGTTCCCGATCCGTTTGAGATACGCGGCGTGCGCGATTACACGTCGACCGATCCGTTCAAGTCGATAAACTTCAAGACAAGCGCGCATCTTTCCGTCGGCGGCGCGCCGCATATCGTCGTCAACGACTATGAGTTCTGTTCAAGCGTGCGGTGCTTTGTGTATCAGAATTTTCATCTTCCGGCGTATTCGGGGATATCGTACGACGAGTACGAGGAGCTTATGGAGGACGGGCTGAAAATATCAGCGTCGATAATCGCAAAAGCGATAGACCTCGGCGGACTTTGCTCGTTTTCGGCAAATTGCGAAACGCTCGACGGCAAAAAGAGCATCTCCTTCCCCGCCGCGAGCGGCGAGGTGCATAAAAAGGATATACTTATGAATATGGCGGGCATCCGCGCCGCCGACGGCGCGTCGTTTTCAAGCATTCTCGCAAGGGATATCTCGCGCGGCGTTTACGGAAGCGAAATATACATCATAACGGCGTTCCCCGACGAGCAGACGTCGCGCGCCGCGTCGTATTTCAGGCGGCTTGGCAACAACGTTTGCGTCATCACGCTCGGAGGTGACGGAAAATGAACAAGAAAAGCAAGCTTTCAATGCGCGCACGGTATATCATACTCGCCGTCAGCTTTTGCGCGGGCGTTCCTCTGTCATATTTGCTGTTTGACGCGGAGCTGAGAAAGATAAACTGGCTTTACGCGCTCGTTGCGGTGGCGGCGGTCGCGTTTGACGTCGTATTTTTCAAGACGCTCATTTCGATAATGCGTCATAAGAAAGTGATGTCAAAGCTCTTCGGCAAAGTCGGGCGCGCGCTTAAAATACTCGGAAAAAAGATAGGTGCCGTCGCTTCAAGGACGATAGGTTCGCTGTTTTCAAAGAACAAAACGTTCATCAGCGGAACAACGGAGCGCCGTTTTGTGATCGAAACGCGCGAGAGCGCGGAAAGGAGGCGGCATAAAAAATTGCCGAAACTGCAAAAGGACGCAACAGAGCGGGAGAAGATACGTTACAGGTACGCGTCGTACGTTTTTGAGCGCGAGCGCGATATCGACGCGACGCTGACGCCGAGCGAGGTCGGAGATCATCTCGATCCGGCGGGCAACGACAAAGAAATATTTGAAAGTTACAACGGCGCAAGGTACGCCGAGTAACGCGGAGGAAAAATGGACAGCGAGATTTTTTACAGATTTTCGCCGACGGTGCGGGAATTCATATACAGAAACGGGTGGGAAACGCTCCGCCCGATACAAGCTCTGGCGGCGAAGGTCATTTTCGACAGCGACGACGATCTGATCTTGTCGTCGTCGACGGCGTCCGGCAAGACGGAGGCGGCGTTCTTCCCCATTATTTCGATGATCGACGAATGTCCGGCAAGGTCGGTGGAGGTCATATATATAGCGCCGCTGAAAAGCCTTATCAACGATCAGTTCAGGCGGATAGAGGAGCTTCTTGACGAAAGCGGGATCGCCGTTCACAGATGGCACGGCGACGTCAGTTCGTCACACAAATCGCAGCTTCTGAAAGAGCCGTCGGGGGTGCTTCAGATAACGCCGGAATCGCTTGAAAGTATGCTGATTAGCAGAAAAAACGATATCCCGCGCATTTTCGGCGAGCTGAAATTCGTCATCATCGACGAGATCCACACGCTGATGGGCTCCGACAGGGGCAACCAGATAATCTGTCAGCTCGACAGGATATCATCACTTATCGGGCACTCGCCGCGCCGCATCGGGCTTTCGGCGACGATAGGCGACCTTGACGCCGCGGGAAAGTGGCTTTCGGGCAACGACGGGCGCCGTGTCAGCGCACCGACACTTCCGGGCGGCCGCGCCGAATGGAAGCTGGCGCTTGAACATTTTTACGTTCAGGACTCAACGTTCGACAGAAGCGAGCATCAAGCGGAAGTCGAAAAGGAGAAAACGCCCGCCGTCGACGCGGGGTACGAATTTATATACGACAGCACAAAAGACAAGCGCGCGCTTGTGTTTTCAAACTCGCGCGAGGAAACGGAATACGTAACGGCGACGCTGCGCCAGATAGCGAAAATGCGCGGCGACGAGGACAATATTTTCATCCACCACGGAAATCTTTCGGCCTCCATCCGCGAGGAAACGGAGGATATGCTCCGCGACGGTCGGCCGATAACGGCGTGCGCTACGGTGACGCTTGAACTCGGCATCGACATCGCCGCGCTCGAGCGGATAATAAACGTCGGTGCGCCGACGACGGTTTCAAGCTTTTTGCAAAGGCTCGGAAGATCGGGCAGGCGCGACGCGCCGCCGGAGATGTTCCTTGTGATGCGCGAGGAAAAACCACTCCCCGACACTCCCCTGCCGCAGCTTATCCCGTGGGAGCTTATCCGTTCAATTGCGATAATACAGCTTTATATCGAGGAAAAATTCATCGAGCCGATATACGTCAAAAAGCTTCCTCTATCGCTTTTGTTCCAGCAGACGCTGAGCATTTTAAGCTCGTCGGGAGAGCTTACCCCGAAGGCGCTCGCACAGCGGGTGCTTGGTATGTCGCCGTTTGCGGCCGTTGCACGCGAGGACTACCGCGAGCTTATGATATCGATGATCAAAAACGACTATCTCCAGCTTACGGAAGACGGCGGTCTTATCGTCGGGCTTGCGGGAGAGAGGCTTACAAAGAGCTTCAAATTTTACGCCGTATTCAAGGACGACGAGGACTTTTCCGTAAAGAACGACAGCAGTGAGATCGGCACCATCTCATCCGCTCCCCCGATCGGCGACAGATTTGCGCTTGCGGGGCGCGTGTGGGAGGTCGAGGACGTAGATATGACGCGCAAGCTGATATACGTTCACCCCGTCGAAGGAAAAATGGAGATATCGTGGCCGGGCGACTACGGTGAGATCCACACGCGCGTGCTCGAAAGAATGCTTGAAGTTCTGCGCGAGGACACCGAGTACAAATACCTTTTGCCGAATGCAGTTGAAAGACTGCGCGCCGCGCGGCACGTGGCGAGAGTCGCCGGAGTAGACAAAAATATGCTCGTGTCGCTCGGCGGCAATTCGATGTGCCTGTTCCCGTGGCTCGGGACGCGCTCGTTCCGCACGATGAGAAAGCTGCTCAAAAAGAACGCCGAGCTGCTTGGAATATCGAAAATAGAATTCGACGGGTGCAACTACATCACCTTCAAATGTATGAACGACACCGACGCGACGCTTGAAAAAATAAAGGGCGTCGTCAGGGCGGGTTTTACGACGGATGAGCTTGTCTCCCCGTCAGACTGCCCCGTTTTCGACAAATACGACGGCTTGATACCGCCTCCCCTGCTCCGCCGCGCATACGCGCTTGACAGACTCAGGACGGACGAGATCAAAAGACGGTTCAGTTGATCGAAAAAGCTCGCAAAACGCGGGCTTTTTTATTATGAATATATATATTTATACTTGATATTATCGTAAAAATATGATAAAATAGGTAAAATAGGTTTGATGGGGGTGGTAAAATGAAAGACGCGGTGCTTATCGGCGCTTGCGCGCTTGCGGTGATCATATTGCTCGTTATTGCGGGCAAGATCAGGCGGCAATATCAGAAAAAACAAATACTATCCCTTATCGGGCCGGGGATCGACGGTGCCGTAAGACTGCTTAAACTCGAATTCGGCGCAAAAAACGTCCTTCGCGGAATATATCTGCCCGTTTACGACGGGCGGCGAGTCGTTTCATACATTTTTGCCGATACGGTGATACTGCTTCCGACGTGCATCGCCATCTGCCGCATACGCGGAGAGGCGGGGCTTATTTACTGCGAGGACGGCTTTGACTGGCATCAAAGCGCAAGGCTTCGCAGCGGCGGCACGCTTGAAACCGATTTTTCAAACCCGATGAAGCCGAACAAGGAGGCAGTTTCGGCTCTGCGGCGCATATTTGACAAGGTGCAGGTAGAGGAGCCGGATATTCACGGCGTTATCATGTTCGCCTCTAAAACGGCGCGTTTTTCCTGCCCGCAGCCAAACGTATATAATCTTGAACACGGATATGCGTATCTCAAAGAGCTTGCAAAAGGCAAGCGCATTCCGCGCGATACACGCTCAACGTACAGAAAGCTTATTCTTTCCCAGACCGTCAAAAAGAGCGTTGCGGAGTGGTATAACGTCAAAAAACTAAAATAACCTACACAAAAAAACGTTTTTTTCATACCGAGGTGCGAGTGTTTTCGCACGGTGCTTTTGATATAATTGATTACGGGCAAACGCCCGAAATCAAAACAAAAGGAAGATGAAGGTATGAAAAAAGGTTTTTCAAAATTTGCGGAAACGGCGCTGTGCGTGCTTGTTATCGCGGCGGCGGTCGTGCTTGTCGCCATAGGCAAGGCGGACGCGGCGCAGGCTTACGACGGATGGATGTCTATTTGCGACGTGCCGTCCGACAGGGGCGATATCTTTTCGCTGACGGAAAGCGGCGTGTTGCCGCTGTATGAGGTTAACGGCGCGTATTATTTTCACCCGGATGCCGCCGTCACGCGCGAGTACATAGCGTCGGCGGCGGCAAGGGCTTTGGGACTTGACAAAAATAAATACGGCGGCGTCCCGCTTGGCGTTATCGACGAGGCGGAGATCGAGCCTTCGTGGCTCGGCTACGTCAAAGCGGCGGCGTTTGACGGTGTGATGACTGTATTTGCGGCGGAAGACGGGAAAGCGTCGTTCCGCCCGAAGGCGACGGTAACGCGGGCGCAGGCGGCGAAAATCCTTTCGTCGATGATCTACGCCGCGGCGTCAACGACAAAGGTCGCTGACTTTTCAGACCGCGACGATATCCCGTCCGACTGCTTGGCGGCGATCGAAAAGCTTGTGGCGCTTGACGTTTTTCAAGGTAACGGCGACGGAAAATTCCGCCCGAATGACAATATTACAAACGAAGAGCTATCCTCGGCGCTTTACAAAATGATACGCGGAGGATATATCAAAAAATAAGAGGTAAAAATGCTTCACGCAAAAAAAGAGGAAGAAAAGTTTGAAAGCTCGAACATAATGGAGGGCATGATATCCGTCAGCTCCGTCATTTCGGGGCGCGAGAGCGGTGTCAACACACGGAAGATCGAGCGGGTTCTCTACGACGCAAAAAAAGCGCGCTCCAAAGAGCGCGAGATAGCGTATCTCAAAAACCGCGCAAAAGTTCACGGTTTTGAGGTCGAGGCTGTCGATGAGGAAACGATAAATTCGATGACGGTCGGAAACAGCCACGGCGGCATTGTCGCCGTTTGTTCGGACAGGCAATTCTTCCCCATCGAAAGCGGCGATATAATAAGCGACGGCTTTTACGTCTTGCTTGAAGGGATCGAGGATCCGTATAACTTCGGGTACGCTCTGCGCTCGATATACGCGGCGGGCGCCGAGGGGATAATTCTTTCCGAGCGCAACTGGATGAGCGCCGCGGGCGTTGTCGCAAGAGCGTCGGCGGGGGCGAGCGAACAAATGAAAATATACGTCGGCGATCCGATACGGCAGATAAAGCTGTTCAAGGACGCGGGGTACGTCGTTTTGGCGTCTGACAAAACAAACGACAGCGTAAGCGTTTACGACGCCGATATGAAAACGCCGTTGCTCCTTCTTGTGGGCGGCGAGCGGCGCGGTCTTTCCGCTCCGACGCTGGCGCTTTCCGACAAAACCGTGTGCATCGACTACGGGCGGCGCTTCCCCGCCGCTCTGTCAGCCGCAAGCGCCGCATCGATAATCTCGTTTGAAATTTTCAGACAGAACAGAGGAAAAAATGAAAGAGGAACGGATAAATAACAACGTCGTGATATTTGAGGAAGGCGGCTCGCTCGCCTTCGGCACCGACGCGTATCTTTTATCCGCGTTTATAAAAAAATCGTCGGGCAGCGTATGCGAGCTTGGCGCGGGGAGCGGCGTTATATCGCTTTTGTGCCTTGCAAAAGGCAAATTCAAGAGCGCCGTTTGTGTTGAAGTTCAGGAAAAAATGGCAGAGATCTGCCGCGTGAACGCCGAGAAAAACGGCTTTGAGCGCGAAATTTCGGTCATTTCGTCGGATATGCGCGATCTGCCGGCCGATATGAACGGCACGTTTGACGTCGTGTTTTCAAACCCGCCCTATATGAAAATGACGAGCGGAAAGCTCAGCGTAAGCAACGCCGACGTTGCGTGCCGTCACGAAGCACACGGCACGATCGGGGACTTTTGCAAAACGGCTGCGCGGCTGCTTAAATTCGGCGGTTTGTTTTACGCCGTCTACCGCCCCGACAGGATGGCGGAGCTTATGGCTTACTGCAAAGCCCAGGGGCTTGCCGTCAAGGTGGCGACGCTCGTTTATCCGACGGTAAGTCACGAGCCGTGCGCTGTGCTGATAAGGGCAAAAAAGGGCGCGTCTGACGGGATGAAGGCGTCGCGCCCGCTTATAATGTACGCGTCAAAGGAAAATATGACGGACGCGGGCTTTACCGATGAAATGAAAAACATATATGAAAGCGGAGATTTTGACGATGTTTTCAGATGAGAAAAACAAAACCGAGGCGGGAACGCTTTACCTTGTGGCAACGCCGATAGGTAACCTTTCCGACATTTCGGAGCGCGCGAAAAAGGTGCTATCCGAGGTTGATTTTATCGCCGCCGAGGACACGCGCAACAGCGGCAAGCTCCTTTCCCTTTACGGCATGAAAAAGCCGATGATAAGCTATTTTGAGCACAACAAAAAGTCGCGCGGGGACGAAATAATCGAAAAGCTCGCGTCGGGCGCTTCGTGCGCGCTGATAACAGACGCGGGAATGCCCGCGATAAGCGATCCGGGCGAGGACATTGTGCGCCTCTGCCACGAAAACGGAATTACCGTCAGGATCGTGCCGGGCGCGTGCGCTTGCGTTTCGGCGCTGGCGCTGTCCGGACTTCCGACGAAAAAATTCGTATTTGAGGGGTTTCTTCCGGCGCAGGCAGGCGAGCGGCGTCAGGAGCTTAAAGCCGTCAAGGACGAACGCCGCACGCTGATCTTTTACGAAGCGCCGCACAAGCTGCGCGCAACGCTTGCGGATATGCTTGAGATCCTCGGCGACAGGAAAATGACCGTATGCCGCGAGCTGACAAAAGTAAATGAGGAAAGCGTTATGACGACGCTTTCAAACGCCGTAAATTACTATGCCGTAAACGACCCGCGCGGCGAGTACGTTCTCGTTTTAGCGGGGGCTGACGAGGAGCAGATTTGGGAAAACTCGTTTTTCTCGCAGATGACTATCGCCGAGCACGTTGAGCATTATATATCCGAGGGAATGACGAAAAGCGACGCGATGAAGGCGTGCGCGCGCGACAGGGGCGTTTCAAAAAGCGAGATATACGCTGAAATAATGAAGAAATAAAACATTTATACATATAAATATTTCAATAATTAAAGAGGAAGAAAAAATGAACAAGACAACACTCAAAAGATACGCTCGCCTCATAGCGCAAAAGGGCGTAAACATCAAAAAGGGGCAGGAGGTCGTCATCCGCGCCGACCTCGATCAGCCCGAGTTTATAACGATTCTTACCGAGGAATGCTACAAAGCGGGCGCGGGGCGCGTCACCGTCGAGCTTTCGCATCAGCCGATAACAAAGCTCGGACTTAAATACAGAACGCTGAAAAGCCTTTCCCGCCTTGATGAGTGGGAGGTGGAAAAGCTGCGTCACCGCACGGAAACGCTTCCCGCGCTCATATACATCGAATCGGAAGATCCCGACGGGATGCGCGGCATAAATCAGGAAAAAGTATCCAAAGCACGTCAGGCAACGTATAAGATAACAAAGCATTTTTCCGATGAAGCTGAAGGCAAGTATCAGTGGTGCATTGCCGCCGTTCCGGGCGAAAAATGGGCGAAAAAGGTGTTCCCGGGCGTTCGCAAAAGCGAGGCTGTGAAAAAGCTGTGGGACGCTATCCTCTACACCGCCCGCGCTGACGGCGACGATCCCGTAAAGGCTTGGGAGGAACACAACAAAGACCTTCACGCGCGCTGCGATTATCTCAATTCCCTCGGCATAAAGAAGCTCGTCTACAAATCGGCAAACGGCACCGACTTCACCGTTGAGCTTATGGACAGATCGCGCTTCCTCGGCGGCTCGGAAAAGACGCTCGGCGGCACGGAATACAACCCGAATATTCCAAGCGAGGAGATATTCACTTCCCCGCTTCGCGGAAAAGCCGAGGGCATCGTCGTTTCGACAAGGCCGCTTTCGTGGCGCGGCGAGCTTATTGAGAATTTCTCCATAACGTTCAAGGACGGCAAGGCTGTCGACGTTAAGGCTGAGAAAAACGAGGAGCTTCTTCGCAAGATGATCTCGATGGACGAGGGCGCTTGCATGCTTGGCGAATGTGCGCTTGTTCCGTATGACTCGCCGATCAGAAACTCGGAGATCACATTCTTCAACACGCTCTTTGACGAAAACGCGTGCTGCCATCTCGCGCTCGGCGAAGGATTTATGGAGTGCGTCGACGGGTACGAGAATATGACGCTTGAAGAGTGCCGCGCGCTTGGCGTGAACGATTCGATGATCCACGTCGACTTTATGATAGGCTCCCCGGACCTTGATATCACGGCGATAACAAAGGACGGCGGCAAAGTCAAAATATTTGAAAAAGGAAATTGGGCGTTCTGAACGCCCTTTTTTTATTGTGTTTTTGGCTTTTTTGGGATTTTCCTCTTGAAAGTTTTATTATATAGGGTTATAATATAGTGATAGATTATATCAGGGGCGGTGAAATAATGAAGATAAAAGGCAACGTTTTCAATACCGATCTTTCGGCTTTCGTTCCGTGTCAGGTCGAGTTTGACGGCGGAGTTATCAAAAGCATCGAGAAGATCGCCGACGGCGGCGACGTTTACGTCATTCCGGGATTTGTCGAGGTGCACACGCACGGGCGGTGCGGGTTTGACGTGATGGCAGCGACGGAGGACGAGCTTTCCGATATGTCGCTCGAGTACGCAAAGGCCGGCGTTACATCGATGTACCCGACGGTGATGACGGCGCCGATAGATAAAATCCGCGGCGCGATAAAAAGAATAGCCTCGGCAAAGGTACGCGGCGCGCGCTTTGCGGGAGTTCACGTCGAGGGGCCGTATATTTCGGAGAAAAAACCGGGCTGCCACAACATCCCCGATATACGAATGCCCGACGGGGCTGAAATGACGGATCTTATAAATCTGGCCTCGCCTCTTCGCACGCACTTCACCGTCGCGCCGGAAAAATGCCCCGACGGGCTGATCGGGACGCTTTCAAAGTCCGCAACCGTCGGCATAGGACACACCGCCGCCGACTTCGATACGGCGATGGCGGCAGTTCGTGATGGCGCCGTATCGTTTACTCACACGTTCAACGCGATGACGGGACTTGCACACCGCTCCCCCGGCACTGTCGGCGCGGCGCTTTGCTCAGACGCTTATGCGGAGTTCATCGTCGACGGCTTCCATATAGCGCCCGAGGTCGTCGGGATAGCGTACCGCGCAAAAAAGAACAGAAACGAAAAGTTCGTGCTTATCACGGACTCGATCCCGCAGGCGGGACTGTCCGACGGAAGATACGAGATGAACGGGATAACGTTCAACCTTTCGGGCAAAAGCGCGACCGAGGACAACGGCACGATCGTCGGCAGTGTTCTCGATATGATGACGGCGGTAAAGAATCTTTCGGAATATGCAAGCATCCCGTTTGAAGAAGCGCTTGTGTGCGCGACGAAAAACCCCGCCGAAATGGTCGGAATATACGACAAAGTCGGCTCCATCGACGTCGGCAAGCTCGCCGATTTTGCAATACTTGACAAAGACAAAAAAATCACATCCGTCATCATCGGCGGAGAAAGGATAATCTGATGACAAACAAAGGAAAATTTTACATTACGACAGCTATCGCTTACGCTTCGCGCAAGCCGCATATAGGAAACACGTACGACGTTGTATCGGCTGACGTTATCGCGCGCTACAAACGCGCGAGAGGATACGACGTGTTTTTCTGCACCGGCACTGACGAGCACGGGCAGAAGATCGAAAACTACGCCGCGGAGGCCGGCATTTCCCCGCAGCAGTACGTTGACAATATTTCGGCGGAAATAAAGCGCATCTGCGAGCTGCTCGGCTCAACTCACACGCATTTTATAAGAACGACTGACGACTACCACGTCAAAGCCGTTCAGAAGTTATTTACAAAGCTCTACACGCAGGGCGACATTTATAAGGACTCATACGAGGGCTGGTACTGCGTGCCGTGCGAATCGTTCTTTACTGACACGCAGGCAAAGGACGGCGTTTGCCCCGACTGCGGCCGCCCGCTCCGCCGCGAAAAAGAGGAAGCGTACTTCTTCAAAATGAGCAAGTATCAGGACAAACTTCTTTCGTTCCTTGAACAAAACCCGGACTTTGTCACGCCCGAAAACATTCGCCGCGAGATGATAAACAACTTTATTAAGCCGGGACTTCAGGACCTGTGCGTTTCGCGCTCGTCGTTCAAGTGGGGCATTCCCGTTGAATTTGATCAAAAACACGTCGTTTACGTCTGGCTTGACGCGCTGACAAACTATATAACGGCCCTTGGCTACTCGCCCGACAAAAAGGACGAAAAATACGAAAAATACTGGCCGTGCGACGTTCACGTCATAGGCAAGGATATAGCGCGCTTCCACACGATCTACTGGCCGATATTCTTAATGGCGCTCGGCGAGCCGCTGCCCAAAAAGGTGTTCGCTCATCCGTGGCTGTTGTTCGGAAACGACAAGATGTCAAAGTCAAAAGGCAACGTTATGTACGCCGACGACCTTGTGGAGCTTTTCGGGCTTGACGCGGTAAGATATTATCTCGCGTCGGCAATGCCGCTGACGACTGACGGCTCAATAACGTATGAGAGCGTTATTTCTTGCTTCAACACCGACCTTGCAAACACATTCGGAAACCTTGCAAGCCGCACCGTCGCGATGACGAAAAAATATTTTGGCGGAACGGTTCCCGCCCCCGCCGAGCCGACGGAATTTGACGCGGAGCTTAAAGAAGCGGCAAAGGCGGCATACGACGGTTTTGTCGAAAATATCGAAAACTACCGCATTTCAGACGCGGTGAACTCCGCAATGGAACTCTCGCGCCGCGCGAACAAATACATCGATCTTACGACTCCCTGGGCGCTTGCAAAGGACGAAAGCCAAAAGGCGCGCCTCGGCACAGTTATTTACAACCTGCTTGAAACGCTTCGCATAGCGTCGCTCCTGCTCACCCCCGTAATGCCCGGCGCGTGCGGAAAGATACTTTCTGTCATCGGCGCTGATGGCGACGAGTTTGAGTCGGCGGCGACATTCGGCGCTCTGAAAGACGGATATACAGTCGGCGATCTTCCGATTCTTTTCGCCCGCGTTGACGAAGCAAAAATGATGGAAAAGATAAATGGCGACAAATAAGCTTTTCGACACACACGCGCATTATACTGACGAGCGCCTGCGCGGCAACTTCAAGCTGATAGACGATATTTTCGCCGGCGACGTCGGGTATATTTCGTGCGTCGCGTCAAATATTGAGGACAGCCGCGCGTGCATCGCTCTTGCCGAAAAATACCCGAATATGTACGCAACTGCGGGTATTCACCCGCACGACTGCGAAAGCAGGAGCGACATTAACGGCGATATGGCGGCGCTTCGTTCCCTTTCGCTTCACGAAAAAGTCGTCGCCATCGGCGAGATCGGGCTTGATTACCACTACGACAAGGACTGGGAGATAAAGCAAAAGGAATATTTTGACGCGCAGCTCTCTCTATCCGAGGAGCTGTGCCTTCCCGTCATCATCCACGACCGCGACGCGCACGGCGACGT
>JAFSMU010000028.1 GCA_017447775.1 Clostridia bacterium | reverse complement strand
GCGGCCGCTCTTCTTTCACTGCCGCGAATTATATAAAACTTGATCCTGCTCCATACTGCCGCCGGTGACGTGCCGACAACGAACATCAGGCACAGCGCCAAAAACAGAGCCGAGAATATTATCGCGCCTGCCGAGCCGACGACCTTCATCATCAGCACCGAAATAAAGCCGCCGATAAGACCGCCGCCGACAAATACCTCACCCGACGTATAGAGCTTGACCGTGCCGTCCTTGAACGATATCCCGTCATAGAACGAGCCGCTCCCCTTTGCGACGACAAGCTCGCCGCCGAAAATACAGAAGAACGTGTGAACGATCACCGCGATAAGCACAAGCGACAGAATCGAGAATATGAGTCTGCGAAGCAGCTTGTACTCGGCGTATTCGCGTTTGAAGCGGATCGCCGCGACGATAAGCAGCAATGGGATAAGCAGTCCCGATACGCCGAAAAGCCCGAGGAAAAATCTTCCTATAAAGCCGCCGAATGCGCCGACGACTTTTCCGTCGCCGCCGGAGAACGCAAAGCACAAAACGAGAAATACCGCAAGCACGAACATCACCGCCGTTGCGATCTGCACCCAAAGTGCCGACGGGTTGCGCTCGCTCTCCGCTTTATCGGAAGCGCGCTCGCGTTTTTCCTCGCCGCGCGGCGATGAGTCATCCGTGCGCTCGTTTTTTGTCTGCGCGCGCTCGCCCTCATCGGCATTGCCTGATGTTTTTGTGCCGCTGCCTTTCTTTTTCTTTTTGCCGACAGTGTCGTTTACGTCATACTCGTAATCGTAGTCGTAATCGAACTTTTCGCTTTCCTGCGTTTGTTTTTTTCTTGCCATTTGAACTTTCCTTCCGTTTTATGCGAGAACGAGCGCCGCCGTCCCCGCGAGTATGCAATATATTCCGAATATGTTGAAATTACGTGATCTTGCTATTTTTCTTATCAGCCATATCGCCAAAACGCCGACTGTCGCCGCCGTTACGGTGCCGATGGCGCACGGCAGAACGTCGACCTTCACGCCGCTCTTTACAGCGTCGGCCGCCGAAAAAACGTTTGCGCCGATTATCGCTGGCACGGAGAGCAGAAACGAGTACCGCACCGACTCCTCGCGCGACAGACCGAACAGCGTGCCGCCGACTATCGTCGAGCCGGAGCGCGAAATCCCGGGCAGCGTCGCCGCAAGCTGAAACAGCCCTATCCCGAGCGACTGCGATGCGCCGAGCTGCTCACATCTGCCGTCCCCGCCGTCAAATCGCGACGAGAACAAAAGCATAATGCCGTTGAGTATCATTATCGCGCCGACGACGCGCGGCATATTTGAGAGCGCCTCAGCCGCGTCTTTGATGAATACGGCGAACACGAGCGGCGCCGACGATACAATCATCATCAAAGCCACGCGCTCAACGCCCGATATCCCCGCACGACGTCTTCGTTTTGAAAAAAGCTTTGCGATCAGCGAAAAGTACGCGCAAATCAGCGCAAAAACGTCGCGCGAAAATGCGATCATAACTGCCGCAAGCGTTCCGAGGTGGAGCAGCACGTCAAACAAAACGTTCCCGCCCGACGCGTCAAATCCGAACAACCCGTGAAGCAGGGCAAGATGCCCCGAGCTTGAAACGGGCAAAAACTCGCACGCGCCCTGAACGGCCCCGCACACTATCGCTTCCAAAATACTCATTTTCGGCCTCCGCAGGCCGAATTTTTGCCAATATAGCCATAAAAACCCAGTATAGTATTTATATTATAGCACAAAATAAAAAAAATACAACAAAAATTCGGCGAAATTAATAATAAATAAAAAACTTTTTCGCCCGGCGGGTTTTTGCGGGCGTCCCGTTTGAAATTATATTCCCGCAAACGCCGCCATATAACATAAACCGTCATATTTTGATCTGTCGGCGCCCTTTTTTTACATTGTGTATTGCAAAAAATTGATTTTGTGGTATAATTAGAATGTTATATTATATCCAAAGGCATTATGAAAGGGATCCCTTATGAAATCTAAAATCATTGTTTTCATACTTGCTTTCGCTTTTGCCGCGGCTCTGTTTTGCATAGGAGCGTCGGCGGCTGACACGGCGACGGTGACAAGCGCAAACGGTCTGTACCAGTACACCGTTTCATCAGCCGGCAAGGCGACGCTTGTAAAATACCTCGGAAGCGAGAGCGCGGTAACTGTTAACCGCATCGACGGGCGTTACGTTGTCGAGGCTATCGGCGACGCGGCGTTTGCCGAGAATACGTCGGTTCAGTCGGTCGACATTTACGCGACCGTCGAAAGCATCGGCGAGAGCGCGTTTGAGGCTTGCACGGCTCTTAAAACGGTAAACTTCCGCGCGGGCAGCAAGATAGAAAAAATTGGCGATTACGCGTTCTTTGACTGCGCGGCGCTTTCGTCGATCAACATACCGACGACAGTTACGGAGATCGGCGACGGCGCGTTTGAAAACTGCCTTATGCTTCAATTTGATCTTTCGGCGCTGACATCGCTGAAGTCGCTTGGCGAAAGATCGTTTTCATCGTGCGGAAACAGCGCAAAAGCCTTTGACGTAACGCTTCCCGCTTCGCTTGAAACGATAGGCTACGGCGCTTTCTACGACGCGAAGATGATACGCTCAATTTCAGTCGACAGCGCAAACAAGAGCTTTACGTCGGACGGCGGCATTCTGTTCAACTCCGACAAGAGCGAGCTTATTCTTTATCCTACGTCGAGAAATGAAAGCGAATACACCGTTCCCGGTAGCGTCAAAAAGATCGGCGACGGCGCGTTTGCGGGCGCAACGGCGCTGAAAACGCTCATAATCGAAAACGGAATAACGGAGATCGGTTCGAGCGCGTTCTACCGCGCGCAGAGCCTTGAAAATATCACGCTTCCCTCGACGCTTAAAGTCATCGGCGGCTACGTCTTTTACGACTGCACGGCGCTGACCGACGTAACTATTCCCGACAGCGTTGAAAAGATAGGCACATATCTGTTCCACGGATGCTCTAAACTTAAATCGGCAACGCTGTCCGAAAAGATAGACGCGCTCCCGCTCGGCACATTTGACTTCTGCACGTCGCTTGAAAGCGTGAACATTCCGAAAAACGTAAAGAGCATCGGTCAGTATGCGTTCTTCTCCTGCCGTGCGCTTAAAGAGATCGTGATCCCCGAGTCAGTCTCAAAGATATGCGACTACGCGTTCCGCGGCTGCACGGTGCTTTCGTCGATCAGCATACCAAACGTAAAGGACGTCGGCAAGTTCGCGTTCCAGAGCTGCTCTCAGCTTAAATTTGCAGATATATCGGGGGCGGACACAATACCCGCGTTTGTGTTCTACGGATGCTCCGTACTCTCCGACATAAAGCTGCCCGAAAATTATGACGCCATCGGCAATTACGCTTTCTACGGCTGCGAGGCTTTCTCGATAGGAAGCATCCACGCGTCGTGCAAGTATATAGGCGACTACGCTTTTTCCGGATGCCTTGCGATAAGCGAGATGACAGTTCCGGCGACAGTTGAAAAGATCGGCATCGGCGTATTTTCATCATCCGGAATATCGTCAGTGAAATTTGAAAATGATATTAAAAAGGTCCCCACGGCGACGTTCAACGGATGCTCAAAGCTTGAAAAGGTAACTTTCGCGCAGCCTGTTTCATCAATCGGGCCGTCCGCTTTTGCCGACTGCGTGAAGCTTGTTTCGTTTGATCAGGAAAGCTTTGAACACGTCGGCGCCGGCGCGTTCTACGGTTGCAGAAGCCTTGAAAAAGCATACGTCGGCACAAAAGACGAGGCCATCCTTTACGCGACGTTCTTCGGTTGCGACGCGCTTGAAGACATCACGATCCCCGACAATATAAAGGACGTCGGCATCATCGCATTCGCGAGCTGCAACTACCTTGAAAAAGTGAACGCCTCCGGCGTTGAAACGATAATGTCAAACGCGTTCTCGGGAGCGAAGCTTTCGTCGATCACACTTTCCGACAATCTTAAATTCATCGGCACAAACGCATTTTCGTCGTGCGACAAGCTCGGAAGTCTGAAAGTTCCGTCGTCTGTCGTTTACATCGGCGCCGGCGCGTTTGACGGCACGAAATATGAAAAAGACCTCACGGGCGACTTCATCGTCCTCGGCGACGGTGTGTTCTACAAGTACAACGGGAGCAACTCCATACTCATTTTCCCCGACAACACAAAGAGGATCAGCGCAAACAGGCTTACGGAAGCGGGAAATATCGACACGGTTATCCTTCCCGAAAACGTCGCGTTCATTGCGAAGTACGCTTTCTCGGTCAACACAAAATCGTCCGATTCGTCAAGCGTCAACATCGTCATCCGCGAAATAGTGATAGAGGGCAAAAAAGGAACGTATGCCGAAACGTTTGCAAACCACATTTATTACACTTTCAAAGCATATTGATAAAGGATCTTATGAAATATTTTGTAAATGAAAACTGCATCGGGTGCGGACTTTGCGCTTCCCTGTGCCCCGCCGTATTCACGATCGGAAACGACGGTATGGCAAAGGCAAGCGATGAAAAAACGCCCGAAGATGAGATCGACGCCGCAGAAACCGCAAAGGAAAATTGCCCCGTCGGCGCAATCGAGCAGGTGAAATAAAAATACGGGAAACGGATATTCCGTTTCCCTTTTCATATTTTTTTGTGAAAATATAAAAAAATAAAGACTTTTTTACGATTTTATGGTATAATGGCTATGCGCGCCGAAAAATGCAATGAAAACGCGCGCAAAGACACATTTTTGGGGAGAATTTATGTTAGAACTGAAAAATATATCGTTTAACGTTTCGACAGACGGCGCCGACAAGGAGATAATACGCGGCGTTGACCTTGTCGTTCCCGACGGGAAGCTCATCGTTGTAACGGGGCCTAACGGCGGCGGCAAATCGACTCTTGCAAAGATCATCGCGGGGATAGAGACGCCGACGGGCGGCAGCATATTCTTTTCCGGCGAGGACATAACGCGCCTTTCCGTTACGGAGCGCGCAAAACGCGGGATAGCGTTTGCTTTTCAGCAGCCGGTAAAATTCAAGGGGATAAGCGTCAAGGACCTGATAAGAATAGCGTCGGGCAAGAATATTTCAGTTGCAGACGCCTGCGAGTATCTTTCGTCCGTCGGGCTTTGTGCAAGGGATTATATCGATCGCGAGGTGAACGCGAGCCTGTCGGGCGGCGAACTTAAACGGATCGAGATAGCGACAGTCCTCGCAAGAGGAGCCGAGCTTACGCTGTTTGACGAGCCGGAGGCGGGGATAGACCTGTGGAGCTTCAGAAACCTTATCGACGTTTTCCGGAATATGAAGAAAGCAAACAAAAACGGCTCTATACTTATCATTTCGCACCAGGAACGCATACTTGACATCGCGGACGAGATAGTCGTTCTCAAAGACGGAAGAATTGACAAACAGGGCAAAAAAGACGACATACTGCCGTCGCTTATCGGCACGACGTCCGCCATCAGCGACTGCGCGATGATGAACCCGGGGAAAGGAGCGGAGTAAAATGATGAAGCTTGACGAAATACAGAAGCGCCTTTTGCGCGAGGTGGCGGATCTTCACGCCGTACCCGAGGGCGCGTACAACATCCGTTCCAACAGTCAATCGGCGGGGCGGCAGTCGACCGCAAACATTGAAATAACGCCGAAAACGGACGTCAGCGGTCTTGACATAAGAATAAAAGCGGGCACGAAAAACGAAAGCGTACACATCCCTGTCGTGATGACGCAGACGGGGCTTTACGAGCTTGTCTACAACGATTTTTACATCGGAGAGGGCGCTGACGTTGTGATCGTCGCGGGATGCGGCATCGACAACTGCGGATCACAGGATTCGGAGCACGACGGCATACACCGCTTTTACGTCGGCAAAAACGCGAAGGTAAAATACGTCGAAAAGCACTACGGTTCAGGTTCAGGCTCGGGCAAGCGGATACTGAACCCGGGTACTGAGGTATATCAGGAAGAGGGCAGCTCCGTTGAAATGGAGATGGTGCAGATAAAAGGCGTTGACGACACCAAGCGCACGACAACGGCAAAGCTTGCCGCGGGCGCAAAACTCGTTGTACGCGAAAGGCTGATGACTCACGACGAGCAGCGCGCGATAAGCACGTACGTCGTTTCCCTTGACGGTGAGGGAGCAAGCGCCGACGTCGTTTCGCGCTCCGTCGCGAAGGGCAACTCGTTCCAGAAATTCGACGCGAAGATCATCGGCAACGCGCCGTGCCACGGGCACACGGAGTGCGACTCGATCATAATGGAAAACGGCAAGATCCTCGCCGTTCCGGCGCTCGAGGCAAACGATCTCGACGCGGCGCTCGTTCACGAGGCGGCGATAGGAAAAATCGCAGGCGAACAAATTATTAAACTTATGACGCTCGGTTTAACGGAGGCCGAAGCCGAAGAGCAGATCATAAACGGATTTTTAAGATAAAAAAAGACGGGCGCGCGCCCGTCTTTTTTATTTTAGCTTATTCTGAATTTATTTCTTGCCTTGCCGTGTTTGGACTTGTAAACGATATATCCGAACGTTGCGCCCGTCGCTATAATGACGGCAAGCACGGCGATTATCGCTATTGCAACGCCGCTTGTGCCTTTCTTCGCCGTCTGTTCGATAACGTACGTCGAGAAGTGGTTCGTTTCAAAGCTCAGCGTTCCGTCGGAATAGGACGATTTGACTTTTGTCTTGTTGCCTTGCGAGTCTACAAAGTAAACCGTGGCTTCGTTGCCGTCGGTTATCGTATAACCGAGTGAAACGGTAGCTTTTCCTTTGCCGGTGAACATCGCTTTCTCCGCCGTTATTTCGTAAACCTTGACGGAATCGGATGAAACGTCAACGCCCGCTTTTGAAAGATCGCCCGACGCATCCGCCGCATTATTTACAAGTTTGACCGTGAGTTTTGCTCCGTCCCCCGCAAACGAAAGCACCATTGAAGGATCGAGCTTTATGCGAACACCGTCAAACACAAGCGTTACGTTTGAATTGCCGTCGGACGCGGCTTTCTTTATCGTTGCCGATATATCGGAACCGTCGATCACCTGAACTTCATAGTTGCCCATTCCGTTAGGCTCTTTTACGTATTTCGGCAGTTTTGCGATCTTCTTTGTTTCAACAACTTCCCCGCCGACCTTGCAGACGTATTGCATTTCGCCCTCTTCGTCCTCTGTCGGCTCTTTGACCGTTACCCATTCGTAGCTGTGGGCAAGCTTCGGAATCGTTCTCGTTTCGAGTACTTCGCCGCACTCTGTACAGTAGACCTCGACAAGTCCGTCCTGCGTGCAGGTGGCGGCTCTTACCGTTCTTTCATCCGTCGTATGCTCGTGAGCGGCCTTGGAGTCCGTTTTGAACACCGACTGCGCGACGTTGCCCGCGACGTCGTCGGCTTCTATCTTTCTTGCCCCGATCGTGTAAAGCGTATCGGGTGTAAGATTTGAGAAGGTTATCGTCGTCGGCATATACGGATCGTCAAAGTAATAGTCGATATTGCCGAGTTTTGCCGGTGACGCGTCTATCGGGTATCTTCCGAGGGTGAGCGTCCACGCCGAATCGTTGACGCGGTAAACGACGCCCTCGACAAATTCGATCTGTATCTCGCTGCCGGAAATGGAAACGAGCTTCGGCGCGTCGGGTTTATCGTAAACCGGAGTCGGCGCCGCCTTTGTCGAGTAGAAGCCCGACGCGACGGTCGCGGGTGTTTCCTCCGCGTTCTCGACCTTGACGCTTATCTGATACGACGTTGAGGGCGCAAGTCCCTTGAACGTTATCTGCGTCGGTGCGACTGATGAATCGAAGTAGTAGCTGAATGAGCCGAGCGCGACAGGGGTGTTTTCAGTCGGGTACGACGTAAAAGTTCCCGTCCACGCGGAAGAGTTTATTTTATAGACCGTTCCGCGCTCGTATTTGAACCAAAGCGAATTTTCCGTCGTGCCGCCGAGCGTTATATCGGGTTTATCTACGACGGGTGTTGTGGACGACGACGTTGTGATGTTCTTTGTTACGGCGTTTACGCCGGAATCGTCTTCAAGATATTTTACCCAGAATGTGTATCTTGTCGACGGTTTGAGGTTTGTAAACGTTATCGTCGTCGGGTTTGTCGATTTGTCAAAATAGTATGTATATCTGCCGCTGGGATCGGTTGCGGGAGCTGCCGACGTGGGATATACCGAGCCGGTAACGTTTATCCATACGCCCTCGATCCTGTATTTCAGTTCTTTGTTGTACACAAACGTGACCTCGTTTCCGCTTATTGCGGTTGTGGCCGGGAACGTCGGTCTGCCGCGGTCAACCGTCGTTGTGATCGACTTTGTTGTAATGTTTGCCGCCGTTTCAGCCGCGCCGTCATATCTTACGCAAACGGTGTACGCCGTGTTTGCTTTGAGTCCGCCGAATGTGATCTCGGTCGGATTCTGCGCGTCATCGAAGTAATACCAGTAGCTGCCCGTTGAAACGTAGCCCGTGGCGATGGGGTATCTTGTGTAATTGCCGCTTGTCCACTCGCCCGTTGTGCCGAGCCTGTATACGAGTCTTGAGTCGTATTCCAGCGTGATCTGAGTTGATGATGTCGATATGACGTCCGGCATTTCGGGTTTGCCCGTTGCCGCGCCGCTTGTCGAAACGGTGGCGTTCTTTATATAAAGCTCACCGACGGGTTTATCTGCATATTTGTAGTAAATTGTGTATCTTGTATTGGCGGTAAGTCCGGTAAACGTCAGCTTCGTGGGATTTGAAGCACTGTCAAAATAATAATCGATGTTGCCAACACGCTCGGGATTGTTTGACGTGGGGTAATTGCCCGTAAAGAACGACGATTCGATCCAATCACCTGTAGTTGAGTTGACCTGATATGATACAAGCGGATCGAAGTTTACCGTGATGCTCGATTCGGTCGTTGCGGAAACGGTGAGGTTTGCGGGCTGATCGGACGTGCTTGTTCCGCTGCCGGAAAGCGAGAACTTATACGTTCCGACGTTACTTCTTATGCCGCCCGACCAAACGCGGACGTAAAGCGTATAATTGACGCCGGACCTGAGTCCCGAAATGACCGTATTGTTACCTGACTGTTTGATCGAAATTGTCTTTGACGAGTCGAGAAACGCCACGCTTGACGACGGAAGCTCAAACGTTATTCCGTCAATTGAATACTGATATATCCTTGCGTAGGGAACCGTGATGGAATTTGTGCCCTTTGTTACCGAATCCTCGGTAAACACCGGCGTTGCTGACCATTCCGTCGGCGAAACGCACACAAGGCCCTCTTCCGTTTTGCCCCAGATGTAATTTATTGCGGGACTAAGTCCGGAGAAAGTTACCGTGTCTTTTGTTCTATCTATCGAGTATGTGCATGAAACCGTGCCGTTTGCGGTAAGATTGTACGTGCCGCTTAAAGCGTAGTCTTTGTCAAGCGAGAGCCACACGGCATTCTGTCCCGGTGCGCCGCTTGCGCGAGTCATATAAATGCCTACAAAGCCGTTGAACGAAACAGTGATCGAGTTTGACGTGGATGACGCGATGCTCGGTCCGTTTGCGGGAGCGCCCGCAAGTGTTGTGTAGCTGTTTTCAAGCTTCACGGGATCGTCGTCGCGGCTGATTTTATAGAAAACGAAATATTCTGTCGAACTTTTGAGCCCGGTCTTTACAAGCTCGCCCGTTGTGCCGCCGATCTCCCATACCGTCGACGTTTTTGCGGGGGCACTTGCCGATTCCCAGATAGCGTAGTAATACTCCGGCTGTACGTCTTTGAGCGTGATGCTGCTGCTTGTAACTTCTTTTACGACGGGAGGAACGACAGGAACAAGTTCGCCCACGCTCACTTGCTTTGTCGAATTGCCGCCGGACGTAAGTATCTCGCCGTTATTCGATACGCCGCGTATCTCGGAAATATTGAAATCATCGTCTTCGCCGAGCGTTGCCGAAGAATTGGGCACAAATGTTAGCGTTGCAAAATCATTTGCCGCCTCAAGTCCCGAAAAATCGTTTTTGTAAAGCGAAAATTTGAGATAGCTGTATCTTGTAGTTACATACTTATCTATTTTGATGCTCCAGCCGTTTATCTTTGACGAAATGCTGTACTCGTCTTCAAAATCAAAGAACGAGGGGTAATCCATTTCAAACTCGAAGTATGAAACGGTGGCGTTTTTTGGCGTTACTCTGAGCTTTACGTCAAAAGATTTATCGTCTGTAAGCACGACGTCATCGCACGAAAGCGTTACGTCAAGAACTCCTTTCGTTACAAGCGCCCGCTTTTCGAGGCTGCCTTCCGCAAGGGGGGATGTGCCGTTTACGTGATTTACAACGATCGCGTGGTCGTCCGAGTCGACTCTGCCGTCCTTATTCACGTCGCCGCGGATAATGACGGTATATGATTTTGATTCTTCGTTTTCCGTAACAGTGACCGTATCGCCCGTCTTGACGTAGCTACCGGTATTTGACGTTATGTCCGTTTCGCCGGAGAACACGGAAAGTTTTGCGCTATCGGATATCGTGATGGCGCCGATGAGTCTGCTCACCGTCGCCTCGCCGTCAAAGTATATGTATTCTCCGTCCATCGTGACTCCCGTCCCGGACAAGCCGACCTCGGGCGCGGCAAGCCCGACGATAGAAGCGGGCAAAACAAAAGCAAGCGCAAGCACGAATATAGTCAAAACTTTAACAAATCTTTTCATAATGTTCCTCCGTATCATCAAACATTTATTTTTACCTGGGCGACCGTCAAAGCGACCGCCGTCAAAATTTTTATTAGATTTTTATACAATTATATAATAACTCATTTTTCGTCTAAAATCAAGAGGATTTTGAAAATTAACCTATTGTTCAAAAAAAATATATACTTTATTACAAAATACGCGCGAGGAAGTCATTCGTTTGCCCGCTTTTCGGCATGGCCGGAAAATCGAGCGCCAGGGCGGTTTTTTATTCAATTTAACGAAGAGCGCAGGGGAATAAACGCATAAATTCGTTAAAATGGCACTTTACAAAAAGTGCGAGTTGTATTATAATTTACTTGTTATTTTACCAATGGAGGAAAAAATGTCTATAACAAAATCGGCAAATTCCGAAAAGACGCGCCGTCTTGTCGGGATCGCGCTTCTTTCGGCTATCATAATCGTGCTTCAAGTGATATGCACGTTTATAAAATTCGGCCCGTTCACGATAACTCTTGCGCTTACGCCTATTATTATCGGCGCGGCGATATACGGCCCGCTTTCGGGAGCTTTTCTCGGTGCGGTGCTGGGACTTGTCATATTCTTCGCGGGACTGTTCGGGTGGGATCCCGCGACGCTCGGACTAATTCAGATGTCCTCACTCAGCCCCCTGTTCGTCTTTATAATCTGCGTTGTGAAAACATCTGTCGCGGGGTTCGTCTGCGGCGTTGTATATAAGGCTATATCGAAAAAGAACGAGATCGCCGCAAGCATCGTTTCAAGCATTCTCTGCCCCGTTATCAACACCGCGATATTCCTTGTCGGGATGTTCTCATTCTTTTTCAGCTCACTTGAAAGCTGGGCGGGAGAGCAAAACGTTATGCTTTATGCCATAACGGGACTTGTGGGAATAAATTTCCTTGTCGAATTTGCAACCGTTCTGATTTTATCGGTGACCGTATCACGCATAATCAAAATAGTAAAGAAAAACAAAGCGTAAAATCAAAACCCTCGGCGGCGCCGAGGGTTTTTCATTATCGGATAAAATCAGTAAAACGTTGCGACGGGCTGTTCGGGCTGTTCTGTCTTTTCCATTTTTTCGACTGTCAGCACCGGGCCTTTTTTGCCGTAAGCCTTTGAAAAACGTATCTCCATTTTGCCCGTTACGTTGTACCAAGCGCCCTCGTCTATCGCAAAATCATTCGGATTGCGGCAAGCGACGGCGGCAAGGCGGATGTCCTCAACGCAGCACGTCATAAGGTCGCGCCCGGCGATAAACGCGTCGGGAATGTTGCGGTTTTTCAATGCTTTAACGCGTAAAGAAAGCGTTTTTCCGTCGTATTTTTTCATCTCTTCGCAAAGGTCCTGATACCAGATGGCGTAGTCGCGGTCTTCGATTTTCACAACGGGCGCGTCAAGATCAAACGGGAGCGGATCGACGGTGTCGTCGGGGACGACGGTGCCGTCCTTGTACTCGAAGATTATCTCCGCGCGGCGCGAAACGGCGCGCACCGTCTTATGGAACAGGTCGCGGTCATAGCTGTTGTCGAAACGGTTGAACGCCACAAGGTCAGCCATGTTCAGCTTCTCGTAAACAAGCTGGCGCATATTGTTGTTGTACGTTATGAACGTCGAGGAATCGACGAAGAAAAATACCTGCGCGATGCTCCAGTTTTCCGGCAGGGCGGAAAGGAGCGTGTTCATTTTGAACATTCCGTTGTACTCGCACATAATTCTGTCGGGCGAGTATTTTTTCTCGATCTCAAGCAGGCGGGCGGAGGTAAGCTCCGCCTCGCTGTCAACGCTTTCGATACGCACGTTGTTTTGCGGGAACGCCGAAAGATCGTATTCCTCGATCCCCTCCTCGCAGCAAAGGATCACCGTGCTTTCGCCTTGGTTGAACCGAGTATCTTCGAGCGTTTCCTGAATGAATTTCGTCTTTCCCGATTCCAGAAATCCGAGAAAGAGATAAACCGGTACGTCCTTCATATCATACTCCGAAAAGCTCCGCCAGAGCTTTTTCTTTTAGCTCGGAGCCGATGACGCATATACGACCGATGACCTCTGCCGTGCCGTAGCGCACGTCCTTTTCGCCGGGAACGTAGTCATAGTGTATCCACTTGCCGTCGACTGACGGAACGATCCCCTTAGCTCTTACGACAACGCCGTATTTCTGCTCGTCGCCGAGCGCGTCAAGGCACGCGGAGATCGCCTCGACCGTGAACTTTTTGGGCGTTTCTTTGCCCCAGCTTACGAATATCTCGTCGGCGTCGTGGCCGTGGTGATGATGGTGATGGTGGTGATGCTCGTGCTCGTCGTCATCGTCGTCATGGTCATGGTGGTGATGATGCTCATGATCATCATCGTCGTCGTCATCGTAGTGATGGTGATGGTGCTCATGATCGTGATGGTCTCTCTCCTCTGCTGCCAGAAGTTCCACAGCCATCTTAAGAGTGTCCTTGTTCTCCATGGCTTCCAGCATCTTGGCTCCGTCCAGGAGATTCCAGTCAGTGGTCACGATCACGGCGTGATCGTTGTGAGCTCTCAGAAGCTCCACCACTGCCTTAAGCTTGTCCTCGGACATACCCTGAGTGTGACTCAGGATGATGGCTGAAGCGTGCTCCACCTGGTTGTTATAGAACTCGCCGAAGTTCTTCATGTAGACCTTGGCCTTTTTGGCGTCCACCACCGTGGTGAATGTGTTGAGCTCAAGTTCCTCGATGTCCAGACCTTCCACTGCGTCCACGATG
>JAFSMU010000027.1 GCA_017447775.1 Clostridia bacterium | reverse complement strand
GGCTGAAAGCAACCGTGGGAGCAAATGTACGCTGACGGGATTGTTCCAAGCGTAAACAAACTGCGGGAGCAAGCCCCGCCCTACGACAGCCCGCCATGTTTGCAAAAACAAAAACGGTCGGACGACCGTTTTTATCCGGCGTATGCGCCGGGGAATATGACAAGCCTGAATATCAGCGCGAATATCACGATGCCCGCGAAGATCGAAAAATGAATCATGCGGTAATGGCTCTTTTTCAGCCCGATATCTACCCACGGAGAAGAAAAAATCTTGTACATCACGATGACGACGATGCTCACGGGGATAAAAGGTATCAGCCACAGTCCCCTTGCCGGTATCAAAAGCGACGCGAGCAAAAATGTATATATCGGCAAAAACACCTTTATGTATCCTATACGGAAGCGCTTTTCGTTGTAGCTTACCGGCATATCGTGAGATATCTGATTAAGAACGCACGTCCTTTCGTACATCACCATGTGCATTCCCGAACGAATCGACAGCGGAACATACAGCGCAATAAATGCGATGACGTACATTATCAGAACGGTCTTTCCGAACAGAAAAAAGGAAGCGACAGCCAAAGCGATCCCCAAAATCAGAAAAATTATGTTTATCAAAAGGTTATGCGAATCGGTAATGTACTTTTTCATATGCGTCCCTTTTACGCCGCAAAACATTCACAGCTTTTTCTGTTAATATAGTGGCAAAAAAGTCGAAGCCGGATTGCATATTTTTAATAATCCGTAAAAATTATATCAAAAAAAGCGCCCGGTGAGATGAGCGCTTTCTTTTTTTATCAACCGTTTACCTTGTTGAGCATAAGGGTAAATCTGCTCTTTTTTCTTGCGGCGTTGTTCTTATGGATAATACCGTGAGCAACTGCCTGATCGATCTTCTTTACTGTATCTTTGTAAAGATTCTGCGCAAGAGCAGCATCGCCGGAATTAACGGCTGTCTCGTATTTCTTCAAAGAAGTTTTGAGCGCGCTTTTGAGCATCTTATTCTGAAGAGCTTTCTTATCGCTTACCTTTACGCGCTTTTTTGCGGACTTGATATTCGGCAACGTTTTCACCTCCTTATAGTGATAGATAGAGCGTTATTCCCGTGAGAGGGCGGAAAATCGCGCTCATTTCCGAGTTTACTTTGATATAATATCATTATTTTCGGTAAATATCAATACCTTTTTGAAAAAAACTTGAATTTTTTTATTTTTTCTTCTCGCCAAAGCGGTTCTCCGTCCCGTTATAGATGCGCTTTATGTTCGATATGTGCATAATGCACACAAGCACCGCCATAAGCATCGGAACGAGGATGCTCAAAATATAGTTTATCATCGAGCGCTGGTCCATAACCTCGGGGCGCGAAAACAGCGAAAACGGCAAGAACCTGTTTATTATCGGGAACGCAAGGGACATCACTATCGAGCCGAGCGACACGTACTTTGACAAAAGCAGCACAAGCGCAAACAGCACTATTGAAAACGCACCTGCGATGGGGTTCAGCGTCAGCATCGCGCCCGTCAGCACCGCAACGCCCTTCCCTCCGCGAAAGCCGAAGTAAAGCGGGAACGAATGCCCCACCATGCAAAACAGCGCCGCAACGTATGCAAAGCCGTCGGCGGGCATAAGGAGCATCCCGATGAACACGCACAAAACGCTTTTTACAAAATCGCAGATGAACACGGCGATGCCGACGCCGCGCCCGTACGTTCTTATGGCGTTTGTGGCTCCCGCGTTGCCGCTGCCGTGAAGGCGGATGTCGTCGCCGCGCGCCTTTGAGAATATAACGGCGAAGTTAAGGCTGCCGATAAGGTACGAAACGACGATAGTTACAAGCATACCGACGACGTACGTCGCCGTGCTGCCGTTTTGCGAGATAAGCCCATGGGTGAGGATATCGGTAAAGCTCATTTTTCGCTGTCTCCCCTCTGGCGCACGATTATTTTTATCGGCGTGCCGTTAAAGCCAAACGTTTCGCGCAGGCAGTTCTCTATATATCTTTGGTAGGAAAAATGGAAAAGCTCAGCGTCGTTGACGAAGATGACGAACTCCGGCGGCTTTACCGAAGTCTGCGTGATGTAGTAAATTTTAAGCCGCTTGCCTTTGTCAGTCGGCGGCTGGACGCGCGAGGTGGCGTCGGTCAGCACGTCGTTGAGCATACCCGTCGAGATACGCAGCGACGCCTGCTCGTTTACGTAGTTTATATGTTCAAACAGTTTGACGACTCTCTGCCCCGTCTTTGCCGAAACGAAGATTATCGGCGCGTACGGCATATATGAAAGAGCGGTGCGTATTTTGTCGGTGAACTGCTTGACGGTGGAGTTTTCCTTTTCGATAAGGTCCCACTTGTTGACGACGATTATCGACGCTTTGCCCGCCTCGTGAGCAAGCCCCGCTATCTTTTCGTCCTGCTCGGTGATGCCCTCCTCGGCGTCGATCATGATAAGGCACACGTCGGCGCGCTCAACGGCGGCCTTTGCGCGCAGAACGCTGAATTTTTCTATCCTGTCAAGGACTTTGCTCTGGCGGCGCAGTCCCGCCGTGTCGATAAGCGTGTATTTGCCGAATTCGTTTTCAAGCGGCGAGTCGATAGCGTCGCGCGTCGTTCCGGCAATGTCGGAAACGATCATTCTGTCCTCGCCGAGTATTTTGTTGACGATAGAGCTTTTGCCGGCGTTTGGCTTTCCGATGACGGCGACCTTTATCGAGTCGTCCTCAACGTCTGGCGTGTCGTCGGGCGGGGCAAGTTCAAGCACGCGGTCAAGCAGGTCCCCCGTGCCCGTGCCGTGAACGGACGAGAGCGGGATGGGATCGTCGTCAAAGCCAAGCTCGTAAAATTCGTAATATTCAAGCGGGAGCGCGCCCACCGTGTCAATTTTGTTCACGGCGAGAACGACGGGCTTGCCGCTCTTTTGAAGCATCAGCGCGATCTCGCGGTCGTCGGCGGTGACGCCGGCGTGAACGTCGCACATGAACACGATAACGTCCGCCGTGCGAATGGCGATCTCCGCCTGATCGCGCATCTTTTCAAGGATGACGCTGTCCGTCTTCGGCTCGATGCCGCCCGTGTCTATGACGGTGAGCGTCTTTCCGTTCCAGACGGTGTCGTAATATATCCTGTCGCGCGTAACGCCCGGCGTGTCCTCAACTATCGACACGCGCTCGCCCGCGAGCTTGTTGAACAGCGTGCTTTTGCCGACGTTTGGCCTGCCGACGATAGCGACCGTTGTTTTTCCCATTTCAGTTTCCTCCGATCAATTTTTCAACAAAGTCGTAGCCGTCGTTTTCCACCGTTACGACCTTAGTCCCAAGAGCGCTTTCAAGCTCACAAACGCTCGTCCCGTCGAGGAACAAGTCCCCGTCGGCGCGAAGCATCGTCTTTGGTATATACACAGCGTCCCCGAGGTTTTCCCCTTTAAGCTGGGCGATGATGTCCCCGCCCGTTACAAGTCCCGAGACTGTAACGGTGCGCCCGAAAAAGTCATTTTCTATTTTATACACTTGTATATTCAGATTTATACATTTGTCTACAAGCCTTTCACACAGGCTTTTGATAAACGGATACGCAAGCGCGCCCGTTATGACGGACAAGGTCCGATGCGCGCCGTCGTACTCGACGTCCTCAATTGCGTCGTCAAATTCGTCCTTCATCGACGCTATCATTCCGACGCCGTTGTCTATCTGCGAATACTCGCCGTAATACTCGCCGTCGGGGATGTCAAGGCCGCCTTCAAGGTAAAACTCGTCCCCGCAGTAAAAGATGTACTCGCCGTAGTAGTCCTTGCATTTTTTCGCAAAGTCCTCGACCTGATAAACGACCGCCGCCGACTCCTCTTTTGTAAACTGCTCGATTGGATAAAGGTTATCGCGGTATTTCGTCGCGCCGAAAGGAACGACGGAAACGCTTGAAACGGCGGGGTAAAGCGCGGCAAGGTCGTGCATCGTATTTGTCAGATTTTCGCCGTCGTTGATGTTTTTGCACAGAACTATCTGGCAGTTCATAGTTATGCCCGCCTCGGCAAAGCGCTTCATATACGACAGCACCTCGCCCGCGCGCTTGTTGCGAAGCATTTTGACGCGAAGCTCCGGGTCTGTTGTATGCACCGACACGTTTATCGGCGACATGTGCATTTTAATTATGCGCTCAACGTCGGTATCCGACAGGTTTGTCAGCGTTACGTAGTTGCCCTGAAGGAAGGACAGGCGCGAGTCGTCGTCCTTGAAGTAGAGCGTTTCCCTCATGCCTTTCGGCAGCTGGTCGATAAAGCAGAAAATGCAGCCGTTGCGGCACGAGCGCTTTTTGTCCATAAGGAACGTTTCAAATTCCAGCCCGATGTCGTCATACTCGCCCTTTTTAATATTATAGGTAAGGGTTTCTCCGTCGCGGCAAACGACGACGGAGAGTTTTTTTTCGCACATATAAAAGCGATAATCGAGCACGTCCCGAATTTCCTCGCCGTTGATGGATATAAGCGCGTCGCCGCTCAAAATGCCGCATCTTTCGGCAAGCGAGCCGCGCGAAACCTCCGTTATCTTTACCATTTCAAAACCCCTATAAAACAATTATGGTAGGTACCGTAATACCTACCCAATTGCGTTTTACGCATCCTGTGCGATGATTTCCTTACCGTTGTATGTTCCGCATGCCTTGCATACTCTGTGCGACAGTGTGTATTCGCCGCACTTCGGGCATTTTGTCATTCCGGGCAGGTCGAGTTTCCATACGCTTGAACGTCTTTTATCTCTTCTCGCTTTAGATACTTTCCTCTTTGGTACTGCCATGATATCCTCCTGTGTATAGCGATATTTCGCTATGCTTTGTCCATCCGGACGTTATTTCAATAAAGTTTTAAGTATTTGAAGCCTCGGGTCGCCCTCGCTTTGCTTGCACGAGCATTTGCCGAGATTCAGATTTTTGCCGCATTTTACGCAAAGCCCGGCGCAGTCCTCGCGGCACAGCGTCTTTGACGGGAGTTCGAGCATAAGCTCCTCCTCCGTCGGATCGATCAAATCGAGCTTCTTATCTTCAAGGAAGATATAGTCGTCGTTATCTTCGGAAACGCTCTCATCGGCGATGTCCTTTTCAAACGAAAGCTCCATTTTGCCGTCAACAGGCTCGGCGCAGCGGGCGCACGCGGTCGAGTATTCGACGTGTATATCCTCGTGCAAGAACATATACCCCGCCATACTTTTGACGTAGCCGCTGACCTTTACGGGAGATGAAAAATCAATATCCGAAAACGTTTGGCAAAGCGCGCCGTTCTTATCGGGAACGTAGGAAAATTCAAATTCAATCTTGTTTTTCTCGCCGCAAAGAAGCGGCATCATATCCAAAATCATTTGTTTTCCTCGCTTGATTTCATATATCTCCAAAATACAGCATTGATTATTATATACCAAAAAAATACGTTTGTCAAGGCTTATTTGCTTGTTTTTTTATTTTTTTGCACAAGTTTTAAAAACGGCCTATGACAGTCATTTGATGACGATATTCACTATTCTGTCGGGAACGAAAATTTCTTTGATAATATCGTGTCCTTCGATGATAGAGGCGATCTTTTCGTCGCGCTTTGCGGCGGCAAGCGCCGCGTCCTTATCGCAGCCCTTCGGGAGCTGTATCGTTCCCTTCATTTTGCCGCTTACCTGAACGGCGACGGTGACCGTCGAATCGACGGTTTTCGACTCGTCATATTCCGGCCACTGAGCGAGCGAGCAAAGCCCGCGCCCGCCGATGCGCTCCCAGATCTCCTCACTTATATGCGGCGCAAACGGCGAGAGGATGCGGCAGAACGTGCCGAGCTCATCGGTTGTGAGCGAGCCTGTTTCGTATATTTCGTTGACGAGCGACATCATCGAGGCGATGGCGGTGTTGAACTTCATCTGCTCGATATCGTTTGTGACCTTTTTGACTGTCTTGTGGAAGGAGCTTTCAAGCTTTTCCGTCGAGCCTTTGCCCTTTTGCATAAAGAGCAGTCCCCAGACGCGCTCGATAAAGCGGCGGCAGCCGCGCACGCTGCTGTCAGACCACGGCGCCGACATCGTGTAGTCGCCCATGAAAAGCACGTAAGTGCGGAGAACGTCTGCTCCGTGTTCCGATATTACGTCGAGCGGATCGACGACGTTGCCGCGCGATTTTGACATTTTCTCGCCGTCGGGGCCGAGGATAAGTCCCTGCGCGGTGCGCTTTTTGTACGGCTCGTCGCACGGAACGACGCCGATATCGTAAAGGAATTTATGCCAGAAACGCGAGTAGATGACGTGGCGCGTTACGTGTTCCATGCCGCCGTTGTACCAGTCGACAGGCATAAAGTAGTCGAGCTTTTCCCTGTCGGCAAGCGCATTTTCGTTGTGCGGATCGATAAAGCGGAGGAAGTACCACGACGAGCCTGCCCACTGGGGCATAGTGTCGGTTTCGCGGCGCGCCGCGCGCCCGCACTTCGGGCATTTGCAGTTTACAAACTCCGGAATTTTCGCAAGCGGGCTTTCGCCGTCTGTTCCCGGCTCAAAGTTCTCGACATCGGGCAGACGAAGCGGCAGCTCCTCGTACGGCACGCCGACCATACCGCAGTATTTGCAGTGGATGATCGGGATAGGCTCGCCCCAATATCTCTGGCGGTTGAACGCCCAGTCCTTCATTTTGTACTGGACGCCCGCCTCGCCGATGCCGTTTTCTTCAAGGTACGCCGTCATTTTGGCGATGGATTCCTCTTTCGTTGTAAGGCCGCTTAAGAAGCCCGAGTTTATCATCTCGCCGCTCTCGGTAAACGCTTCTTTTTCGATATCGCCGCCCTTGATTACCTGAACGATGTCGATGCCAAACGTCTTTGCAAACTCAAAATCGCGCTGATCGTGCGCCGGGACTGCCATTATAGCGCCCGTGCCGTAGCCCATCATGACGTAATCGGCTATGTAAATCGGCACTTCTTTTTTCGTTACGGGGTTTATCGCGCAAAGCCCCTCGAGCTTTACGCCCGTTTTCGTCTTTACGAGCTGGGTGCGCTCAAATTCCGTCTTTTTCGCACATTCGGCTTTGTAGGCGTTTACGTCGTCGATGTTCTTTATTCTGTCGGCGTACTTTTCGATAAGCGGATGCTCCGGCGCCATTACCATAAACGTAACGCCGTACAGCGTATCGGGGCGGGTGGTGTAGATCTTCAGCTTTTCGTCCGTTCCCGAAATTGAGAAGTTGACAAACGCGCCCGTCGAGCGGCCGATCCAGTTTACCTGCTGCTGCTTGATGCTTGCCGACGCTTCGACGTTTTCAAGTCCGTCGATAAGCCTGTCGGCGTATTTCGTTATGCGGAGGTACCACACGTCCTTCGATTTCTGGATGACGTCGCTGTGGCACACGTCGCACTTGCCGCCTTGCGAGTCCTCGTTTGACAATACGACCTTGCACGACGGGCAATAGTTTACAAGCGCGGTGTCGCGGAACGCAAGGCCCGCGTCGAACATTTTTCTGAATATCCACTGCGTCCATTTGTAGTAGCTTTCGTCGGTGGTGTCGATAACTCTGTCCCAGTCGAAAGAAAAGCCGACCTGCTTTAACTGCTCTGTAAAGTGAGCGATGTTCTTATCGGTGACTTTGCGCGGGTGGATGCCCGTCTTTATGGCGTAGTTCTCCGTCGGCAGACCGAATGCGTCAAAACCTATCGGGAACAAAACGTTGTAACCCTGCATACGGCGCTTGCGGGATACGACCTCAAGCCCCGAGTACGCCTTGATGTGTCCGACGTGCATCCCCGCGCCCGACGGGTACGGGAACTCGACAAGCGCGTAAAACTTCGGCTTGTCCGACTTGTCCTCGGCGGAAAACGCCTTTTTTTCGTCCCAGATCTTTTGCCATTTCGGCTCGATCGTCTTAAAATCGTACGTCATAATATCCTCACTTTTCCGTGGTCTTGACGGGGATGTCCTCCGCGTCTGCCCACACTTTTTCAAGCTTATAAAATTCGCGCTGGTCGCGGTGGAAGATGTGGACTATCACGTGCAGAAAGTCAAGCGCCACCCACGTGCTTCCGTCGTAGCCCTCGACGTGAGCCGGCTCGATTCCCATCTCGCCGAGGCGGAACTCGACCTCCCCCGCAAGCGATTTTACCTGCGTTGTGGAGTTTGCCGTGCAGATGACGAAGTAGTCCGTCACCACCGTTTTGTCGTCAACGCGAAGGAGCTTTATATCGCCGGCGTTCTTTTCGTCAAGAACTTTTACTATCGCGTCGGCTATCTCGCGGGAAGACGCGCCCGCAAGAGATTTTTCACTCGTCTGTGTCATATTTTATTTCCTCCCATCTGTAATACGTGTCCGCCGAGACGTTGTCTTTGTCGTGGAAAAGTCCGTTTGCGTCAAAGTCGGCAAGACTTATATCGTTTTTGTTTGCGTTTATAAATTCGTTAACGTCGCGGCACGCGGCGTAGCGGTTGAGATAGTAGCTCGGCGACCACGCGCCGGTGTTCACGTCGTAGACGGAGCTGCCCGTTATAGTCTTGACCGAAATGCTGTCAAGCGGGACTTTGTAAATCGCGCGCGCGTATTTTATCGCTTCAAACAGCCCGACGGACGTTTGCGCGCGGTTTTTGTCCATAAACTTATTTACAAGCGAAAGCACCGTTGAGATCGACAGTTTTTCCTTTACCTGCTTTGCCATGGCGATCATAAAGCCCGCCCTTATATCCATACGCCCGAGGTCCGCCTTTGTCGGCTCGCGGTAGCGGATAAGCTGCTCGGCGTGCGCGCCGTCGAGGTGCTGGTATCCAGCTTTGAGATGGATATACAGATCCTGCTCGGGATCCTCGTAGTCCATGTCGTACGGCACGTCGAAATCGACGCCGCCGACCTCGTCGACGATCTCGCGGAACATCGAGATATTGACAAGGATATACTCGTCGATGTCGGTTGCAAACGCGTCGGACAGCGTGCTTTTAAGATTTTCCATCGCGCGCTTTTGCGACGCGTCGGAAGATAGATTCTCCGTCCTTGCGGCGTTGTACTCGGCGGCGAAGATCCCGTTTATGCGCGATACGCTTTTGTATCCGGTTACGGCTTTTGAAACGTAAGTGTCGCGCGGGAGCTGAAGTATTTTTACCTCGCTTGTTTCGGTATCAAGGCTTATAAGCATAAGCACGTCGGTGTTGTTCGATATCTTGTCAACTCCGCCGACAAGGAACGTGTAATATCCGTCGCGCCTGCCCGTGTCCGTCTTTATTTCGCTCATCGACGGCACGGCGTTCTGCCCGATAAAGAAGAAGCATATCACCGACGTTACCGCGGCAAACGATACAAGCGCAAATATAATATATAGTATAAATTCCTTTTTTTGAGTGTTTTCTCTGTTCAATTTTTACTCCTTTTGAAGCTCTTCCATCTGAGAAAGCGTGCGAGATGTGCGCGGATCGATGTGGCGCCCTTTGGCGCTGAGGTAGTCGATCGTCATTTTGCTTATCAAGGCAACGGCGCGCGCGGCTGTTTTCTCTGACGTCAGCCTGTCGTTTTTCTTTATCTTTTCACATTCAGAGTGGATATATTCTCTTGCTTTGACGCAATTTTCATATTTTCGGCTCGGCTCGGTAAAGTCGGCGGTGTAAAGGAGCATATCGCACAAAGTCATACCGTCGCCGCCCGTTGTGTGCTTTGATACGGCGGAAAGAACATCGGGCGCGCAAAGCTCGGGGATATTGCCGTAAACCTTTTTGATAAACGGCGCGGCGGTGTCCTGATGCAGCGTTGGCAGCGTGGTATATTCTACCCCGCACTCGCGGCAGAGCGCGCGGGCGTCGTTATCGCTCATGTCCTTTGTTATATCGTGAAGCAGAGCGGAGATACCGAGAGTGCGCCGCTCGCCATCCGAAAGGCTCAGCTTTTCGGCGTACCACATACATTCGTCGTAAACCATAAGCGAATGGGCGTATCTTTCAGCCGATTCGTACTTTTTTATGTCCTCTTTCAAAAACGCGATGACGTCATCCATTTACATACAGTCCTTTTTGTCTTATATATTCGTATTCGGCGGCGGGAATAAGGGACGAGACGTCCTCGCCGCGCGCGATCATTTCTCTTACCTCGGTCGACGATATGTCGACGGGCGAAATGTCGAGCTTTTTTATGCGCGCGCCGTACTTATTTTCAAAGTACGCGATCTTTTCGTCTATCTCGCAAAGCTCCGATGGCGAAACGTCGCGCCGCAGTGCAAGCGCCAGCGTCGCCATGCCGAAAATTTCCTCAAATCTGTACCATTTATCAAATGAGAGGAGCATATCGGTGCCGCACAAAAGGTAAATATCGCTCTGCCCCGCCTCTTCAAGCATAAGCAGCGTTTCGTAGGTGTAGCTTTTTCCGCCGCGGCGCGCCTCGATGTCGGAAACTTCCCCCACCCCGTCAAACGAGATGCGGCACATATTGAATCTGTCCTCAAACGGCACGTCCCCCGCCACCTGCTTGTGCGGCGGAACGAATGCGGGGATAATAAGCAGGCGATCGAGCTTCATCTGCTCGTAAAACGCGCGTGCCGCGGCGACGTGCCCGAAATGAACGGGCGAAAACGTGCCGCCGTAGATGCCGAGGCTCATAACGCTTTGACCTCGACGCTTACCGATTTATGCTCGACCGATTCGCGGTAAAGCACGAATTTCGAGCCTATGACGCACACGACCTCGGCGCCGAGCGCCACCGCCATTTGCTCTGCCGCGTCGCGCGGGCCGCAGTCGCTGTTGTCGAGCGTGCGCAGCTTTACAAGCTCGTGAGCTTCAAGCGCGTCGGAGACGCTTTTTATCATATTTTCGCCAACGCCCCCCTTGCCCACCTGAAAAACGGTGTCAAGAGCCGACGCCTTTGAGCGCAAAAGCGCGCGTTGTTTTGATGTCAGCATTTTTCCACTTCCTTTGAAAATTTCTCGGCGAAAGCCGCCATCGACCGTGCGCGGTGACTGACGGAGTTCTTTTCGTCGGCGCTCATTTCGGCAAAGCTTTTGCCAAGCGGCGCGTAGTAAAACAGCGGATCGTACCCGAATCCGTTATCGCCGCGGTACTCCGTAAGTATCTCGCCCAGACACTCGCCGCGCGATAGTATCTCCCGCCCGTCGGGCAGGATGCACGCGATGACGGAAACGAACTTTGCGCGTCTTTGCCGACCGTCGAGCCCCGACAGCTCGCGCAAAAGCTTTTCGTTGTTCTTTTTGTAGTCGCACACGTCTCCTGCGTACCTTGCGGAATATATCCCCGGCGCGCCGCCGAGCGCGTCAACGGAAAGTCCCGAATCGTCGGCAACGGTGATACAACCCTTTTGCCAGACGGCGCGAGCTTTTATCATCGCGTTTTCCTCAAAAGTATCCCCGTCCTCGACGATCTCCCCCGTAAAGCCTATATCAGCCAAAGAGAGCAGCTCGGCGTCGGGGCAGTATTTTTTCAGGAACGAATCAAGCTCCGCTATTTTGTGTTTGTTATTTGACGCAACTATTATCTTCATATCAGTCGAACAGCGCGCGGACGAACTCGTCCGCATTGAATTTTTCAAGATCGTCGACCTTCTCGCCGACGCCGATGAATTTAACGGGCAGGTCAAGCTCTTTTTTTATCGAGATGACGATGCCGCCCTTTGCCGTGCCGTCGAGCTTTGTAAGCACAAGCCCCGTTATCGGCGCGGCGTTTTTGAATTCCTTTGCCTGAACGACGGCGTTCTGTCCCGTCGTTGCGTCAAGCACAAGGAGCGTTTCGCGCACGCAGTCGGGCAGTTCGCGGTCGACGACGCGGTTGATCTTTTCAAGCTCGTTCATAAGGTTCTTTTTGTTGTGGAGCCTGCCCGCCGTGTCGATGATAAGCACGTCGGCTCCGCGCTTTCTCGCCGCGTTTGCCGCGTCGAACACGACGGCCGCGGGATCGGAGCCTTCGCTCTGCGAGATTATCTCGACTCCCACTCTCTCCGCCCACACGCGAAGCTGGTCGGCGGCGGCAGCGCGGAACGTGTCCGCGGCGGCAAGGATGACTTTTTTGCCATCGCGCTTATACACGTTTGCGATCTTTGCTATCGACGTCGTTTTGCCGACGCCGTTGACGCCGATGACAAGGATGACGGTCATTCGTCCCGCCTCCGTCTTTATCGGCTCGCCATCTCCTATCATGTCGCGCAGTATCGAGAAAAGCGCGGCTTTTACTTCGTCGGGGTCCTTTATGTTGTCCGTTTTTATCTTGTCGCGCAGCGTGTCGAGTATCTCCATCGACGTTTCAACGCCGATGTCCGACGTTATGAGCAGCTCTTCAAGCTCGTCCATAAGGTCCTCGTCAACGCGGCGGAACTTCTTGAATATGTTGTTCAGTCCCTCTGCGAGAGCGGCGCGCGTTTTGGAAAGCCCCGCTTTCAGTTTTTCAAAAAATCCCATATTTTAACCTCACTTAATGTCAGCGCCTATCCTCGACGCAATTTCTGAAACGTCGATGGAAAGCACGTCCGATATTCCCTTTTCGTGCATTGTAACGCCGTAAAGACGCTCGGCGGCCTCCATTGTGCCGCGGCGGTGCGTGATAAGCACGAACTGCGTTTTGTCGCAGTATTTTTTGACGTAGTCCGCGAATTTGTCGACGTTGACCTCGTCAAGCGCCGACTCTATCTCGTCCATTATGCAGAACGGCGAGGGGTTTACTTTCAGTATCGCAAAGTAAAGCGCGATAGCGACGAAAGCCTGCTCGCCGCCCGACAGGAGCGAAAGGCTCTTTATTATCTTGCCCGGGGGCGCGACGTTTATCTCGATGCCGCTTTCAAGCACGTTTGTCTTGTCGGCGATACGCACCTCCGCGTGTCCGCCGCCGAAAAGCTCTGAAAATACCTTTCCGAAGTTTTCGTTTATCTCGTCGACGGTGCGCGTGAAGTCCTCTTTCATTCGCTCTTCAAGGGATGAGATGATCTGTTCAAGGTCCGTGCGCGATTTATGAAGGTCGTCTATCTGCACCGAGTAGTACTCGTATCTGTCCTTGACCTCGGCGTATTCCTCGATGGCGTTTACGTTGACGGAGCCGAGGGAGCGCATGATGTTTTTGTATTTCGTCTGCTTCTGAACAGCTTCGTGGCGCGCCTCGGGTGTGATCTTCTCGTACCCAAGCTCCGACGCGGCGGTGTACGTCAGTTCGTACGTGTCCCAAAGGAAAGATACGAGCGCGTCCTGCTTTTCGAGCATTTGCGCGTGGTTTGAATCGAGCTTTGTGTATTCCTCAAACGCAAGTTCGCGCGTGTGGGCGGAATCGGTCTGCTTTTGGCGGATGTCGGTAAGCTTGCGTTCCAGCCTGTCGCCCTCGGCGATGATGTCGCCCTTTTGCGATTCGAGTGTTCTTCTCTGTGCCTCGGCGTTTTTCTTTTCCGACTCAAAGCGAGCGATCTTCTCGGTGTTCTCCGCCATGCGCGCGTCGATAGACGAGGCGTTCTCCGTTTCCTGCGCGAGTGCCGCCGCGTATTCGTCAAGCCTTTGCTTTGACGCCGACACGCTCTCGCCGATAAGCTCGCAGGTGCGCTGCTCTTTGGCAAGCTCGATCTCAAGCTCGGCGCGGCGCGCGCGGATCTTTTCTGCATCCTCGTCGCCCTCGGTCATCTCGCGTTCAAGGTCTGCTATAAGCTCGATGAGCGACGCCTGCTTTTGCCTGTATTCCTCTTCTTTTTTGTGAAGCTCCTCAACGCTCTTTCCGTCGTGTTCGGCGCGAAGGATCGTCGCGGCGCGCTCCTGTTCAAGACGGCGCACCGTTTCTTCCGTTACGGCGACGTTTGACTTTATGACTTCAAGCTGCGTCGCTTCCGCGTCGCGCAGAGTCTTTATCACGGACGCGGAGCCGAGCACCGTCCCCTCGTCCTTTTTGAGCTGTTCAAGCTCGGCGTCAAGGGCGGCGATGTCCTCGTCGACCTTCTTTGAGCGCGCCTCCGCGTCCTCGATCTCGGCGTTCAGCTTGTCTATCTGCGTGCGGCGGGAGAGCATTCCTCCGTCGGCTGACAGCGAGCCGCCCGTGAACGAGCCGCCCGCGTTGACGACCTGCCCGTCAAGCGTTACGCATTTGTATTTGTACCCTGTCGATTTTGCTATCTGCGCGGCGTTGTCAATATTTTCGCACACGATAACGCGCCCGACAAGCGATCTTATGATGTCGGCATACTTTTTGTCGCACTCCACAAGCTCCGACGCGACGGCGACAAAGCCCTTCTGCGACGATATGTTCTCCGCTTTCGCGTCGACGACCTTGCCGCGCATGGTCGAGATCGGGTAGAGCGTCGCGCGCCCGGCGTTTTTCTTTTTCAGGTACGCGATGACCGTCTTTGCGCTTTCCTCGTCCTCGACGACGACGTTTTGAAGGCTTGCGCCGAAAGCGACTTCAAGCGCCGACGAATATTTCTGCTTTACCTCGACAAGTTTCGACACCGGGCCGTGAATCGTGGCTCCGACGATCTTTTTTGCGCGGTCTTCGTTTACGATGAACCTGACGGCGCTCGAATACCCGTCGAGAAGCTCTTCCATTCTCGTTAAGTTCTGCACCCTGTGGCGCTTGCCCGACGCTTCGAGGAACAGCTTGTTCTTTTCGTCCCCGAACGCTATGCGGCGCGAGTCAAGCTCGGCGCGCTTTTTGTCGAGCTCGTCAAGGCTTTCCTTGACGCCGTCCGCTTTTTTGTCGTATTCGGCTATCTTTTCCTCGGCTTTCTCTATCCTGTCGCAAAACATTTTTATGTCGTCTTTGTGCTTGCTTATCTCATCCGATATCTCGTTGCTTTTTTCCTCGCTCGACTTCATCTGCGACTGCGCGACTGACGCCGCCACGCGCGCGTCGACCTCGGCGCTCTTTGCGCCTTCGAGCATCTCCCGCGTTTCCGCAAGCTGCGACGCTCCGCGCTCGTTTTCGGCGGCGCGGTCGGAAAGTTCCCCGTCGCACTCCGCGATCTTTTCGGATATGGCGCCCTTTTTCTTTTCCGCCTCCGCCATGGCGCGCGAAAGCTCCGCATACTCGGCGCTTGCCGCGTCGTACTGCTTTTTGTCGGCTTCGAGCTTTTCCGCGGACGACTGCTTCATCTGCGAAAAATGCTCGTTTGACGTTTTTGCCACGCGTATCTCCGCGTCCGCCGCGTCTGCGCGGCGCACGGCCTCCGCCGTATCGACGACGTTCTGCTCGCTGTCAGCTTTGCTCTGCATAAGCGCGTCGTAAGTCGAGCCGTACTGCGTTTCAAGCGACGCTATCGTTTCGTCAACGGAGTCAAGCTCCGCTTTTGCCGAAACGAGCTTTACTTCAAGCTCGTCCACCTTTGCTTTCGCCGCGTCTATGTCAAACAGCGAGAGCGCAATGTCGATGGCTTTTTTCGATTCGTATATTTCAAGGTATTTTCTCGCCTTTTCAGCCTCTTTTTCAAGCGGCTTCACGCGCCCTTCAAGCTCGGACAAGATTATCTCCGCGCCTTGAAGGTTGGTGTTCGTCTGTTCGAGTTTCCTCAGCGCGTCCGTTTTCTGATAGCGGTACTTCGATATGCCCGCCGCCTCCTCGAAAACGGCGCGGCGCTCCTCGTTCTTTTGCGAGATTATCTCGGCTATCTTTCCCTGACCTATGATAGAGTATCCGCCTTTTCCGAGGCCCGTATTCATAAACAGCTCGTGAACGTCGCGCAGCTTAACCTGCTTGCGATTGATGAAATATTCGCCCTCGCCCGCGCGGTAGTAGCGGCGCGATACCGATACCTCGTCGTACTCCGCCATCGATTCGAGCCGCTCGCCGTCATCGCCCGAATTGTCGAACGTCACCGTTACCTCGGCGTATCCCATCGGGCTGCGCCGCTGCGAGCCGGCGAAGATGACGTCCTCCATCTTCTGCCCGCGCATACTCTTTGTCGACATTTCGCCAAGCACCCAGCGCATAGCGTCGGAAATGTTCGATTTCCCGCTCCCGTTAGGGCCGACGATGACGGTTATCCCCTTGTCGAAGGATATCACCGTCTTGTCCGGAAATGATTTGAAGCCTTGAAGCTCAAGCGTTTTAAGTCTCACTTTTATTCTCCCGTGTATGTATTGTTACCTCAAAGTCCGAGTGCGACTCGTCGCCCTCAAACTTTATTGAGTGAAGTCCGAATTTGTTTTTCAGGTATTCCCTGTTTGCCCCGTGCTGACCGACGGCCTTCGATATTTCCCGCTTGCCGACGACAACGACGATATCCTTTTCGCCGCGCGGGATCTTTTCCTCGATGATCTCGCGGTACAGCCGCGAATAGCATATTTCGCCGATCGCGGGGTGGTACGTTTTCGAGTAGACGTTGCGCTCATCAAGCACCCCGTCCGACGATTGAAGCCCCACGCGGATGACAGGCTTTTTTGCCATGGCAAACTCGCGCAAAGCGCCGACCGTGCGGCAAACAAGCTCCTCTTCTCCCGGCACCGCGTACTCGCCGCGCTTTGCCATTTCGCAAAGCTCCGTGTCGCAGAACACGACCGTCGGGTAAATCCGCGCGCCGTCGCACATCATAGCGATGGTACGCGCCGTCATAACGTCGTCCTCGTACTCCGCCCCGGGCAGTCCCGTCATCATCTGACCGATAAGCTCAAAGCCGTACTCTTTTATAAGGCGGCAGGCGCGCGCCGAACACTGTGCCGTGTGTCCGCGCCCGCAGATATCAAGCACTTTGTCGCTCATGCTCTGTATGCCAAGCTCAACCGTACCGACGCCGTACTCTTTGAGTATATCGAGTATCTCGCCGTCGATGTAATCCGGGCGCGTCGACAGGCGGATGGACTCGACCTTCCCGCGATCGACGTACTTTTTCGCAACGCCGAGCAGGTATATCATATCTTCCCGATCTATCCCCGTAAACGAGCCGCCGAAATACGCTATCTGCGCCGTCTGCCCGTCCTTTACCGTTTTAAGAGCGCGCACGATCTCATCCTCGACCGACGAAAAGTCGGCGTGCGCGCGCCCCGATATCTTCCTTTGGTTGCAGAACACGCAGTCGTGCGGGCAGCCGAGGTGCGGGATGAAGATGGGGATGTTTACGTGCTTTTTCATTGATCGGCGGGGAAATAGCTTTCAAGCGCGTTCTGCGCCGCCGCCTTTTCCGCGTCCTTTTTGCTGTGGCCGCCGCCGTGCCCCATCACGTTGTTGTCGACAAGCACCTCGCACTCAAAGTGCTTGTCGTGGTCAGGTCCCGATTCGCCCGTTATGACGTACACGGGCGCTTCCGCGCCGCCGCGCTGGACGATCTCCTGAAGCTTCGATTTGGGATCGCTGAATCTGTTTATCTCGTAGTTGTGCTTTGCCGTGCCGGAAATGAACGGGATAAGGAATTTTCTCGCCGCGTCCCTGCCGCCGTCGAGGTATATCGCCGCGACGAGCGCCTCAAAAGCGTCCTCGAGGTTTGAGCGTCTGTCCCTGCCGCCGAGCTGCTCCTCGCCGTGCCCGAGGAGAAGGTACTCCCCGAGTCCGACGCTGCGCGCGTACCCCGCGAGCGTTTCGCTGTCGACTATCTCGCGGCGCATGGCGGAAAGGCCGCCCTCCGCAAAGTCGCTGTAATTTTTGAACAGATACTCGCTGACGATCTCGGAAAGCACCGCGTCGCCGAAAAATTCAAGCCGCTCGTTGCATCTTACCCCGCCCCCCTTTTGCTCGTTTGCGTATGAGGAGTGGCACAAAGCCTCTGAAAGAAGCGATTTGTCGTCGAATCTGTAATTTATGTTTTGTTCAAATAATGATAGGTCTTTCATTCGTTTTCCGTCCGTTCTCTTTTTGATATCGGCGCGAATTTCATCTTTGAAAAAATGTCCGCGCACGACGCTATCTCGTCGATAATGTTCGTTTCAACGTATTTTCTCGCCTGCCCTATCGCCGCGCAGACGGCGCGGGCGTCGCTGTTGCCGTGCGCTTTAATGACGGGCTTTGCAAGGCCGAGGAACGGCGCGCCGCCGTATTCCTTTGCGTCGAACATTTTTGCGACGCGGCTGACGTCGTTCTTTTTAAGCATCGCCGATATCTTGCCCGACACGCCGCCAAAGAATTTTTCCGTCAGGCGAGCCATCATAAAGTTGCTCATTCCCTCGCACGTTTTGAGGAAGATGTTGCCCGTAAAGCCGTCCGTCACCACGACGTCGCACCCGCCGAAAGGCACGTCCTTGCCCTCGATATTGCCGACGAAGTTTATGTTTTCGTCATCGGAAAGCAGCTTGTTCGCCTCGACGACCGTCGGCGTGCCTTTGTGCGTTTCGGCGCCGTTGTTAAGCAGCGCCACGCGGGGCGAATCAACGCCGAGGATGCGCTCCATATATATTTTTCCGAGGTAGGCGAACTGAACGAGGTATTCCGGCGTTACGCTGACGTTTGCGCCGCAGTCGAGAAGCAGTATCGGGTTTTTGAACGGTATCACCATCGCAAGAGCCGCGCGCCGCACGCCCTTGACTCTGCGCTCGATAAGCGTTGCGCCCGTGAACAGCGCCCCCGTGTTCCCCGCGGAAACGACGGCGTCCCCGCCGCCCGACGAAAGCTCGCGTAGAGATACCGCCATCGACGAGCCTGCGTGAGCGCCGGTTATGGACATCGGATCGTCCTCCATTGAAACGAAGTCCGGCGCGTCGATTATATCAAACGGCGCGCTCGGTGCGCGAAGGTCGCGCAATGCGTCGGATATGATCTTTTCGTCGCCGACAAGCGTGATTTTTTCTTTATATTTTTTAACGGCAAGATATGCGCCTTTTACAAATTCCTCTGGCGGATTGTCCCCGCCCATAACGTCAAGAATTATTCTCATATAAACTCCGATCAAATAATTATCCATTTTAGGATAGTATTATAATTATATACTACATTTGCCGAATTTTCAATAGAAAAATGAATTTTCCCGAAACGTATTGACATTTTTGTACTATTGTGATAGTATGGACTATAGCAATAGTCTGTGAGGGTGACAAAAATGGAAAAAACACTATATGAAGGCGAATACAAAGCCATGTCAATTATTTGGGACAACGAGCCGATAAGCGCGAAGGACGTGAGCATGATCGCCGCGAAAACAACGGGATGGAACAAGAACACGACGTATACGGTGATCAAAAAGCTTGAAGCGAAAGGGTTTGTGAAGCGGACGGAGCCGAATTTCATCTGCACATCACTCGTTTCGCGTGACGAGGTGCGCCGCGCCGAAACGCTCGGGCTGATAGACAAGATGTTCGGCGGCTCGAAATGCGCGCTGTTCTCAGCACTGATAAACGACAAGGAGCTAACGGGCGAGGAGATCGAAGCGCTTCGCGCAATGGTGGATAAGCTATGACGCAAGCAGTGAGCAGTATTTTTTACTGGGTGTTCAACATGAGCATCGTTTCGACGGTCGTCGGCGGGGTTATCGTGCTTTTGCGGCTGATAAAAAAGATACCGCGGCGCGTAATCCGCATTTTGTGGGTCATCCCCGCGATCAGAGCCGTCGTACCCGTTTTCTTCGGCGGCAGGTACGGACTTATGTCGCTCATCTCGCGCTTTGCGACAAAGACCGTCGTCGTTTATGAATCGGGGTGGAGCATCGGCGAGTTTCTGACGCCCGATCTTTATTTGACCAATTCCGTAATAGGCGCCGCCGAATACTTCCCCATCGTTTACAAAACGAATTTGCTTGAAAATCTTTTCACCGTGTCGGGATTTATATGGATATCCGTCGCGGCGGCGATAATTATCGCGCTCGGCGTCATATATTTCACCACGATGAAGGAAATGAAAAGCGCCGTCATGATAAAAAACGGCGTGTACGTTTCCGATAAAGTCACGTCTCCCGCCGTTTACGGTATTTTCCGCCCGAAGATCGTAGTCCCGTCAAATGACGCCGAGCGCGACCTTACGTTCGTTTTGATGCACGAGCGGGCGCACATTAAGGCGGCGGACAATTTTTGGCGCATCGTCGCGTTTTTCATAGCGGCGCTGCACTGGTTCAATCCGCTTGCGTGGATCTTTCTGAAGTTGTTTCTTTCAGATATCGAGCTTGCGTGCGACGAGCGCGTGCTTTCAAAATGCACAGCCGAGCAGAAAAAGCAGTATGCGGGCGCGCTCCTCGACTTTGCGCCGAGCAAGAGCGTGTTCTCTTCCGCATTCGGCGGCGCGAAGATACGCACAAGGATAGAAAACATACTTTCATACAAAAAAATGACTGTCATCTCGGCGATCGGATCGGCGCTTCTCATCGCCGCGGCGGTATATACGCTGCTGACCAACGCGTCATAAAAGGAGGATATATGAAAAAGTTTGCAGCCGTTTTATTCATTATCTGCATCATATTCACGGGGTGCGGAAAAGAAAAGCCCGCGCCGGTCAACACAGGATCGGAATTTCATACGACGGTACCCGTGGGAAAGGTGCCGGCGGAATTTGAAAAGATCGTCGGTGAAAATCTGTTTTCGGGTTACGATTATTACGCGGGGGATGACAGAGTCGCTCGCCTTTACGAAAGCGGGAACGGAAAATACGATTTTACCGTTTACGATTTTTACGGGAGCGAACTTTACAAAACGTCGCTTGAAAAAACGCCGTATCACCATGTCGACGACTATGCCGTCACAAGCGACGGCGGGCTTATCGTATCCCTCGGCTTTTCCGATCGGTACGTTTACGACCTGAAAAAATATGCGAGTGAAATCACAAGAGCGGTTTCATACGTTATAAAAATAGACAAAAGCGGCGATGTTGAATGGGAGCGGGAACTTAACGGGCACGAGCGAGACTCGCTTTGCGGTATCGTCGAGCAAGGTGAGTATTACTACTTTTTCGGAACGATCGAAACGCCCGAAACAAACGTTCCCGGCGTCTGGAATTACACCGATATCATCATTACAAAGCTCGATAAAAGCGGCAAGGTTATAAAAACGCGCACGATCGCGGGAAGCGATTTCGACGAAGTTTACACCGATACCGTAAGGTATGAAAACGGCAGATTTTATTTTAACGGGTATTCACAGTCGACGGACGGCGATTTTTCCGGCAAGGGCGGAAAAGAACGCGGGATAACAGAATATAAATTCGTCATTGACGAAAATCTTGACGTTATCTCAATAAAGAAAACGAACGATAATATCAATATCGGCCCGTTTATCGGCAAAAGAAGTCTCGGCGTGCTTTCGGGCAAAGAGATTTTTGGCGATGACAAGCTTTTCGACGATTTTTGCGACGGCACCCCGACGGGCGTGCTCGACTACGGTGAGTTTTATCTTATCATTTCGGAAAACACCACGGGCATATACGAATACACGCCCATTTACATCAGCGCCATCTGGTGTAATACCGAAACGGTTTACGCCGCTTACGATAAAGCGGGAAAGATTTTATGGAAAGCCGCTGTCGATTCGACAAATTGGCCGAAAACGCTCCTTTACGGCACTTATTCGCGCAAAAACGAGGAATTTGGCGGGCTTGACGAATTTTCGATAACGCTGAATCAAGACAGCACGTTTTCGTATTACGAAACGATGATATCAAGCCGTTTCGGGCTGGGCAACTACACGTTTGAGGACGGGATCGTAACGCTTCGCGACGGAGATAAGAAGTTCAGATTCCGCTACTATCTTAACGCTCTTGAATATATCGCCGAGGAGTCGGACGAGTTTACGTATATAAAGCTTGCCGACGGCGAGATATTCAATTACAAAACGACGGAAAACGACGATAAGTAAAAATAAAAATGCTCCCGATGGCGATCGGGAGCTTTTTTCGGCGGACGGAAAATAACGATAACGAATTTTTTTATTTGTATATACAAAACAAATAAAATGTGGTAAAATAAAGCCGAAATACATACGCGGAGGAAAAGTATGAACAAATTTATATACAAAAACGCGGGAGACGCGAAAAACATCCCCGCCGTACCGACGATATCGCGCTTTGTTTCCCCGTGGGACACAAGCGGCTGGTACAGCGTTTTGCCCGAGTTCCGTGCGGGAAGCAAGATCTACTCAAACACCGACACGTCGGTGCTTTCCTGCCCGAAAAAGTACTTCGGCGCGGACTACATAATGACGTTCAACTCAACAGCCGAGGGATTTGACGACAAGCAGGAGGTCGACTTTTTCGTCGAGTGCGACGCCATTGTTTCCGTTTGTTATGACGACGCGGCAATACCCGATGCGGCTGCCGATTTTGCCGACACGGGCGACACGATCATAGCGTCAAACGGGGCAAACTACCGCGTTTTTGAAAAAAGCTATCCCGCGGGCGCGCACGTTCACATACCCGGACTTGTCGGCAGCGGCAACCACTTTTTCGTCCTGTCACGCCCCGAAAAAGAGGCGGATGAAAAGACGGCGGCGCCATGTGTTCCCTGCCCCGACAAAAAGCATGGAAAATACGTCGGCAAAGAATACAAAAGCTACGTTTGCGAGGTGTTCAACGACGTATCATCCCTTGAAGGATTCGCGCGCTCGGAAAACGTAAGTCTTGTGTCCCGAAGCGATCCGCGCGATATGCGCGCAAAAATATGCGGGCGCGGGTTTATCGAGCGCAAGATCGAAAATATGGGCGATCGCGTCGTATGCTCCGCTGTGTTTGAGGCGGAGCGGGACAATGGGATATACAGCGTTTGCGCGTTTGTCGGAGAAGGCGACAAAAACGTTGCGGGACTGTTTATCGAGGGCGGCGAGATAAGAGCCGTCAGCTCCGATGAAAACGTAAAGATCGGCGATATAAAATACGGCGAGGAATACTCGGCGAAGGTGATATACGACTCCGGCCGTTTTGAGTTTGACGTATGGCTGAACTCCCGCCGCGCCGCAAAGGGCGTGCGCGCATCGGGCAGCGCTGTCGCCGTCGGGTTTTATTCGACGGCGGGGACGCTTTATATCGACGACCTGAAAGTTTACGACGACACCGAGGTGTTCGTGTGCGACGACGGCGATCTTACGTGTGATAAATTCACTTTGGCGGCCGGGGCGGTCGTCGAGCGCGCGCCGTACCCGTTTGAATCGCGCCCGTCGGCAAAGATATGCGGCGGCGCGGTATATTCGGCTCAAAAGATGTCGGGCGTCGGCTCGTATGAGGTGAAGATAAAACCCGAAACAAGCGATTTTTCAAAGATCGCGCTTGTGTCTGACTCGGGCGAGCGGTGCGCCGTTGCGCTTTACAAAAATTCGCTTTTCGCAACGCACGGCGGCGAGTGGCGAGAGGTCTATGCGGGGCTTACCGACTGGTGCTATTATCCCGCGGGCAACTGGTTTTATATAAAGATAACGTTTGACACTGCAAAGGGCGAGTACGACGTGTGGGTCGACGGCGCGTGCCGCGTGCGCGGGTTTGATATGACGGGGTGCGGCGATATCGGCGGCGTGGGATTTTACTCGCCGTGCGCGTTCATCGAGCATATCCGCGCATACGACGCACCCGACCTTTGCCGCGGCGTGATACCGAATGCGCCCGTGTTTGACGTGCGCTCATTCGGCGCCGTCGGAGATGGAAAAACGCTTGACACCGAGGCGATAAACAAAGCCGTCTTAAGCGCTTCGTACACGGGCGGCACTGTGCTTCTTTCGGGCGGCACGTTCTACTCGGGCGAGGTTCAACTTCTCCCCGACATGACGCTTTTCGTCGCGCCCGACGCGACTCTTGTCGGCACAAACGACCACGGAAAATACCCGCTGCGCGAGCCGAGGACGAGCCTTTGCGCCCATCGCCAGCTCGGGCGCGCTCTGATATACGGCGAAAACGTCAAAAACGTCACCGTGACTGGCGGCGGTATGCTTGACGGAAGCGGACTTTACCGCTTCAAAATGAACGATCCCGTAAACGACAAGCGCGAGCTTGACGCGCGCCCCGACATAATTTACATCACGTATTCAAACAACGTAAATGTTGAAAACATAAACTTCAAAAGCAGCGCGTTCTGGACCGTCGTCCCGCTTTCAAGCGGCAACGTCACCCTTCGCAACCTGAACCTCGACTGTATGAACACGCCAAACCGCGACGGCATAGACCCCGTCGACTGCCACGATATGACAGTTGAGCATTGCTGCATTATGGCGGGGGACGACGGGCTGTGCTTCAAGTCGTCCGATCCCGTGGGGTGCTACAATATCGACGTGCGCGATATGATGATACAGTCGCTTGCGAGCGGCATTAAATTCGGCACCGACACGTACTACTGTCTTGAAAACGCGCGCATATCCGACTGCACGATAAAGAACGTCAACCGCTGCGGCATATCGCTTGAAACGGTGGACGGCGCGAAAGTTTGCGACGTTGTATTCGAGCGGATAGATATGATAGACGTCGGCGCGCCGGTCTACGTCGTTGTCGGCGCGAGAAACAGGCTGCCGCGCGGCATAGATACGGTAAGGTCGAGCGTTATCGACGGCGTGACGTTTTGCGATCTGCGCTTTGAGGACGCGTACCCGTTCAGCTATACGAAAGACGTGCGCGAGGTCATCGTCTGCGGGCAGAGCGATGAGCAGAGGGTGAAGAACGTCACGTTTGAGCGGTGCCGTTTTGAGCTTTGCGGCGGCTTTGAAACGATACCGGATAAGCCCGCGCCGATCGACGCAAAGTATCCGGAGTACGACAGGCACGGCCTTTCCGCCGGGTACGCGTTTGCGGTAAGATTTGCCGAAAACTTCGTTTTGCGCGATTGCGAGATCGTGCTTGACAAGCCCGACGTGCGCCCGATGGCAGCGGTATTCGATTCGATATGATAAAAAAGAAAAGGCAGTCGTTTGACTGCCTTTTATTTTATTTGTTTTCTTTTGTGTATTTGCAGGAGTCGTTTGTGCAGACGAGCAGATCCTTGCTCTCTTTGAGCGCCATCATAGAGCCGCATACGGGGCATTTTTCGTTTGTCGGGCGGTCCCACATTGAAAAATCGCAGTCGGGATAGCGCGAGCAGCTGTAAAATACCGAGTTCTTCTTTTTGCCGTGGCCTTTCAGTATCGGCGCGCCGCACTTTGGACACGGAACGCCTATCTCTTCCCTTATCGCCTTTGTATAGCGGCACTTCGGGAACGCGGTGCAGGCATAGAATTTGCCGTAGCGCGAGGAGCGGATAACGAGCGGCGAGCCGCATTTTTCGCAAACGAGGTCTGTTTTTTCAGGCTCCGCTTTCGGCGCGGCTTCCTTTTTGCCCGACACGTCAAGACGCTTTGTGTTCTTACATTCGGGGTAGCCGGGGCAGGCGGCGAATTTGCCGTATTTGCCCGTTTTGATCACCATTTTGCGCCCGCATTTGTCGCAGATGATGTCCGATTCCTCGTCGGGTATCTTTACCTTGTTTTCTTTCAGGTGCTTTTGCGCCTCGGAGAGCGTCTTTTCAAAGCCGTCGTAAAAGTCGGTGAGCACGCGCTCATACGTCTGCTCGCCCTCGGCTATCTTGTCGAGCGACGTTTCGACGTTGGCGGTGAATTTATAGTCGATTATCTTCGGGAAGTTCTTTTCCATAAGCTCGACTGTCGCGCGGCCGAGCGGCGTTGAGCGGAACGTCTTTTTTTCAAGCTCCACGTACCCGCGGTCGATTATCGTCGTTATCGTCTGAGCATACGTCGACGGGCGGCCGATGCCCTTTTCTTTCAGCACTTTTACAAGCGAGCCTTCGGTGTATCTTGCCGGGGGATCGGTGAAGTTCTGCTGTTCCGTTATGCTCTCGCACGAAAGCTTGTCGCCGTCCTTGACGGAGGTGAGCTTGCCGTCGTTTTCGGCTTGCTCCTCGGTGTCGTCGTACACAAGCATATATCCCTTGAATGCGATACTGCTCTCGCTCGATTTGAAGACGTTGCCTCGGCACTCAAAGTCGGCGGCGACTGTATCTACCTCGGCGTTTTTCATCTGCGATGCGACAAAGCGCTCCCAGATGAGCTTATACAGCTTATACTGATCGTTTGAAAGTCTGCCTTTGAGCATTTCGGGGGTGAGGTTAACGTCGGCGGGACGGATAGCCTCGTGCGCGTCCTGCGCGCCGCCCTTCGATTTGAAAAATCTCGGCTTTGGCGGGTAGTATTCCTTGCCGTATCTCTGCGTTATGAATGAACGCGCCGCCGCGCTCGCCTCGTCGGAAACGCGGAGTGAGTCTGTACGCATATACGTTATAAGACCGTGTGCGCCGCCAAGCTCGCGCCCGAGGTCAACGCCCTCGTAAAGCTCCTGCGCCACGCGCATTATCTTCTTTGACGCAAAGCCGAGCCGTCTTGACGCGTCCTGTTGGAGCGTCGCCGTTTCAAACGGGGGCAGCGGGCTTTTCGCCTTGCGCGCTTTCGTTACGGAAAGCGCCGTAAATTCGGCGTCGCGGCAGGCGTCAATTACAGCGTCCGCTTCCTCTTTTGTCGAAAGCTCAACCTTGCCCGCGGCGTTTCCGTAGTATTTTGCCGTGATCTTTGAGCGGCGGGACGTTCTCAGCTCCGCCTCGATCGTGTGGTACTCCTTCGGAACAAACGCGTCTATCTCCTCGTCGCGCTCGACAATAAGCCTTGCCGCCACGGACTGAACGCGCCCGGCGGAAAGACCGCTCTTTATCGTTTTCCAAAGGTACGGGCTTAACTGATATCCGACTATCCTGTCAAGCACGCGGCGCGCCTGCTGAGCGTCGACAAGGTTCATATCGATCTGGCGCGGATGGTTTATCTCCGTCTGGATCGTCGATTTTGTGATCTCGTTGAACGCGACGCGGTAGCATTTTTCAGGCTCGATGCCAAGCACCGTCGCGAGATGCCACGATATCGCCTCGCCCTCGCGGTCAGGGTCGGTCGCAAAATATACCGCGTCTGCGGCTTTCGCTTCCTTTTTGAGCTGCGCTATAAGATCGGTTTTTCCGTGGATGGTGATGTATTTCGGTTTGAAGCCGTCCTCGATGCTGACTCCGAGCGAGCTTTTCGGCAGGTCGCGCACGTGGCCCTTTGACGCCATTACCTTATATTCTTTGCCGAGGTACGACATTATTGCCGGCGCCTTGGACGGCGATTCTATGATTATGAGTTTTGACATTTGAATATTTCCTTTTGTGTTTTGCGTTGGTTTGCTTTTTGTTGCCGTTTAATCGAAATTATATGCCAAAATATTTTTGTTGTCAACAACTTTTTTCTTTTCTGACGTAATTTCCGCCCGGGAGAGCGGTGCAAAGCCCGAGTATTTCAAGCGTTGTCAGCGCCGCCAAAACCTCGCCCACGCCGAGATTTTTGCCGTATTCCGTCGCCACCGCGGCGCGTATTTCGCCCGGTGTAAAATATTTTTCGAGCGACGCATAAACGGCGCGCTCAACATCGGTAAGCGATGAAAGATCAGCCGTCATCGAAACGGCGATCTCACTGTGTTCGGGCGCGGGCGCAACCGTTTCGTCGTCGATCTTGCGGATGTTTTCAAATCTCGCGCCGCTCTTTTTGCCGCGCTTGTTTACGTATTTGTCCTGCGGGATGTTGCGCAAAAACAGCTTTGACGGGTAAAGCGGCGACAGGTCCGAAACAATATCGGCGGCGCCGCGGACGAAGTTTGCGCCTTTGTATATAAGGTCGAGGTTGCCGTAGCTTTCGTCATCTCCGGCTCTTCCGGGGAGCGCGTAGACTTTTCTGCCCTGCATTTCGGCGTGGCGCGCGGTGATCAGCGCCCCGCTCTTTGCTCCCGCTTCAACGATGCACGTGGCGACGCAAAGTCCCGATATTATTCTGTTCCTCACGGGGAAATGGTCGGCGGTGGGCGGTGTTTGCGGGGCGTATTCGGTGATTATCGCGCCGTTTCGCGCGATCTGGCGGTACAGCTCGCGGTTGTCCCGCGGGTACACGACGTCAATACCGCACCCGATGACGGCTATCGTTCTGCCGTTTGCCGAAAGTGCACCACGGGCGCACGCGGAGTCTATTCCCGCGGCAAGTCCCGATACGACGGTGGCGCCGGCAAGCGTCAGCTCCGCGCCGAGCTTGTATGCCGCGGAAAAGCCGTATTCCGAACATTCCCTTGAACCGACGCAGGCGATGAGCGGCTCGTTATCTATCCTCGGCAGGCTTCCGACGTAGTACAGCACTATCGGCTTTGCGTAGATCGCGCGAAGGCGCTCCGGGTATTCCGGGCTTTCAAGCGTCATTATATGAACGTGCTTTCTGCGGCAGAAGTCGAGAGTGTGCGCCGGGCGGGAAAGGTCCTTGTCGCAAAGCGACGTTTTCAGTTCCCCGTCGATGCCGTCAATTTTATCTATCTGCTCTTTGTCAAGGTCGTAAATTTCTTTCGGAGAGGAAAATTTGGAAAGCAGGTACGATCCGCTCTCGCTTCCCGCGCCGCATCTGAGCGACAGCCATATCCAGTATATCAGATCCATACCTATCTCTCCCATTTGTTTATGCGCACGCGCGCCGCTTCCCACATAATGACGGACGCGGCGACGGCGGCGTTGAGCGATTCCGCACCCGGAGTCATTGGAATGATGACCGATCCGCTGCAAGCGGCGGCGACGTCCTCTGATACGCCGTGCCCCTCGTTGCCGATGACAAACGCGACTTTGCCCGAAACGTCGACATTCCGCAGATCGCGGGAGTTTTTGTCAAGCGTCGCCGCGTAAACCGCGTACCCGTCGTCTTCAAGCATTCTGACGCTTTCGGCGGCGGCGCGCCTTTCCGTTCTGACGCGGAACAAAGAACCCATCGCGGCGCGCACCGTTTTGGGATTATACAGATCGACGCCGTTATCGCCGATAAGCACCCGCCCGCAGCCAAACGCGTCGGCACAGCGGATGATCGTTCCGAGGTTGCCGGGATCGGCAACGCCGTCAAGCACAAGCAAAAACGCGTTTTCATCCGCGGGCTTTTGCGCGTCAAAATATCCGACGACGGCGAATATCCCCTGCGGCGCGCGCTCGACTGTCAGCTTTTCGTAGACCTCGTCGGTAACGCAATAAACGCACCCGCACCCGGAACGCTCGATCATGTCGCCGTATTTTTCAAGCGCCGCGTCCGTTACGAACACGCGCTTGATCTGCGCTCCGGCGCCGACCGCCTCGCAAAACAGCTTTATCCCCTCGATGAAAAACTCGCGTCTTTCCTCGCGGAAGCGGCGATCACAGAGCTTTGTCGCCTCTGCCACCGCCGGGTTTTTTCTGCTTGTTATCCTTTCGGTCTTCATTGAAAAATACCTCTCAAAAATCCGAAAACCAAAGCACGCATACGCGTTCTTTGGTTTTCTTACATAACTTATTAAAGTGCTGCTTTTGCTTTCTCAACAAGCGCTGCGAACGCTTCCTTGTCGGAAACCGCAAGCTCTGCAAGCATTTTGCGGTTGAGGTCGATGCCGGCCTTTTTGAGTCCGCACATAAATCTTGAATAGTTGATGCCGTTTACTTTCGCCTGAGCGGAAATTCTTGTTATCCACAGAGAACGGAAGTCGCGTTTTTTGAGCTTTCTGCCGATAAACGCATAGTTGCCGCTTTTCATAACGGCTTCTTTGGCCATCTTGAAATGCTTTGATTTGGCGCCCCAATATCCTTTGGCGGCTTTAAGTACGCTCTTTCTTCTCTTGCGCGTCATCATCGCGCCTTTAACTCTTGCCATCTTTTTATCCTCCTATATACGATCTTCCGTTATTATTTGTGAATGAGAGCCTTGACTGTCGGTGCAAACGACTCGCTGAGGTACTCGTTGCGGCGAAGCTGACGTTTACGTTTAGCCGTCTTTTTGCCGAGCTTGTGGCGGCGGAAGGAGCTGTTGAGCTTTACCTTGCCGCTTTTTGTAACAGAAAATCTTTTAGCGGTAGCGCTGTGTGTTTTGATCTTTCCCATTTTGATGTGTCCTTTCGGTTGATTATTTTTTTTGAGTGTTCGATATCGGTGAGAGGAAAAGCGTTATCGTGCGCCCCTCAAGCACCGATTTTTTGTCCGCCGTGCCGACATCGGAGCATTCCGCCTCGAACCTGTCGATGACCTGCTGGCCGACGTCCGTGTGCGCCATCTGGCGACCTTTGAATTTCAGCACCACGCGGACTTTGTTTCCGCTTTGCAGAAATCTCTTTGCGTGCCCGAGCTTCGTCTGAAAATCGTGCTCGCCTATGTTATAGGTAAGCTGGATCTCTTTGATCTCGATGACCTGCTGTTTCTTTTTTGCTTCTTTCTGGCGTTTGTCCTGCTCAAAGCGGAACTTGCCGTAGTCCATGATGCGGCATACCGGCGGCGTTGCCTGCGGCGCGATCATAACAAGATCAAGCCCCTTTTCGATAGACAACTGCTGCGCCTGCGCGATCTTGACTATGCCGATCTGCTCCCCATCAGGCCCCACAAGGCGAACCTCGGGCGTGCGGATCTCTTCATTTATCAGATGCTCTTTTGTGCTGATGACAGACACCCCCAAATCAAAAAATAAAGCGGAAAGTAGAAAACTCTCCGCAACAAAAGCAAATTCACGCGATAACGCGAACTTTTTATTGACCGTACAGGCATTGTCGCACGGTGAAAGCGGAGTGCTTTTCTTCTTTGTACCTGTGAATTATATCACGCAAAAATCGTTTTGTCAAGTGGATTTTTCAACTTTTTTCAAACATTTTTCAGCGCCGCCGTCCCGTTTTCGCAAAACGACGGCGCAAATGTGCTTTTTCCCGGGCTCAAAGCGCGCTGGCATCGCAAAAAAACGGCGGCGGACAAAAAACAAATCAGGCGGGCAAAATGCTTGCGCCGCCTGAATTTTCGGTTTTATACAAACGTATATGATTATTTTATACAAATGTATTTTTCGATGACTTTGCCAAACGCCTTTGCCATTGCGACGTATCCGCCGTCGTTGGGGTGGCAGTTGTCGATCGTCAGCTCCGCGCGGTAGTCTTTGTCGTAGATCTCGCGCCCGTCGACAAATTCGATAAGCTTGTCGCCTTCGCTCTTTGCGCGGTTGAAAGTGTCGATAATTATCCGGCGGCGCACCTCGTTTGCCTCGGGGGACGAGTAATAGTCGACCTTTGACGCAAGCACTATCGGCACGTCGGGGCGTTTTGTGCGGAAGCGTTTATATCCCGCGTAGTGCGTGTCGCGAAGAAAATCCGCCGAGGGCGCGTTGTGGTCGTAGTCGTAGACGAAAACGCTCATATCAAGTCCCGCCATGTAGTCGATTATCGCAGGTTCGCCCTTTGCCGCGCCGCCGAAGCCGAAGTTGCGGATGTCGGTATTGTAAATGCGCGAGATTATCGCGGGATAGTTCATGCCCGGGCGTCCCGCGCCGATGCCGTGAACGATCGACGAGCCGTAAAAGACGGCGGGCGTTGTGTACTTGTATTTTGAGCCGTGCTCAAGCTCCGAGCCGTTGCGAAGAGCTATGTAAAATTCGGTGACCTGCGAGCAGATCGGGAAGTCGAGCACAAGGTCGTGCATTTTTCCGTCGAGGCGGATGCGGCACTCGATATAATCCTTGTCGTCGCCCTGCGAGGGAACGAAAGTGCCGAGAAAGCCGAATTTTTCGCCGTCGTATTCGTACATATCGAAGCTTGCCCGCACCGAAAGGGACAACAGCCCGCCCGGCTCGATAAGAGAGCTGTGCGCGTGGACGACGATATAATCGGAGTTCGTTTTGAAGCGGACGCGCACGCCCGGCGTCATTTTTCCGATGCGCTCAACGTCGGCGCTCGTTGCACGGGCAACGTCCTCCGGAACGCGGCAAAAACCGTCGCCGCACGTTCCGTAAAGGTCAAACGGCTCTTTTTTTACGTCAAGAAATACGGGATCGCCCGTCGTTATCGTGGTATCGCGGAGCAAAACTCCCATTTTTTCCGTTACTTTCATTGTTCTTCCTCCTCAGGTTCTTCTTTGCCGTAGTTGGGATAGAACGGATCTATCATCACGGCTTTGATTTTCGGGTATGTCAGGTATGTCGTTGCGTAAACGCACGCGGAAACGAGTATCATCAGGATCAGAATTATGCCTATCGGCAAGAACAGCGTTGAAAGAATGAACGTAAGTCCGAGCAGCGCCACGACGATAAGCAGACCGAGGAAGTTGCGTCCGAAGGCGATCATCGCAAAGATGAACGAGTTTTTCAGTATCTTGAAAATGCTCAGCTCAAACGTCACAAGCAACGTGTACATATAGCTTCTTATGAAGAAATAGAAGATAACGACCGCTATCATCGCGTAGAACATGATGAAGTATTGGTTGTAATTTGCGAGGTAGAAGCGGATGGAATAATACGAAAGGAAGATTATGGCGGCGTCGATCGCGCCGAGGATTATGCTCTGGCGCAGATTTTGCTTTACCGCCGATTTGAAGTCCTGCCACAAGAAGATATGCTCGCCGCGCACGATATTCCTCATTATATAAGCGCAGCCGGTGTTGACGATGCCAAACGTGACAAAAATCAGCGCCGATATGCCGTAAAGCAGGTAGTCGCCCCAGGAGTTTGCCGTCGCCGTTCCCATAAGCGCGTTTATGCCGCCCATCTGGGCGATATCGGGAGTTACGCCGCCAATCGTCGAAATGCCGTAAAAAATCGGGTAAAACTGGCTTGTCGGCGCCGGGGCTGAGTAGCTGAAGTTGCCGGAAATGGCAAGCAGAAACGCAAATATCGGGAAGTTGCCGAAGATATATATCCAATTGACGCGCATAAGCTGTCTTATTCTTCTGCCGAACAGTTTGAAGAAGTTTTTGACGTTGTAGTCGTCAATTTTTATGACGTCATCCTTGTCAACGCCCTTTCCGTCCTTCGTCATCCAGCGGAAAAATATAGACGTGCGCTTCTTTTTCGGAGAATTGTCGTTCTGATTCAAGATAATGCTCCTTATATTTAGTTATTTGAATGTTTCGATTTGTTAAATATAGACGTTTGTCTATATAAATTCAAACGTCGACGACAAAAGCCTTGTTTTGTCATCCTCGACGAACAAAAGCCCGCCGCCGCATTTTGCCTTCTTTACGCTGCCGTCGGGAAGGTACACGCGGCACTCCCCGTCGCGCAGCGCCGTCACAAGCGGGATATGCCCCGCCATTACGGCAAGCTCTCCGTCGACGGCGCGAACCGAAAGCTGCACCGCCTCATCGGAGAATCTGACACCCGCAGGCGTTGTTATTTCAAGTCTGAAATTTTTCATTTTGCCGCGCCTGCCGCTTTCGCCTTTTCGACAGCCTCGTCGATCGTGCCGACGAACATGAACGCCGACTCTGGCAGATCGTCGTGCTTGCCGGAGATTATCTCGTCAAAGCCGCGGATCGTTTCTTTGAGCGGAACGTATTTGCCTTCAAGCCCCGTGAATTTCTCAGCCACGGAGAACGACTGCGAAAGGAAGCGCTGCACTTTTCTCGCGCGGTTGACGGTGAGTTTGTCCTCCTCGCTCAGCTCGTCCATACCCATGATGGCGATGATGTCCTGAAGCTCGTTGTATCTTTGCAGTATGCGCTGAACTTCCCTTGCCACGCGGTAATGCTCCTTGCCGACAACGTCGGGGGAGAGGATGCGGCTTGTCGATTCAAGCGGATCGACGGCGGGGTAAATGCCCATTGACGCTATCGAGCGCGAAAGGACAGTCGTTGCGTCAAGGTGCGCGAAAGTTGTCGCGGGGGCGGGGTCCGTAAGGTCGTCCGCCGGGACGTAGACCGCCTGAACGGACGTGATGGAGCCGCGCTTTGTCGACGTGATGCGCTCTTGAAGCGTACCCATTTCGGTTGCGAGCGTCGGCTGATAGCCTACGGCGGACGGCATACGTCCGAGAAGCGCCGAAACTTCGCTGCCCGCCTGCGTGAAGCGGAAGATGTTGTCGATGAAAAGAAGCACGTCCTGCCCCTCTTTGTCGCGGAAGTATTCCGCCATAGTCAGTCCGGAAAGTCCGACTCTCATTCTCGCGCCGGGCGGTTCGTTCATCTGACCGTACACAAGCGCCGTTTTGTCGATGACGCCCGATTCTATCATTTCATTATAAAGGTCGTTGCCCTCGCGCGTGCGCTCGCCGACGCCCGTGAATACGGAAATGCCGCCGTGCTGTTTTGCGATGTTGTTGATAAGCTCCATTATCAGCACCGTTTTGCCGACTCCCGCGCCGCCGAACAGACCTATTTTGCCGCCCTTGGCGTAAGGGCAGATGAGGTCGACGACCTTGATTCCCGTTTCGAGTATTTCGGTCGACGTTACCTGCTCTTCATACGTCGGGGGCTTGCGGTGTATCTCCCAGCGCTCAGCGTCGTCGGGCGCCGGCTTTTCGTCGACAGGCTCGCCGAGGACGTTGAATATGCGTCCGAGCGTTTTTTGTCCCACGGGGACGGATATTCCCTTGCCGGTGTCAACGGCGTTAACGCCGCGCGAAAGTCCGTCGGTCGACGCCATGGCGATGCAGCGAACAACGCCGTCGCCTATGTGCTGCGCCACCTCGACGGTGAGCTTTCTGTCGCCCACCATAATTTCAAGGGCGTTAAGTATATCGGGAAGGTCGCCGTCAAACGTAACGTCGACAACAGGCCCCATTACCTGCGTGACCTTGCCGATGAGTGTTTTCTTTTCGGTTTTTTCCACTTTTATCTCCTTTTTGGCTCAGCTTTCAGAGCCGCCGATTATCTCGGTTATCTCCTGCGTTATCGCGCTCTGGCGCGCGCGGTTGTATCGAAGCTCAAGGGTGTCTATCATTTCCTCAGCGTTCTGCGTTGCGTTGTCCATGGCGTTGCGGCGAGCGGATAGCTCGGACGCAAAACTTTCGCACACGGCGCCGTATACCATCCCCGAAACGTACTCGGGTACGGCGGCGTCGATGACCGCCTCGGCGCTCGGCTCAAAGAGCGTTTCGCCTGTTTTCTTTTCCGCGTCGTCCTCGCACTCGACAGGCAGTATCTTTTTCACCGTCGCCGTCTGCGAGAGCATCGAAACGTACTTTGTGTAAACGATGAACACGGCGTCAATATTGCCCGCGGCGAACTCGTCTTTGACGCTCTTGCCGATGTTTGCGCTGTCCTGAACCGAAAAATCTTCGACGGACGGAAAGCTTTTAAGTGCGTCGTACCCATGCTTTGCGGCATATTCCGCCATACGCTTGCCTATCGGTATGACGCGCGCCGCCTTGCCGTCTGTATTCGCTTTGAGCAGTTTATAGATATTGTTGTTGTACCCGCCCGCAAGGCCGCGGTCGCCCGCGACGACGACGTAAAGCGGGTGCTTTTCCTCGCTTGGCTTCGAGAATATGCTGTCCGCCTTTGAAAGACTCGGCACAGCCGAGGAGAGCGCGTCGAAGTACGGGCGGCTCGCCTCCATATTCTCTGTCGCGCGGCGGAGCTTCGATGACGCGACAAGCTCCATCGCTTTCGTTATGTGCATTGTGGAATTCACGCTTTTGATGCGCGTTTTCAGTTGCTTTGTGTTCTGCGGCAAATCGCGTCACCTCCCGTTTATTTCGTTGATTTGAATTTGGCGGTAAATTCGGCGACGGCCGTGTCAAGCTCTTCCGCCATTTCGTCGGTGTACTCGCCCTTGGCTATCTTGCCGAGCAGTTCCGAGTGCTGAGCGCGCATATACGAATAAAGTTGGCTTTCGTAATCGGAAACGTCGCAAACTTCGATAAGTTTTAAGTAGCCCTTGATGGCGGCGTAGATTATCGCGACCTGACACCCCACCTCCACAGGCGACGTTTTGTCTTGTTTGAGTATCTCGACGATGCGCTCGCCCTGCGCGAGTCTTTCCTTTGTGTCGGCGTCAAGGTCAGAGCCGAACTGCGCGAATGACTGAAGCTCGCGGTACTGCGAATAGATGAGCTTCAGCGTGCCGGCGACTTTTTTCATCGCCTTGACCTGCGCCGAGCCGCCGACGCGGCTGACTGAGATGCCCGGGTTTACGGCGGGCATTATTCCCGCGTGGAACAGCTCCGTTTCAAGAAAGATCTGCCCGTCGGTGATCGAAATAACGTTTGTCGGGATATACGCCGAAACGTCCCCCGCCTGCGTTTCGATTATCGGCAGCGCCGTGATGCTGCCGCCGCCGTATTCCGGCGCGACGCGCGCCGAGCGCTCGAGAAGTCTTGAATGGAGGTAGAACACGTCGCCGGGGTAAGCCTCGCGGCCGGGCGGGCGGCGTATGAGAAGCGACAGCGCGCGGTATGCGACGGCGTGCTTTGAAAGATCGTCATAGACGATAAGCACGTCCCTGCCCTGCGCCATAAAGTATTCCGCGATGGCGCATCCGCTGTACGGCGCGATATACTGAAGCGGCGCCGACTCGCTTGCCGTTGCCGAAACGATGACGGTGTAGTCCATCGCGCCCGCCTGCCTCAGCGTTTCGGTAAGCTGCGCGACAGTCGAGTTTTTCTGCCCTATCGCGACGTAAACGCACAAAACGTCCGATGAGCGCTGGTTGATTATCGTGTCGATGGCTATCGTCGTTTTGCCTGTCTGGCGGTCGCCGATGATAAGCTCGCGCTGGCCGCGGCCTATCGGGATCATCGAGTCTATCGCCTTGATGCCCGTTTGAAGCGGAACGGAAACGCTTTTGCGCTTGATGATGCCGGGTGCCTCCGATTCTATCGGGCGAGTGCCGTCGGAGTCGATCGGCCCTTTGCCGTCGATCGGCTGTCCGAGCGCGTTTACGACGCGCCCTATCATCTTTTCGCCGACCGGCACCGATACGACCTTGCCCGTGCGGCGCACAACGCTTCCCTCTTTGATGTTTCCACTGTCGGAAAGCAGTACTATTGAAACGACGTTTTCTTCAAGGTTCAGCGCCATGCCGAAGCTCCCGTCCTCAAATTCGAGAAGCTCGTTTGCCATGGCGTTTTCAAGCCCGTGAGCCTTGGCTATACCGTCGCCGACGAGGATGACGGTGCCGACCTCCGACTGTTCTATTTTGTTTTGGTAGTTTTTGATTTCGGATTTGATTATGCTGCTGATCTCTTCAGGGCGAAGTTCCATTTTTTCTCCCCTTTCAATTTACGGAAAGCTCGTCGAGCTTTCGTCTTATCTGTGATATTTTGTGTGTTATCGTGCCGTCGAATTTTTCCCCGTCGATGCAAACGGATATGCCGCCGATGACGGACGGATCGACGCGGCAGATAAGGTTTACCTTTTTGCCGGTGCGGGCGGAAAGCGACGAGGCAAGCGCCGATCTTTGCGCCTGTGTAAGCTTAACGGCGCTTACAACGTATGCGTCGGAGATAGCGTGGTCTACGTTATACAGCTCGATGAATTTGTCAAGCGCGCCATAAATGCTCCCGGCGTATCCCCGCTCGGTCATAAGGCAGATGAAGTTCAAAAGATATTCGTTTATCCTGCCGTAAAACGCGCGCTTTATCACGTCGTTTCTTTCGCGGTGCGAAATGTTCGGGCAGTCGAGCAGGCGCACAAAATCGGAGCCGCGCTCAAAAAACGGCTTGACGCCGCGCACGTCGGAAAGAATGGCGTCCTCCGCCCCCTCCTCGCGCGCAAGCTCAAAAAGCGCGCCGCCGTACTCGCGGATAGCGTCACTTTCCATTATCGTCCACCTCGCTGATAAACTTGTCTATAAGCTCTGCGTGGTCTTTTTCGTCAATTTCACGTCCGAGGAGCTTTTCGGCGATATCGACTGACAGCGCCGACACGTCGTCCTTAAGCTCCGTCATCGCTTTTTTCTTTTCCTGCGCGATCTCTTCCTCGGCGCGCTCAAGCTTTGCCTGCGCCTTATCCTTTGCGTCGCCGATGATCTCCTCGCTCATTCTGTCGGCACGCTCGCGCGCGTCGGTGAGGATCTCCTCGGCTTCGGCCTTGACGTCGGCAAGCTTTTGCTCGTACTCCGCCCTGTCAGCCTCGGCTGTCTGTTTTGCGGCGGCGGCGTCGTCGTAGATCTTATCGACCTGCGCCTGCCTTGCCGCAAGCGTCTTCTTTACGGGCTTGAAGAGGAGCTTCTTCAAAAGCAGAAAGATGATAACAAGGTTTGCAAGCGAAATAAGTATAGACCAGATATTGACGGAGATTATTTCAAGCTGCTGTGTTTCAAGAAGCAATTTCCGTTCCTCCGTTCATTATGCGCCGATAGCCTTCTGAAGAATGCCGACAAATATATTCGGCGCGACGAATATAAGAAGGATGCCGATAACAAGGCCGTAAATACCCGTTGTTTCCGCGATAGCGCAGCCCATTATCATCGTTGACGTTACCTGTCCGCGACTTTCAGGCTGACGGCCGATAGCGGCGCAAGCCTGTCCTACGGCGTAACCCTCGCCGATACCGGGGCCGATACCCGCGATAAGCGCAAGTCCCGCGCCGACGGCGCAGCATCCCAGAATGATAGCAATAGCAAGTTCCATTTTGTTTCCTCCGTGTTTATATTGATTTTTTATTTATTTTCGACAAGTGCGGCGGCTTCGCGGCGACGACGCTCGCGCTCCGCCTTTTTCTTCATGCGCTTTTCATACGCTTCCTCGGGGAAGCCGTTTGAAATATACAGCATTGTAAGCATTGCGAATATATACGCCTGGATCAGTCCGCTGAATATATCGAAATACAGCGAGAACACCGCGGGTATGCCGACGCGAAGCACGTTTGACAGCCCGCCCAGCGCCGCGTGGATAAGCGTCGATATGACGACGCCGGAGAGCACGTTTCCGAAATGACGGAACGCCATGGAAACGGGCGTTGCGATCTCGCCGATGACGTTCATCGGGGCAAAGACGGGGATAGGCTCAAAGTAGCCTTTTGTGTAGTTCCACACGCCGCCTTTGAGTTTATAGTGCGTGATTATGATGAACACAAGTATCGACCAGCCGAACACGACGTTGAGGTCGGAGGTCGGCGGGAACAGCCCGAGCAGGCTCGAAAGGCTTGAAAACGCGGACATTCCCAGCACCGCCGCGATGAACGGCGCAAACGCCATGTACTTGTCGCCCATATTGTCGGAAACGAGCGCCTCGACCTTCTCGACTATCCACTCCGCCACGTGCTGACGGCGCGAGTCCGGCACGACTTTGATCCCGTGCGTAAGGTAAAGGCACAGCCCGACAAGGAACACCATAACGAGCCACGAGTTCACCTGCGCTTCCGTTATCTGAAGCGGCTGCAGCGGCATTTTTATTTCAAAGAAGACGATCGCCCCCGTGATGCTTATTCCCTCCGATTCGGGTGTGAACAGTATCTTAAGCACTATCCCCGCGACAAACGGAAGTATCATCATGGCGATGAGCAGACCGTCGACTATTCTGAACTTTGTCTTTTCGCTCACGTCTCATCCCCGCTTTCTTCATCGACAGTATCGGTATTTTCGGGCGGCGAGGGCGGCGCGCTCTCGCGTCTTACGGCAAAGCCGCGCACCATCATAGTTATGCGGTTGAAGAACACCGGCGGGATAAGCGCCCAGAATTCAAACGGGCCGCTCCTGTCGCCGACGTTTGACAGCAGCGCGCCGAGCGCAAGCACGCCCGCAAGCGAAAGGAAGCGGAGCGTCTGCGAGAGCTTCATTATGTTTTTTGCGCGCTTTTCGTCGCCGCTCTCCGTCGCTTTCTGCACCGTAAGCCCGAGCAAAAAGAAGTTGAGCACCATATACCCGCCGACAAGGACGTTTGAATATATGACACCGAGACTCCATTTCCCTATCACAAGAAAAACGACGTGCATTATCGCGCTCATGATAAGCATACCGAGCGCTATATATCCTGTTTCCTTTTTGACGGCATTATCGACCTTCATTTTTACTCTCCGAAAATAGTCATTTTGTTTTATTATATACCATAACTTAAATTTTTGCAATAATTCAGGCGCATTATTTTTCAAATTAAGGCAGATTTTTGCGTCAGTTGTCCGTTTTCGGCGCTGGTGCGCGCTCTTTTTTGCCGCGCGGCTTTTTTATAAGTCTGCCTGTTTTCGTTTCGATATACGCCGTCCTCTCCGCGCTGAGCGTTCCCGCGCCCGACTGAATTGACGCTTTGGCGACAAGCTCGTTTACGTCGCCGCATTCGCGTATTTCGCACACAAGGCTTATTTTTTCGCACCTTACGCGGCGGCGCTCGGCGGCGCTCATTTTCGACACTTTATCGCACAGGCGCATCGCGTACCGCTTTGCCGCGCCGTAAAATTCGTCCTCGATCTTATTTAACAGCTCGCTTATCTTTCCGTCGCTGCACTGGGCAAAAACGTATATTTCGGCAACTCTTACCCCGCGCGACGATACAGTTTCCCTTTTCATAAACACACCTCGGGCGTTTTTTATAATTGTATTCAAAGTCCGCCGCGATATTGACAACGCCGACTGAATCTTTCCGTTTTTGTCGGCGCGCCGAAAAAAATCGCCGCTTGCGCGGCGATCTTATCAGTATTCGTATCTTATTCTCAGATCGGCGTTTATCGTTTCGGTCTGCATGTTTACGATATAGAAGATATACGGGCGGAATTTCGGCGGGATATACACCGTTTTAAGCTCCGTCATATCGGCGGAAACGATGCCCTGCTCGACGCTTGATATCGTCTTTGGGATATAGAGCCTTTCAAGGCTTGAACAGTCCGCAAACGCACCCCCGCCGAGCGAAACGATGCTCTCGGGCAGTGTTACCGACTTTACAGACGCGTATCTGAATGCGTCGGAGCCGATGTTTTTGAGGTTCTTGCCGAATTTTATCGCAGATATGCTTCCGCACTGAGCAAACGCCGCGGAGTCGAGCGTTTCAAGGCTGTCGGGCAGCGTTATCGACGTGATGCCCGTGATCCTCAAAAACGCGCCGTCGCCTATATAAACGACGCCCTCGGGGATGGTTATGCTTCTTATGGCGTATGTGAAGCGGTGGCGCAGTTTTATCGCCTCGCTGGCGTCGGGATCGTTCTCATAATCGTCCCATACGACGTTGGAGTCCCAGCCCGCGCACGCGCCGCCGGCGATGTATTTTACGGTGTCGGGGATGACGATATTCGTTTCGCCCTTCGGCACGTAAACCCAAAGCAGAACGCTGCCGCCGACTGTCTTGAATGCCGACGCGCCCGTTTTGGCGGAATCGTCGATGAAGTTGTAGTACGCCGCCGTTTCGGTGAATGCGTCCTTGCCGATATTTATGACGCTCTCCGGCAAAACGACGTCATCTATCCCAAGGCAGCCGAAGAACGCCTCGCTTCCGATGTCGGTAAGCGACGTGCATTTTTCAAACGACACGTCGGCGTTTGAGTACGACGAGCCGTCCGCTTCGCAGAACGCGGAGCCGCCGACTGTTTTCAGCGTTGAGGGAAGGTCGACGTATTCAAGGTTCATACAGCCGAAAAACGCGCCGGAGCCTATGTTTTCAACGCCTTCGGGAATGATTATCCTCTTTACGTTTGCCGAGTATCTGTACCCGAGGGAAACGTCAAGGCTTGCGGCGATCGCAACGTTTGCAAAGCACGAGTTGCCGATCGATTTTATCCCGAGTCCCGTAAGGTCGAGCGTGCCGGGTTCGTCGGCGCCAAGCGGGTTGTACGTCGATTTTATAAGCACGCCGTCGCCGACGATGAAGAACGTTTCGTCGTTTTCCGCGTACCACGGCGTTGTGTTGAACGCCATAAGGCTTACGTCCTTGACCGTTTCGGGAACGGTGATCTTTGCAAGGCGGGTGCAGTTCATAAACGCGCCCATGCCGACGCCTGCAACGCCGCTTGGCAGCGAGATGCTTTTCAGCGACTCGCAGCCGTAAAACGCCATATCGGGTACGTAATTCAACGCCGTTTTTTCAAATCCGTCGACGGAGCGAAGCGAAACGCACCCGGAAAACGCAGACGAGCCGAGGGATGTCAGCGTTTCGGGCAGACTGATCTTATCAAGCGAGGAGCATCCGGCAAAGCATCCCGTTCCGATCGTCGAAACGGCGGAGCCGAGCGTTACCGCCGACAAAAATGAGCATCCCGCAAACGTGTACGGCAAAAGCGACGTCAGCGCGTCGGGCAGAGTTATCTCTTCAAGCGAAACGCATCCGTAGAACGCCATCGCGCCAAGCGAGGACAGCCCGCTCGGGATATTTATTTTTTTGAGGTTAGAGCAGCCGGAGAACGCGCCCGAGCCTATCGTTTTTACGCTGTCGGGAATGATTATCTCGCGCACGTCTTTGTCGTTTGAAAACGCCCCTTCGCATATAAACGTTATCCCATCGGGAACCGTATATACGCCGTCGACCGATGCGCCGACGGCGGAAACGAGCGCGTCATCCTCGATGACGACAGTCCCTATCGGCGGGACGACGACGGTCGTGCCGCTTGTATTTGAGCTTGATACGGGATCTTTCTCGCACGACGCCACGGCAAACGCCGTTGCGATTATCAAAAGAATTGCGAACAGTTTTTTCATATTATCATCCTTTCATAAGGAAAAAGTGCCGATTTACCCTTGTATTATACAATATCGCCGCCCGCGTGTCAAGGAAAAATATGTTAATAATTTTTTACAGAAACAAAAACGCCGCCGACGCAAAAAGAGCCTTTCGGCTCTTTTACATATCAAGCTGCTTTCCGAGGAACACCGCCGCCGTCTGAACGAGCTTCGTTTCGGTTTCCGTATCGGCGGCGTCCCGTTTTGCGTCGACGGAACTGAGCGCCGCCACGCACCCGATGACGTCCCCCTCGGAAAAGATCGGCTGCGCGCATGTGACGTAGTGCGTTTTGTTTTCATCTGTCAGATAAATCCTGTCCGTTTTACCGTCGTAAACGTAAAGCGTGCGCCCCTCGATGACTTTCTCTATCTCGCCCGAATTTTTCTTTTCGAGATGCTCCTTTTTCGGTATGCCGGCGCAGGCGATGACGGCGTCCCTGTCGCACACGGCAACGCAAAGTCCGCACGTCTTATACAGCGTGTCGGCGTAGTCGGCGGCAAAGTCCACAAGCTCGCCTATCGGGGAGTACTTTTTGAATATGACCTCGCCCTCGCGGTCGGTGTAAATTTCAAGCGGGTCGCCCTCGCGGATACGCATTGTGCGGCGTATTTCCTTGGGGATGACGACGCGCCCGAGGTCGTCTATCCTTCTTACGATTCCTGTTGCTTTCATATATATAAATCCTCCGTTGATGTTCTGATAAAACCTGTAATTTTTGGCTTACGGGATTATTCTTCACAAAAACGGTGATTTTATTCATATCGCGTCCGAAAAAAATAAGCGCTGAAAAACCCCGCATAAGCGGGGCTTTTTGTTTTTTTGCATTTTTTCAGCAATATTCTATTTTAAGCTCGCGCAAAAGCTCTGTCAGAGCGCTATGGGCGATGGCAAACTGCTCTTTTCCCGAAAATCCGCGCATACTGCCGGCAAGGGAGAGGTGCGGTTCAAGCGTTACGAACATTCCGTCGTGCCAGCGCAGAAAATCAAGCACTTGACCGACCTGCCCGTCGCCTTTGCCCGCGGGGACGATCTCGCCGCCCATTATTGCGTCTTTTATGTGGGCGTATTCGATGAACTCGTGCGTTTTTTTCAGGCACTCGAATGGATACTCGCCCGCAAGAATGTAGTTCGCCGGATCGATGACGGCGCGAAACGACGGATCGTTCATTTTGCAAAGGATATCGCGGCACTCGGAGGCGTTCTGCCCGTAGATCGCCGCTTCGTTTTCGTGGCACAGAACTATCCCGTTCCGCTTTGCGATGCCGAGCATAATTTCAAGGCGGCGCAACACTTTATCGCGGCATTGTTCAAGCGTTTTGCCCTCGTGATAAAACGAAAAGACGCGTATGTATCTTGTGCCGAAAAAGCGGGCAAGCTCAATTGCACGGTAGAATTTTTCAAGGTATTTTTCAAAGTCGCAGTCGATATCGACCTTCCCTATCGGCGAGCCTATTGACGAAACGGAAATGCCGTTTTCATCAAACGCGCGCTTTATCGCCGCGGCTTCGTCGTCGGTAAAATCGAGCACGTTTTTGTCGTTTACCGAGCGAAGCTCGACAAATCTTATGCCAAGCTCCTTCATCACGTTTATCTGTTCGTTTATATCGGGCGAGATCTCGTCCGCAAAGCAGCTGATCCTGAACATATTTTTCCCTCCGAAGTGTTTTTCTTTCACGGATAATTATAAATATTATGCCCGTTTTGTCAATAGCGCAAACGAAAAAGCCGCCGCAAATGCGGCGGCTATGATCTGATATCAGACCGTTGCCTTGTCTTTTTCTTCGGCGAAAACGGGTGCCTTTGCCGTGTATTTCATAACGCCGAGTATCGTTTCGCCGTCGATCTGAAGCGCCGTCGGCTTGTCGAATTCAACCGTTACGTCCTTGCCCGTGAACACCGATACCATCTTTTCTTTTTTGACGTGCTCGCCCTTGAATATGGACGGGAATACGATAAGCGTTCCGAGCTTGCTCTTGTTGTGAAGAACGACGACGGAAACGGTGTCGTTTTTCGTTCTGTCCTGCCCCGGAGCTATCATCATGCCGCCGCCGTAGAAGCGTCCGTTCATCGCGGGCGCAAGCCAGACGTTCTTGAACTCGTGCGTCTGTCCGTCAACGGTGACTTTCGCGTTTCTCGTTTTGAATTTGCCGAGAAGTCCCTTTATTGCGATAGAAGAATAGTTGATCGGCTTGTCGGACGTCTTTTTAATTTCGTCGGCAACCTCGCAGCAGTATCCGTCGATGCCGTAGCCGACGCCGTTGATAAAGTAGTAATCCTTTCCGCAGACGTTTACAGTCGGAAGTCCCGTTATGTACTCGTCGATGCAGAACGGCTCGCATCCGACGCTCTTTCCGAGGTCGGTGAGAAAATCGTTGCCGCTTCCGCAGGCGTAGTAGTAAATATTTTTAAGCTCGACGCCCTTTGCGTCGTTGACGAATCTGTTGAGAGTCCCGTCGCCGCCGCAGATGACGACCTTGCGCTCGCTCTCGATCGCGCCGAAGAAATCGGCGTAGCTCGAAATGCTCGTCATATCGACGAATTCAAGCTCCTCGCCTTTGAGGATATCGTTCAGCTTCTGCGCCTCGACGTACCCCATTTTGTTGTTTGAGAATGGATTATAAAGTACATAAGTTTTCATAAATTCGCTCCGTTTTCGCATATTTTGGTAAATAAATGATAACTGTCATTTATAAACTGAAAATAAACGCAGAGGAATTTTTACCCCATTCCTAAAAAAAATCACTTTTTCGGGAGCGTTACGGTGAACGTTGTGCCGCGCTCATCGGAATGAACGCCGACGCTGCCGTGGTGAAGATCGACGATCTTTTTGACGATGGAAAGCCCGATGCCGTTGCCCTCCGTCGAGCGCGAAACGTCCTCTTTGTAAAAGCGCGTGAACACGCGCTCGTAGTTTTCTGGGGCGATGCGGCTGCCGCTGTTGAATACGGAAACGGTTATCGTGCCCGCGTCCTCGCGGATGTCGACGCCGACGCTGCCGCCGTCGGGGGTGAATTTGACGGCGTTGCCGATGAGGTTTATCCACACCTGTTCAAGCAGCTTTTCGGACGCTTTTACCGTATGCTCGCCTGAGCAGACGCCGATGTCGATGTTCTTTTCGTTCCACTTGTCCTCAAATATCAAAACGCACAGGCGGAGCTGTTCGGAAAGGTTGTATTCGGTGACGTCGGTAAGGATCGTCTGCTTCTCGACGCGCGACAAGTTGAGCGCGTTTGTCGCCATATATGAAAGGCGGCGCGACTCTTTTTCGATTATCGCAAGGTATTCGCGCTCCGTTTCCTTGTCAAGCTCGCCGCACCGCAAAAGCTCCGCAAAGCCGGCGATCGAAACTATCGGCGTTTTGAATTCGTGGGAGAAGCTGTCGATGAAATCGACGCGCAAAAGCTCGGTGTTTTCAAGCTCCTGCGCCATTTTATTGAAGCTGTCGGTAAACTCGCGCACGGTTGGGTGGCGCGAAAACGCGCCCCTAAACGAAAGTCGGACGCGGAAGTCGCCGCGCGACAGGCGGTTCATGGCGTTGATTATCTTGTTTATCGGTTTGAGCGGTATGCGCCCCGCCGTCGCCGCGAGGATCGAGCCGATGAGAAGGCTTGCCAGCGCAAGATAGACGAGTATGCTGTAAATATTGGGCGATTCGTCGCCTGTTCGCAAAACGCCCGAGCGTATCAGTATAAAAATCGTAACGACGAAGATTATAAGTATCGCAATGAGGAAAAGCAGAACTATCCCCGTAAACAAAAGCGTAAGCGACAGGCGCTGATTTCGCTCTTCCTTTTTGACTTTCTCCTCTTTCATACCTTTTTCACCGCCTTATAACCGAGTCCGCGCACCGAAAGGATCTCAAATTCGGGCCAGCCCTCGAATCTTTTTCTCAGTCGCGCGATATGCACCGTAACAGTTTCCCAGCCCGCCTCGCTGTCGGCGCCCCAGATCTGATCCATAAGCTGAATGCGCGTAAATATTTTGCCTGGGTACGACAGGAGCTTGAAAAGAAGAAGAAACTCCTTTTGCGGCAGCTCCTGAACTTCGCCGGGGCGCGACACGGTGAACGAGTCGTAGTCAAGCACCACCTGCCCTACCGTTATCTTGCGCTCGCTTGCGATCTTTGCGCGGCGGAGCAGCGCGCGGATGCGAAGCACCATTTCGTCGGCGTCGATCGGTTTTGTTATGTAGTCGTCGGTGCCCGCGATAAAGCCGCGGTGGCGATCGGCGGGCATTTGCTTTGCAGACACCATAAGTATCGGCAGCGCCTCGTCGGTTGAGCGCACCGTTTCGGTGAATGTGTAGCCGTCCATTTTCGGCATCATAACGTCGATGACGACAAGGTCGACGTGGTTTTTTTCCATCGCGTCGAGCGCCGCCTCGCCGTTTTCGGCGTCGATAACGTGATAGCCGTTGCCTTCAAGCAGCGTTTTTATGTATTTTCTGGTGTTTTGGTCGTCGTCGACGACGAGTATTTCCGTCATAATCGCACCTCTTTTTGATCTCTGTATTTGATTTTACCATATATTCATTAAAAATACAAGAGAGAGCGCGCCAAATCACTAATTTTCATTTTCATATTGAAAAAAGGTTTCAAATGTGGTATAATGAAAAAAATTATCGACTGTGAACACTGTTTGTAAAGTCGTCTTACTTATATGATCAGCACCCGGAGGAACGTCTTGAAAAACGATATAAAAGATCAGAAGATAGGAAAGCAGAAAAAGATAGGCATCATATTGACTATCATAATAAATCTGCTTATTGTAGGCTTTTTGATCATAATCGGCGTAAGATCCGATACAAGTGGAATACAGAAGGTCCCGCTCAAATCGATAAGCTTTTGGTTTATCGGACTCGGCGTGGTCCTTTTCGGCGTTGCGGTGCTTTCCGATTATATAAAATACAAAAGAATGATAATGGCGACCGAGGGCAAGCTTTTGAAGCAGACGTCTTTCGTTTGTCCGATGATCGGCAAATACTACGACAACATCACGCCGTTCGGCGCGGGCGGACAGCCTTTCCAGATCCACTACCTCAAAAAGCAGGGCATGACGACGGGGACGAGCGCGTCGGTGCCGATAGCGGGACTGACGACGCAGCAGTTTGCGTTCATAATAATAGCCGTCGTCGTGTTCATCGTCAACAGGAGCATCCCCGCGATAAACGACAAGGCGGATATCCGCGTACTTGCTTACGTCGGGCTGTTTATGTACCTTTTGCTTCCGCTGTGCGTCATTTTGTTTGCGATAATACCAAAGCAATTCTCGAGCTTTGTTAGCTGGTGTGCAAAGCTCCTCGGGAAGATGCATATAATCAAGGACACGGAAAAGGCGACGGAGTCGATCTATTCCGTACTCAACGAATACGTTACAAGCCTTAAAACGATGGCGAAGCGGCCGATGCTTCTGATAAAGCTGATGGCGTGCTCTTTTGTCTATCAGTTTGCGATAATGTCAATTCCGTTCTGTATGCTTCGCGCATTCGGCGGAGAGGGCGACTGGTGGACGATATTCTCTCTGACGGTCTACATCTACGCGGCGATAACCGTCATCCCCACCCCCGGCAACGCGCTTGCCGCCGAGGTTTCGTTCCACCGCATATTCGAGCCGCTTGAAGGCGGATTTCTCGTGTGGGCAATGGTGATATGGCGCATACTCGTTTATTATTCGTGGCTTGTCATCGGCTTTACGCTCGTCATGAGAAACACCGTTTCAAAGACGAAGAAAAAGAAAACGCCCGTACCCGACGGGGCGATGAACGTGGCGCTTGCAAACGACCTTTATTATCCGTCGGTTGACGGAGTCGTGCGGACTGTCGACGCGTACGCTACGCAGATGACCGAAAAGGGCGACAAGGTCTGCGTCATCTGCCCGAAGGGAGACAAAAGCTACGTCGACAACGAAAAGTATTCCGTTTTCCGCGTGCCGACGATGAGGCTGCCGTTCTTTCAGTTCCCGTTCTCCCTGCCGTTTGTTTCGGCAAAGACGTACAAGTATTTCAAAGAGCATAAATTCGACCTTATCCACGTCCACTCGCCGTTTGCGGTGGGCAATATCGCGCTCAAACTCGGGCGCAAGTTCAACATTCCCGTCATTGCGACGTTCCACAGCAAATACTACGACGACACCCTTCACATAACGCACAGCAAGCTGATAGCGCGCTTTGTGACGAGCAAGATAGTCGATTTCTACTGCAAGGTCGACGCTGTCTGGGCGTGCAGCAAAAGCACGGCGGAAACGCTTCACTCATACGGCTACAACGGCGAGATAACAGTCATGGAAAACGGCGTTGAAGATATGCCGAAGGGCGACATTCTCGAAATGGAAAAAGCCGCGAAGGAGCGCTTCTCCATCCCCGACGGCAAAAAGATACTTTTGTTTGTCGGTCAGCAGATATGGCACAAAAACATCCGCCTTGTGCTTGATACGACAAAAGAGATCGCGTCGACATATCCCGACATTCTGACGATAATCGCCGGAACGGGATACGACGAGCACGACATCAAAAAATACGCCGAGGAGATCGGCATTTCCGACAGAGTGATATTCACGGGGATAATCGACGACAGAAGCGTTCTGTTCGGGCTTTACAAGACGGCTGACGTGTTCTTCTTCCCGTCGGTCTACGACAACGCGCCGCTCGTTTTGAGGGAGGCCGCGCTTGCGGCGACGCCGGCGCTGCTTGTTGACGGCTCAAACGCCGCCGAGGTCATCGAGGACGGAGTGAACGGATTTGTCGCCGATAACAACGTCGAAGCAATGGCAAAAAAGATACGCGAAATATTCTCGCGCGACGACATCGCCGATATCGGCGAGCGCGCAAAGGAAACGATCCCGATAATGTGGAGCGAGATCGTTGACAGAGTTAAAGAGCAATACAAAAAAGACTTCGGAGAATGATCCGAAGTCTTTTTTTCAGTACATTTCTTCCTCGATGACGCGCACCGCCGCTTCAAGCCCCGCGCGGTCAGCCTCGTCAAAGCGCGACGGCACTGGACTGTCGATATCAAGCACGCCGACAACGCGCCCGCCCGCCCTTATAGGCACGACGATCTCCGAGCGCGAGGCGCCGTCGCACGCGATATGGCCGGGAAATTCATGGACGTTTGGCACAACGAGCGTCCTGTTCTCTCTCGCCGCCGTGCCGCAGACTCCGCGCCCGAGCGGTATTTCGATGCACGCAGCCTTCCCCTGAAACGGCCCGAGGACAAGCGTTTCGCCCTCGCGAGTGTAAAACCCCGCCCAGTTTATATTGTCGAGCGCGCCGAAAATGAGCGCCGACGCGTTTGCATAGTTCGATATTTTATGATCTACCCCGCCGATGATCGCGCGGATGTTTTCGCAAAGTTCCGTGTAATTTGTCATAAGCGCCTCCTTTTCTTCATTGTATCACAACGGCGCGCCGTTTGCAAGCGCTTTGATAAAACCGCGCGAGTTTTTGCAAAACGAAAATTCGGCTTGTTTAAATCTATGTTTTGTAATAACGCAAAAAATATTATCTCGTTTTCAAAACTACTTTTTTATTTGAAATACTTGACACGACAACCGCGTTGTGATATAATTGTCACATAAAGGGAAAGGGGGCGAGGAAATGTCAAAAGAGAGAAAAGTCATATACTACAGCGACGAGCTGAACGACGAGCTTTCCTCGGCGCAGATAACGCCAAAACTCATCGGCGACGACTACGTTTACGTCCACAAATCCCTTTTCAAGCGATTTACGCACTTTTTCTGGTATCGCATTGTGGCGACGCCGATAGCGTTCTTCTACCTTAAAATAAAGTTCCGCCACAAGATAGTCAACAAAAAGGCGCTTAAAGGGTTTGAAAAGACGGGGTATTTCCTTTTCGGCAATCACACGCAGGACATTGGCGACGCGCTGATCCCGACGATGCTGATATTTCCCAAAAACACGTATGCCATCGTTCACGCAAACAACGTGTCAATGCCATTTCTCGGGCGCGTAACGCCGTCAATGGGCGCGCTCCCGCTGCCCGACACGCGCACGGCGACGCGGAATTTTATGGAGGCGGTAAAGACGCGCATAGAACAGGGCAAATGCGTAAACATTTACCCGGAGGCGCACATCTGGCCGTATTACACGAAAATACGCCCGTTTACCGATCTTTCATTCCACTACCCCGCGCGGATGATGACGCCCGTGTTCTGTTTTACAAATACTTATAAAAAAACGCGTCACCTTCGCCGCCCGAAAATCGTTTCTTATATAGACGGCCCGTTTTTCCCCGACGGCAGCCTTGGCGTGCGCGAGCGCGCGAAAAAGCTGCGCGATGAGGTTTACGATACGATGTGCCGGCGCGCCGAGCTTTCGGACTATGAGTACATCGAGTACAGAAAGAGAGAGTCACAATGATCAACATTATGTTCTGCGGCAACGACGGAGTGTTCGACGGGATGCTGACGTGCGCGCTTTCCATCTTCAAAAGATCGGACACAAGGGAGGGCGTGCGCTTTTACATTCTGACAATGGACGTTTCGCACTTAAAACCGAATTACACGCCGATTTGCGACGACAAGATAAAATTTTTCGAGGACGTTGTAAAATCATACGGCGAAAAGAACGAGGTCGTGAAGATAGACGTTACCGACCTTTATAAAAATGAGTTCGCGGGCTGCCCAAACGAGGGCGCGTACTGCTCGCCGTTCACGCTGATAAGGCTGTTTGCCGATGAGATCGACGGCCTTCCCGACAAGATCCTTTACCTTGACGTCGATATTATGTTCAACCGCGACATTCACCTGCTTTACGACACGGACGTTGAAGGTTACGAATACGCGGCGGCGCGCGATCACTACGGCAAGTACCTGATAAGCCCGAATTACGTCAACGCGGGCGTGCTTTTGTTCAACCTTAAATATATGAAGCAGACGGGCATCCTCGCCCGTGCGCGCGAGCTTATAAGGACAAAGAAGCTCGTGTTTGCCGATCAGAGCGCGCTTATCCGCGCGACGACAAAGAAAAAAATGCTGCCGCAAAGGTTCAACGATCAGAAGTTTTTGCACAAACATACCGTTGTGCGCCATTTTTCAAAGCGGCTGTTCTGGCTGCCGTATCCTCATACGGACAACATAAAGCAGTGGCACGTTACAAAAGTGCACAAAGTGTTCAGATATTTTGAATTTGACGACGTACTGTTTGAATACATTTATCTCAAAGAGAAGTTTTCAAGAGGAGAATGAAAATGAGCAAAGAAAACAAACGCATTCAGATCTTCTATGCGTGCGATACAAATTTCGTAAAATACACGATAGTTTCGGCAAAGTCGCTTATTGAGAACGCGTCGAAAAAGTATAAATACGATATCCACATTCTGCACACCGACATAAAGCCCGACGTTCAGGCGCAGGTAAAAGAGCTTGAAAACGATAATTTCAGGTTCATATTCGACGACGTTACGCTTTATCTCGATTCGATGAAAACAAAGCTGCCGATACGCGACTACTACACGAAAACGACGTATTTCCGTCTTTTCATCGCGGAAATGTACCCCACGATCTCAAAGGCGCTGTATATCGACTCGGACACGATAGTTCTTGGCGACATTTCGGAGCTTTACAAAACCGACATAAAGGGATATTACGTTGCCGCGGCGCACGAGCAGGTAATGGTGCAGACGCAGGTCTACGGCGATTACGTTGAGAAGGTCATCGGCATTTCGCGTCACTACTTCTTCAACGCGGGCGTACTGCTTATAAACTGCCGTGAATTCCGCCGCAACCGCGTGCTTGAACAGTTCCTCGTCATGCTGCGCGCTTACAGCTTTATTGTCACGCAGGACGAGGACTATCTCAACGTCATCTGCAAGGGCAAGGTGCGCTTTGTAGGTCAGGAGTGGAACGCGGAAACTTTCGGAAAGCCCGTTGTGCGCGACAGCGACAGAAAGATAATCCACTACATTATGGCAAACAAGCCGTGGCACTACCGCGACTGCTATTCCGAGGACATATTCTGGAAATACGCGAAAATGACGTCGGTCTACGACGTGCTTATAAACGAACGCGAAACGTACCCCGAGGAAAAAAAGCAAAAGGACGCGGAGCTTGCGACGACGCTTGCTCAAAAGGCGATAGACGAGATAAACAAAGAGGACAACTACTACAACCTGTTCGTCAAGTCGACGCTGGCGCCCGACCGCGTTGCAGTTACCGAAAAAATACAGCAGTACGAAAGAGAGGGACGCTTTGACGAGGACGTTGAGGACGATCCCGCCGCCGATCCGCTGCTGCCCGATCAGATAAACTATCTGCACCACGGGCTGATCTCAAAGCTGAAAACGAAGATCGCTTTCGGCGCGGCGCGCCTGTTCCTTAAAGACATCATCAGAAAGAAAAAGATGATAATAAAGGACATAAAAGGCGTTGAAAACTTCCACTCGCTTGAATCGGGCGCAGTTATAACGTGCAACCACTTCAACGCTTTCGACAGCTTTGCGATGCAGCTCGCGTACGAGGCGGCGGCGCAGAAGAAAAAGAAGTTCTACCGCGTCATCCGTGAGGGCAACTACACGGGCTTCCCCGGCTTTTACGGCTTTCTTATGAGAAACTGCAACACGCTTCCGCTGTCGTCAAACTTCAAGACGATGCACAAATTCAACGAGGCGGTAACGGAGCTGCTGAAAAAAGGCAACTACATCCTCGTTTATCCCGAACAGAGCATGTGGTGGAACTACCGCAAGCCCAAGCCCCTTAAAACGGGCGGATACAGTATGGCGGTGCGCGGCGGCGTGCCGGTGCTTCCGTGCTTTATCACGATGAAGGACAGCGACATCATGGGCGAGGACGGGTATTACGTTCAGGAGTACACCATCCACATAGGCAAGCCGATATATGCCGATCCGCAGAAGAAATTTGCCGAAAACGTGCGCGACATGGCTGACGCAAACTTTGCGCTCTGGAAAGAGATATACGAGCGCGAGTACGGCGTTGCGCTGAGTTACGACACGGAAAAGGCAGTCGACGCACCGGCAGAAGATCCGGATGAAGTAAACGTATAAATAAACTCGCCGCCGGATATGGCGGCGTTGTTTTTCGGTCGGCAACATTTTGTCTTGCCGCGGCCAAAAATCAAAGGCACACGGCGTTGACAAAACGGCGCGATTGTGCTATATTATATTCATAAACGAAACCGGGAGAAAATTATGACGTTTTGCGTAACGGGCAACCGCCCGCAAAAATTCCCGTTTGACTATTTCAGCGGAGCCTCCATTCAGATGACGGCGTACTTTGCGTGCCTCAAACGCGTGGCGCGCGAGTGCCTTGCAAAAGGGTACGACACGTTTATCACAGGCATGGCGCGCGGCGTCGATCTTGATTTTGCCATTGAAATAATCAAACTGAAAAACACGTATCGGCAGTATGCGGGTGTTAAGATCATCGCCGCCGTGCCGCACAGGTCGCAGGCGGACAGGTATGATCGTGCATCGAAGAAAAAATACGACTTCGTTATGGAAAACGCCGAGCGCGCGATAGTTTTCAGCGAGGAATACACACCCGACTGCTTTTTTGTCCGCAACAGGTTCATGGTCGACGAATCGGACCTTGTGGTCGCGTTCTGGAACGAAAAAAACGAGGGCGGCACGGCTTACACCGTGAATTACGCGCGCAAGCAGGGCAAGGAAACAAACGTCATTTCCCTTTACAAAATGATATAAAAAAGGGCGGGAAACCGCCCTATTTCATTTGAAAGCTGTTTTCAAGCGTGTGAAAGCTGTAAAGAAAAAGCACGTCTTTGCCGCCAAAATTTACGTTTTGCACTACCGTATCAACGTCGGTATACCGTAGGTCTATCGCCGTTACGCTGTCGTAACGCTCGCAAAGAAGCGGGCATACGGCGCTCCCGAATGAGTCGCGGAACACAACTATTTCCCTGCCCGAGCCCAAGGCGGGGTTTGTTATTTTGAGTATGCCCCGCGCGCCGCCGAGGAACATCTCGTACCCGTCGCGCCCGCGCGCCGCCGACGTATCGTACATCGGGATGTATTTTTTCGCCGCGCAGTCGTACACGGTGCAAAGAGCGAGCGCGTCGCTTTCTATATATTTCAGCTCGTCGGGCGGGAGCGGCAGCGCCGATTGGCCGCGGTAAACGCCGAAAAACTCCCCCGCGCTCAAAACTTTATGATCAGAATGTGATTTCGGCGCGCTCATTTTTTCGCAAAGCGCCCCGACAAGTCCCATGGCCCTGTTTTGCGAGATGTGCGTGTCTGTTTTGTAGTAATCGTCAAGGGATATTTTGTCAAGCACGTCGACGTATTCAAAATCCGCAAGGGCGCGCGTGACCTTCTCTATCGCGCATCGGCGGTCCTCTCCCGGGTATCCGAGATCGCGCGAGAAAAAATAGCCCTTGTCGGGGATGATCGCGATATATTTTTTCGAGCAGTTATTCAGGCACGTTTCGTCGACTTTTTTCCATACGGCAAGCGCGTTTTTTATCGACGCGTCGTTTATTTTCCCGATAATCTTCGCAACGTGCCCGCGCTCGTATGCAAGCGAGTTGTTTTCCTTGATCCCAAGCGCGCGCATTTCGGTCAGCGCCTTGACTGTTCGGAGCGCGTCGCGAAAGGGGGCGTTGTCGGTAAGGTACGCGCAAAGCTCGTCAAAATACGCGCCAGATATCACGCCGTCAAGCGAGATTTGCGGTGCTGGCGCAAGATAGCGCCGCTCCGACAGCGAAACTTCCCCGCGACGGGATACGAAAAACAGTATCGGAAAAGAAAATATGATGATAAAAAACAAAACTCCCGCCGCTTTTTTCATACGCACCTCAAAATCTGAAATAAAGAAACGGCGAAAACGAGCCGTCGACAAAGTATGCCGTCGAAACGACAACGACAGCCGCTGTGAGCGCCGCCTTCAAAACGGGAACGGCGCCATGAACGCGTTTTGCTATCTTTGAAAAAAGAATCTTCGGCAGTTTCGTCGCGCCGAGCGCGGCAAGCGACAGCACAAGGCCGTAGCTTTGAATATAATACACCGTTTCGCGCGAAATGAGCGGCGCCGAGCCGAACATTTGCGATATTGTGCCGAGCGCTTCCCCGGCGCTCCCCGCCCCGAAAAACACAAAACCCACAACCGCCGCGACGACAAGATAAACGTGGCGTATCGGGCGCGGCGCACGTTTGAGCACGCGCAAAAAGAAGAGCTTTTCGATTATCACAAGCGCGCCGAAGTACGCGCCCCACAAAACGAAAGTCACCGCCGCCCCGTGCCAAAGTCCCGTAAGCAGCCAAACGACGGCGAGGTTAAAAATGTGCCGCGCCGCCCCGCGTCTGTTTCCGCCGAGCGGAATGTAGACATAGTCGCGAAACCACGTGCCGAGCGTTATATGCCAGCGCCGCCAGAATTCGCTGACGCTGCCCGATATCAGCGGATAGTTGAAATTTTCGGGAAAGTCAAAGCCAAACATTTTGCCAAGGCCTATCGCCATATCGCTGTAACCCGAAAAGTCAAAATAGACGTAAAGCAAAAAGGCGGCGGCATACGCCCACGCGAAAACGACCGACGTATCGTTTGACGATAAGTACGCGCGGCAAAACTCGTACAGCCTGTCAGCTAAGATGACTTTTTTCAAAAGTCCGACGGCAAAACGGAACGCGCCGCCACAGATCCCCTCGGCTGAAAATGTACGGCGGCACAGGCTTTTTTCAATATCGCCGTACCGCACGATAGGCCCCGCGACAAGCTGCGGAAACATCGAAACGTAGCACGCAAAGCTGACAAAATTTTTCTGCGCGCAAGCATCGCCGCGGTAGACGTCGATAACGTAGCTCACCGTCTGGAACGTGAAAAACGATATCCCCATCGGCAGTGCAAGTCCGAGCGGCGATATAGGAAGCCCCAGCGCGCCGACACTTTCGATAAAAAAGTCGGTATATTTGAAAAACAAAAGCGACGAAATGCAAGCGCCGACCGATATTATCATTATGAGCTTTGCCCGCTTGCCGCGCAGTTTTTCAATCGCCCGCGCCGAAAAATACGCCGCCGTGATCTGAAGCAGCATGATAACGATATACGCCTGTTCGCCGAAAAAATAAAAAATCAGGCTGAAAAAGAGCAAAACGGCGTTTTTTGCGCCGCTCGGAGCGACGAAATACACAAGAAGCGCCGCCGGGAGAAAAAAGTAAAGAAAAGGTATGCTTGAAAAGACCATACTCGCACCGACGTGATTTTTTCATATTTTGCCCGGCGGATGATAAAGTATGCAAGTTCAGTCTTTTTTAGTTATGGCAATGGAAAAAATCGGCGAAAAAAGCTCCGCCGCGGCGGAGCTTTTTATCAGTATTCGCTGCACATCATAAACAAAACGACGTTGCCGTCATTATCCGTGATGATCGTGTTCGCCACCATGCACACGTTCCAGCCGAGGTCAGCCTGACCTTTGATTTTTTCAATAAACGCTGATACGTCGGCGCCCGCGTCAAGCTCGAACACATACCCGATGAACGTGTTTGGCATCATTATCGGGGAGAACGTGGCACACGATTCAAAGCCCGTCACCTCGCCGAAAAATCCCGAAAGTCGGCCCTCCTCGCACTCTGCGGTGTAGACTTGCGTCACTCTCTGGTGGTTCATTATATACGTCGCGATATCGAGCATTGAAGCGTCGGGGTTTTCTTGTCTGTATTCGTGGAACACGTCGACGATCTCGCGCGGCGTTTGAGCTACTTTGTTGTCATCGTAAACGCCTACCGTTTCGTCAAACATTATGAATATGATTTTGTCGCCCTGCGACGTTGACACCTTCGATATCTTTTTCACCGTTGCGGGATCTTCCGTGTACTTAAAATCCATCTCGGCGCTCTCGTCAATGCGCTTGATTATTTCAGATGTGTCGGCGTCCTTTTCAATATCGAAAATGTAGATGATGTTGTTCTTGTTTGAGAAGTTGTCGACAAGGTAATACGCCGACGCAATGCCGTCTTTCGAGAACGAAAAACCGAGTCCGGGGCAGTAGTATTCGCCCTCGCACACGTCGTAATTCGCAAGATACGGCGGGTATTTTTTAAGTTCAAGTGCAAGGCGGCGCGCGTTTGCGTCGGCTCCCATTGACGAGAACAGATTTTCAAACGATATTATCGTTTCTTTTGCGGCTTCCTCGGCGCTCGGGAACTTAGGCTCGGTCGGCTCGGTCGAAGGCTCGGTCGGCTCGGTCGAAGGCTCGGTCGGCGCTGTTGTCGGCTCGGTCGTTTTGTCGGGCGACGTCGATATAGGTTCGCCGCTCGGCACCGTGGTCGGCACGGGCGTTTTGCCGCATGACGCTGCGATGATCGCAAACACGGCGATCAGGATCAGTGATATGATTATTTTCATTTTGTCCTCCATTTTCGGATCATTTCCGTTATCATGTATTTAGTCGTTTTCGCGGCGCGTTTATCTCACGTAAAAATTATTTTTTCATTTTATGAACGCCGGCAGAGAGCTTTTGCACGCCGTCTGCAAGATGAAGCCTTCCGACGCACGACGACGGAACGGTGATCTCGATCTCAGCCTCGCCGCCCGAAACTTTCCATTTGCACCCCGCCGCGCCCCACGGCGTGCGGAGCGAAGCACCCGCAAAATCAAGCCCTGACGATATCCCCGGGCAAAAATCGATCTCTCTGCCCGACGGCGACGCTATGGAAATGCCGGCAATATATTTATAAAAGAACGCCGATACGGCGGAGAACATGTGGTGGTTTCGAGAGCCTTCGCCGTTCCAACATTCCCACATAACCGTTGCGCCCATATCGATCCAATGCCTGACCGACGGATATTCGGGATTTGTCAGAATTTTAAGTGCTGTTGCGGTGTTGTTTGTGCGTCCCAGCGTATCGAGTACCGCCTTCATACCGAGAACTCCGAAGTCGAGTTTGTCGCCGTCGCGGTGGATCTGCTCGCAAAGTCGGCGCCCCAAAGGTTCGATCTCGTCCTCGTCGCAAAGCCCGTGGTAGACCATTATTCCCGTCGCGCTCTGGCAGTCGCCGGATACGGTATAGGTCGACTTATCAAAGAACCTGTTTCTGAACGCCTGCCGAGTTTTTTCGGCGATAGGGGCATACTTTTCGATTATATCGTTTCGCCCGATAACATTTGCAAAATAAAGCAGCGTTTTCAGCGCGGAGTAGTAGAAAGCGGTATCTGACACATCAACGGGGCATTTGAAACTGCTCATATTGACGCTGAGAGCGGGACCGTCGAACGGTGCGCACCAATCGCCAAGCCCGTATCTTACCGTGCCGTCATCGCGCGCCATCGACGCAACGTATTCGCAATGGCGGCGCAATGCATCGATATTGTCATATATATACGAAACGTCCCCCGTCATCATATAGAGCCGAAGCGGCACTTCGTACACGGGATGCGACCAATCGGGGCCGTTTATCGAATTGTATCCCCAGCCGGTTGACGGAACGACGCACGGAAGCGCGCCGCCCGGGCGCATCGCGTCGCGCATATCTGTCATCCATTTTTTCATAAAGTTTTCCGCGCCGAAGTTGAGCAGAAGCTGCTCGACAGATAGCCCTGTGTCGCCCGTCCACGAGTTTTTTTCGCGCACGGTATCGCTTGCAAACGTATTCATACAGCACGACGTCGTCGAAAAAAGGCACATATGCTGAATGTAGTTTACCGTTTCGTCGCTCGATGAAAAGCTGCCGCGCGGCTCAAAATCGTTGCATAGCGCCCACGCCTCGACGTCACTGCATTCGGGCGGTGTATCACACCCCGATATCTCGATATGCTGAAAACCGTGATAAGTAAAGATCGGGTGCCACGTTTCCCTGCCGTCGCTTTTTTTAATATACACGTCCGTTTGGAAATTATAATTCTTTATAAAGCTGTTTATTGCGGACTGATCAAGCTCCCCGTCACTATCGAGAATATCGCAGTAGCGCATCGTAAACTTTGTTCCCGCTCGGCCTGAAAAGGTGATATTGCAAATGCCGGCAATGTCCTGTGTAAGCTCGTACAGCCAGCCGTTTTTAACTTTACGGCGACAAACGGGCGTGTATTTTTTCAGCACGCGGACAGGCTCCATTTCCATAACTTCAAGAAGCGCGCCCGGCGATTTTACGTATCTGCTCGGATAGACGTTGCCCGCAAAGTTTGCTCTGTCCCATCCGCTGCATTCAAGGCGCGCGTCGTATTCTTCTCCGTGACGGATGCCGTTGAACGTGATCGGGCCGTGAACGCACTGCCACGATTTATCGGATTTTACGGTAAACTCGCCGCTATCGTCCTCGATAACAAGCTCGCAAAGGAGCTTCGGCACGTCGCGCCACGGTGCGCTCGCGCTTTGCCACGGATCGATCGTAAAGCAATTATAAAAGCCGTTGCCGAGAATTACGCCGATTGCGTTGTCCCCGTCGGTGAGCATATCCGTTACGTCAAACGCGCGGTACGTTATTCTTTTGTCGTATGATGTAAACGGCGTTGACAAAAAGTCGTCGCCGACTTTTTTGCCGTTTATATGCGCTTCAAAATATCCCAGCCCCGCGATAAAAAGCGTTGCGCGGCGCGCATTTTTTACACTAAATTCTCGCCGGAGATAAATTGCGCCGAGCACGTCGTCACATCTGTATGCGTCTGACGCGCTGATCCATCTTGCAGACCACGCCCCGCCGAGCTTACCGCTGGAAAAGCGCGTCTTTTCGCGGTATTTTTTCCCGTTTTCCGTTACCGATTCGGCTATAACGTCGTAAATACGGTTTGGGAGCATATCAAATTCAAGCGGAATGAATGAGCGAGCGTTTCCGTCAACGTCTTTTTCAAAGACCTCGTCATCGCCGCAAAAAACGGAAATATGCGCACACTTTTGCGCCGCGTATTCGTCGTCGGGATATATAATGGAAAGCCGCGGCGTTGTGTCGATGGTAGGGCGCGTCATCCCGTTGATTTTAAGCTGCATTTTTATTATCTTCCTGTCTCGTTTTTTCACTTTCATCCGTTAAATAAATGAAAAGCGTTTTTTCTGACGATATTATACATAAACGAATTGCGCTTTTCAAGCAATTTTATATTTTTTATATATTTTATGTTAAAAAATGATTTTTCTATTGACTTAGCGGTCAAATAAAGATAAAATAATATTACATCACAAAAAAAGGAGAGCGGAAATGAAACCGAGTTGGAATAAAAAATATACAACGATCGCCATTTACTGTGCGATAGTGCTGCTGTTTGCGATTTTTTCCGTTTTCTTCTTTATCAACTACGGTAAATTTGACGAATACATCGAGGCGATCTGGAAAGCGATCCGCTCGATAATTTACGGCGCGATAATCGCTTACCTGCTCTGGCCGGTGCTTAAATTCTTCGAGAACAAGGTGTTCGCATTCCTGACGGGCGACGACAAGATACCGACGATCCCGGAAAAGCCCGAGATCCCGACGGTGCCGGAAATTCCCGAAAAACCGAATAGACCCGTTTTTGACAAGAGCGTTTCCGTTATCGAAAAGCAGCGCATCCTTCTTGAATATGACGAGCAAATGCGCGAGTACAAGCGTCAGATGCGCGAATACAAGCGTCTGCTTGCGGCAAAGAAGCACGCGGAATCTACAATTGCGAAAATCGAGAAAAGAACGCCGAAGCTTGAAATTAAGATAGCCAAAGTCACGGCGCGCCACGAGCGCATCCGCTCCCGCTGCTACAACGACGGAGCAAAGCGCACGCGCTTCGGTTTGCGCCGCGCGCTGTCTGTGCTGATGACGGTCATCGTGATGATAATTCTCATCGCGCTGTTTATCTATATGGTCGTGCCGCAGATAGTCAGCGGATACAACGATCTGACGGTCCAGCTTCCGAAATACGCCGCCGACGTTTCGGCATGGCTCGGTCAGACGGCAAGCAGGACAGACTTTATCGGCGACATTTTCAGCGATATTGTAAAATACGTAAACGAGCTTATCTCCAACATTTCAAGCTATATCCAAAGCGCAATGCCGACGATCGGCAAGGCTATCGGAAACGTGTTCAACACGATCAAGGACGTGGGCATCGGTATATTCTTTGCCATTTACTTCCTTCTCGGCAAGGAGCGCGTTGTGGCGAAGTTCAAAAAGCTTATCCGCTCTATACTGAAAGACACGGCTTACACGAAGTTTTCAAAGGTCGGGCGCGACCTTAACAAGAATTTCGGTTCGTTCATCACAGCAAAGCTGATCGACTCGCTGATAATCGGCATACTTACGTTTATCGGTATGCTTATACTGAATCTGCCGTACTCGCCGCTTATCGCCGTCGTTATCGGCGTGACAAACGTCATCCCGATGTTCGGCCCGTTCATCGGCGCGATACCTTCGGCGTTCATCATATTCATCGTCGATCCGATGAAGGCGCTGGTGTTCGTCATATTCATAATAATTCTTCAACAGTTCGACGGTAACGTCCTCGGCCCGAGGCTTCTCGGAGCGCAGACAAACACCACTTCCCTCGGCATCCTTACGGCGCTGACGGTGCTTTCGTCGTTCTGGGGCATAACGGGACTTATAATCGCGGTGCCGATATTTGCCGTCGTTTACACGCTGATAAAGGAACATTCCGAAAAGCGCCTGCAAAAGAAGGGCGCGAGCGTCGACACGGCGGACTATTACGAACAAAACGATTACATCGGCCGCGCGCTTCACGAGGAGCAGGCAATAAAGAAAAACCACAAGAACACTCTGCGCCAGACGCTTTCAAACTCGGGCGCGGGCGACGCGGCGCTGAGGCTTAAAATCGTGTCGAATCTTGTCGACAAGGTCGACGAAACGGACGAGCACAGAAAAGCCAACGGCGACGATCTGTACGACGACTCAATGCACGACGATTCGGCGGAGGAATTTTTGAAATCCGTCGACGCAAGCAAGCAGGAAGAAAGCGATGAGAGCTTGCTCGACGCGCCAAACGGCGTTGACGAGGTTATCTCGGCAGACGAGCCGCAAGATGAAAATGAATAAATAACGGGGCGTGCGCCCCGTTTATGTCTCCGTAGCTCAGCAGGATAGAGCGTTCGCCTCCTAAGCGAAAGGCCGGCGGTTCGAATCCGCCCGGGGACGCCATACAAGGCTACCAAAATAGATAAAAGCCGCAAAAAGCCCGACAACGTCGGGCTTTTTGCATCATAACTGGCTGAATATTTTTATTCATTTTCATAGATAATTTTCACGAAATTTGGCTTTCTGGGTGGATTTGAACTCCTGTAAACTTGAAAATCCGATACTTTTTAATAGTTCTGCGCGTATATTTTCTTTTACGAGAAAAAATGTACGCGCTTTTTTTATTTCAAAAAACAAAACGAAGGGAGAAAAAATGACTTACAAAAACAAAATCCACGAAAAGATATTTAAAAGTCATATAAACGAATTTTCAAAAAGCAATGGGACGCTCGCGGCGATATATATACTGACCGCAGACAATACATTATGGAAGATAATGAAATATAACTGCGACAGCGGCAATATCGATTTTGATAAAGTGCAGCTTGCACAGTTGCCGACTGAGCAATATGCGGTTTTGATGGCAGCAAAAGATATTTGTCTTGATCAGTCTCATCTGACAATGACAGACCTCGCTGACAAGAATATATTCAGCCAGAGAATGTTTTCAGTCATAATGAACGCCATGTATATCGCAAGGTTCGGGAAAAGTGTTCTTTGAGATCAAAAGAAAAATATAACGAAGAAATATCACAAACAATGTAAAAAGGAGAAAACGAAAATGACAACATTCAAAACAGCGGAAAGCGTATGTGAGGGACATCCCGACAAGCTTTGCGACTATATTTCGGATAGCGTTCTCGACGGATGCCTTGCAGTCGATAAGTATTCGCGGGTAGCTTGCGAAGTCATGGCTACCAGAGGACACATAATCATAGCCGGCGAGATAACGTGCAGAGGAAAAGTCGATATAAGGAATATTGCCATACAGGCATTGTTCGATCGCGGATACGATCCGTCAGAATTCAATATCGAAATCTACGTTCACAGGCAGAGCAAGGATATTGCCGAAGGAGTTGACACCTCTTTGGAAGCAAGGGGAGGCGACAAGGGGTATAACGGCTCGTTAGGCGCAGGAGACCAAGGAACAGTATACGGATTTGCAACGACTGAGACCGACGAGAAGCTCCCTCTTCCGCTTGTCCTTGCTCACCGTATATGCGAGGGCATCGACGATGCACGAAAGCTTGACAAGATCACCGGAATCAAGTCGGACGGAAAAGCTCAAGTCACGATCGAATATGAAAACGACATTCCGAAGCGAGTGAAATCTGTTGTGGTATCGGTGCGGCATGACAAAGACAAATCGCTTTTCTCGCTTTTCTATGAAATAAAACATATCGTTCTGCTGGAAGTATTCAGAGTTTTTCCTCTTGATAGGGATACCGAGATACTTGTGAATCCAAGCGGCAAGTTTATTGAGGGCGGGCCGAGCGCAGATACGGGATTGACCGGGCGAAAGATCATGGTGGATACATACGGCGGACTTGCGTCGCACGGAGGCGGCGCCTTCTCAGGAAAGGATCCGACGAAGGTTGACCGAAGCGGTGCGTATATGGCACGGCACATCGCAAAGAATATCGTTGCAAGCGGCCTTGCGGAGAAATGCGAGGTCGCTGTTTCTTATGCTATCGGGAAGGCCGAGCCGGTCGCAGTCAACGTAAATACCTTCGGAACAAGTGAGTTTTCGGACGAATACATATGCCAAATCATCAAAAGAGTGTTTGATATGCGCCCCGGAGAGATAATTCGATACTTCGGACTTCGCAACAGAAGATATGCCAACACGTCCATATACGGGCATTTTTCATGCCCTCTTTATCCGTGGGAAGTACTGAACAAAGTCGGTGAGATATCCGAAATCGTTGCAAATGATCTAAAAGAAATATAGGTGGAATAACTATTGAATGAAAAGAAAATTAAATATCTTGATATGTTCGCCGGCATAGGCGGGTTTCGTTCGGGACTCGGAAATGTCGGCGATATTTTTTTGCCCCTCGGGTACTGCGAAATAGATCCGCATACAAGACGGGCATACGAAACTTTATACAATACGGAAGGAGAATTATGTTTTGAAGACGCAAGAACGATCGATCCGGACAAGCTTCCCGATATCGACCTTGTTTGCGGAGGATTTCCTTGTCAGACTTTTTCGATCGCCGGACAGCGACGGGGATTTGAAGACGCCAGAGGAACGCTTTTCTTTGAAATTGCCAGGATCGCTCGGGTTAAAAAACCTACATTTCTGTTCCTTGAAAACGTTCCCGGACTGCTGTCGCATGACAGAGGCAGGACGTTTGCTGCCATCCTCTCTTCGCTGGATGAATTGGGGTACGATGTCGCGTGGGAGGTGCTTAACAGCGCAGATTTCGGCGTTGCCCAATCCCGAAAGAGAGTGTTCATTGTCGGATTTCTTAGAGAGCGATGTGCCGGAAAGGTACTTTCTTTCAGAGAAACAAATCCGAAAACTATGCAAAGACGTCTGCCAGGAAAACAAGGAAGTCGAGTGTATTCCGCAAACGGACTGAGCCAGACGCTGACAAGTGGCGGTGGAGGTTTCGCCGGGAATACGGGGCTTTATGAAATCGAACTCCCGATAAAATCGAAAACCGTATCGGGATATCAGACGGCATACCCTGGCGACAGCATTGACCTCGCATACGCCGATCAGAACTCCCGCCGCGGGCGTGTCGGACACGACATCGCACATACCGTAACGCCGAGTGCTACGCAAGGCGTTTTTTGTATCGATATGAATCCGCCTCCCAGTCTTACCGAACTTGCCCGCTGCATAACGGCAAGACAGGATTCCGGCATTAGCAAGCATAAAGGCGAGCATTCGGGCGTGTTTATCGAAAGCGGTGCAATGGCGGTCATCAGTCCCGAAAAAGAAAATGTCAGGCAGCAAGGCAGACGAATAAAAGAACCCGATGAGACGATGTTTACCATTACCGCTTGCGACAGGTACGGTGTGATACATAACGGTCACGTCAGAAAACTCACACCTCGCGAAGCGTGGCGGCTCCAGGGTTTTACTGACGAGCAATTCGATAAGGTCAAAGTGCTCGGAATGTCGGACGCGAGACTGTATAAAATGGCGGGAAACGCCGTTACCGTGAATGTCATTACAGCAGTCGGACAGATCATAAAAAAAGTATTTGAAGAAATGAACAAAAAGGAGAACGAAAAATGCCAAACCACGTAACAAACATACTCAAGTTTTGGGGAGACAGACTGAAAATCAGCGAGATGACCGAAAACATAAAAAACGATAATTTTGTTTTTCCGTCGATCGATTTCAATAAACTGATACCTATGCCGGAGGAACTCAATATCACAAGCGGGAGCAACACCAACAGAGGTCTTGAGGCGTACAAGAACTTCATTGAGGTATATACCTTGGCGGGAACGAGAGAAGATGCCGATCTGCTCAATATACCCGAAGAAAGTGAAAAAGCGTTCCTTGATATGCGGACAGATATCGATCACAACGACTGGGAACTCGGCAAGAAGGCATTTCAAAACGAACTCAAATACGGCGCACCGACGTGGTATGAGTGGTGTGTCGGCAATTGGGGGACGAAATGGAATGCGTATGATTTCAAAGAATCGGACAATGCAAAAGATACGATCAGGTTTGACACCGCATGGTCGGCGCCGCATCCCGTCATCGCAAAACTCGCCGAAATGTATCCCGATATCGAGATCGAACACGAGTGGGCTGATGAAGATATCGGTTTCAACTGCGGAAAGTATGTATACCGAAACGGCGAACGTGTCGAAGAGTATTTTCCCGAAAGCAGAGTCGATTGCATAGACTTTGCATTGAAAGTCAAAGGTCTGGACCCTACCGATTACGGAATGCATCTCAACGCCAAAGGAGATGACTATATATACATAGACGATGAAGAATATGAACCGATCGAGTTTTTCGGCAAACCCGCGCTGTTTACTGAGGAAAGAAAAACGGACGCCGATATCCCGAACGGTCTGCACTGCTATCAGCTTCGAAGTTCGGATGACGGAAGCAATCCGTACGCGACAGTGGAAAAGATCGTTTCCGTGAATTTCAGCGGATCTGTAATAACGAGCGATCCGATAGACCTCGGCGAGAACGGGTATGTTGAACTCGGTGAGGAAAACACACCGAACTTCATCGGCGGGGATGACATAACACTGGACAAATACATCGAGATCGTCGGCAACGGTCTTGATTTTTCGGATCAGAATAACGGAATGGGAGGTATAGAATGATCGATCCTAAAAAAAGACCCGACTGTCCGCTCATCGGTCAGGACGGAAACATCTTTAACCTTATGGGAATAGCGTCGAGAACACTTCGACAAAACGGTATGGCTGATAAAGCCACAGAAATGTGCTCACGTATAACATCATCGGGCAGTTACAGCGAGGCGCTGTGTATCATCGGCGAGTATGTGAACATAACTTCTGTTGACGATGATGAGTGCGAAAGCGAATATGAAGAAAACGAAGATGATTACTTCGACGATGAAGAAGACGAATACAATCAAAACTTTGATATGTAAAAAGAGGTGATATCCATAAAAAGCCCCGTAAGTTGGGTGGGAAACAAAACTCCTCTCCTACCCTACATAAACGCAATACTTCCGGAAAACTGTGAACGGTTCGTAGACGTATTCGGAGGCTCGGGAACGGTGCTACTCGGAAGAAGGCCGTGCTCTTTTGAAGTATATAACGATTATGACTCTGACCTTGTAAATCTGTTCCGATGCATGAAAGACAGAACAATTGCCTTTATTAAAGAACTCGGGCTGTTTCCGCTCAATTCAAGAGCGGATTTTCTATTTCTGAAAGAAGCTCTTTCAAAAAACGAATTCAAAAACGAATGGATTAATGAAGAGATAGATCTTACATCTGTCATTCTTTCTCCCCCCGGCACTGAAGATATTAAAAGGCTTTTGACAGAAAGGGCAAACGATTATGATATAAAACGCGCAGTCGCCTTTTACAAGGTCATCCGTTTCAGTTATTCATCCGGGCTCAAAAGTTTTGCTTCTCAACCGATAGACCTAAGAAGATTCTTCAATTCAATTTGGGAACTGCACGGCAGAATGACAAACGTAATAATAGAAAATCAGGATTTCGAAACACTGATACGCCATTACGACAGGCCGAATACGGTTTTCTACTGCGACCCGCCGTACTACGAAACGGAAGGAATGTATGCGGCGTGTTTTTCAAAAGACGATCATGAGCGACTGAAAAATACACTTTGCAGCATTAAAGGTCGATTTCTGCTCTCGTACAACGACTGCGAGTATATCCGGAAACTTTACCGTGATTTTGAGATACTTGAATGCAGCCGGATTCACAATATGGCGCAGAGGTATAACGCCGGCGCTGAATTTCCCGAACTGCTCATCGGGAACTTCGATCTGCTTGAAACGCAGAAAAACAAGCCGATACAACTGGTGATCGGCGAAGACAACGAAAACATCGATTACGAAAAGATTCTTCGCGAAAGCATTGTAAAAAACAAAATTAAGAAATAACGAAAGGAAAAATGATCATGAAAACATACAGAATACTCGGCAGAAAAGGGAGAACAACGATTCCGTTTGAGATAAGGCAGACGCTCGGTTTTTCATATAACGACGTCATCTCTTTCGAGCAAAGGGATGGCGGCGTTTTTGTTAAGAAAGAAAAGATATGCGACAACTGCCGATGTGTCGGCGGCGATACAGAATCAAAAGACGGTGAAATATCGCTCCTCGAGTTTGTCGACAGTCTTTCAAGCGCCGAGCAGAAAGCGCTTCTCGTCCATCTTGCGGTAAAGCAGACAGGAGAGAAGGTATGCGGATAAACATATATCAGATCGACAGCAATAAAGACACGAAAGGACGGATGTTCCTCGGATACGATATGGTCGGAAAAGATGGAGTCGATCCGGAGATATACAAAAAGGTATATTCGGGATATACCGAAACCAGCGACCTTGAAGACATATTCAAAGAATTCAACAGCGAATTTCACGGCACGATGCAGGGACACAGCCTTTCCGTGAGCGATATAGTCGAAGTATGCGAAGGAGACGTGGATGTGGCCGAAGGAACATATTTTTGCGACAGCATCGGATACAAAAAACTTGATGATTTTGATACGTCAAAGTGCGCCGAAATGGACGGGTTTCGTGTTCTGATGATCGAGCCGAACAGACCGCCCGTCGAAACAAGACTCCCGGACGAACTCGAAAAACTTCAGCGCGCGGTAAGTCCGGATGGATCGGAGTCATTTATCGAGATCACATATCCTTTTAGAGATAACGCCGTAGTCCTCGGGAACGAGGAAGCAAAACTCATCGGCATGAAAGGCAACAGGCATATAGGCGGCTCCGTATATGCGGGACAGATATATGTCATCGGCGACAACGGCGACGGTGAATTCTGCGATCTTACGGACAAGCAAATCGAAAAATACTCGAAAATGTTTGCCGAGCCGGAGGATATATCGGACGAAGAAGTACAGTCAGATTCGGGTTTTATGTTTGTTGGATTCTGACTCCAAGCCGAGAGGCGGAGAAAAATCTACCTCTCGGCTTTTAATATAGATATCACGAAATGAAGGGAGGTGAAAAATTGGCAGCATCAAAGAAAGGCGGCGTCGGCATGGCAAAAGAAAAAGAACCCGATAAGAAGAACGCCCCGGATAGAAAGCAGTCGGAGGAAGCCGAGATAAAAGCAAGGATCGACCGGATATTTGACGATCCGAACTCAAAGCTCAAAGCCGTGGCAAGCGTAAATCTGCCCGGCGGGTTTGCTGTGCACAACGTAAGACTTTACGAAAACGAGAAAGGCAGATGGGTAAGTATGCCGCAGTCGCCGTACAAGGACGCATACGGCAATACGAAATATGAGGACATCTTCCATCCCGTAACAGCAGAAGCCCGAAGCCGTTTTAATGACGCAGTGTCGGGCGAATATGACCGTGCACTTGAAATGCGTCAGCAGAACGGTCAGACTGCCGAGAATGCGGCGGCAGAACAAAACGATATACCCGAGGAAGATCTCGGAGTAAAAATGTAAAATGCAGGAGGCAAACGTGAAAAAACTCTTATGGAAGATAAATGCCGCCCTGCACGGTCGTCGAGGCGAAGGATACATCGATACCGCCGTCCTTATCATCATATCGGTGGTGATCGGCGGTCTGCTCCTAACGGGACTATATGCCCTGTTCAACAATGTGCTTTTACCCGGTCTTGCCGAACGAATCCAAGATATGTTCGGCTCGTCGGGATCGGGAGGCACTGGTGGCTCAGGCGGCATCTATTTTGTATGATCGAGAGATCAAAAACATCAAAAAAAATTTATGAAAGAAAAGGAGAAATTCAATATGTTCAAATTCATTGAAAAAATCAAAGCAAAAGCAAATAAGGCGGTAGTATCCGCAAAAGTGGTGGCTGAAACAGCCCTCACAAGCAAGAAAGGCGAAGGATATATCGACACCGCAGTCAAGTGGATCATCGGAATCGTTATCGGCGGAGTCATTCTCGTTGCGCTTTATGCGCTGTTCAAGACAAACCTTCTGACAACGCTTGAAACGAAACTCAACGGCTTCTTCAATTACAGTGGAACGTAATTAAAACAATATAAAAAGCAGAAAGGAAAGAAATATATGTTCAAATTCATCGAAAAAATCAAAACAAAGGCAAACAAGGCTCTCATTTCCGCGAAAGTAGCGGCTGAAACGGCTTTAACAAACAAGAAAGGTGAAGGCTACATAAGCACGGCGGTCAAGTGGATCATCGGTATAGTCATCGGCGGAGTCATTCTCGTTGCGCTTTATGCGCTGTTCAAGGATAACATTCTCACGAAAGTGTCCACAAAGCTCACAGAATACTTCAACTACTCCGGTCCGACCGCATAAGTCGGAGTCATAAAAATATCGGGAGGGCGTAACACCGCCCTCCCGAAAGTATTAAGAGGTAAAAATGATAGATATTACAAAATCGCTTGGCGGTCTTATCGACACTCGGGTAGTTCAGATGTCAAAATCCGACGTGCTGACAATAGTTGAGGAAACGGGCAAGGCGGCAATTTTTTTGCTGACCGCAACGCTTGTGATGTTCGCATTAACAAGAGTTATGAAAAGCAAAGGATTCAGATTTAAGCAGCCGCTTGTGATGACGCTCGGAGTTATATATGCAATACTGCTCACGGTATTCTATCACGGCGTCGATCTTTATACGATAAAAGGATTTTTCCTTTTCGCAGTTCTCGTTTATGCGTCGTGTTCGGATATAACGAGTCACGAAGTCGACGACAGCGTGTGGATACTCATATTCGCTCTTGCGCTGATAAAGCCTCATTCGATAATGTCGATGGCGCTTGCGGCAAATATAGTGTTCCTCCCTCAGATCGTCATAGCCATTATCGGCAAGAAATCTCTCGGAGGCGCGGATATTAAAATATCGACTGTGCTCGCGTTCCTGCTCGGACTTGAGCGCGGACTTGTTGCTATGTTCATAGGGCTGTTGTCTGCGGTCATAGTTACGCTCATAAGGCATATACGTCATAGGGAACTTCGCGGCGAGCCTTTTGCTCTTGTTCCGTTTCTGTCGGTAGGTGCCGCTGTTCTTTACCTTATTTAATCAGGAGGTCAAATGAAAAACAAAACAAAAACCAATACACAAAGTAGACTTAAATCGGTAATCGGCAACAGAACGATAATCGGCATAATTTGCATCGTGATGGCACTTGCCATTTGCTTCGGCGTGGCGCCGCTTGTCAATCGTTTCACTGACAGAAAGGCAAATGTCGTCAGAGTAAAAACGGACATCGTCAAAGGTCAGGTCATAACCGCCGACGATATCGAGATAGCGACGGTTGGCTCATATAATCTCCCGACAGGCGCGATAACGGACGCAAAGGCAGTTGTAGGTAAGACCGCCTCGGCAGATCTTTCGGTCGGGGATTTTGTTTTCATCACAAAACTCAGCGATGGAAAGAAAACAACGGAAGATATCCTTCGCGAACTTGACGGCACAAAAGTGGCAATATCGGTCACCGTCGACGGCTTGGCAAGCGAAGTGTCCGGCAAGATATCCGGCGGCGATATCGTTTCCGCTATTATATATAACACGGATATTAAGATGTCATATATCCCGCCCGAACTGAAATATCTTTATGTCATAACGACAACTGACAACACCGGTATCGACCGAGATAAGTCGAGCGAGTCGGCGCAGTCGTCGACGATAACATTCTTTGCGACACCGGAACAGGCCGAGCTGCTTGCACAGTATGACAAAGTGACAAGCATCCACTTCGTGCTTGTGTGTCACGACAATGAAACGAGAGCCGCGGAATATGTCAGAGTACAGGACGAATATCTTAATAGGATCGGCGGTGGTGCTCATGAGTAAGACCATCGCCGTTTGGGGTTCACCGAGATCGGGCAAAACGACGTTTTCGGTCAAACTCGCAAATGCGATATATAACAGATATAAGACGAATGTCGTCGTGCTGTTCACCGACATTACGACTCCAACAATGCCCGTGCTGTTCCCGTCGGCAAAGAGAGACACGCTGTTCTCCGTGGGCAAGGTGCTGACCAAAACAGATATCACGGTCGACGAAACGATAAAAAATCTTGTTCTGATAAAGAAGAAGGCTAACTTCGGCGTTCTCGGATATCTCTGCGGCGAAAACAAGTTCACATACCCTCGATTTGACGATGTGAAAGCCCGTGAACTCTTCGACGTTTTGAAAACGCTTGCCAACTTCGTAATAATCGACTGTATGTCAAACCTTGACGACAGTGTTCTCTCTACCGTCGCTGTCGGCGAGGCGGACGAGGTGATACGTCTTGCATCCCCCGATCTGTCTTGTCTAAGTTGGTATCTGTCACAGCTTCCGCTCGTCGCCGGAGCAGAAAGACATATCCAAGGGATAAATGTACCCGACGCGGATATATGTGCTCCCGTATCTGACGTGCGCTCGCATCTTGGCGAGGTGAGTTTTACACTGCCGTTCTCCCGCGAAGTAAAGCAGCAATTCTATGAAGGCAAACTGTTTGATGTCGTCAGCGATAAAAAATACAACACCGTTATCGGTGCGATAGCCGATAAGGTGGTAGTATAACGGGGGTGATGCCTTATGGCAAAAACAATTGGGCTGTATAACCTATTAGGTCAGGTACAGTTATACATCTCCCGAAACTTCACCGCCGCGATAGGCGATGACGATAAGCGAACGCAGCTCAAATACTACATCGAACAGTTCATCAGGGATAACGGTTTCACAGTCGAGGGAATTCCGGATAAAGACGTTATCGACAGACTGTACTCCGAGATGGCTGAATATTCGATTTTGACAAAGCACCTATCCGATTCCGCGATAGAAGAAGTCAACATAAACGGTTGGGATGATATCGCCATCACATACAGAGATGGACGTATCGAAAAAACTGACGAACACTTCTTTTCACCGCGCCATGCGACCGATATTGTAAAACGTCTGCTTCATCATAGCGGTATGATAATCGACAACGCTACACCTATCGCGCAGGGGCATCTTCCCGGCAATATCCGTGTGACCGCCCTCAAAGACCCGATAGTCGACGAGGACAGAGGCATATCGGTATCTATCCGAATGCTCCACACGCAAAGCGTAGATAGGCAGTATCTCCTTGACACAGGGGCACTGACGGAGGAAATGATGTCGTTTCTCGAAACATGCCTCCGCTACGGTGTGTCATTCGTGATCGCAGGACGCACTTCGTCGGGTAAAACGACGCTGCTGAATACTCTTCTCGGCTCTGTCCCCGACGGAAAAAGAATATATACGATCGAAAGCGGTGCGAGAGAACTCGATCTTGTAAAGCGAGATAAGGACGGCAAAGTCATAAACAATGTGGTACAGACGCTGTCCCGCCCATCGGACAATCCGATATACGACGTGACGCAAGACAGCCTTGTGAGAACTGCTCTGCGATTTACTCCCGATGTGATATGCATCGGAGAGATGCGAGACAATGAAGCCCACGACGCCGTCGAGGCATCAAGCACCGATCACACCGTCATAACGAGCGTTCACGGCGCAGGCGGCAGATACGCGCACATGAGGATAGCATTCCTCTGTCAAAGGCGTTTCCCGATAGATATATCCATCTCCATACGCCAGGCAGCGATTGCCTTTCCGATAGTAGTGTTTGCACACAGACTGGAGGACAACAGCAGAAAGATAATGGACATAACCGAATGCGTCGTACACGATGACGGTGAACTCGAATATCGCGTTCTTTACCGCTACAACATAATCGGAAACGAGGAGGTAGACGGCAAAGTCCGGATATACGGATACTTTGAAAAGGTGAACGCACCGTCGGACAGCCTTTGCGACAAACTCATACGCGGAGGTGTTCCACAGGATTTGCTGAACAAATTCACAAGCGGAGGTGATGACAAATGACAGCGGTATACGTAATATGCTTTCTCGCCATCGCTGTCGGTGTTGTATTTGTTTTCGGAATGACGCCCGACAGCGTGACAAATGACGTGATGCGGATATTCGAGAAGAAAGAGACACTGAAAGAAAAGGCGCTTATCGCGCAAGGCAAGAAGAGATCGAGAAAACTCACAACGGAACTGAACAGGATACGCGATGCGCTCGAATCTACGGGTAAAGGCGGCAAATTCTCTCTTGCACTGACGGCGTCGCTCGTACTTATGGCTGTCGGATGTGTCATAGCATTCACGATAGGCAATCCGTTTCTTATACCCGTACTTGCCATAGCTCTTGCCATGATACCGTTCGGATTTATCAGGAAGACGGTGGCGTCATACAACGTGCAAGTCAAGGGAGAACTTGAAACTGCCTTGTCGATAATAACGACGTCATATGTCAGAAGCGACAACATAATCGAAAGTGTAAATGAGAATCTAAAATATATAAAGCCGCCCGTTCGGGAGATATTCCAAAGTTTTGTCGACGAATGCGGGTATGTGTCGTCGGACGTGAAGCGAGCGATAAAGAACCTCCGTGAAAAAGTGAATGATACGGTTTTTACGGAATGGTGCGATATCCTCCTCGCCTGTCAAGACGACAGAACGCTCAAGGATACGCTGATGCCGACCGTTGCAAAGCTGACCGATGTGCGTATCGTCAACAACGAGATAAAGTCAACTCTTGCCGACGCAAAGCGCGAGTATCTGATAATGGTTGCTCTTGTTTGTGCGAACATACCGATACTGTATTTTCTGAACAAGGATTGGTATGCGGCGCTTATGTACACAACTCTAGGAAAACTTGTGCTTGCTATTTGCAGTGTCGCGATATTCGTCACGGGAATTTTTATGACGCGCTTTACAAAGCCTGTCGAATACAGGAAGTGAGGTGATACGGGAATATGAATATATTACTTATCATTATGACCGCTACTCTTTGCGGAGTCGGTCTTTTCTTTATTCTCGCCGATGCTTTGAAAGTCCCGACATACGCCTCATCTAAAGCTGCAAACGAACTCGGCAAACGCCGTCATCCGAAGACAAATCCGCTTGAAATATGGCTCAGGGATCTCTCGCATTTCATTGCGGGAAAGATACGGCTCGGTGAATATAGGAAAGCGCAGCTTGCGGCAGATCTTAAGACAGCCGATATGGACATCACACCCGAAGAATACATCGCAAATGCAATTACAAAGGCGCTCTTCATCGGCGTATTTTCTGTGCCGATGTTTTTCTTGTTCAAATTCGGCGCGCTTTTGCTTGTCATACTTGCAGTAGTCGTGTATTTCAGAGGGTCGCGCAGTATTGTCGGCAAGCTAAAAAAACGTCGGCAGAAGATAGAATACGAACTTCCGAGATTTGTCGGATTCGTTGAAAAGACTTTAAAACACAATAGAGACGTTCTGTATATGCTCGAAAGCTATAAAGACAACGCGGGACCGGAGCTGAAACGCGAGATCGAGATCACGACAGCCGATATGCGCTCAGGCAATATGGAGGCGGCGCTGACACGACTCGAATCTCGTGTTGGCTCGTCAATGATGAGTGATGTAACGCGAGGTCTTATAGGAATAATCAGGGGCGACGATACCGTCGTATATTGGGCAAGTCTCAATATGAAGTTTTCAGATTATCAAAGGCAGCTTCTCAAAAACGAGGCAAAGGCTGTTCCGAGAAAAGTCAGACGGTTATCTCTCATCCTTCTCATCTGCTTTATGGCGATATATATCGTCGTGATCGGACAAGTTCTGTTCAAGTCGCTTTCGCTGATACTGTAACGGAGGTGACGATATGAAGAAAAGAATACTTGACAAACGTGGACAGGGATACATCGATATGGTGATATCCGTCCTCGTTCTTGTTTTTCTATTTATCCTCATAATGTCGGTTTGGTCGATGGTGACGCTGAAGCAAGATATACGGTATATCTGCAACGAGCTTCTCTCAACGGCGACGGCGACAGGACAGATCGGCGATGCGGTGACGGCGAGGTATTATGAACTTTGCGAAGAATCGGGACTTACACCGACTGTAGAGTTTTCAGCAACATACTTCAATACCGCGGCAAAGAAGGTGCAGTACGGGGAGATAATCCAATGCACGGTAACGTGCCAAATGACGCTCCCCGGATTCTCCGATTTCAAGTTGCCGATACGAGTGACTGTCACACAGTCGGGGCTATCCCGTCATTACTGGAAATGAGGCGATACGATGAGAAAACTCAAAGATAAGCGCGGCGCGAGTTACATATTGACGTGTGTGATAATACTTACTGCCGTTGCGCTGATATTCATCGCGCTTGAATACGCCCATATTTACCATATCGCAAGGACTCAAAAGGAAGAAACGCAACTCAAACTCGACAGTTACATAACGGGCGTTGCAGTAAAGAACTACAATGCACTAAAGCAAGGTGACGTGTACGGAGCAAAACTCGACACGAAAGAGATTTGCGAAGGTGCTTTGACCGTTCTCGGCTTTCCGCCAGTTCAGACATTGCCATACATTGAAGCCGGCAACGAGAAGTTCAAATACACGATGAAACAACCTCATGTAAGTTATCTGTATCAGGACATGTTTGGCATTTTTGTGACTTACGAGATCGTCATTCCTTTTGAGATGTTTAATAGAAAGATAGCTGACATCTCAATACCGATTGAGATTGTCAGCCTATATACAGAAACCTACTGAAAGGAGAAAAAATGAGAATAAAGCATAAAGCAATTATCTGCGTCTGCCTTGTTACAGTCGCAGTTATACTCGGAATAATTGCATACACTGCGCTTAAACCCAAAACCGATATCGAGCAGACCGCATCCGAACCGGAGACAACGGCGACAGCGACCGAAAATGGTATCCCGATGATCGAGCCAATCGAACCCGTACCGACTGAAACGGCAAGTTCCGTCGTATATGACGATCCTCGAATATCGGTCGATGAAAACGGCGGTGTCCATATCGACGTCGGTGGGACAAGTAACAACGGACATATCGACGAGCCTCACATATCGGGCGAGATTTATGTAGTGCCGGGAGTGAAAGGAGATGACACAAATTGAGAAAAACGACTAAAATATTTGCGCTGATACTTCTTGTATCTACGCTCATCGCGGTATTTACAATAGGCGTGTCCGCGGCTGTCGCAAGTTATCCGATGTCCTGCACGATTTACTACAAAGATGAAAGCGGAAATACTCTTTCACCCGCATACTCGTTTACTGTGAATGCGAGTGAACAGGCACAATGGGGAAACGGACGAACGTCACCTACGATATCAGGATACTCGCTTAAAAACAGCAGTGATTCATATGTCAGTTATGAGATGATGGATAAATATTTTCCGGCTTCACATTATATCAGAAACGGAACAGCGACATATACCGTAATATATGTCAAAGACTCCACTCATACTGTGTACTATATTTACGGTGAAAACTATCATACAGCATCGCCTTCCGTTTCAAAAACAGGAAAGCCCGGCACGTCGTACTCGTTCACAAGTCCGACGATAACAGGATACGGTCCGACACAGGCGACAGTATCGGGAACTTTTGGGACAACAAATACGTCGACGACCGTGTATTACTACCGTCAAACTTACACAGTTTCGTATAACGCAAGCGGCGGGAGCGGCGCACCGTCAAGTCAAACAAAAACATACGGTGTTGATCTTACTCTCTCGTCCACGACACCAACAAAGAGCGGATACACGTTCAAGGGATGGGCAACAAGTCCCGGTTCGTCGAGTGTTGCATATAGTCCCGGCGGGACATATATCGGAAACTCCAACATGAACCTTTATGCAGTATGGACGCAGAACGTTGTTGAACCAACAACATATACGATAAGTTACAATGCCAATGGCGGAACCGGAGCGCCAGCGAGCCAGACTAAGACAAAGGATGTATCACTTACTTTGTCGTCTGTGTTGCCTATAAGGGATGGATATGTTTGTAAAGGTTGGAGCGCTTCATCAACAGCAACAAACGCAACATATCAACCCGGCGGAACATATACCGCAAATTCGTCGGTGACACTCTATGCTGTGTGGAAATCAAACAGCACAGAATCATATACTCCCACAACAACGACATACACTGTAACTTATAATGCAAACGGCGGCACGGGTGCTCCGGCAAGTCAAACAAAAATTAAAGGTGTTGATCTGCAGTTGTCGTCAATTGCTCCGACACGCAACGGATATACGTTTGAGGGCTGGTCAAACAGCAGTTCTTCCTCACACATATTTTGCACTCCCGGCGAATATTACGATGCAGATGCGGATTTGGATCTTTATGCGGTATGGACATTAACACCAACATATACAATTTCATTTGATGCTAACGGCGGTGTTGGAGCACCATCGTCTCAAATAAAAACACATGGTGTGGCACTGACACTGTCATCTACCGTTCCCACAAGAAGCGGATATGCGTTTCTCGGATGGTCGACATCCCCGATAGCGATATCAGCAACATACTCGGCAGGAGGAAAATATACATCGAATTCAAACGCGACTCTTTATGCAGTGTGGCAAACAGATAGTTCCGCAACATCTACAACAACTTGTACTGTTACGTACAACGCCAACGGTGGCACAGGTGCTCCGGCGTCGCAAAGCGTTGCATCAGGGTCAAAACTAACTCTTTCCTCAACGATTCCTGTGAGGAGCGGATATACTTTCAAAGGCTGGGCAACTAAATCATGGGCGACAAGCGCAACATATCAACCCGAAACAACATGGACAATCACGACTAATATGACGCTTTACGCAGTATGGCAAGGAGGAGGGACATATTTCTATACCGTGACGTTTGATGCGAACGGCGGCAGCGGTGCGCCCGACCCCATAACGGCAAACTATGGCGAAACGATAGAAATACCATCTACGGAACCAATTAAGAGAGGATACAATTTCATTTCTTGGATAGATCAGTCATCGGGTGAATACTATAACCCGGGAGATTTAATGACTGTATATGCCGACGTTTCATTTTCGGCTTTATGGTATGTTTCCAAATTTGACGACGATCCGACAGAACCGTTGACATATATTATATCGTATAACGCAAACGGCGGTTCGGGTGCTCCCGCATCGCAAACGAAAATCGAGGGCGTTGATCTTCAGCTTTCGTCAGTCGCACCGACAAGAAGCGGATATGCATTTGCCGGATGGTCGCTTAGCAGTTCTTCTGCGCACATCTATTATACACCCGGAGAATACTATATAGAGGACGCGGATCTGTCTTTATTTGCAGTGTGGGAATCTACAACTCCTACATACACGGTAAGATATAATGCTAATGGTGGCTCGGGGGCGCCTTTAACACAGATTAAAACTAAAGGCATAGAATTGAAGTTATCTACTACCGTTCCGACCAAAAGCGGATATCGGTTCGAAGGGTGGACAACAAAAAGCGGATCTTCGGTTGTCGAATACTCGCCCGGAGAGTATTACTCCAAAGATGAAAATCTGTATTTGTATGCAGTTTGGGAGTCAACAACTCCAACTTATATAATATCATATAATGCTAATGGCGGCACCGGTGCGCCTTCATCACAGGCGAAGACGCACGGAGTAACTCTCATGTTGTCTTCGATTAAACCCACAAGAACGGGTTATGATTTTCTCGGCTGGGCTACTTCGTCGTCGGCGACGAGCGCAACATATAGCGCGGGTGGCAGTTATACAGCAAATGCAAGTGCAACTTTATATGCAGTTTGGTCGGCAAACACATATACTATTTCATATAACGCCAATGGAGGAAGTGGAGCTCCGCCATCTCAAACAAAAATTTATGGCGTAGCACTTACACTCTCGTCTGCAAATCCCATACGAACAGGATATACTTTTTTAGGGTGGTCAACATCGTCAACAGCAACAAGCGCCACATACAGCGCAGGTGGTTCGTACACCGCGAATGCAAGTGCAACTTTATATGCGGTGTGGTCAACAAACACATACATTGTTTCGTATAACGCAAACGGCGGTTCAAATGCTCCTGCGGCGCAGAGCAAGATTCACGGAACGCCGATAACGCTGTCGACATCAGAACCGACGCGAAACGGGTATCTGTTCCTCGGCTGGTCGATGAACAGTACAGCGACAGATCCGACATATCTCAAGGGAGCAACGTATTCCGATAACGCAAGCGTAACTTTATACGCGGTTTGGGACAAGATAAACTACGATTTCACGGTTTCAAACCTCATTGTGTCGCCGAGTGAAGTGAATCAGTATGAAACGATAAACATAAGGTTCAGGCTCGATTTGAACGATAAGAGTCAGGCGAGAAACGGTGTGCCCGTTGCAGTGTATTTCGGCGGCGAGCTTGTATATTCAAGTTCGCTGAACTTTACGGCTAATGGCGTAAACTATGTAAACTTCGACCTCAATGTCGGAAATGCTCTCGGCGATAAAACCGTTGAAGCAAGGATCAACTGGGCTGATCATTTGAATGAGACAAACACGGCCGACAACTCTGTGACAGCAACAGTCAATGTGAAGTTCTACTCGGAGATGGCAGCAAGTATAGTCAGTGTCGGCGGAAAATACATTGAGGGAACGGAAGTGATGACATCGTTCTTCGCCGAAAACGGTAGCTCGCTCGATATTCTTCCCGATAATAATGTCAAATTCGATTTTGAGGTGTATGAGCTGAACGGATCAAGCGAGACGCTTGTTATCTCAAAGACAAAGAGCAATATCGTAATTCCCGCAAACGGCTCAAATCTTGTGTATTTCAAGTGGACAATACCGATCGGCAGCGCGGGAAAGACGTATGTGGTAAAAGGCACAGTAAACGGAGACAATAAAGACTTTGAGGATAACGCGTATAACAATTCCGCATTTTTCACTCTGACCGTTTCAGACAATGAATACTCGCAAACATCCGATACACGATATGAAAGAAATGCCCCGTCATCGTATATTCCAAATGCAATTCCTCCGGCAACTTCGACAGGCGTTGCAACGTGGAACGAGTGGGAATACGATGCAGCGACAAGTTCGCTTGTCCTGCGTCAGTATGGTGCAAGCATATCAAACGCGCCGACGATAACTCCCGACACGGAATGTAAAACCGCAACAAAGGCGGGCGGTGTTTGGACCATGAAATCAGGATACGGAATCACGGTATTGTGGAGTCCTACGATAGATACCCTTTCGGGATATCTCACGCCAAGGAGTGACTCCGTAACAAAAGCGCAGACTGCATTTGCTCTGTTTCCCGAATTTGCATATTCGGCTGTGAGCGGATACTACAGAACACTTGATGCTGCCGACGGAACGTTTGAATTTATCGAAAACCCCGACGCCGTAAATAACGCTCGTGTCCATTTCATACCGATATATGTAAAGAACGGCGAATACGTCGTCTCTTGCACCGCGTCGCAGATATGGACGCCTGCGGGAATGATAACGGTAACTCAGAACGCAAACACGGTGAGAATTGACGGAACTATATACGACGATTGGGCAAAGGAATAAGGAAAGGATGATAAAAGTGAAGAACATAAAGAAAATAGCTATTGTGCTTTTTACGGTGGTACTTATTGTGTCCTGTTTCAGCGTATCGGCTTTTGCGGCCGAAGGTGATGTTTCGGGCGCAGTCGAGGACACTTGGATAGCAGCACGGGGGCAGATCAAAAGCGTAACGAACAAGGTCATATTCCCCGTAATAGATCTGATACTCGCGGTACTGTTCTTTGTCAAGGTGGCAACGTCGTATCTCGAATACAGAAAGCACGGGCAGTTTGAATGGGTGCCGATAGCGATACTGTTCGCGTGTCTCGTATTCAGCCTGACTTGTCCGCTCTATATCTGGAATATACTCGGTATATGACCGTTATTCTTGTTGACAACCGGGAAAAAGCGGAGTATAATATACTTAAAATACCGAATGAACGGAGGGGAAAGACGTGAAATACACTGTAATGCATAAAAACATCGAAGTTGCTGATATCGACATCGATGAAGAAGTCGGCGTTATCAGAAAAGTAAATAAGTTGTATGATAAAAAGCATTTACCGCTTGGAATTGACGTCAAAAAAGGTATCGTTGACAGAGCTGCTCTTAACGAATGGTGGAAAAACCGCTCTATCCCCGACAGCCGTTCGGGAGTTAAAACCGCCCTTGAAAAACTCGGCGTGCCAAATACCCAAGTGCTTCTTTTAAGATGTAACGGACTTAGTCTTTCCGATCAATATTGGATAAGACCGGATGGGTCAGGTGCTAAGTGGAAAGACATAAACTTCTTTGAAAATGATTTTTCGGAAGACGTCGGTCATATCCTCGTCGGTCACGATATAAAGGGGCGAAAAATAGATTACAGTTCGCCGGATAACTCTTCCGACGGTTTCCTTGAAAAAAGATGGATAATCGAAAACGGAACAAGAAAACTTCTCAAATCGGGAAGTTCTCCGTTCAGACAGCAGCCTTTTTGCGAAGTCATAGCGTCATCGGTTATGGATAGACTCGGTATTCCGCACGTCAAATATTCTATCGTATGGGATAACGGCAAGCCGTATAGCATTTGTGACGACTTTATCACAAAGGAAACCGAACTTGTAACGGCTTGGTATGTCTCAAAGACAAGAAAGCAGGACAACAGTACGTCTGCATACCGACATCTTTTAAACTGCTGTGATACGCTCGGAACTCGGAACGCAGTTCATTCGATAGACCAAATGCTCGTTCTCGACTATATAATAGCGAACGAAGACAGGCACATGAACAACTTTGGGTTTGTCCGCGATGCGAATACACTTGAGTGGATCGGCTTCGCTCCGATATATGATAGTGGATCGTCGCTTGGATATGATAAACTCACGTCACAGATAATATCGGGGAGCAATGTTCAGTGCAAGCCGTTTAAGAAAACTCACGAGGAACAGATAAAGCTCGTATCGTCTTTCGACTGGGTAAACTTCGATGCGCTTGACGGAGTCGAAGATGAGATCAGAGATATTCTTTCAAGCGCGGGAGAATATGCCGACGAGACGAGAACAAACGCCATCGTATATACGGTTAAAAAACGAATCGGCGAGCTTGAAAGTCTTGCTATGGAAAAAAGAAATATCATTGATAACATAGAGGACGACGTAGCCGAGGACATTGCCGAGAATTACGGGATGAAATTTGATATGTAACATAGCGGCCGTGTGATAAACACGGCCGTTTTCATAACGAGAGCCGACCGAACACGGTCGGCTTTCTTGTACGAAAGGACGTGATAATATATTTGAATGGATAGGTAATTTAATTTCAGGCATCGGAGATGCGATAAAGAATGCGCTGTCATCGGTATTCAACACAATAGCGAACAGCATATTCGGAATATTTCTCAAATGGCTGTATGAAATCGTTTTCAATGCTCTTGCCGATTTCTTTACCCTAATGTCGGGAATGGGCGCGAAACTATTCGATCTTTCCTGGATACAAGCGGCGCTGAAATTCTTTCGTCTTTTCGGTTGGGGGCTTTTCGTCGTCGGCATTGTCGTTGCCATATTTGAATTTGCAACAGAGTACCAGAGTTACGGAAGGGTGAATATTAAGAGCGTGTTGCTTAACATACTCAAAGGATTCTTCGCTGTGAGCTTGTTCACGACGTTGCCCGTTGAACTTTACAAATTCACCGTAACGCTTCAAAATACATTTGCCAAAGATCTGACAGGAGCATTTATGAGTGGATATGACGGCATCGAAGGACTTGCGATGAATGTTTTGAGCATATACTCACCTCAAATCGGCGGAGCGATAAGCCTGTTTTATTTGCTTTTGATTATTGCGCTCGGATATTGCGTTATAAAGGTGTTCTTCTCGAATATAAAACGCGGAGGAATATTGCTCACGCAGATATCGGTCGGAACACTGTATATGTTCTCAATTCCGAGAGGATACAGTGACGGATTTACTCAGTGGATCAAACAGGTTATAGCACTTTGTCTTACGACATTTATGCAAACAACGCTGCTGTTCCTCGGGTTGCTCACTTGGAAAACCGATCTGCTTCTCGGACTCGGAATAATGCTCGCGGCAAATGAAGTTCCGAGAATAGCACAGTCATTCGGTCTTGACACGAGCGTGAAAATGAATATGATGTCGGTGGTACATACAACAACAACTGCCGTCAATATGGCAAGAGCAGTGGTGAAGAAATGATATTTTTATAAAAAGATATATTTTTCTCTTGACTTTATTTCGGTATGCCGATATAATATATATCAAGAGGTGATTAAGTTGATCATTGATGATATACTTCAGAGAAAGAAAATGACAAAATACCGTCTTGCTGTTGACGCGGGAATTCCTCACGCAACGCTTAATGATATTTGCAGTGGAAAGACAAAACTCGAAAAGTGTTCGGCCGAGACAGTATATAAGATAGCGAAGGTTCTCGGCGTTTCTATGGAAACGTTGACCGAGGGAGGCATTCACGCGACAGAGAGAGAACGTCTTTACGAAATCGGACTTCCGGCATATCTCCAACAAGACCTTGATGCATATAAGGACGGACTGAAGAACGGCTCCTCTCTTATGGATTGTCTTTGGGGCGAGCTTTACGGAAGCATCAACATTGCCGAGATAAATGATGGGGCTATAACTCCAGAACATGCCGATTATTTAAGGCAGAAATATTTATGGGGAAAAAAGAAAGCTTGAAATCTATTTGCATACGCATAAAGTTTTTCTGCATATTTTTTTAATATTTATATGCAGAAAACTTGTCTTAACAAAGCCCTTTCTATGAGCTACATATATACTATATCGCATCTACCGAAAACGGCAGATGCTTTTTTATTGAGGTGATGAAGCAAATTTGAAAAAACAATATCTATACCCGCAAAATATGAAGCTGAAACCAAAGCTGTGGCTGTGGTCTGTCCGCGATCTCATAATCATCGGGATAGCGGCTGTCCCCGCCATACTCGCCGCAGTTAAAATGCACATTTATGTTCCGGCGGCGATTGCTGCGGTGTACGCTTTTTTGAGTATACGACTTGACGATCAGTCGATACTCGACTATATAAAACGCGCTGTGAGGTTTTTCATAACATCCCAGCAAAAATTTATCTGGAAGGAGGACAGACGGTAGGTGTCAAAGACAAACAGCACAAAAGAACTCATTGGAATAAGATCATTCGGACGTAACGGACTTATGACAGACAGAAATAACGAGATCGTATATTTCATAATAAAGCCGAGCAACATATCGGTCTTGTCCGATATCAGTATAGGCATAAAGGTTACAAACCTTATGCACCTTCTCTCCGCGCAGCCGAACATTGAGATGATATGCTCCGATGCGCGCGAAAGTTTTGAAGCAAACAAAGAATATCTAAATAAGCGGATCGGGGAGGAAGAAAATCGCAAGGTCGTCAGTCTGCTCAAAGCAGACAAAGCGTTCCTCGATAATATCCAACTGCAAATGTCCACGGCGCGCGAGTTCATGTTCGCTGTCCGTGTTCGTGACGGCAGCGAGGAACAGAACTTTGCTTCCCTCAACAGAGTGGAAAAGGCGATAACGGGCGAAGGATTCGAGTGCAAAAGAGCGACGGTCGACGATATCAAGCGTTTTCTGACAAGATACTTCGGCTGGAATGTTCCGGATGAGAATATCGACGACAGCGACGGGGATAGGGCTGTTCGCAAATGGGTCCTTCCCGATCTCGGAGGTTAAGTATGACAAAGAAAAGGCAAACGCCGGAGGAATTCGCTGTATCTGAAGGATATATAAAGGACTTTTTTGATATGGTTTCCCCCTCCGCAATCAAATTCAATCCCGACCATTTTATATGCGGGAACTCATACAGATGCGTGTGGGCGATAAGAGAGTATCCGCCCGTAACAACAGACAAGGCTCTTCTTGCAAGATTCGGAGACAAGGAATCGGTAACGCTCCACGTTTACTCTCGTGAAGTCGACGCCGGCGAGCAAAGAAAAATTCTCCAAAACACAACGAGGAAGAACAAGATGATGTCAGGCTCGACCGACGTTCAGGAGTCGATCACAGCATCCGGAAATCTCGACGATGTGGCAAGTCTAATCGAGGAACTCCGAAAGAACAAGGAACCTCTCCTCCATTGTGCCGTGTTTATGGAGCTTTCGGCGTCGAGTTATGAAAAACTGAAAGAACTCCAAAACGACGTGCAGATGGAGCTGACACGAAACAGGATAACGGTCGACAGATTGCTACTCCGTCAGAAAGAAGGATTTACATCGTGTATGCCGAGCGGATATAACGCATTCGGCTCGGAATTTGAACGCGTACTCCCCGCAAGTTCAGTGGCAAATCTCTACCCGTTTTCATACTCTGGCAAGACAGATCCTCATGGATTCTATATCGGGCGCGACAGATACGGCACAAACATCGTTGTCGATTTCGACAGACGAGCCGAGGATAAGACGAACTCAAACATCCTTATTCTCGGCAACAGCGGTCAGGGGAAAAGTTATCTGTTAAAACTGCTCCTCACAAATCTTCGTATGTCGGGTAAGTCGGTGATATGCCTCGATGTCGAAGCAGAATACGGCGATTTGACAAACGCTCTCGGCGGGTGCAATATTGATCTTATGACGGGCGAATATATCATAAACCCGCTTGAGCCAAAATCCTGGGCGAGCGCAGATGATACGGTGAAATCAGACGGCGATAATGTCCCCGAAGCGTTCCGCAGAACGACAAGACTGAGTCAGCACATCAGTTTCCTCAAAGATTTCTTCCGTTCGTATAAGGACTTTTCAGACGCGCATATCGACGCTATCGAGATACTTCTGACAAAGCTCTACGACAAATTCGGGATAACAGACAAGACCGATTACGACGAACTGGGTCCGACAGATTATCCTATTATGGCTGACCTATATGCACTTGCAGAAGAAGAATATCAAAAGTACGAACACGGCGAAAAGTCGCTGTTTACCGAAGAACTGCTCCGCGAGATATGCCTCGGTCTTAACTCTATGTGCGTCGGCGCTGAGTCGAAATTTTTCAACGGACACACGAATATAACCGACAGCAGATTTTTGACATTCGGCGTAAAAGGTCTTATGGACACGAACAAAAAGCTCCGTGACGCGATGCTGTTCAACATACTCTCATATATGAACCACCGCCTTTTGACCGACGGAAACACCGTCGCATCCATTGACGAAGCGTATATGTTTCTCTCGAATATGACGGCGATAGAGTACATCCGAAACGCGATGAAGCGTGTACGAAAAAAGAATTCGTCGGTTATCATATCTTCGCAGAACGTCGACGATTTTCTTATACCGAGTATTAAGGAATACACAAAGCCGCTGTTCTCGATCCCTTCTCATCAGTTCTTGTTCTATCCCGGCAGCATTGAACCAAAGAGTTTTTGCGATGCTCTCCAAGTTGATGACGCGGAATATGATCTCATAAAATATCCAGAACGCGGTGTGTGTCTGTTCAAATGCGGAAACGAAAGGTACTTGCTTCAGGTCATCGCTCCCGAATATAAGGAAAAACTGTTCGGAAATGCCGGAGGGAGATAAAATGAAGTCAATGAACGGGAGGTGGACATCGCAGTACAGATAGCGGCAATAGCGAAAAAAGCGTTACAGTTCCTTCTGACAAATAAGAAGGGGAGAAAGTTTCTCGGTTATGTGGTAGGCATTGCTCTGTTTGTTGTTCTGCTCCCTCTCATTGTCCTTGTCGGGCTCTTCGGTTGGATGGCGGGAGGCGATAATATGGCACTTCAAGGGAGCGTGATCGGTAATTTACAGGAGCAATATATTATTCGGTTTCCCGAACATGCGGAAGCTCTTGAAAAGATCTCGACGACATTTGATATATACGGAGTAGGCGATAAAACATCACTGGCTCAGACCATATATATCAGCACGGATCTGCCGAGCATGAATGATGACGATGAGTTCTATACTGAATACGTTCATTGCTTTACCGATACGGAAGAAAAATCATATATGGAAAACATAACCGAGGCATTCGGAGTTGAATTTTCCGATGAAGATATCAAATATCTGAATGCACTTGATACGTCATAAACGGATAACCTACGCAGGTGTAGGTTATCCGTCAATTGACAAACCGTGTTGATAATCAGCACGGTTTTCTTTTTTGGAGGGAGAACAAGAAAATGACAACAAAGTTCGTCCAATGGGCAGAAATTGAAGATATATAAATAATGAGAAACCAAAATTTCGGAATTGAGATAGAGATGACAGGCATAACGCGGGCAACCGCGGCAAAGGTCATTGCCGGGCATTTCGGAACAACCGCCGTTCATGAGGGCGGGTCTTACGACACATATACTGCAAGAGATGCACAAGAGAGAATATGGAAAGTAGTCAGAGATGCATCCATTCGCTGTGTGGCAAGGGACAATTGCAGGGCAGACTCAAAATATTCTGTCGAAGTAGTATCACCGATATGTCAGTATCAAGATATAGAAACCGTTCAGGAAATAGTTCGTAAATTGAGAACTTCCGGAGCAAAAATCAACTATTCGTGCGGGATACACGTTCACGTTGACGCATCTGCACATACATCTAAAACTTTGCGGAATATTGTTAATATAATGGCGTCAAAAGAGGATCTGCTATATAAGACTCTTAAAGTCGAGGTGGAACGAGAACGATACTGTAAAAAGGCAGATACAAGATTTTTGGATGATATCAACCGAAAAAGACCGACAACAATGGAAGCTGTCGAAAGATTATGGTACAACGGCAATGGCAGCAGATATTATCATTATGATCAAAGTAGATATCACGCCTTGAATTTACATAGTGTATTTTCAAAAGGAACAATTGAATTTCGTCTGTTTAATTCCACGCTTCACGCCGGTGAAGTGAAGACATATATTCAGCTTTGTCTTGCGATAAGCCATCAAGCGCTTATCCAAAAGGGTGCGTCGCACACAAGAACAAAGAGTACAAATGAAAAGTACACGTTCAGAACTTGGCTTCTCAGACTTGGTATGATAGGAGATGAGTTCAAAACAGCGAGACATCATCTGCTCAAAAACCTTGAAGGAAATATTGCGTGGCACGATCCGGAGCAGGCGATAGCACAGAAAGAGCGTCTCGCGGCCAAGAAACTTATTGAATGGGAATCCGCATATAAAGACGAACCTGCCTCGATTAATGAAGACCAAACCGATTATCGGGACGAGGATGATGATCCCGATTTTTTAATGTCAATGTAAAGGGGAAAAACAAAAATGAGTAAAAAGTTTTACGTTGCCTACGGCAGCAACCTGAATATCGAACAAATGATGTGGCGATGTCCGACCGCAAAGTTTTACAGCACAGGAGTGATTGAAGATTATGAATTACAGTTCAAGGGCTCTCCAAACTGCGCATTTGCTACAATATCGCTTTGTAAAGGTTCAAAAGTTCCTGCTGCCGTTTGGGAAATCGAGCCGAGAGATGAAATGTCTCTTGATCGATACGAGGGATATCCGTCGCATTATTTCAAAGAGAATGTAAAAGTAAAACTCGACGGCAAGGAAATAAACGCGATGGTATATATCATGAATTTGAAAATGAATTTCGGTATGCCCACGCTTGGATATTACCGTATTGTGAAAAGCGGATATTTGCATTGCGGATTTGATACAAGTGTGCTTGATAAAGCCGTGTCCGATAGTGTGATGAAGTATTATCAACAATCCGAACGGATACATTTGCTCGATAACTTTCACGCTATAAATCCGAATGAAGACAACATGGCAGACGAAGAAGAAACCGAACTCAGCGAGTTTGACGGGGACGAGACATTTGGCCAATTCGGCGGTATGGTATGAGAGGTGAAAGTTTGAATAAAGCAAAACAACTGAAGAAACTTCTTGGAGATAAATATTCATATTGTCAGCTTGTTTCAAAGGCGAATATCGTTAATGACACCGATCAAACCATTGCGGTTTTAGAGGTCGGATGCATTAAAATTGAGGCATACTTTTGTTCATCGCCGAGCCATGAAATGATGTATGACATATTTGTGCATGATGTCCCCGAAGCGCAGGAATGGATCTGTTATGACACCATAGCCTCAAACGGCAGTGCAAGAGAAAAGGATATGGCAAAGGCTTTGGACAGTTATGTTCAAGCCCGCGGTCTTGATTATATCAAATGCCATTTTGAAAAAATCAAAGGTAAAACAACAAAAAATACAAACATAAAATGAAAGGATCTATATGAAAAACACAACTGTGAATGTCCGCTTTGATGCGGCAAAACTCAATGCTCTTCGCTTTTACACAAAAGGCAACGAGCGGTCAATTGAAGAAGAGCTCGCTCAACATTTTGAAGAATTATACGATAAAAATGTTCCTCAAAATGTCCGTGAGTACATAAAATATCAGTCGGGTGACCACACCGAAACACCCGAAAACGATGAGACAAGCGAGCAAAATACTGCTCAAAGAGCGCCTCGCCGTTCAAGAAGTCATGCGCAATCGGCATCCGAACCCAGCGAAATATCCGCTCCGGTTCAGTCGATGTGAGGGTGAATACAATGAGAAAAACCACAATAACAATTTCATTTGATGATGAAAAACTGTCAGCAACTCGACGGTATTTATCAAAGAAAAACATTGATCTTGACACAGAACTTTCTGAACAAGTGCAAAAACTCTATGAGAAATATGTCCCCGCAAATGTTCAAGAATACATAGCGGAACGCGAGGATGAGGAATCATTATCACCGAGTATAAAGCGTAAAAAGCCGGCAGATAACGGCGTGATTTCAGCCGAATAATCACGTTCGAAAATCGTGCAGGATAAAGGCTTTGGCAGAAATGCATCTGCCAAGCCCGAAAAACACCGACCGGCAAAGCCGTTCGGGGATTACGTTATCATCAAAAAATGAACTCAACATCAAAAACCCTGCCCAAAGTAACGAAAAAGCGAGGCGTGGGCGGGGTTATTATCATCAAAAACTTTAATGGAGGTGCATTATGCCAACAATTGAAATATACTGGGACGATCTAACCAAAGAAAAGCAAAAGGAGATACTTTCAAAACTCGGCGACAACGGAAATTTCGACATTTTTCCGATAGCGACTATTGAGTACGAACAAGATGAAAATGAAACAGAAGAATGCCAGCAGTCAATGTGATGAACAGCGTAAAACATCTGTCGGTCTGTATATCGAAAAGGATGTACTGAACGCCATCGAAAATTCTATGCCTCTCACAAACTGCACATCACGAAATGAATTCATCACCGAAGCAATACGCTTTTATGTTTCAGTTCTCAACCGCGATAATTTCAGCGACCTGCTCACACCCGCGTTTGAATCTGTAGTAAGGGCACGGGTTAGAGATTCGGAAGAACGAATATCGAGAGTGCTGTTCAAACAAGGAGTCGAGCTTGCAATGATGATGCACATCGTCGCTGCAACGAACGATATCGACAACGAAAAACTCAATGCGCTTCGCAAATTGTGCTGTGATGAAGTGTCAAGGCTCGGCGGCAAGTATTCGTTTGACGATGCGGTAGATTTTCAGAAGGGATAATATATGGCGGGACTCACATTGAAATCGCCATATATGAAACCGAATGCGAAAACGCATATATCAACATATGTAAATTATATCGCCACGAGGGACGGCGTTGAAAAGATAAGCGAATCTGACCTCGATGTAACTCAAACCAAAAAACAAGAAAAGATTATCGCGCGTCTCATAAAACACTATCCTGAATCGAAAGATCTGTTCGAGTATAGGGACTATATAAAAAGTCCGACGAGGAAGAACGCCGATGAACTAATATCACGTATATCTGAAATGAACGGCAAGCTTCTCGGTGGGATAGAAAACTACATCGGATATATAGCGAAACGTCCGCGAGTTGAAAATGTATCAACTCACGGACTTTTCTCCGATGAAGGTGTTTGTGTTGTTCTTTCAAAAGTGAAAAAGGAAGCAGCGGAAAGCCAGAGCAATATATGGACACACATCATATCTCTTAAACGCGAGGACGCAGAACGGCTCGGATATGACAACGCTAATGCTTGGATGCAGCTTCTGCGAAGTAATAGAAATATGATAGCACAGAATATGAAGATAAAGCCGAAGAACTTCCGTTGGTATGCAGCATTCCACAATGAAACACATCATCCACACGTCCATATGGTCGCATACTCAATAGACCCAAAAGAAGCATATCTGACCGAGAAAGGCATACAAGAGATAAAGTCAACTCTTGCAAAGGATATCTTTCGTCAAGATTTAATCAGTATCTATGACAGATACAACAAATACCGAAACGATCTTAGGTCTGAGAGCAGAAGCAGAATAACGAAGATAATCAGTGAAATCAATGCAAACAATTTTGAAAATGATTATCTCGAAGAACTTCTCATAAAGCTGTGCGATATGCTGAAAAGATCCAAAGGTAAAAAGCAATACGGGTACTTGCCGCCGAGCGCGAAAAAGGTGGTTGACAATATCGTCATTGAGCTTTCAAAAGATAAAAGAATTTCTGAACTTTACGACCTATGGTATGAAGAAAAGGAAAACACCATACGAATTTATACCGATACTATGCCAAAGCGTACCCCGCTTGTCGATAACCACAAATTCAAAACCGTAAAAAACGCTGTCATAAAAGAAGCAATGAACATAGTTAGCGACAATGACGGGCTTGTTGTCGGCAACGTATCATATGATCGAAGCGGGCGCATCTCAGCTGGAGTGATCAATTTGCTTTATTACATAAGCAATATATTTCTCGACGATATCGACCACGACCATCCCGCGAAAATCGATCGAAAACAATTGCAGAAGATAAATGAAAAGAAATTGGCTCAAGGAATGAAATTGGAATTATAAAAATGGCTTGACTATTTATTTTATATGAGCGATAATATATTTAATGCAATATCTGTGATTGAAGGATAGTTATATGATTAACAAAGATTTATTCGAAATTGAACTTAATTTAAATGAATGTCAGTCATGCGAAAAACTATTCTTTCTTCAACATAAAATATTTGTTGGCGAGTTTGAATTATTTAATATGGCATTCAAACAATACATAAAGATTAATATTCAACAATTTGATCAGTCTTCAAAATGCTTTTTTTCGGTTATCCCAATCGATTCTGTCAACATTAGACATTTAATTAAATATTCATTTGCAGGCGGAATTTCTGAAAGAGAACATTTTTATAACGCAATTATTGAATATTGTTGTAACCATAACAAAGGAAATTACATGACTTACGATGAGATACTTTGTTTTTTTGAAAAAAAGTCTATGGAATTTAGAAGGTTTTTAATAAACTATAAAAATGCATACAAATTAGGAAGCGAAATTAAAGATAAAACATTCGTAAAATTTTACTTCCAGGAAAAACCAAATGATTTAAGACATGAAGATAGCGGGCGAAATTATATTGATTATAAAAAGCAACTCGAAACATCAAGCGAAATCAATGATAAAACAAACAATACATATTTATCTGTTGGATATTTCGACCATGTGTTTCTATACTTTCAAAATCATGATGATTATGGAGAAAGCATAATGATATTAAGACCTATTGAAGATGGGCATTACAGATTACATGAGTATGAATGCCTAGGTGATAAATTTCATGTTATCAAACACTCGGATTTTAGCAATATCGGAATGTTGAAATATATTTATAATAATTTATCTGAAAAGGCACAAAACTATTTTTTATCAAATCATTGTGGTAATAATTTTGAAGATTCATTTGGCGGAATAGATACAACAGTAGATATTATGAAAACTATTGATGAAAACAGATATAAAGAAGCTATAGAATATTTGATGTCTTTAAGAAACTAAACAGTTTATGAAAATCGAGGTGATAATTATTTCAAAAACTTACACAAGCTTTACAGCGCAACAAAAAGAACAGGCGCGTACTGCAGACATATCGGACTTCCTTCATCGACGAGGAGAAAGCGTAAAACGCGAAGGACAAAGTTATTCCTGGACAAGCAATGGAGAAAAGATATCGATCAAAGGCAATTTGTGGTACGATCAATATACTCAGGAAGGCGGCGATGCAATCGATTTTGCACGCCGCTTTTTTGATTGCGAAACATATCCGGACGCCGTTGCAATGCTTATCGGCGAAAACATCTCAACAATCAAACTCGAACAAAATGAAGTCGAAAAAAACGAGAAGCCGTTTTCACTCCCGTTGGCTCATTTGGATATGCGACGAGTGTTTGCTTATCTTATGTTTCAGCGCGGTATTGATCGAGATGTAATACACGCATTTGCTCATAAGCATCTGATTTATGAAGAAGCGTATTATCATAACTGCGTATTTGTCGGATACGATGAAAACGGTACACCCCGACATGCTCACAAACGCGGAACAACGAGCGACAGCACATTCAAATGCAACGAGATCGGCAGCGATCCAAAATACAGTTTTCATTGGAACGGCACATCGGACAGGTTGTATATCTTTGAAGCGCCGATAGATATGCTGTCATATATCTCAATGCATAAAACCGGATGGCAAGATCATCATTATGTTGCGCTCTGTTCGGTCGCGCCTTATGCTGCGATGAAAATGCTTGAACATAACGAAAGTATCAAAAAAGCGATACTATGTCTTGACAACGATGCGGCAGGCAACGCCGCCTGTGAGCGAATTTGTGGGCTTTTGAGGCGAGTTCACACGAACATAGAGGTGTATAGGCAAGTACCGATACACAAGGATTTCAACGAGGATTTGACAGCTTCAAAAAAACAAGATGAAAGCGAGGTGATCGAATGCCAAACGTTGGTATACTCTTAACAGTCGGTGCCGTAATGGCATTGATACTCGGCGGCGTCACGCTGTTTTCGTATATATACAGTCTTAATCATATAAAATCCAAAACGGTTGGCGACGGTCAGCACGGGACTGCTCGATGGGCAACAAGAAAAGAGATAAAAAGCGCATATAAGCACGTTCTGTTTGAACCGGACAAATGGAGAGAGGGAAAAAATCTTCCGAAAGACAAAGACGGAAACTCACTTCAAGGAATCGTCGTCGGCTGTGAAGGTAAGGACACGACAACGGCACTTGTTGACACCGGCGACGTCCACGCACTAATGATCGGCGCAGCCGGTGTCGGTAAAACAGCATATTGGCTGTATCCGTGCATCGAATACGCCTGTGCAACGAGAATGAGTTTTCTCTCTACAGATACCAAAGGTGATATCATGCGTAATTACGGCGCGATAGCAAAAGAGAATTACGGTTATCACGTTTCCGTTATCGATCTTCGTAACCCCACCCGTTCCAACGGGAATAACCTTTTGCACCTGGTCAATAAATACTATGATTTATACAAAGAAAATCCCGAACAACTCGTATTTAAGGCAAAGGCGGAGAAATATGCGAAAATCATTTCAAAGACGATAATTCTATCGGGAATGGAAGCGGGGAGCTTCGGACAGAACGCATTTTTCTACGATGCCGCAGAGGGACTACTCACGGCAACGATATTGCTCGTCGCGGAATTTTGCAAGCCGGAAGAAAGGCACATTGTGTCTGTTTTCAAAATCATTCAAGAATTGCTCGCTCCATCTAAAAACGCAGGGGCAAAAAGCGGCAAGAAAAACCAATTTCAAGAACTGATGGATATTCTTCCGTCAGACCATAAAGCACGGTGGTTTGCGGGCGCGGCGCTCAACTCTGCCGAGCAGTCGATGAATTCAGTAATGTCAACGGCACTTTCTCGTCTCAACGCGTTCCTTGACAGCGAGCTTGAGCAACTGCTTTGCTTTGATACGGAGATAGACGCCGAGAAATTCTGCAATGAAAAGTCAGCGATATTTCTCATATTGCCAGAAGAAAACCCCAACTGCTATTTTATGGTGAGTCTCATTATTCAGCAGTTATATCGAGAGATACTTGCTGTCGCTGACGAAAACGGCGGCAAACTAAAAAACCGCTGTATATTCCTATGCGATGAATTCGGAACGCTACCCAAGATAGACTCTGCAGAGATAATGTTCTCGGCGTCGCGTTCAAGACGGCTTCAAATCGTTCCCGTTATTCAGTCGTTTGCACAGCTTGAAAAGAACTACGGTAAAGAAGGCGCGGACATCATCGTCGACAACACGCAACTCACGATATTCGGAGGTTTTGCGCCGAACAGCACATCGGCTGATACATTGTCAAAGTCAATGGGCAGTAGAACTGTAATGTCGGGATCGGTGAGCCGAAGCAAGAACGATCCGTCGGAGTCGCTTCAAATGACAGAACGCGCTCTGATGAACGCTGACGAACTGAAAGTCCTACCGAAAGGCACATTCATCGTAATGAAAACGGGTTATCACCCGATGAAAGTGAAACTCAAACCGTTCTTCAAATGGGGTATTACATTCGGAACGCCGTATTCCGTCGAAGAACACGGAAACAGGGCTGTTCAATATGCAGACAAGGACGAACTTATCGACGGGATATTCAAGAAATACCACTATGACAAGTTCAAAGATCTGCCGGACACTGATGGAGATATCGACGGGGGATCAATACCGAACAATGCAACGCTTGTCGGAGAGCATAAAAGAATCCTAAAGAGGCATTCGACCGTTCGCACAGAAAAACCGAACCCTACCATAAGCGAGGCGCAAAGTGGGACGACTTGATGAAATGTACCGTGACGACTTACCGTCCAGAGCCGTCACGGTATTCTTTTATTTACTTGACAGGAGCAACAAAGAATGCACTTGCTTTCCGTCTCTGCGAACAATAGCCAAAGATACGAAACTTTCATTTTCGACAGTTAAACGAGCAATAGCAGACCTTGAAAAAAAGGGGTATATAGAAAAATCCCGCCGTTTCAGGGAAAATGGCGGGAACAGCAGCAATCTGTATACACTGAAAAAATGATTTTTGACACTTTTTCTGCCAAGGGGGTAGTGTTTGTTCATCGTGGACAATGCCTGTGTTCACAGTGGACACACAAGGTGAACATATCAAGATAAATATACAATTGAAGAGAAAAAGAGACTAGACCCGCATTTTAATCTCTGATTTTTTAAAGAGGCGATTCTTTAAAACATAGTAATACCTATGTGTTTTGAACATATTTATTGTTATTATGCATTTCCGAAATCATCTTTTTAATAAGTATATATTCTTCGGATTTTATTTTATCAATTCTTTCAGTGATATAATCTATTGATATACATTTTTTGATTTTTGCTTTAAGAATAAGGTTAAAGAGTATTTTCGTAGATTGTGCAAACTTATCCATGCCATCAATATAATAAGACATATCAAAAGGATAAATTTTTTCTTTTTGAAAAAATATGAAGCGGTCTTTCATAATCTTTTTATGTTCCCACATTAACCTATACGGCCTTATATCAATGTACTCAGGATTATCGTATAAACATAAATATTGTTTAAGTGATTCGTAACAATCAAACCCATAATAATAACCACCATCTCTCCTACTTTTAACAATAAAATCTTCCATTAATTCGTCTTCATCAGTTTTTATTTTATCAATATTGCAATAATAATTGCTAATTTTATCATATGAGAATTGAGAGCGAAAATAGTCCATTAATTGAGTTTCATAATTCTCATATGAAAAATCAATTTCTTTATCTTTTTTTTTCATACAACGCGTTAACGCTTTTCTATTATTATTTTGACTATTATATGCTTCAAGAAAAATTTCAAATTCAATTGAAGCACGAACAAATTGCCTATTTACATAACATAAGACTTGAACTTTACGAGAATCAAAGTCAATTCCGTATATAAGAATATTATGGACCATATAAGGAGGAATACCTAATGCGTTAAAATCCAAAAATGTGAATACATACCATCCGTCATTGAACAAAGATAGCAATTGTTCAAAAACATCTTTTTCATCTGTTAGCGTTACTTTTTTGTAAACCAAAGGTTCAACTCCACCATATGAATCCCCAGACAAAAAATTCACACGATTACTATCATATGGATCAATTACAGATGTAATATTCACATAGTTGGAATAAAACCATTTGTTATATTTTTCTTCCCCATATAATATACTTAGTGGGTATGTTATACTTGTATATGTTATTGTTGGGGGATTGTCGTAAATATTTAATAACGTTTCCATTTAACCATTAATCAACAATACTATTTTTCAATAATTATTTTACATCAAATTTTTCTGCTTGTGAGAGATAAAATTGAGCGTAATTGCTATTGTTTTGCATAAATTCTTGATGCGTCCCCATTTCTTAGATTTGTCAATTTGCCATAAAACAAATATAGTTCACGTATTTTATCGTCGCCAAGCGGTGAGAAATCATTATTATTGTATTATCATCGAATATTGAAAATATCGTCTTTATTATTTAATCCTCGGTGACTGGATCGAGTGCACTTGTGGCTTTATCGAGTATAATATAATCATAGTTACCGGCATATATTCTTGCTAAAGCAAGTATTTGCATTTCTCCGCCCGAAAAGTATTCTCCATCTTCTTCGAATTCCTTTGTGATATATGTATTTATTCCATTTTTGAATGACGAAATCTTTTCGTAAAGACCGACTTTTTTAAAAATGGAGATAACATTATCAGTATCTTTTTCTGCGTCAAACGGTCGCATAAGTATGTTCTTTGCAAATGAAAAACTCTAAATTTTGAAAGCCTGTCCCATATATAACTTTTCAACAAATTATTCAAGAACTCTTTTGATTTTTACAAATGTTTTAGTTGACAATGATTCTAATCAAGCAATTCCATTGCGGTTTTCTCTAAGAGTTAGCATCCCATTTTCCAGAATAATTCTTTGAATTTGTTGTTGGGGAATATAATAAAAACTCCTTATACTTGTATAATAGTAAAAAATAAAAGTAAATATTGCAGTATTCCGATAAACAAAACTGTGGTCTTCAAGCATATAAATCTATTTTTGTTTTTATAATCATTAATTTGAAAAATATTTTTCAATCAAGCTGATTAAAGAATCCATATGTAAATTGTTATCGAGAAGAAACGTTGGCACTTCGCATATTTGATTAATACCAGTGGATAATTGTTCAAATTCACTATTGAATATATGCACTTTAGGACCAAATGGGTTTTCATTATTTTTGGTCATAGGAAACACAACTACCGCAATCACTTTACATTCAACACATGATTCTAAAAAGGATATCGTTCTTTTTATAGTTTGAAGCTCATCGAAAGGATTAATAACTAAAATAATAGCGTCAGGAAGAACCCCCATAAGGAATTCTATTTGTGGAATTGGATAATTAAACAAATTTCCCTCATCGGTTAAAATAGTCTCCGATTGACACCCGGTAATAATTAAATCAACATTTTTTTGAGATATTGTGTATAAAGCATTATTTAAAAAAGCAATGGCAGAAAAGCGTGATAAGTTCATTTCTGAATCATAACCAAAATGAAAGCATTCGTCCATACCAAACAGAAGACTTGATGGCTCAGTCCCTAATTGACCCACCAAATACCCCTTTTCAATTAATTTTTTACGGAGTAATAATTGCAATGTAAACTTCCCTTGTTTTGAACTAGTTCCAAAGACGGCTAATACTGGTTTGACCTGGCGATATAATTTTCCATACGGTATAGGAATGAAGTTATCATGTAAATCTGGACATAAAAACTTCTCGTTTTTTTTGAATTGAATTGGCAAATTGTCAAAAGAAAAAACATTTTTGTTTTGCTTTTGAGCTCTATATAGAAGGCTATCTATAAATTTATAATCTTTTATGACACTATTCAATAACGCATGTGTATGTCCAATAATTAATGTATCAATAGCCCCCCAATCAATATCATCTATTTTCTTTATTGTGTAAGGGTTTTTAGTCTCAATGTTTAACAATAGATCGGTAGAGGTTCCAATGTTAGGAGAATATTTTATATCATATACATCAACAATTTTAAATGGCAATAGAGACTGAAATCTAACTAATGAATGCATTTCTTTATTGAAAGGAAATATGGCCACGTTTTTATAGTTCATCTGGCGTTTAGAGACTAATGAATGGTCATTTTTATAGCTATGGCTTTCTTTTTCCGAAAACTGATGTGCTTTTAATTTTTTCAATAGTTTTTGGCAATTACATGATGACATTTCATTTAGTTGCTTAATACTTATTCCAGATATATGAGCACAAGCATAACTATTGCCTTGGCCTATTGAATATTTATTGTCAAGCCAAGCAATTTTTTGCACATTTCCTTTAGCACCCACATTTACAATGGAACTGTCTATAACAAAATACTCATCATTTTTGTAGCAATAATTATTGCTCGTAACTCCAACGACATTATCGAACGCAGCAGGAAACGATACCGACCCATCATTATCAAATGCCGCAACTATTACGGTCCCTTTTTTATTAATTTTATCACAAACATTATACATTTTCTTATAATCTTTTAATGCTAGAATTCCCAAGCTAAGATTAATGAGTTTGCAATCCACACTTGACAAGATAAAGTTTAATGCAAAACACAACAAATCTTCATCCACATATAGAAATTTATCAAAAATTTTCACCATCAATATACTTACATCGGGCGCATGCGTATAAATTATATTACTTATAGCTGTTCCATGTCCCACATCATCATTGTCTTTTGGTAATGTAATAACATCATAACTAGATACATCGTTTTTGCGAATCTGTATACCCGTGATGTTTTTGTTTTTTAATCTGGGATGAGAACCATTGTATCCTGTATCAACAATAACTATATCGTATTTCATCACTAATCCCTTATCATATATTGATTGTATTGTTTATGAATAATAACTTGATTGTTGAAAATACATTGCTGCATAAACACCATTATATTTTAATAATTCTTCATGGGTTCCACTTTCAACCAATTTTGAATTATTAAAAACCAAAATATTATTAGAAAATCGTGTACTGGACATCCTATGAGAAACAAATATAACAGTTTGTTCTTTGACGGCATTGAATATTTCCTTAAACAGTTTACTTTCTGAAAGGGGATCAATGGCTGCTGTTGGTTCATCTAAAATTAGGATTTCAGTATTTTTACAAAGTGCACGTGCAATTGCAATTCTTTGCTCTTCTCCGCCAGATAATTCAATACCGTCATTGAAAAATCTTCTACTATAATTTCTATCAAGTCCAATACTTTGAATTTTTTCGGTCATACCCGTTTTTGATAATGAATCATTAATATTTTTTTCATATTTATCATGATCAAAGATTAAATTCTCACGCAATGTATATGCATACATAATATAATCTTGAAATACTGGAGCAAAAATAGATTGATAAAAATCATAGTCATATTCTTTTATATTCACTCCTTTATACAAAATGCATCCTTCTGTGGGATCGTATAATCTTAGTAAAAGTTTAATTAATGTAGATTTCCCGGCTCCATTGTTTCCAACAATAGAAACAGATTGACCTTTATTTATCTTAAAACTAATATTTCTAAGTGCATATTCCTCCTTATTAGGGTATTTAAACGAAACATTCTTGAATTCTATCAGCGTATCTTTTTCAGAAAACGTTGTCCTTAATTTTCCCGACTCTCTTAATGATTCTTTAGTGTTCAAAAAATTTTCAAAATCCTTATACACAATTGATGCTTTATACAAGAAACTTATAGCATTTGTAATATCTGATATGGAGGCAGAAATAAGGGCCGTTGCATTGATATACATTACAAAATTTCCCAAAGCAATATTGCCAATAATATATTTTTTTATTGAAATAATATATATAAGGGACAATTGAACAATTCCTAGAAGCGTGTGTAAGATACTAAATCGAAAATCTACCTTTCGCATTTGGAGATCTATTTTATGAACACTATATGATTCATCAAACAACTTTTTACTAACAAAATCCCCTGCATCGTAAATTCTCGTTTCGCGACCAGCTTCAAAATCATACAACAATTCCTTTAAATATTTTAAGCGCTTTGTGCTTTCTGATTTTTTTAGTTCAAATTTATGATCAAGTCTATCTTGTTTTGCATGAATAAGCATTAATGTAATATGTATACTTAACACTAATAAATAGAGAACTAAATCAATAGAAGCAATCACATAACTCATAATTGCGAACGAAAGTATTTTACTCATCAAAACACAAAAAATATTATAATGTGCATCCGAAAATTGATATATATTATCAAATGCTTTATAATAATCATCAATTAACTGTTCATCTTCACAATCTTTCATGTCTAAATGTGCAGACTTCCCATTTAAAACATAGTACAGACTATTTGTTGCACGTACTGAATAATTGGACAAATTACGTTGTATTGATTCTATTATAATCCCCAATAACATAGTTAAGATACAGATAATAAATATAGATAAAAATACTATATTAAAGTTTTGCTTCAAAAAAACAGCTTGGATTATCATGGTGGGCAATACGATGCCAATTATCTTTTTACATTCACGACTAAACCCCAAAAATATATCCATAAATAGAAGTTTTTTGTTATCTTTTATGAACATTTTAGATAATTTATATGAGCTATGTAATATATTGACAAAACAATTAATAAGTTTCATATTATCCCCCCCAATTTTTTATTGAAAATTTAAGACAGCAATTAAGTATATAATTCTGCTTGTGCATCAAACATTTCCTTGTATTTGGGACAAGCCTCCATCAGTTGATTATGCGTACCTTGGGCCTCCACTTTTCCTTCATGTAACAACAATATTTTATCGCAAATTTTACAACTAGACATCCTATGCGATATAAAGATCACCATTTTGTTGGATGTCAATTCTCCAAATTTTTTATATATATTGTACTCACTTTGAGGAGATAGGGCGGATGTTGGTTCATCTAAAATCAATATGGGGGCGTCTTTCAAAAGCGCTCTTATTATTGCAAGTTTTTGATTTTCCCCGCCGGATAATTCTATACCCTTATCACAAAAAAGTTGAGAGATATAAGTTTCGGGTGTAATGCTGTCAAGACCCATTTTATTTAAAAGTTCTCGACTTTTAACTTTAGAAATATTCTTCCCCATAGTAATATTTTCTTCTACTGAAAAATTAAATATAGTATAATCCTGAAATACCATACTAAATATAGGAAGATAGTTTTTTCTTTGAGTGTCCATTGGTATCCCGTTAACTAAAATTTCTCCGCTAGTGGGTGTATATAATCCCGACAATAATTTAACTAATGTACTTTTCCCTGCACCATTTTCCCCTATTAAAGATAATTTTTCATTTCTATACAATGTAAAATTTATGTTATGTAAAACCTTTTTAATTTCTCCAGGATAACAAAAAGAAACATTCCTAAATTCAATTGTCTCTATTTCTTCATTGAAAAGCTCCACTTTGCACACATCCTCGCCAAGATCCATGCATTTTTTCAATTTATCAATATACAAATTATTTTTATACACATCAATAAATGATTTAAGGATGTTTGTTAGTGCCAAACTGTATGAAATTAATGCCGAGATATAAAGCATAAAATCACCAGAAGTTATTATGCTCTTTGAAAGTAAATAAGCACAGTATGAATACACTATTAGCATTTGAATACCATCAATTAAATGTATTGCAATATATATTTTTGTGTGCTTTTTTGTAAAATTTTGAAGAACATTAAAAAGTTTCTCGTTATATTCTTTAAGTTTATCAATGACAAAATCATGTAACAAATAAGTTCTTATTTCTTTGGCTCGACTTTTTTCAGTAAGCCAAAATCTTGTATACTCAAGTTGTCTACTTACGGAGGTTTCTTCTGTAAACTGTTCCATTTCATGTTGGGATTGAATTGCGTGGCACACGGTATTTACAGTAATAACAGAAAACAACATTAGCGTAATCCACCAATTCAATGATGAAGTAATAATTCCCACACCCGAAAACACAATGATACAAGATATAATATTTGTTAATCCCAAAGTATATTGTGCCAAATAATTACGACCTATAAATTTATGTGCCATTTCAAAATCTTTAATAGTTTCAGCATTTTCCATTTTTTCATAAGGAATTTTGAAACTTAATTCTGACAATTTGGTTTGAAGAATCGTATTAATATCAAAATATGCATTATCTCTAATTAAGTGGAGTAATTTTCTAATTAGTTCCATCATTCCACTAAAACAAATACAGCATAAAACCAACAATATAGCTTTGTTATATTCCTCTAAAGATAAAAAATCAAGAAGATATTTAAAGAAAAACGTCCAAATGAACGTAACAATTGCCCCAAGCGCACCATCAATAAATGTAACAAAAAAAACACTTTTACGAGTAGCCCAAATTGTTTTTAAATAGAAATAGAAACAAGATAAATTATATTTAAGAAACAATAACACTTTCTCCATATATCAACACGCCCTTAATGAATCGAATTTGGTTTAAAGGTCCCCTTTTTCAAGGAGACCTTTTTCGCATGTGGCTAGCAAGCAGCACATCCACATCCACGTGGATTTTGACAACCTTGATACTTAGACCCCGGCTGGGAACAAGTCTCGCTTTCGCTTCCTCTTGTGTCCATGATGCGAACTTTGGTCAATGCTTCAGTGCGTTTTGACTGTGGTTTGGAAAGCTGTTGTTTCATTAATATCACCTCCTCGTGTAATAGTAATTGTGAGATAAGAATTGCACACTTCAAGGCACTCACTAACCCCCAAGTGGTATAATGGCGGTTAAGCCGTTTTCGGCTTAACCATGTTATCTGCCGCTTGATGCGACAAATATTTACCGCTAAACATGACAGATGCCCACACAACCATAGTAAAATATCGTTAATGATGGCAGGGACAAGTTCTCTTTCTCCTCGTTCATGCGTTTTTGTGTGGTTTCTGAAGGAAATTTGTTTCCATGAACAGAAATTAACTGCAAACACATTGACTGGTTGATTGTCATAGTTACTTTCACCCGACGACAGTAGGGCATATCGCATTGAAAGCATCAGTATAGATTCTCATACGCGAGTTTGTTGATGTACCGGGTATCACGAGAGTTGAATGTCTGTCGTTACGAAACACATCCAAAGTGAGGAGAAATCATTGAACAATACGCTTTCTTTAGGTATTCACGTCAATAGCAAAGATAACGTTGCTTACAGCATGAAGCTAGGCGAAAACAAACACAGTTCATTTCCCGTACCAACGATCATTCCAAGCGTAGAAACTCTTACAAGCAGAATTGTTGCCGTACTTAAACAGATTATATTGACGAGAACTGTGATTCGGGATGGAGTCAACGTCCATGTGCGGAGATAACTTAATGTACTTTCGTCATTAAACTTGGTAACTTTCCAGTTTTGAAAGAAAACCACATATGCTGAATCCGAAACATATCAAAAAAAACTGACGGCAGGGCTTTTTTACTGCACCTTCTTTTTTGCATACATAAACTTTTGCGTGAGTTCCTTTCAGATTTCTTTCTCTTTCCAAGTTTAAATATTACCATAGGACTTTACTTATTTGGAATTCCATGTTGCTCTACATCTAAGGTTTTTAGTTCAATTATCAAGTTGGTTAATCCATCAATTGACTGTAGCAAATCTATTGTTAAATATTCATCCGGTATAGTTATGGCAAATTCATTTTCTACATCAACTATAAATGATATGAACAAAATTGAATCTATAGAATAATTTCTCAAATCCAAATCTTCTTCACTAGATTCAATTATTATACCATTATTCTCTAGCAATTTTATTATCGTACTTTTTACTTTATCAAATTCCACATTGTTACCTCCTATATTCGTTGTACTTCATATGATTTTGCACAAAACTTCAGCAGGGAGTCAATTTCATTGATGGCAGCAGGACATGATTCTGTATCTCGAGTTATACGAGCTTTAGGACATGGATCCATAAAACAGCAGCAACTATAGAAACAATCATCACACTTATCGCTACAACGTGCGGAGTATAGCCATTCTACATGTTTATTGTTGTCTATTATCATCTCACCTTTAGAAGTTAAATGACCAATACCAATCTCATCGTTAGATTCATCGCATTTTGAAATTAAGCCGTCTACACCTATAGTAAAACGATTAAAGTTATTCGAAAAGCAGCGCATACCGCCGACACTAATATCAACAAAATTTGCATCAAATTTCATTTTGTCAATTATTTTTCCGAGTCTATCAAAAACAACTCCAAAATCCATAGTGTTGTTTTCAAATAGTAAATTATTTATTTGATCGATTTTTTCTCCTCCCATATTTTTTACAGGTCTAATAAATAAGCAAAAGCGTTTGTCATCACCAAACAAGTCGTTATAAAAGCGATAATAATCTTCTATATGTTCTAATGATTTTATTGTTAAGTTACTTCTTAATGAAATCGATAGCGTTCTTGTTTTTACATTATCACGAATATATTCTAAATTTTCAATAATTTTATCGAACGTTCTACCTCCATTTTTTAATGTCCTGAGAGAATCGTGTTGTTCTTTTAATCCATCAATCGTAATTGCAATATGCTTTATTTTGCTTTTCAAAAGAATGTTAATATTATTATTTGATAACAGATAACCATTTGTGGTAATTACAGCCTCATATGGCTTCCCGGCTCTTGCACATATGCTAATCAATTTTTCTGAAATATATTCTATAGCTTTTATATCTAATAGAGGTTCTCCACCAAACCAGTCAACATGTACGGATTTGTAATTATTTATATTTTTTTTGACGAAATTTATTATTCCCTCTTGAGTGTCTTTACTAATATTCAAATCGGTTTCGCCTTGATTGTTAAAATATAAGTAACAATATTTACACCTAAAATTACATGATTTCGAAGTATGTATAACAAGTCTTAAAGTGCCATCAGCTTTTAATTTATTAAGCAAAACTTCTCTTAAATGTTTTTCATTTACCGAAGAATCAACAAAGTAACCCAAATCAGCCAAATACCTCAAATCGGGATCATCCATTATATCTTCTTTTAAAATAATCGGTTGTGAAAAGAATCTGGTTATCTTATCTTTCTTGTTATTAGAAACTCTAAGAAGATAGTTCATTCCTAAATAGGAATTGAATAATATCAAATCATTATTGTCATAATCTTCTGTATAATGATTGAACATTGAAGGCTTGTAAAAATCAGACATATATTCACCTCACAACAAATCGTTTATTTGGTATATTGCAATATTATAACATTATAATATTATATTTCTAACTAAAAATCGTCACTTCGTCAGGTTATTGCTTGTGGTGTCATTTCCATACCACTTTCCAATCTCCCCTAAGTCATTCGTCTCCGCTAATAATGATTAGATTTTTTATACTCTACTCAGAAAAATCCATTTCCCATGAAGGATATAATTTTCTGCCTATCCTCGACTCTGCGTTTTGATTAATTTGTAAAACGAAACGCATATTTGCAATCAACGATGTGTATGTAATATTGGGTTTTGTCAATAGTAAAACATATTGTTTCATCACGCTCTCTCTTTATTATCAAAAATAATAAATTGCTAAAATCAATCGTATTATACCGCCGTAGCGTAAAAAAGATCTATGAACAAAGCGTATGAATTAACATCATTCGATATATAGAGATAACGAAAAGTATGACCAATACCACAGCAGTGAAAAAGCATTACAAATGCCGCTCTCTATATTGACCATAAACTTGTTTATAATAAGTCACGGTACAACAACTATGACGATTATCCCCAGAAAATCCTTACTTAACTAAACCGTAAATCTTTAAGAATAAAATTTCTTCCTAGGCTTGACCATAATGAGCATAGATATATGATACTTCGATTTCGACAGAATCAAAAGAACCTTAAATTTTCAGATATTCTCCAATATTCTTTCTCCCCCCCCGAACGGATTAACAGAAAATGCTATCATCTCCGTGTATAGGATACTTTGTGTTCTGAAAAAAGCACGAATGCGCCATAACAAAGAGCGAGCGTATATAAAGTTTTGGGAGTCTCGGGCGGGGAAATGTTATTTAGCACTTACACTTTGGAGATGTTACTTTTTGTAAACCTTTAATTTCTTTATTTTATTAAGTATAACATGAGTGTTTTGATTTGTCAACTTAAAAATTCCCATTAAATATAAAAAGATAAAAAGTAAAATATTTTTCAAAAACTCTTGACAAACGTCTGTTCGGGTGCTATAATTCAAAACAGAAGTTTAGCTTCTTTTATCAAGTCATATAAATGGTGGATTGTATGAAATCGAAAAGCGAGAAAACTCTAAACGAGGTTTTGAATTATATTAGATGTTTTGTTGAAGAGAACAATGGTACTTCACCCAAGTTCAAGGATATAGTCAATTTTATGGGTGCAAGTGAATCAGTTGCATACAGATACTTACTTGCACTTCGTGATCGCGGTTTAGTCGAGTATAATGGAAAAGGTACGTTAAGAGTCAAAAATCAAGAAAAGTATAAAGCGAATTACAAAAGAATTGCTATTCTCGGAACTATCGCTTGCGGAACGCCGGAGGACTATCGTCAAGATATACAAGGCTACGTTGCTATTCCCTGCGAGTGGATCGACGGCGAATGTTATCTTCTCCGCGCGAGCGGCGATTCGATGATCGACGTCGGAATTGATGATGGCGATTTGGTACTTATTAAAATTGCCAATGAAGCATATAACGGTCAGATCGTTGCGGCTTTGACCGATGATGGAACGACGCTCAAACGATATGTTTATAGCGGTGGGAGAGCATATCTTCACGCAGAAAACAAAACATATAAGAAGAAGAATATATACCCGCGAGAGCTTATGGTTCAAGGAATCGCGCTGAAAATTATCAAAGATTTGAGGTAGAAGATTGCATCAAGGTTTATATCCCATAGCAAGGTGTCCTAATGAACAATGCAGATGTGTCGTTCTGTACAGTACCGATCCAAAGGAAAAAAGTAATGTTATTGTAAAGGTTGATAAATCGGGATCGACAGGACTTTTGCAAATGTGCCCGCGGTGTAAAACGCTTTACAGCATTTATGAAAAACCAAAAGTGGCGAAAGGGTACGTTGCGTTGCCTATAATAAACGCAAATCATTGAAAATTGAAAGTGAGCCATCCTCCCGGCTGTGAAATCGGGAGCCAAGGGTGAGTATCAGAGTTTTTGCAGAGATAATATATTTCTGCGCTCTTGATACTCACCTTTTTGTTTTTTGAGGTAATATGCGAATAATACTACATTGTGATATGAATAACTTCTACGCGAGCGTAGAGTGTTTTCTAAATCCCGAACTTAAGAAATACCCGATTGCTGTCGGCGGCGACGTCGAGGAACGGCACGGTATAATCCTTGCCAAAAACCATAAAGCAAAAGCATATGGCGTAACTACCGGTGAAGCGATTTGGCAAGCCAAAGGAAAATGCCGTGACCTCGTTGTTGTTCCACCTCATTATGATGAGTATATGAAATTCTCAAAGTTGGCGCGAGAGATATACGGAAGATACACAGAAATAGTGGAGCCGTTTGGTCTTGATGAGTGCTGGCTCGATTGTTCGGTTGTTTCATCGTTTGAAAAGGGCGAAGAAATAGCAAACGAGATACGTGAGACAATAAAAAATGAACTGGGACTGACTATTTCCGTTGGCGTATCGTTCAATAAAATTTTCGCAAAGCTCGGCAGCGATATGAAAAAGCCCGACGCGGTGACGGTCATACGAGATGATGATTTCAAAGACAAAATTTGGAACTTGCCCGCGTCCGATCTGCTCGGCGTCGGGCGAGCGACAACAAAAGTTTTGAACTCGTTCGGAATACGAACGATAGGAGATATGGCGCGTTGGCCGACAGATTTCTATAAAAGAAAATTCGGAAAGCGTGGTATTGAACTTTGGAATTTCGCAAACGGAAAAGACAATTCTCCAGTCACAGTGAGAGATATTGAGGCGCTCGACAAGTCGTGCGGCAACGGTATCACGACTCTCCAAGACTTAAACACAAACGAAGAAGTGTTCAAGGTGATGTTTGAATTATCGCAGGAGATAGGACATCGGCTTTTCATATACAACAAGTACGCGAAAGGCATCGCCATTGATATACGAGATAGTGACCTTATGACAAAACAGTGGCAAAGTCAACTTTCGTTCTCTACTCAGAGTCCAAAAGTAATAGCGAAGGAAGCGTATAAACTTTTTGGGCGCAGCTATGAATGGCGAAAGCCGATTCGCTCGGTGACGGTCCGCGCAATAAACCTCGTTTCGTCCGATGAGCCGGAGCAAATAGATCTGTTTTTAGACACAAAGAGGCACGAAAGAGAAAAAAATCTTGACCGTGCGATCGAAAACATACGCTCGCGTTTCGGGAGTGGTATAGTAAGTTATGCAATATTGCTCGACAACCCCAAGATGCCGAAACACCATACAAATATGGTTATGCCGGCAGGAATACAGATATAACGCATTATGAATGAAATCAGGTATAGAAAGGTTTATGTTGACGTAACGGTTAACGTAAACCGCGATGGAGAAATACGTCCTACGAGTTTTATATGGGAGGATGGTAAGAGGTATAAGATAGATAAAGTGAAATTCGTTGCTCCGCGTGCATCGACTAAAGTCGGAGGGAGAGGAATGATGTACACTGTGATGATACAGGGACAAGAAAGATATTTATACGACGAGGACGGACGTTGGTTCGTCGAGGCAAGGATTTATAAATAATGATTTGAACGTATTCGGCTCCCCGTTGCCGAAGCAATTTCAAATAAACCTATGACACAAACGAGAATATGCTTTTACTTCGGAATTCCCAACCAAGTTATAAAGGTATATCGTTTCTCTTGCGGATGTGTCGGGAAGATGGGAGAATAAAAACTGTGAAAGAAGGAATATGTAAATACTCATACGTAATGCTATATTGCCCAAACTGCGGAAAAATAAATGCCGGACAGCGAAACAGTGAAGGTGTTTTTAAAAGTGAATGTCCGTATTGTAAGGCTAAAATAATTTCTATTAAAAATTCCCGACGGCATGATACAATAAATATATATGCACCGGCGGGACAAATTTCGATAACCTAAAATTTTATATAATAGTAAGCGACGGCTCGGTAAAGACATAATAGCTTGTAAATCCGAGTTCATTACACTTACTTCATAATCGGATCGGTAAACCATATTTAATGAGAAGCCGCCGATAGAAAGACTATTTATGGTCTTTTTATCGGCAGCTTTTTTGTTTTCAAAAAAATTTTAATTAATTTTTTGAACTGTTCATTAGGTGAGCAGTTCGAGTGTTACAATGCAGCCATCAAGTAAGGAGAGGGGGTGAGAACATGATGTGTTCCGCAGAACGGCGACAGCAAGTATTGGAGTTTGTAGTCGCCAAACGGCATACATTCTTAAAAGAAATATGTAATGAGTTTGGCGTTTCATTCAGTACGGCGCGTCGGGATGTACAGATATTGTCGTGCTCTTACCCAATTTATACCTCTCCGGGCGGCGACGGCGGAATCTATACGGTTCCAGGATATCGTCTCGGTATGAAATACTTTACCGAAGAACAAACCGCGTTACTTGAAAGAATATCCGAAAGTCTTGTCGGAGAGGATCTGAAAATGATGGAAGGAATAATAAAAACCTTCAAAAGACCCGATGTCGACAAGCGATAGATCTTTGAAAACTTAATACCAGTTTATCATGTACAGCACTTCTGCTGTCGGTGAAAACCGGCGAGCCACAGGTAAATGATTATCGACTGTCCGATGGTAACGAACAGATGGCGATGACAGGCAGAAGGAACAATGATACTTACACCAAGTCACAGGTCGAGCGTTGAAGATGCGAAAGCGTCGAGCCGTCGCAACCAAGATGGTGTCCGGGCGAGAGCGCGGTGGTGAAATTCCGATGATGACTGACAGCCGACAGTCGCTTGATAAACTCCCATGAGCAAGGGACGGGAACAATATTGCAATCAAACGTAAAAGAAAAAAGGGCGGCGGTTTTTGCCGTCGCCCGAAAAGAAAAAGAGGTGAAATGTAGGTGTACAACAATACGAGGAAGTCGTGGATTCTGTCAAGAGATATTCCGTATTGGTGCTTTGGAAAGACAGAAGAACAAAACAGGATTCTTTCGGCAAAAAGCAAAAAAGAAGGATTTTCTGTGATCGGATATTCTAACATATCGGAGCCGATCAACAGACTTGATTCAATGAGAAGAATACAAGATCTTATTGCCGCAGCCAAAGAAAAGAAAATCGACGCACTGTTTGTTTTCAGCATAAGGCACATATCTGAAAATCTTGAAGTTGCATTTCGCTTCATAGATAGGATGAACAGTTTGGGAGTCGTGGTTTACGACATTGACGGCTATACATATTCACACGACTGGGTATGCAAACAAATAGGAAAAAGGTTTATACGTTATGGAGATGAGCAATGAAATGTCAAATTATATAGCTTTTATTTACAGTAAGAACTTGCTTGATTTTATTCTAAAAATCGGGCTTATAACAAAAGAAGAACACGAAAAAATAACAGCAATAAGCGTGGAATATTACAACATAAAAAATATATGTCTAAACTGATAACTTTATCGCTTTAGGCTGGATGTATTTGAACTCTTGTGATATAATTGCGCTTGAAAAACAGGCGGAAAGGAGAAAATATGAACGTCACAGAAATAATAGCCACAAAACAAGAAAAAAACGATGTTATACGGATAGCGCCGTATTGCAGAGTATCAAGCGATTCAACAGATCAACTCCACTCCTTCGCCGCACAAATAAGATATTATACTGAATTTGCAAAAAATGATCCTAGATATCAATTGGTGGATATTTACGCCGACGAAGGTATCACGGGAACGTCGATGAAAAACCGAGATGATCTGAATAGGCTTATTCGAGACTGCTTGAATGGCAAAGTCGATAGAGTAATAGTCAAATCGGTATCAAGACTCGCAAGGAACACAGAAGAACTTCTCAGTATATTGAGGTTGCTTAAAAGCCACAATGTGAGCGTGTTTTTCGAGGAACAAGGCATTGACACCGAAAAAATGAATATGGAAATGATTGTAACATTCCCCGGTATGGCGGCTCAACAAGAGTCGGAAAACATATCGGGGAATATTCGTTGGAGCATCAAAAAAAGAATGGAGTCCGGCGAATATCTTGGTGTTCATGCTCCATTCGGATATAGATTCGTTAATGGTTCGCTCGTAATTAATAAAAAAGAAGCGGCAATTGTAATAAGAATATTTGATATGTTCTTAAGTGGAATTGGCAAACAATCAATCGCCAATATGCTGAATGATGAAGGAATCAAGAAAAGTAATGTTAATGGCGAAAGTCGTTGGTATTATGATACGATAAATTATATACTCGAAAACGAGAGATACAAGGGCGATGCACTACTTCAAAAACAGTTTGTAACAGATACATTGCCCTACCGACAAGTGAGAAACAAAGGGCAAAAGCCACGATACTACGTTGAAAACAGTAACCCCGCCATCATAAGCAAGGAAAAATTTGATGCGGCGCAGAAGTTAATACACAAACGTAGGTTTCAAGACAGAAAGAAAAGTGATCCGTCTATACTGAGCGGAATGATAAAATGCCCTTATTGCGGCGGTTCATTCCGCAGACAAATAACACTTGGAAAAGAGCACTGGGGATGCTCGCTTAGTATGACAGGCAGAAGTAAATGCAAAAGTATCAGACTGACAGATGACGATGTAAAAGATACCTTCATAATAATGTCTCTCAAACTTAAAGATAATTATGAGACGCTTATTTCACACGGAATTAGGGAACTTGAAAAGCTGTTCTCAATAACATCTACAAGTCAAGCAACAATTTATTCGATAGACAAGGAAATTGCCGATTTAAGTGCGCGTAATCATGTCATATCTCAACTGTACACAAAAAGAATACTTAACTTCTCAGAATACACATCTCAAACTTCTGAGCTTAATGCAAAGATAACCGAGTTGCGATCAAACAGAAAGAAGATATTGTGTGATAATAAAGAAAACAAGATTATAGATCAATTAAATACTCTTTGCGAAATCATAAATGAAACAGACATAGAACCCGAATTCAATTGTGATTTGTTTACCGCAATAGTCGAAAAAGTAATCGCTAATGACGATAGAACTATCACATTTTATTTAATCGGTGGCGTCAGGTTTACAGAACAACTATCTATCAGAAGGGACAAATAACATAATGAAGAAACGAAATGTGGCATTTGGATATAGATATGAAAATGGAAAAATATCAGTAAATAAAAATGAGGAAAAGGTCATTAGAAAAATATTCGACTCGTATCTTGCCGGAATGTCATTGATTCAGATTGCTTCAATTCTAAATGATGAGAAAATCGAATATATGCCCAGTGTTATCGGTTGGAACAAGGCAAGAGTGATGAGGATCATAGATGATGAACGATACTCTGGCAATGAAATGTATCCTCAAATCATAACTTATGAAACTCACGAAAAACTCAAATGTCTTAAAGAAAGCAAAAGCACCCAACAAGATGTTGATAGAAATAATATTATTTACAATCTATACGCGCCGGTTATGTGCAAAAAATGCGGCGAAAAAATGACACGTCACTACACGCGCCACGGTATAAAAAAAGAAATATGGTCATGTCCAAGCAAAGCGTGTACAAGAGGGGTTGTCATCTCGGATCAAGAACTGATTAAAAAAATAGCCGAATGCTTGAGTACAATTATTAAAGATCCGGATATGATCCAAATAAAAGAAAGGTCCAATATTAGCAACAACGATTCCAAAATACAACAGGAAATTGAAATGGCCCATGCAGAGAATAGAGATAATGTTACAGAAATGATTTTTCAAAGCATATCTGATAAATACGATTGTATTGACTCTGAGACTTACATTGCAATGCGAATCAAACATATATTTTGTGACACTGCATTGGATGAAACTTCTCTCCCATACTTACTAAAGAAAACAGTAAAAAAAATAATACTTGGGAGAGAACCAAGTGTATGCATAATGCTGCTAAATAATCAAATCATCGAAAGCGAGGAATAAATAATGAGCGGTTCGGAAAATCAGGCTGTAAAACGAGTTCGTATAATTCCACCGACAATTGACACTACCACAAACAGTGTAAACCAAAACGGTCAAATAAGAGTAGTGGCCTATTGCCGTGTTTCAACAAAGATGGAAGAACAACTTAACAGCTATGAGACACAGATAAACTATTACACAGATAAAATAAATTCCGAACCGAAATGGAAACTCGTAAAAATATTCGCAGACAAAGGCATCACCGGGACAAGCGTCAAGAAACGCGATGAATTCAATCGGATGATTCAATATTGTAAAAATGGCAAAGTGGATATGATCATAACAAAATCCATAAGCCGATTTGCAAGAAATACGGTCGACTGCCTAAAATATGTGAGATTGCTCAAGGAACTTGGGGTGGATGTATACTTTGAAGAACAAGGCATTCACAGCAAAGACAACGGAGCAGAATTTTACATAACCATATACGGCAGCATTGCCCAAAGTGAGTCGGAGAATATAAGTGCAAATGTTAAGTGGGGCAAAGCCCAAAGTGCAAAAGAAGGAAAAGTTGCATTCCGGTATAAGAACTTCTTGGGATATCAAAAAGGTGTCGACGGCAAACCGGAGATAAAGGAAGACGAGGCGAAGATTATAAGGCTAATATACAACAGATACTTGTCAGGTGATACTCTAAAAGCAATATGTCAACATCTTGAAGATCTTAAAATACCTTCACCAAGTGGGAAACCATCTTGGCAACTTAATACAGTGCGTTCAATTTTAAGCAACGAAAAATACAAGGGCGACGCTATCATAAATAAAACCTACATAGCTGACTGTCTCAGTAGAAAATCTAAAGTAAATAATGGAGAACGCCCAAAGTATTATGTTGAAAACAATCACCCTGCAATAATAGATGCTGAAACCTTTGCGAAAGTGCAAGAAGAACTATCACACCGTGTCGCTTTACCTAAGAAGAGTGGTTGTGGCACAAAAACTGAACAAGGAAAATATTCCGGGAAACATGCTCTTACAGGGCGGGTGTTTTGTGGCGAGTGCGGGGCTCAATATAGACGTTGCGTTTGGTCGTCACAAGGTAAGAAAGCGGTGTGGCGTTGTATCAATAGACTCAATTACGGAAAAAAATATTGTCATAATTCCCCAACCATCGAAGAAACAACCTTGCAGTCTGCGATAATGGATGCAATTAAAGAAAAGGCTTTAAAAAACACAGAGGTGCTCGACGTACTAAAAACACATATTAGTATGGGAATTGAAATTGCTGATCATAGCGTCAATATCATTCAAATTCAAAAACGGATAGATGAAATAGATCGGGAGTTTAGTAACATAATCAGCGAAATCAAAGATGATGCCCCAATTCAGATTGATGAGATCAAAGTTTCTGAACTTATGACTGAAAAGCATATGCTCGAAGAGAAGCTTCGGCACATGAGAGAAGAAGACGTCAAACGAGAAAAAACAGTAGCAAGAGTTAGTGAGATTTTCACAATTCTGAATGCCATAAAGAATCATCCGATTGAATATGATGAACAGATTGTACGGCAAGTAGTAAAACAAATACGCATTGTATCTTTAGATAAGGTGGAAGTTGATTTTTAAAATAGAAAAAAATATTTTATAATAAATTAAATATTGTTTTTCTTGCAAAAATAAAATGGACAAGTATAATATAATTAAGTCGAATTTATAAATAAACAGGGGAAATTATGAAAAAAAATTATAATTATCGTTTACTGCTTAAGGATCTTGAAAACGGCATTATTGTACCTTTTGTCGGCGCAGGCTTCTCAAAAAATGCTGAAATTCCAACTGACACAATTATGCCAGATTGGAACCAATTGGGCATAATTGTTAAAAGAGAAATGCCAGATTGTTCCGCAGAAAACCCAATAGAAATTTTTTCTTTGTTTGAAGAAAAATTCGGAAGAGAAAAACTTATAAAATTAATAAGCGAGGCGGTGCCCGATAATATATCTCCTGGACGCGTTCATAATATTTTTATTGATATTTTTTCAAAAATAATTTATACAACAAATTATGATAGATTAATTGAAAAAACGTTTGAAAATAAGGGAATTGAATATTGTGCCATATTAACACAAGATGATTTTTATAAAAGATCATTAAACCATCCCGAAATCTATAAAATACATGGCGATTTTTCTAACTATAATGAGATGGTGGTAACTAAAAATGACTACTCACTTATTAAAAGGAACAAAAAGTGGATGTTTAACAAAGCGACTATTGATTTTGCATCATTTCCGATACTATTTATTGGTTACAGCTTAAATGATAAAGACATTAAAAGTACGCTTGAACTTGTAAAAAGAACTTGGACCAATTCCAGTGTAAAAATGTACATTATACAATTTAATGCAAACAATAATGAAATTGAGCATATGACGAAAAGAGGATTAAGAGTAATAAATATTATTGATAACAAAAATGATTATCCTTCTTGTATGTATCATTTTTTGGAAAAGTTAAAAAAAGATTACATAAAACGAATTCAAAAGGTTAACATTCCGGAAAAAAATGAGTATTTTACAGGTAGAGAAAACGAGTTAAAAACAATTGCAGATAATTTCAGAAAAGGGATAAGCGTTCAGCTAATTATCGGAATGCCTGGACTAGGAAAAACTCAACTCTCTATTGAGTATGCCCATGCAAACAAAAATAAGTATAGAGGAATTTTTCTTTTTAATGCCGAAACAGAACAACTATTTATTTCTTCAATTATAGAAACTATGGAACCAAGCCATTGTAAATACGAAAACAAGCATTTAGATGAAATATTATGGAATTTTAAAATTTGGACACAGGAGAACCCCAATTGTCTTTTTATTATTGATAACGCTAATGATGATAAACTTGTTTCAAAGTTTATTGCAAATGCATCATTTAATTGCAATAATATTATTGTAACATCTAGAGATCACACTCTGTGCGTGTATAATGTCAATTGTTTTTATATGGAACTTGATGTTCTCTCGGATAAAGATGCAGAAAAATATTTGGAAAAAAGGGTTATCCTAACGAGAAAACCAGAAATAACATTAGAAGAAGTAAATAATATTAAAGAAGTTTGTTCGTTGCTGGGAAAATTACCGTTAGCACTGGAGCAAGCAGCAAATTATATGTTTCAAAATGATGTTCCTATAAAAAAATATATTTCTTTATATAAAAAAAACAATATAGAATTATCTAAGCGCGGATACACAAGTAATCAGTTATCAACATATACCACATTCAAATTATCCTTGGACAAAATCAAAGACAAACAAGGATTGAGTATATTGTACTTTTTATCATATATGTTAGCCGACAATATTAACTTAAATATTCTGCTTGTTGATAATCCGTATTTAAATGAATCACTCCGTATAACATTATCTGACGAAATAAAAATAAATGATATATTATTAGAATTACGAAAGCAATCTTTAATAAAAGGCACGGTAGAAAACATTAGAGTCCATAGATTGATTCAGGATTACATTAGAAATTCCCTTAACAACCAAAAAGATATCATTGATGCTACAATATTATATTTCACTGATGTTTTAAATAATAGTGATTATTCTATCGTTTACAAATATGAAAATCTAAAACTGTTTTTAGCCAATGCAAAATCCATAGCAGAAAAATTTAAGATTAATGATATACAAAAGATTGATTATTATATTTCCATTGCATATGGTTCATACTGTCTTGCTCAGTACAATAGTTCACAATCATTTTGTGAAGACGCGCTACCATTCTGTCAAAGCCTTCCTGAAAAGAAAGCAAAAATATACAGAATAATTGCAAACATTAAAAGCGACATGGGAGATCAAGAAGAATCTATTCGGCTTTTCAAATGCACTTTATCTATTTTGAATGACGGGAACGTTAAAAACCCTCAAGAATTGGCAGGTGTATATAATGATATGGGTGTTTCCTACATACGAATGGGCGATAGTGAAGAAAACTTAAAACTAGCCAAAGAATGTTATGATTCAGCGTTAATTTTACAAACAGGCTGCTTGGAATCAAATCACCATGATATTATAGTAACATATAATAATATTGCATCATTACATGCAAGGAAGAAGGAATATGACGAGGCACTTCGTTTGTATAAACAAATAATGCGTTCGTACAAAAAAACAATTGAAAAAGATGGCATCGATGAGGATTTAAGAATTGCAACTATATACAATAATATTGGGAAAACCTATCATTATATGAAAGAATATGATAAGGCAATTCGATACTTTCAAAAATCATTAAAAATAAGAATTAGAGTATTAGACGAAAAACATAATGATCTTTCCGTTTTATATGGTAACATGGGTGACACATATTATTATTTAAAAAAGTTTGATTTATCAATTGATTTTTATTATAAAGCAAAACGCTTTTTAAATCCAGATACATACGCCGACTCAATAGAAATAATTAATAAAAAAATCAAGCACGTAGAATCAAAAATGAATAACTAAGATATAAAAACTCAACTAACCATATGTTGAACGATTTTGCTTAATTGTGAAAATAGCATGAGTTCATTTCTACACGCCGATTTTTTAAAAAATATCTATTTCGTTCATCACAGACAAAAGCAATTCCGCCGCAAAAGCGGCGGAATTGATTTTTTAATAGATCAAAGCGCGGATTCGAAAGGCGGCTATTGGCAACGACCTGAATGGTCGTTGCAACCGCCGTGGCTTTTCCGCAGAAAAGCGAATCCGCCCGGGGACGCCAAACAGCCAGATCTTTGATGATCTGGCTGTCGTTTTTTAATGATCAAATCAGCTGCCGCCAGCTGATTTTTTCTTTTTCAGGAGGCAAAAAGGTGTCTTATCCTTTATTGACCTCCTTGTCTAAATTCTCGGATAATTTTTTGAACACATAATTGTATTCTGTGTACTGACCGGATGATTTTTCAACCTTTTCGCTAGCTTCCGTGTTTTCATATACAAGCTCGCTGATGAAAAACGAATTGTGATAATTTGCATATTCCGTATTTATCATGTGAGCTACGCCGCCGAATACACTTCGCGTTGCACCAATGTCTATCGATTGCGATTCGATATACATCGTGGTTTTCTCTTGGTAGTAATCCACTCGATAATAGATATCGTACCCTTTCAAATAATCGCTGGGTTCAAAATAGCGTCCCAAGTACGTATTCAAAAGGACGCATTTGTCAAAGAGTTTTGAAACATCATCCTTTGTCGGCATATTGTAGTTCCTTGCCGTTATGGTAGTTTCACTTGCGTAATAGTTACTTTTCATCGAGTAAGATATGTTTTCTTCATCGAAGAAATTCTCAATGAAATCTATCACGGCCGTGTTTGCAACACCATTCAGCCGGATGAACACTGTACCGACAAATCTCGGCTTATTTTGAATGCCTTTCAGCCGCTTGAAGAATTTGATCCCAGACGCGGAATCGTAATAATTGATCTCGTCCGAATCTTCCTCTTTCTTTGGTTTTTTTGATTTTGTTGCCGGTTGTATTTCATAGTGATTTTCAACCTTCACAATTTCAAAGCGTTTGCCGTTGGCGTTGAAACACGGAAATTTATCTGCCTTCTCATCGTTTGTGAGAATATGGCAGCAAATCAAATTGTGATCCGCCGTTTTTCCGCCTCTGCTCTGCGGGAGGATGTGATCCACATTCCACCCAAATTCGCTGTTGCGGTCATTGTAAGCGCCCTTGGCGATTTCACGATCTGCAAAGTCTTTCACCTTAGTCGCTTTGCCGTAGGCCTTGCTCCATAACCGCATAGCCGTTTCTCGGTTTAAGTCCATATAATTGTTTGTCTTTTTCATCGTTCTTTTCAGAAAAAGACGCCTGTGCCTCCTATGATAAAGTCAACTTGATAAAGCATGTGACTGATCATAGGGCGGCCTATTGCTATAAACCTCAAAGGGCAATCCTCTTAATAGCATTACAGAAGATTAATCAGCCAACTTTCTTACGAAAGCGTTCAGTTTATCAAATTGCGTATATATTATAGCACTTTTTCTCGCTTTTGTCTATATATACGAACATATTTCCTGACAAAACGCCCGAAAGACGTGCAGAGAGACGAGCGAATCCGCCCGGGGACGCAAAAAAAGCACTTGCATAAGCAAGTGCTTTTTTAGTTATATTCGCCTCCCGGGGTCGGCGAGTGATATTGCGCTTCGCGCAGTATTAAGGGGAATATAATATAGCTGACGTCATGGCGGCAAGTCCGAGGATTTTGCGAAAAACGGCCGGATCGTCGATGATCCGGCTGTTTTTTTATTTCAGTTTATTGTACTCGTCGTCGGCGACGGGCTCGCACCACTCAGTCGATGCGTCCTCGCCCGCGACCTCGATCGCGAGGTGCGAAAACCAGCTATTCGGCGCGGCGCCGTGCCAATGCTTTACGTTTGCGGGAATGTTTATCACTTTTCCCGGCAAAAGCTCAACAGGCTCCTTGCCCCATTCGCAGTAATAGCCGCGCCCGCCGACGCACACAAGCATCTGCCCGCCGAAAGCTTTTGCGTGGTGGATATGCCAGTTATTGCGGCAACCCGGCTCAAACGTCACGTTGAAAAGCGGCACCTGATCGGTCGAAAGCGGCGCAAGATAGCTCTGACCGACGAAAAATTTGCCATACGGGTTCGGCTCGCCGATGGGGAAAAAGATCGAGTTTTGATATTTTTCCTTTTCTCCAAGCTCGGTGATCGGCTCGGAATAGACCTCCTGCGCGAGTCTGAACACCGCCCACGCCTTCGGCCAGCCTGCGTAGAACGCGATGTGCGTTATCGCCGCCGCCATTTCTTTTTGCGAAACGCCGTGCGCTTTCGCGTTTGCGATATGATATTTAAGACTATTGTCAGTAATTCCCTGCGCCATCAGCGCAACGACGGTGACAAGGCTTCTCGTTTTGAGGTCGATGTCGCCATTGTTCCAGTTTTCGCCGAACAGTACGTCGTCGTTGAAGTGTGCGAATTCCGGCGCGAATTTGCCGAGCGCGTCGCGCCCCGCAGTTTGCACTATTTTTTCTTTCATAATATCCCTCGATCCTTATTTGCGAATATATTTTTCGTCGCTTGCATGCTCCGCCGCCGAAACGAGCCTTTCAACTTTCATGTGAAGATCGTATTTTTCGCGCAGTTCGGCAATTCTTTTCATAACGGGCGAGTTATGGTGGGCGTCAAGCGACGCCTGATCCGCCCACGAGTCGATAAGCAGCACCGTTTGTTCGTTCTCCATCGGGATAAAGTATTCGTAACCGAGATTGCCACGCTCCGCCCTTATGATATCGACAATGCCGCTTTTTTTCATTTCCTCGGCAAAAGCGCGTGCCGCGCCGCCGGCGCCTGTATAATAAATGTTGATCGTTATGCTCATTTCATATGTGCCTTCATAAAATCGTCGATTTTGTCAAACGGGATCGCGCTGATTTTGCCGCCGTCGTAAAGATCGGTATGTGTTGCGCCGGGGATGATCAAAAGCTCCTTGTTTTCGGTGTATTTGCTGTCTTTGATCATATCGGCGTACGCGTCGCGGCTGAAATAACACGAGTGAGCCTTGTCCCCGTGGACGATAAGCACGGCGGAACGTATCTCGTTTGTGTAGCGAAGTATCGGCTGATTTATAAAGCTTTCGCACCCGATGACGTTCCAGCCGCCGTTTGAATTGAGCGAGCGCGCGTGATAGCCGCGTTTTGTCTTATAATAATCGTAATAGTCCGCAACGAAAAACGGAGCGTCCTCGGGGAGAGGATCGACAACGCCGCCGCCGAGCTTATATTCGCCGTTTTTCAGATCCTCGACGCGCTGCGCGCACATGGCGGCGCGTTTTGCAAACCGCGCTTCCTCGCTGTCCTCGGAATCGAAATATCCTTTGGCGTTCACGCGCGTCATATCGTACATCGTCATTGAAACAGTCGCCTTGATGCGCGTGTCGAGCGCGGCGGTGTTAAGCGCCATCCCGCCCCAGCCGCAAATACCGATTATGCCGATGCGATCGGCGTCGACCGACTCGTTGAGAGAAAGAAAATCGACAGCCGCCATAAAGTCCTCGGTGTTAATGTCGGGCGACGCCATATAGCGCACCTCCCCGCCGCTCTCGCCCGTAAAGGAGGGATCAAAAGCTACGGTCAGATACCCGCGCTCCGCCATTGTCTGAGCATACAGACCGGAGCATTGCTCCTTGACGGCGCCAAAAGGCCCGCAAACAGCTATCGCGGGGAGTTTTTTCGCCGCGTTTTTCGGCGAGTACATATCGGCGGCAAGAGTGATGCCGTATCTGTTTACAAAAGTTACCTTTTTGTGATCTACTTTTTCGCTTTTGGGGAACGTTTTGTCCCATTCGTTTGTCAGTTTCAGCTTTTCGATTTTCATTTTTTACCTCCGTTTTATTTCATAACCCCGTGCAGACCGTCGCAGGTCAGCGTGTTTGACAATTCGATCAGCTTTTCAACGGGCGTGCGCTTGCCGTCGGCGCACCAGTGGCGATAGATGTTGACGTTGATAAAATTGACGTGTTCGAGTATCACCCCTTGCAAGAATCCGTCAAGCTTGCGAAACGACGCCGACTTTCCCCACGTTTCCGCCGTTACCCTGTTTATCATCTGCTGTCTGATGTAGCCGTAACTGCCCGTGGAACACGTTATCTTTTCAAACACAAGCCCCTGCGCGCAGGAAAACTCAAAAAACGCGCGGTTGACCTTTTTTATCTCATCAGGCAGTTTGAAGTCCTTTATCTTATCGATATACGCCGATGATATCTCGTATTGCAGTTCGCAGAGCAGGTCGTCGAGCGTCGGGTAGTAGTGGTAAAACGTCTTTTTGTTTATCCGCGCCCTGTCGCAAAGCTCTTTGACTGTGATCTTTTCATATTCCATCTCGCAGATAAGCTCGTCAAAGCTTTTTTTGATCGCCTCTATCGTCTTTATGACGCGAAGGTCCTCGTCGCCTTTAAGTATCACGGTGTTACTCCTTTCGGGATTATGCAACTATGGTGTATTATATCAAATTTTTTGCTTTTTTGCAAGCAAAGAAGAGCGGTTTTTCGCTCCTCTTCTTATTTTCTTTCGTACTGCGGCTGCCACGCGGCGAACTGATCAAGCTGCGCGTCGCTTCTGTGGTAGTAGCGCTCGTTTTTGTCGAGCGTGGCGATCCGCGCCATTTCGTCGTCCGTCAAAGAGAAATCGAGGATGTTGAGGTTGTCGCGGATGTGATCGACGTTCTTTGATCCGGGGATGACGACAAATCCCATTTGCGTATGCCAGCGAAGGATCACCTGCGCTGGCGTTTTGCCGTATTTCTTGCCGAGTTCCGCGAAGATCGGCTCGTTTATCAGCGTTTTGTCGCCGTGACCGAGCGGATACCAGCTCATTATGCGAATGCCGTACTTATCGAGCGTCTTGCGAAGCTCATTCTGCGTGAAGTACGGGTGCGCCTCGACCTGAATGAACTGCGGCACGATCTCCCACACCTTTTCAAGCTCTGCGATGTATTTGCCCTCAAAATTCGATATTCCGATGCTTTTCGCCTTTCCCTCGCGGTATGCTTTTTCAAGCAGACGGTAGCCGGCGAGCCAGTTTCCCGCAGGCTGATGAATATAAAGCAGGTCTACATAGTCGACGCCGAGGCGCTCGAGCGTTTCGTCGACGGCGTTCGGATTCTCGTACTCGCTCGGCCAGAGCTTTGTCGAAAGAAAGACGTTATCGCGAGCTTTGCCGCTTTCTTTTATGCCGCGTCCCACGGCGCGCTCGTTTACGTATGCCGCTGCCGTATCGACAAGGGAGTAGCCCATTTCAAGCGCGTTTTTTACGCTGTTTTCAGCATCTACGGGCGAGAGCATAAAAGTGCCTATGCCGACAAGCGGGCACTTTATTCCATTGTTAAGTGTTACGTATTCCATTATATTCTCCTTAATATGTCGACGCTTCGGACGCGCAAAAGCGCCAAGCGCCGTTTTGTTTTTTCAGTGTGAAATCGCCGCGCAGACGCCACGTGTGCTTGCCTTTGCCATACACAGCCGCCAAGACCCTGCTTTTCCCTGTCAGTTTTGCATTGTCGCCGTCGATGCTTACCGATATTTCATCGTGCTGTGCCGAGTAGTAGTTGAACGTGCCGCGCAAAAGTCCGTCGATAAACTGCTCTTTTGACTGAACGACGCCCGTCATGTGAGTCAGCGTATAATCGTCCGCCACAAGCGCGCCAAAGCCGCCTGCGTCCTTGTCTATCATACACCGCCATAAGTCGCGGTACATTTGCTTTATAAATTCTTTTTCGTCCATAAAAATCAGATCATCCCGTTTGATATGAGCCACCGCTTGACGCTCTCTTTGCTGCTTTCGGCGGCGCTGCCCGTTATCGAAAGTCCCTTGACGACATTGGCGCCACGGCACATTTTCATCACGTCGCGCTCGCTATGCCCCATACCGCTGCCCTCGTTTGTGCAGAGTGGGAGCAAGGTCTTGCCGGAAAAGTCAAACGCTTCAAGGAAGGTCGCCACCGCCATCGGCACCGTGCCCCAGTAGTTCGGGTAGGCGAGGATGATATTGTCGTATCCGTCAATTGATTCGGGCAGGCTTACAAGCTCGGGGCGCGCGTTTTTTCTCAAATCGTCCTTTGCCTCGTTTATGCACGTCATATAAACGGGCGAGTACGGCTTTTTCATCTCGATCTTGAATACGTCGGCGTCGATAAGCTCGCGCATTTTCCCGACGACGACCTCGGTATTTCCGACTTTGATATAGCGCATGGCGCCGCCGAAGTAGTTTTCGTCGGCTCTTGAAAAGTAAGCGATAAGCGTTTTCATTTTTTTGTTCCCTTCCGTATTTTATGCAACCGCGGTTGCTTATTTCTGTTTTTATTATATACGATTTTGCGAGCAATTCAACGGTCAATTATCGCCGAGGAGTGAAATAAGCAACGATTTTTGCAAAAAGGTTGCTTATTTTTGTATTGAAAGCTCGGTTGATTTATGGTATAATCAAGTACGGAAAATGACATGGAGGGACAATATGATAGATCTTCTCGCGCTTGAAAAATCGCTTATATCGCCGCACATAAAGGCGGGCGGCACCGTCGTCGACTTCACAATGGGAAACGGGCACGACACGCTCTGGCTTTCGCGCGCCGTCGGGGAGGAAGGTCACGTTTTCGCGTTTGACATTCAAGCTCAGGCGCTTGAATCGACAAGGTCGCTCCTTGACGAAAACGGAGCGAAAAACTGCACGCTTATCCTCGATTCGCACTCAAACGTCTGTCAGTACGTAAAAGAGCCGATCTGCGCCGGGCTGTTCAATCTCGGCTTTCTGCCGGGCGGCGACAAGAGCATAACGACGCTTGTCAAGACGACGCTCCCCGCCATACGATATGGGATCGAGCTTTTGTGCGATGACGGCGGACTGCTTATCGCGGTTTATCCCGGGCACGAGGAAGGCACGCGCGAGGGCGAGCAGATCGAGCAGATGCTTGCGGAATACGACAGGCGGAAGATATGCTGCTCGAAGTTTAAGATCGTAAACTCCCCCTCTTCCCCGTTCTTCTTTTTGGTGGAAAAGAAATAAAGGGCAAAAGCCCTTTTTCTTTTATGAAAAACAGCGCCGCGGCGCTGTCAGTTTTGCTTTTGTACGCTTTTGTACTCGTCGTAAAATTTGAAATACGGGCAGAGCGCGGCGCCGGCGTATCTTAGTCGCTCCGCCTCGTCCTCGTCGATATCAACGGTGCAAAAATACTCGCCGCTATCGTCAACGTCGTAATGTTCGCAGTCCTCGCAGCGCACCTGCGCGGGCTTTTTCTTCTTTTCCGGCATATCAAAGCCTCCGCTGTTTTCTTTTTATCCATTATACAACGCAAAAGGGAAAAAATCAACAAAAAACGCCGATATGGGCGATGATTTTTTTGTTCTTGACATTTTACTGTATGTAATGTATAATGAGTTTGTTTTTTACTGATTTTTATACAAAAAAAGGAATGTTTATATGCTGAAACGGTTTATTTCATACTACAAGCCGCACAGACGGCTGTTTATTATGGATATGCTTGCGGCACTGCTCGGCTCGATAATCGGCGTGGGGTATCCCATAATCACGCGCAAAATGCTGAACGATTTTATCCCGAACAAAGAGTACAAGCTCATAATCATTTTCGGGCTTGTTCTGCTTTTGCTTTACGTTGTGCGGATGTTTTTGGGCTATTTTGTTCAGTACTACGGGCATATGATGGGCGTAAAAATGCAGGCGCAGATGAGGCGCGATTTGTTTTCTCACCTTGAAAAGCTGCCGTTTTCATACTTCGACAACAACGAAACGGGCAAGATAATGTCGCGCATGACGACCGACCTTCAGGACGTGAGCGAGCTTGCTCATCACGGGCCGGAGAACATCATAATCTCATCGATAACAATAGTCATATCGTTTGCGTATCTTGCGAGCATCAACATTTTTCTGACGCTGATCGTGTTTGCGTGCGTGCCGCTTTTGCTTGTCGTTACGTTTGTTATGCGGCGCAAAATGCGCGCGGCATTCCTTGCCAGCCGCAAGTCGATAGCGCAGATAAACGCGTCGCTCGAGGGCAGCATTTCGGGCGTGCGCGTTACAAAAGCGTTCACAAACGCAAATAAGGAGCTTGAAAAGTTCGAGGTCGGGAACGGGGAATTTGTGGCGGCGCGCAAGGACGCGTACAACGCCATGGGCAAGTTCTCATCATCCACGACGTTCATCACGGCGATTTTCAACGTTGTCGTGCTTATCGCCGGGGGCATATTCCTTTATAACGGAAAGATACAGTTCGGCGACTATTCGGCGTTTATCGTTTCGGTAAATCTGTTTATCTCGCCCGTTATGACGCTGATAAACTTTATGGAGCAGTTCCAGGACGGCGCGACGGGCTTTGAGCGGTTTGTTGAAATACTCGACACGCCGACGGAAAAGGATAGTGAGGGCGCCGAGGATATTGATCGCGCCGAGGGGCATATCGAGCTGCGCGACGTTACGTATTCATACGACGGCAGTCGCGACGTTCTTCGCGGGGTATCTCTTGACGTAAAGACAGGTCAGACGTTTGCCCTTGTCGGCCCGTCGGGCGGCGGCAAGACGACGATATGCCACCTTATCCCGCATTTTTACGAGGTAACGACGGGCGAAATTCTGATTGACGGGCGCGAGATTCACAAAATAACGATGGATTCCCTGCGTAAAAACATCGGCATCGTTCAGCAGGACGTTTATCTGTTCAACGCAACTATAAAGGAAAACATCCTTTACGGAAAACTCGACGCGACGGACGACGAGGTCATAGCGGCGGCAAAGCGCGCCAACATCCACGATTACGTTATGTCGCTGCCAAACGGATACGACACGGAGATCGGCGAGCGCGGCGTCCGTCTTTCCGGCGGGCAGAAACAGCGCCTCTCGATCGCGCGCGTGTTCCTCAAAGACCCGGCGATACTGATCCTCGACGAGGCGACAAGCGCCCTTGACAACACGACCGAGATCCTTATTCAGCAGGCGCTTGACGAGCTTTGCCGCGGGCGCACGACGATAGTTGTGGCTCACCGCTTATCGACGATAAAGAACGCCGATATGATAGCCGTTATCGCCGACGGGCGCGTCATCGAGCAAGGCACGCACGAGGAGCTTATGCAAAAGGGCGGCGAATATCAAAGCCTTTACAATTTGCAGTTCAGGCACAACGTTCAGTAAATACAAAAAAGCCTTCCGGGGGGAAGGCTCTTTTTTTAATTCAATACATTCATTTTCTTTCTCTGCTTTATATAAAACGCAACGCCGAGCGCCACCCATACGCCGAGCATAACGTAGCTCTGCCACGAAAAATGCACGCCGTCAAGTCCCGGGATCGGGATAAGCTGAAGCACGATGAACGTCAGCGAGAACACCGCGCCCATCACCGCGAACACGCGCAAAGCGCCGCTGCCGTCGCCGTCGCGCTTTGATATGCGGAACGCCGCAAGCGATGTGAACATAAAGCCTATCGAGGCGCCGATAGCGCTCATATCGACAAACCAGCCAAGCGCCTCCCTGCCGAGGATCGGGCCTGCGAGAGATACGATAATGCAGAAGATCATCGCGTTTTTCGGCGTGCCGTGCTTTTCGTCGATCTTGCCGAACGCAGCCGGAAGGAAGCCGTCTTTTGCCATGGAGTACATAAGTCTTGACGACGCAAGGTAAAAGCCCATAATGCCCGACAGCACCGCGCACGAAACGCCGACGCCGACAAGCACCTTGCCCCATACGCCGAGCATCTTTTCAGCCGCCGACAAAAGCAGCCAAGGCGTGCCTTCGGCGTCGACGATAAGTTCAGGCCAGTTTTCGAGCGCCGCCGCTGTTATCGCGTTGTTCGAGCAGTAGACGAAGCACCCGAAGGCGATGGCGATGACCATGATGAAGATGACTTTCTTGTATGAGAATTTGAACTCCTCGGACGCCTGCGGGATAGCGTCAAAGCCGACGAATGCCCACGGCGCTATCGCAAACGTGGCGAGTATCGCCGATATCCACGACTGATTTGCAAGCGTTTCGTCATAAGTGCCCGCAAGGACAGCCGCCTTTTTGTCAAAGCCCCACCACGGAGCCATATTTTCCACCTTTGCATGCGGCGAAACAAGCGCCGCGATAAACAGCGTGAACACGCACAAAATGAGAAGGGACGCAAGCACCGTCTGAACGAATGCCGCCTTTTTTACGCCGAGGATGTTCAGTATGCCGAACAGTATGAGAATGCCGCCCGCGACGATGATCTCGCCGAGCCACACCTCAAATCCCGCTATCGTGTAATGGAATCCCCATTTCAGCACGGGGCCGAAGATGCCGTCGATGATAAGACCGATCGCCGTTGAGTTCATCGGGACGTTTGTAAGGTACGCGGCGACGAGGAACCACCCGCAGACAAATGCGGGAATTTTGCCGAAGCACTCCTTTGTGAACGTGAACTCGCCGCCGGCGCGCGGGTATTTCGGCACCATATACGCGTACGAAACGGCGATGACCACCATAACGAGCGCGCCGAGGATCATCGCTATCGTCGTGCCGGCAACGCCGGAATTTGGCAAGAATTTCTTGCCGGGGTTAATAAACGAGCCCCACCCGATGATACATCCGAATGCTATCGCCCAAACTGACATCGGGCTAAGCGTCCGCCGGAGTCCGCTTTGCTTTTCGTTTGTCATAATTTCACCTCTCAAATATTACACGTCGTATGTTTTATCGATCGCTTTCAGCTCCTTGAAGGTGTCAATTTCTACAATGTCCTCTTGTTTACACTCGCGTATTTCCACGCGGTATTCGCCGCGGAACGTAACAAACGGGACCTGATCCCAGTAACGCTCCTTGCCGCCGGGCATATTGTACGTTTCCTCGATATGCTCGGATAACTTTCTGCCGTCGTCCTCGTCCCAATACGATATCCCGACCTCCTGCCAGCAGTCGATGCCGCCGACCTTCTGCTCTGTGATGATGCCGTCCTTGACGGTGAAGCACCAGTCGTCAGTGCGATCCTTTTTTATGCCGAGGAAGTTTGAGCAATAGTGGTATTTTTTGATGATGGACGGGTTATGGATAAGCAGGTCTGCCTCAAAGACGTACGCGTTTTGAAGCAGATAGCGCGCGCACATTGCCGACGAGATATTGTTCGCCTCGTTGTAGGCGGGGTTTTCGATGAATTTTATCATCGGGTATTTATAAAGAAGCTGATCGAACTGCTCCGCAAGGTAGCCGCGGACGATAACGATCTCGTCAATTCCCGCTTCAAGCACCGCGTCGATAAGTCCGTCGATGATGCGCTTGCCGTTGACGCGCACAAGCGGCTTTGGGGTATTGAGTGTTACGGGAACAAGGCGCGAACCGAACCCCGCGGCGACGAACACCGCCCTTTTGACGCGGTACGGTTCAAGGGCGGACAGGCCGAGTTGAGTTATCTTGCCGCCCGAAATATAGCCCGCCTCGCACATTTCGCCGACGATGCGGTTGACGGTGCCAAGCGAAAACCCGAGCGTCGACGCAAGCTCGCGCTGCGTTGACGGGGACGACTTTGCCGCCATTTCGGAGAGTATATCGAATTGTTTACGTGAAAGTTTTTCCATTGTTTTCCTCTGTTTTGCATAATTTGAACGCAAAATCGCGTGTATCGCCGTTATTATACACTTATTTTGTTCAAATGTCAATATATATTTGCTTTTTTTGAACAAAATACAAATGATTTATCAAAGCCGCATAAATTTTTGCCGCGCCAAAAGAAAATCGCCGCCAAAGAGGGCGGCGATTTCGGTATTTTTCATTCTTTCGGCTGATCGGTCACGTCGTCGGCGACTGTCTCGGTCGCCTCGGTCGCTTCGGTGCCTTCAGTCTCCTCGTCCGGCTCGTCGCTTATAACGACGTCATCCTCGACCTCTTTGCCCGCGTTCTCGTCGATGCCGAGCTTTTTGGATATCTTCGATTTTGCGCGGCGGAAGTGGATGGCAAGCCACGCGCCGACAGCGACGGCAATACCCGCGACAAGCGGTATAACGTACGACACCGCGCTTATATCAATATACAAAAACATAGCTTTTCTCCTTTATTTATTATTATTTTCGGTTTTCTTTTGCGACAGGCGCGACAGGATATATTTTACGCCCACAGCGCCGTTTGTTCCGTATGAATACAGGTGCGAGTGCATTATCGCGTCGATCTTGTCGCGGTATGCGTCGGCGTTTGAAATAAGCCCGTTTGCCGTTTCTTTCGTTTTGTCAAGCTCGTCCTTTTCAAGCGCCACGCCGACTTGCGAGCGGAGCGATATCTCAACAGGCGTTTCGTTTATCTTCTCCCACTCCGGATTTTCGACTTTCATCTTCGTGTTAATAAAAAGCACGGGCTTTTTGGTCGCAAATGCGAACTCGTAAGCAATTCCCGACCAGTCGGTGATGAGAAGGTCGGATGTGTAGATCGAGCGGTTTGCCGTGAAGTCAAGCTCAAACGACAGTTTATCGGCAGGCGCGTCCTTGTACTTTTCGACAAGGGCGGCGAGCTTTTCGCGGTAGCGCTTTGAATACTCGGGGTGCGGGCGCACCGTTATGTGTGTGCCGTCAGCCATAAGCTCGCTTATCAGCTTGTCGACACAGCTATCGAGCAGGTTGTCCTCCTGCCACGAGGGAGCTATGAGTATTTCGCGCTTTTCGTTCTTTTTCAAAGCTTCCGCAACGCATGACGCCTCAAGCTTTTCGGCAAGCGGGTATCCGAACTCGACAAGATTTTTCTTAGGCAGTTCGTAAACCTTTTCCGTTGCGCGAACCTCGCGCGACACGTGCGGGCCGGTGCAGAATACAGTATCGAAATTGTCAAGCGCGCCCTTGCGGAAGCCCATATGCACGCTCATCATATCGTGCGGCACGTAGATGTATTCCACGTCCTTGCGGACGAGCGAGCGCTTGATGTAGTATGTTTGAAGGTCGGGAGTCGTCATTACGACGATATCGGCGTCCATGCGGAGCATCAGCGTTATCAGCTTGCGCTGGCCGATGTAGTACGGCTTTAGCCTCGGCTCGCTTTTCGCCATTTCAAAGATCGCGTCGTGTGGATCGTTTGTCACGTAGTGGATGACGATGTTCGAGCGACGGAGAAGCCCGTCGATGAGCGCCTCGAAGTATTTGTAAAAGCCGCTGCGCTCGGAGTAAATGACGAGGTGCTTGTTGACTATGCCGAAGAAGCGTTTGTAGTCATCGCGCTCGCGCTTTTTGTTTGCGCGGTATTCGGCGTCTTTTTTGCCGCCGTCGAGATCCTGTATCTTTTGAAGCTCCTCGCGGCTCTTCTGGAGCGCATCGTAGTCGACGTATTTTTTCGGATTTATGGCGGCGTTGAGGATAAACTGCTGAATTATCGCAAACACGTTGCTTGCCACCCAGTAGAGCGCAACGCCCGTGTAGACGAAAAATCCGAGATAAAGCGACAGCCCGACGGAGAGAATCGTCATTCCGTATTTATTGAGCTTTGACTGCTCCGCCTGAATTACGTTTGCGGCGTTCTGAACGTAGCAAAGAAGGTACGACGAGAGTGCCGCGATAACGGGCACGAGTATATACACGCCCCAGACCGACGACGGTATTGTGCCAAGCGACAGACCGAGGAAGTCGAGTTTCAGCGTCGCAATGGCGGGTATCGCCTCGGCGGCGGCGCCGGTGAGCATCCCCTCAGTAAGTCGTCCGTCAAGCACGGCGCGCACGATATCGAGCTGGCCTTCTTTGAAATCGGCGCCCGCGGCCTCGGCAAGAGTGCGGCAAACGTCGGCGTCAAGGTGCAGAACGTGCGTCAGCGGCGCTTTGATGATCTGCACAACGGCAAGGAGCAAAATTATCTGCACGGCAAGAGGAATTATTGATATGAGGGGGTTGTATTTTTCGCGCTTGTGCAAGCGCGCCTCCTCCTCGGCTATCCTTTCCCTGTCGCCGTATAGTTTTGCTTTGAGAAAATTGACCTCGGGCTGTATTTTTACCATTTTGATCGAGTTCTTATGCACCCAAACGGAAAGCGGGAGCATTACGATCTTTGTAAGCAGGGTAAAAAGTATTATCGCAACGCCGTAGTTGCCGATAATATCCCAGCACCATTTCATCAGGTATCCGAAAGGAACAGCAATATAGTCCATGAAAAACCCCGTTTTATTTGTAAATAATATCTACGTCGGTTTCGGCCGCTATCTCCCAATTTGAGAAATCGTCGCCCTTGCCGGTAACTTTGAACGTTATGATCTTGTCGCTCTGCCCTTTTACGTAAAGCTCGAAGTTGTGGTATCTTACCGTGTTTTCGTCGGGCTTGATCGAGAAATACGAGCGGCCGTAATCGTTCACCGTCTTTATCCCAGCCGACTCGATTATCGTCGGGATAAGATTTTGCTGGCTGACCTGCGCCGACGAAATTTTAAGCGCGCCGCGATCGCCGGCGGCTTTTACAAACAGCGCCGTAAGTCTTGGCTCGGCAGGGACTTTTGCGTCGTCCCTTGCACGCGGATGGTCGCCCGTTATGATGATCGTCGCGTTGTCGTAGAGGTCGAGCCGTTTAAGCTCGTCGATGTATCTGAATATCATTCCGAAGTCGCCGCGAAGCTGACCGAGCGACGTGCCTTTTTCCACTCTATCGCCGTTTTCGTCAGTTATGTACGGATCGTGCGCGCCGAGCAGATGAAGGAAAGTAAACGTGTTTTCGCTTCCGTCAGACACAAGCCCGTTTTTCATTATCTGCGAAATGACAGACGGATCGTCAAGCTCATACATCGGCGCCTCGCCGTTGTAATCGACAATGCCGGTAAATGACGAGGTCGAGATGTCGAGCGTTCCTTTGAGGAACGTCGGAAGATATCTGTATGTCGACAGCGCGAGCATATTCGCCACAAGCGCGCCGCGGTCGGTTATCGTATAGTCGGTGGCGTATGAGATATTGTCGACGACCCCGTAAAGGGGCGTTGCGTCCTTGTACGCATAGTAGTTTTGCGTGTATATCTTTACCTTGAAGTTGTTTGCTTTGAGGTCTTTCAAAAACGTCGAGGTGCCGTATGCTTTTGAAAAGTAGTCGGCGGCGCTGCCCCACGGATCGTGCTCAACGCCCGTTACCATAGAAACGACGCCGGGATACGTGCGCGAGTACGTCGATATATTATCGCCGAAGTAGGTAAATCCGTCAAGCCTGTCAAAGAAGTTCGGATCGTAGTTTATAAGGTCTTCGTAGTACGAAACGTCAAAGCGGTCAAGCACGAACACGATGACGTTTTTCCCCGACGAAACGTCGCAAAGTCCATCGACGGTGAGGTACGATTTTGACAAGTCGGGAACGGGCGGCTGCGCGATCCCCTCGGACGACGCAGGCTCCGTCGGGGCCGTTGTGCCGGAAACGTCGGACTGACTTTCCTGCGTTCCGACAGGCGAAGACGCGGTATCGAAAGGATCGGTCGAGATGTTGTTTGCCTGCATCACGCACCCCGTTATCTGCATAACGAGCACCGCGGCAAGCGCTATTGTAAATACCGTTCTTATAATCGTTTTCTTTTTCATAATGATCGCTCCGAAAATTATCGCCGCGCCGACAAGCACCCACAGCACAGCGTCAAATATCGCAAAGCCGACGTCAATTCCGCCGCCCGTATCGCCCGAAAGCGAGCCTGAACCGTTGAGAAACGCGCCCTGGATATACCCCATGACGCACAGCCACACAAGCACGCCGAGCAAAACGTCTGACGCGCGCCCCGGCAAAAACAGCACGAGCGCCGACAGAGCAAGCGAAACACCGAGAGCTATTATCAGAAGTATCCAGCCGAAGTCGGAAAAGGAAAACAAAAGCTCGCGTCTGTTGTTTGCGAATATGTCAAGCGCGCCGAAAAAGAAGAACATAAATCCGGCGCAAAAGCCCGCAAGAGCGGCGCCGGGCAGGCGGCTTTTCGTGCGCTCTGAAAATGTAGAATTACCACTCATAAGATCAAATCCTTTTGGTAAACGTTTTTTGTTTGCCTTTTAGTCGTTTTTATATGCCTTTTTTCTCATATAATAATGAAAAAATATTTATCTTTATAAATTATATCACTTTTTATCCGTCAAGTCAAGACAAAAGGCAAAATACAAAGGCGCTCCCGCGGGAGCGCCCTGTCGGTTTATTTTTCAAGCTTTGAAAAGTCAGTTGCGTAGCACCATTCGCCGCCCGTGAGCTTGCCGAAGATGTATTTGTTCGACGCCGACTCGCACATAATATATATCTTTCCGTTGATGACCTCGATCTCCTCCGACATCGGCGGGACCTTTATATCGTGTTTGAGCGAGGCGCGATCAAGCGCGTAAAGCGGGAGAGTAAGACCGATTATATCGATGTCGTCCTGCCGCTCGAGCTTCTCTTTTTCATAGACGTAAATATGCGAGAACGTAAGACCGTACGACGTTGAAAGGTATATTTTCCCGCTTAAAAAGCACATTCCCTGCGCGTAGTTCGGAAGCGAGTACGCTTCGCACGGCTCCGCTTCAAGCCCCAGCACCGATCCCTCGCCGTCGGAGAATCTGTAAGCGAGCATCAGCGCCTGATTGTAGTCGCCGCTCTTTGTCGTGAGCTTGTGCGTGTCGGCGGTGTCGTTGCTCTTTTCGCGGTAAAATTCGCCGATATACAGCTTTTCGCCGTCCGTTGCGACAAACGACGCGCGCACGTAGTCGTCGTCGCTGTGGTTGCCCTCAAATCTGCCGACGCTCTTGATTTTGCCGCCGTTTTCGGCGTTCATTATATCGTCAAGCGAGAATACGTAAAGATAGTCCGTGCCGGAAACGTAAACGAGTCCGCCGTGCATGACGACGCCGCTGCCGTGCCCGGTGTACATTTTGCCGTCGGGGCGCTCCATTACGACCTTTTTCACCGTCTTTTTCGTTTCGATATCGACGATGTAAAGCGGGGACGGCTCGCCCTTTTTGTCTGTATATCCCGTAACCGCGGCGACGCCGCGCTCTTTATCGTAAGAGATGCCCTGCGCGATAAATCCGTCGGCAATGCCGGGTATCTTGAATCCCTTTTCCGACGCGCCGTAATACGACGACACGGGAAGTCTGAAATACATCCTTACGCCGATAAGCAAAAGCAGAACGACGCACACAACGACGCAAAGCGCCGTCAGCAAGACTTTATGCCATGAAGTCTTTTTCTTTTCCATAGATATCACTCCTGAACTTTATGTAATATTTCCGTTATCGAGGGCGCGTCGCAAACGTGGATCGTCGCCTCGATGCTGTAACCGGTGAAAAATATCCTGCTGTAACCGAAGATCATATCAGCCGCCGGATCTATGTCTACAATGCGAAAGCCCTGCGCCGCCCTATCGCGCCCTTTCAGCACCGCGATCTTCTTTTTAAACCCGCCGATATCAAGCACGTTGCCCGAAAAGACAAACGTCGTGCCGCCATCATCTGTCGCCCACTTGCCGGCGAGATATTTTAGAACGGACTTGTCCGCAACGTCGAAGTTTCCGTAGCGGGTGTTGTCTGTTTTTTCAAGCACTTCAGTGCTTTTGCCGGTGATGGGGAAGACGTGGCAAAATTCAAGCTTTCCGCTGTCGTAAACCAATTTTTCAACTGTCGCGTAGTTGCTGAACGAGCCTTTGTATTTCATTCCGGTTTCCTTCGGGATAAGCGTGATCTTGCCGTCGTCTTCAAGCTTTGATCTGAAAGTCGTTTTCAGCACCTCGCCGCCGCGCCAGAGAATGATAATTTTGTTTTTCTCGATCTCAACTCTCGTCCCGATAACGCCGCGCTCTTCCCAAGCGCCGGAAAGTTCATTTTCAAACTTCATCGTTTTCTCCCTCTGCCGCAAGCGGCGCAAGTATTTTTTTGGCGGCGGCGAGCGTATGCTCGTAGTCGTCGCCGAAAAAGCCTTCAAGGCTTATTCTTCCTTTGTAGCGTGCCGCGCCGAGCAGTTTTGCCCATTTTTCAACGACCGGCACGTCCTCATCACCGGTCGGGATCAGCCTGTCGTCATTTGGGCGAGCTATGTGCGCGTGTATCAGCGCCCTGCCGGCGCCGATGATCTCGTCCCCGTCCTCGCCGTTTTGCGAGAAGTGGTGAAAATCGACCATCGTTCCGACGTTTGCCCTGCCAGTCATTTCAGCTATCCGCACCCCGTCGGAAACGGTGTTTATAAGGTTCGTTTCGGCGTATTTCAGCGGCTCGACGGAAACTGAAATGCCATACTTTGCCGCCTCGTCCGCAATGCCGCCCACAAGGCGCGCAAACTCAGCCTCGCACTCGTTTTTGTCCATACCGTCGAGCACGCGCCGCTGGCCGCCGCTGCCGATGACGACGACCTTGACTCCGAGGCGCGCCGCGCGGTAAAGTCCGCGCTTTGCATATTCAAGCGCCGCCGCTGCCGCACCGTAGATGACAAAGCCCGACGGGAAAAATCCGTTTGTCGAATATACCGGCAACCCTATATCGCCGTAAGCGGCAAGCGTTGTTTCAAACTGCGCGTCGCTCATTTTTGCGATCGATGAAAAATTTTCCTCGATAAAGTCGTAGCCGTATTTTTTGATCACCGCGGCGTCATGTGCGCCGCCGCAAACACCGATCTTCATGCTTTTCTCCTATTTCAAGAATTTTCTTATCTGCACCTCGGACGCGTCGGGTGCCGCGTGCTTCAAAATTTTGATAAGCTCCTCTTTTGAGCGCGCGGGGTCTTTTTTGTATGCATTTGCGACGGCGTCCTCGCCGAAAAATTTTTCGGGAGTTGAGTATTCGGCAACGCCCCAGCCGTACTTTTTGCCGTTTTTATCCGTTTCGTACACAAAATCGGAGATCGTAACGTAGCACAGCGATTGCAGGCGGCAGATAAGCGTATCGAACCCCTTTTTGCCGTCGGCGCCGTAGTTGCCCTTTTCTTTTATAGTTTTTGAAAGCGCGGGCGCAAGAGATGACACCACGTTATATAAGTCCTGCTCCTTGAAGGACGCCAGCCCGTCGTCAAAGCGCGCGTCAAAATCGTACCCGTCGCGGCGGTAGTTCAGAAGTTCAAGGAACACGTCTCCCCTGACATACGCCGCCTTGTTTTCAAAAAATTTGCCGTAGGCAAAGCCGTTTTCGCGTATCAGCGGCCCCTTCCATTCCCACGGGCCGACCTCGCTTGTAAACCATATCTTCGGATCGACGTTTTCCTCGATCGAAAAGCCGCGTATCGAGTTTTTGAAAAACGGCACGATGCCGTATTCGTTTACCGCGCGAACAACGTCGTCTTTTGTTGATATCTTTATCATTTTCCCGATTTCTTTTCCGTTTTTTTCTATTTTAACACTATTTTTATCACAGGTCAATATTTATTTGATATTTCGGGCAAGGAGATAATTGTTCGCTTTTCTCTTGAAATTTGTTTTTGTGTATGATAAAATGTACTCGTAAAAAAACATCCGGAGGAGAATATGGTACTTTTCGGAAACAAGATCATAAAGCTTGAAAACAAGGGGCGGATTTTCGGCGCGCTTGATATTTCAAAGCCGAATGAACAATACCGCGAAAAAATACTTGAGCAGGGCGAGCTTGCGCTGAAATACGAGCCGCGCCTCGTTCCCGCGAGCTACTATATGGAATTTTTCAAATCGGGATCGCGCACGACATACGAATCGCCGACGCACGAGCGCCGCGATATGCTGGCCCGCCTGACTTATGCCGCACTTTACGGCGACAAGGAAAGATACATCCCGAAAATGATCGACATTATCTGGGCGATATGCGAGGAAACGTCGTGGGTGATACCGCCGCACAGCATATCAAAGGGGTACGTCCTCGGCGCAAAGCCGCTGCCGGATCAGTTCGGGGACGACATTCTTGAAGTCGACCTGTTTTCGGCGACGACGGGAGCGACGCTCTCTTTGGCGTACTTCTTTTTTGAAAAAGAGCTGTCCGAGGCGACGCACGGCGTCATCACCGAGCGAATCAGATACGAAATTCGCCGCCGCATAATAAAGCCGTTTCTTATGAACGAAATGCGCTGGGAGTACTCGTTTGTCAACAACTGGCTGCCGTGGATAATTTCAAACGTGCTGACGTGCGCGGCGGTGATCGTTGACGAAACGCTGCCGACCATGCAGACGATAGTTTCCCGCTCGGCGTTTTATCTTGACAGGTTTGTCGGCACTTACGGGGACGACTGCGGCTGCAACGAGGGCGCGTCATACTGGAACGCGGCGGGCGCGGCGCTTTTCGACGCTTGCGAGCTGCTTTACGATATAACGGGCGGCGCCGTTGACGGACTGCACACCGACTTTATGAAAAAGACGTGCCGCTTTATCGCCGATATGTGCATTTGCCCCGACACGCGCCTGTTTGTGAACTTTGCGGACTGCGGGCCGTACGTCAGAAGCATCTCAGGCAATATGCTGCGCCGCATGGGGAAAACGCTCGGCGACGGAGTGCTCGAAACGCTGGGCGAAAAATTTGCGCGCGACCTCGATACCGAGCTGAACTTC
>JAFSMU010000026.1 GCA_017447775.1 Clostridia bacterium | reverse complement strand
CATCGCCCCTTTCTTTGAATTGATTGAGCTTTGTGTAAAGCTCCCAGTTAAGTTTTTTCTCGGTTCGTTTGTTAGCCATAAATAATACCTCCATAATTTAATAAATTTGATTTAAAGCTAAGCTATCTACCTGTTGTGTAAGGCGCGGCAGTCCCGTCTTGTTTGTACTACTCGTTCTGTGCTGGCTGCACAGATACTTTCGGGTTTGTTTCGCACATAAAATTTACCCGTGGTATTTTTGATGTGCCCGCATTTTCTCTTTCTGTTTCACTCGGCTGGCTGTCATAATGACGCCGAGTCTCCCGTTCAGAAGGCCTTGGCCTTTGCTCCGTTTTTTCCAAAAGAAAAAGCCGGAGTGTTTATCAACTCCGGCTATCATTTTGTTACTTGCATTATATCAGAATAGAGCAAAAGATAATTTCAAGTCGGAGTTCGCATCCTCCAACATCAATTCGTTTGTCTGTATTATATAAGATTAGAGTAAAAGAAAAGTCAGCCGAAGTTAAAACTCCAACTGACTCTGTTCTGATACTATTGTACAAGATTAACTCTGCTGATTTTTCGCGCTTTGTTTTGCATCGTTCTATAGGAAAATATATATTCCCTACGCCATATATTATACTCGGATTCACTTAAAAAGTCAATACACTTTCAATAATCACTAAAATATCAGAACGGTTTTTCCGTTCCGATACTATTATGCGACCTTTATAATGTCGTTCATTGAAACATTGAGCAGTATGCTGAGCCCGAGCAAGTTTTCAACTGTCGGCAGCGCGGCTCCCTGTTGCCACTTGTATATGCTTCTTGGGGACTCAAGTCCGAGGAAATTCTGTATTTTCACCACGGTTATCCCGTGCTGTTTTCTTAGACGGCAGATGTTCTCGCCCGTGGCGGCGATGTCAATAATAGGTGCTTTTCCGATAAAGATGCCCCCTTATGCGATATGCTTGAAGAGCCGAATGTTATCAAGAGAAAAGATTTTCTGGCTGAACTCGCCATAGGCTACACCCTTGATGCCTTCAATTCCTGCGGTTATACGACTGTCGAGCATATCTATCTGATGAACAATTTGTGCTTCGAGTGTCAGTGGCTGTGCAAGCGCTCCGTATTCGGGCTTGCCGTGGTGAGAAAGGATTATGTTTTCAAGTAATTTAATTTTTTCTTCATTTACTCCGAGTTCAATCGCCTTTGCCCGAACCATTTCGGATCCGAGCAGTAAATGACCTTTGAACTTTCCGTCCTCGGTGTAGTCTGTGACCAGCCCATATTCGTTGACCGAGAATTCTTTTATCTTTCCGATATCGTGAAGCAATACGCCCGTTATCAAAAGATCGCGATCAATACAGTTTTTATATATTTCAGCAATACATTCCGCCGCGCGTATCATTTTGTATGTATGGTGGATCAGACCGTTTATTACGGCGTCGTGGACGTTCATTGCGGCGGGATAGCTGCAAAATTCCTCTTTGTTTTCTGACAGTATCTCATAACATATTTTTCTGTATTCGGTATCCTTTATTGTGGATATGACCCCATTCAGATACTGTCCCATTGCTCCGACGTCGACGGGAGCTGTGGGCAATATCTCAGATATATTGACGTCATCATATTCATTTATGTGACGTATTTCAACTGCCGTCACCTGATTTGCGCCGCCATACTCGGTCACATTTCCATCAATATAGACTATTTTACCGTTGTCATTCGGTGTGATCGAGCCGTCATAACTCCAATATATGAATCCAATCTCTCCAGTATTATCGCTGAGTTGACCTGTAAGATAATCTCCCCTTACGCACGTTCGTTTAACGATTTTGCTGATGACATAAAACCCTTCGACAGTGTTTCCTAAACTCAACGTTGCAATGTTTTTTCTCTCCATCAATTATACCTCCACATTGTTATTTCCGATAAAAAAATCGGTGAGTTCTTCGTTGTTGGCGGCAACACGCGCAAAGTTGACGCAGATCACTTCGTTCGCCGCTTTGAGCATTTCGTAACACTCCGGCGAGCATTCTTCTTCGCCCGAGCCGGAGATTTCGCGCATAAGCGAGAAAATCTCTTCAATTTCCGCTTCGTACTTTTCTCTTATTTCAGAACGATAATCTTCGAGTTCTCGGCGTTTCTCGCACGATGCATTACCAATTTGCGTTTCGAGCGCGCCGAGCATTTGCAAATGCATTTGCGCACGAGCAGATACCTCCCAAAAACTGGCGAAGCTGTTTTCGAATGCCTCTATTGAGGCGCGATTGATTTGTTTTAATTCTTTCATAATAAAGAATCTCCTTATTAAAATTATTTTTTGAAATGGAACATTGTTCCGCCTTCTGTCTTCATTATAGCATATATTTGAACATTTGTCAATATATTTTAATTATTTTTTTGAAAATTATTGAATTTTGTTCCAATGTGTGTTATACTTTGAAAAAATGAGGTGATTTTATGACCACGGGCGAAATAATTAAAAATTTGCGAATCGAACGCAAAATGACACAGCGCCAACTTGCCGATTTGCTCGGCTATTCTGATCTATCGTCGATCTCCAAGATAGAAAAAGGCGTTAAAGATTTGCCTGCAAACAAATTTTCCGCCGTAGCGGAGATATTCGGTGTTAGTGTAGACGCTTTGCTTAATCAAACGTCAACATCGACAAACGAAAAAATTGTTTTAATGAATGTTTCTTCTTTATATGGAAAACCCGCCGTAGATGCATTGCTGCTCTTTGACAAATTGAACGAAACAGGGCAGCATAAGGCACTCGATACGTTAGACGATCTTGTGGAAATCGAAAAGTATAAAAAATAAAAATTGCCGCGTCGAAAGACGCGGCTTTTTATATGAACTACGGGTACACTTTTATAATTAAACCAATTGTGATATACTGTTATCATCGCGGGCCACAATAGGCCGTCACTGCCCACGCTGGGCAAATTGTTTTTGGAGGATGATATGTACATAGAACAGATAGAATGCCTTTTGCCGCATCTTAAGGATGAACCGGCTATTGTCTGTCAAATTGAAACGGATATTACCCACATATGCGACTATTTTGCCTCGCTTGTTTTCTCATCAAACAGAGAGATTATAATGTCATTCATAGATGACCCAGACAAGGAAGAATATGAAAATATCGAAAAGGCGCACCACAAACTCGCTTATGACGCGATAGTCGAGCTCAACGAAATATTTAATTCTCACAATTTCGAGCCGCTTTTCTATGGTGACGTTGACAATCTCCGTGAACTTCAAACATTCTGTCGGGATATAAGTGTTGAATATTTCAGAAGAAGAAGGAAGGAAAAAGGATGATCTACTTCACGGCAGACACACACTTCGGGCACGAAAACATTATCAAATTCTGTAATCGCCCATTCTCTGACGTTCACGAAATGAACGAGTATATGGTCTCCGCGTGGAACGCCCGCGTCAGAGATAACGATACTGTTTTCATCATGGGAGATATGTTCTTCAAATCAGAAGAAAATCCCGAGCGCATTCTTTCGCGGCTCCACGGGAGTAAGCGCCTTATCGTCGGCAACCTTGATCACGGTTGGCTCTCAAAACTCAATCCGAACCGTTTCTTTGAATCTATTGACGGTATTCTCGAATACAGCGACAATGGAAAAAACTTTGTGATGTGCCACTACCCGCTCCTCACATACCGTCACGAAACGAAGTGGTATATGATTCACGGGCATATACACAACAACACCGACCTTGACTTTTAGCCGCTGCTGAAATCTCGCCCACTCGTTCTCAACGCAGGTGTTGAGATAAATAACTTTATGCCTGTTTCATTTGAGGAACTTGTGGCAAATAACGAGAGATTCAAAGATGAGCATTGATTAGGAAATTGACTAAGAACTGTGCAAGAAGGAGATTCAAATGAACGTCTTTTCGGATATCAACAATCCACTCCCGGAACGAACGCCCGAATCAAGCGCGCTGGCAAACAAGGCGCTTGGCGAGATGATGAACACGGGCAAAGTATCAACAATTTGTCCCAAATGCCTTTCGGCTCCTACCGTTACACTAACCGAACACGGTCAAAGAACCGTTATTGTTTGCAAGTGTAGATATATATACAGCATTGAGATAAATCTATAAAGAGACAGAATACTATACAAACAAGCACATCCCAAAAAATCGCGCGGGCGGCATCGAAAGTAGATGCCGCCCGCGTTGTGTTTGTCGGTATAAAACCTGTCCAAAATCTGTCTTCCAGTCGGTCGTCGTCACCCGCCCGCGACGCCCGACGCCCCGGCTGCACGTTCCCCCAGGATGTGTAGTTACTATTTGCAACCATACCGCTCCCCCTTTACTCGTTGATAAATCAACGCGTAACGGGGAGCGCTGACCTTTTTCGCGCCTAAATTTGTGTGAACGCGGCAACGACGCTTACGCTCCGTCGTCGCCTTCACAGCGCGAAAAGGTCCGGGATACCCATCGCCACAATTTTCATCGCAGACTATTGTCGCGATACATATAACGGCGACGGGCATTTTGTAATGCGATGAAAATGAGATCAATCAATAGTAGCCTTAATTCTATTAGTCAACCTTTGAGGAATATCACATTCAGTCTTCCACATTATTGTGTTCTTTTGAGCTATGTCGAAATGAAGTCTTATGCCATCTTGACATAACTGAATAACTGGCTTTCCCAGTCCCATAGCGTATCCTTCTTCAAAATATGCCCCATTGTTCTGATGAGTAAGATCAACTACAACGAATTTGCTCTCTTGAATATATTTCAGCAATTCAGGTGTTATGAAATCGATGTGCTCGACTTCATCGATGAAAACAGCATTGTATCCAGCATCGGTAATTCCTTTCCGAATTGCTTCGCGCAGGGTAAGAGTGTCTTCGCCAAACTTCATTGCCACTAAAGCATTGCGTCCATAAGATGTGTTTTTTTGAAGTTCATCGACACGAGCATATCCTTTTGGAGTCAATGTTAACTCTACTCCCGTTTCAGAACGCAAGTGCAAATAATCTTTTACATATCCTCTTTCTTTTAAGTAATCCAACACATAATCCGCTTCTAATAAACAATCCTTATCCTCCCTCCATTCATAACTGTCTTTATGAGGAAAATCAGAATCATCTGGCAATTCTTTTCTGTCAACAAAAAGCAGACTAAGCATTTCTTGATTATCAAATTTCACTGGGTGACCAATATGCTTTGCAAGCGAAGAAACACGAATAAGGATGCTATCTATACGTTCTGAAAATGACTTAGGATACCAATTGTTAACCACATCATCATCCATATGTACGGGGTGCCCATTTGTGGTGTCACCTTTTTCAAAGTCATTTTTATACGTATCACACAGTTCTTTTCCCATTGTCGTGTGATAACGATATTCTGGATGCGACAATCCATTTTTAAAACGATTGTAGTATAGATATGGTGCAAGATGATTGTTGTGCTGAATGCGGAATCCGTTTAATGTAAGCTCGTATCTTCCACAAACCGGACAATCATAAAAAACACTATCGTGCTGATATTCCGAGAAACACGACGCCTTGCTTCTGCATACAGGGCACCCTCTTAATGTGTTTTCCATAATTAAACCTCTATTTTATATTAATTAGCAGAACGCTAAACTCAACTCCGCTCGCGTTTCGACGGATCGGATTCGCGCTGATATTCCTCGAAGGGATCGTTGTTGAGAGTTGTATCCCTGGTATTGATTTTGTTATTACTCATGCATTCCATTTTCTTTCACCAGGTTTATTTATTGCTACCGCAACACTTTTTGTATTTTTTTCCGCTGCCACATGGGCAAGGCTCGTTTCTACCAATTTTTTTGCCATGTTCTGCGACATAGCGGCTAAACCTTTCTTTTGCGCGCTGTTCTCCTTGAAGGAGTAATTCGTCTCTCCGCTCAACGGGGATATCGTCGTAACCATAGAATGTTGTTTGTATGTCCAATAGATTTTTATTATCATCAAATTCTAAAACTATAAGGGTACGGTTTTCTTCGTTATTCCACAGCATATTTGACCAAATATAGTCCTGTTTCTCTGAATCAGAAACCATTTTAATTCCTGGCTGAGAAACAAAGCAAGAATAACATAAATCATCCTTTCCTTTTCCAGTGGTAGTTATTGTTCTTATTCTTTTAGTCGCCTTTTGGTGTTCAAATACTTGTTCTACTTGACTGGAAAAGGAATCCTTTGCTTCTTTTGAAAAATCCAACAAATAGTTTGATATCCTGATTTTATTATCTTTTGTAGACCCGTCTAAAAAGGAAATCATCTTCTTAAAGAGATCCGGAATTGGCTGAACGGGTTTTACAGGCGATAATTGTGGATGATATTTCTGATTATAGTAAATATCTAAATCCTCGCGATAACCAATCGGATTAATTCTGTCTGTTTGAGCATCATTAAAATATATGTAATAACAATTGTGGTTTATATACATTCCCAAATGATCCAACTCATCGGTAGGAACAAGATTGTTTACCGTTGTAGCCTCTCTACGGTTTTTCAGGTAATGCAAGAAATATAAAGGAGATTCAAAATAATCTTGATATACCATCAAATCATCAATCGATATACTTATTGCCTTGCAATTTGAATTTATAAAACTGAGCTTTTCTGCTCTTGCAGCAAATGTGTTTATATTATCAACGGTGACTGAGATCAAATAAACATCTGCGATAGCAGACATATCAATGCTTGCTTTCTGGCTTTTATCCTCGTTATACAAGGATGCATCTTTTTTTGATATCAAGTAATCATATGTTCGTTGGCATTGATTTTCCGGGTTTTCTATTAAGTTTTTATATGATTTAATATGCTGATCAAAATCAAGCAAAGGTGAGGTGAAAACAAATGAACCGGCTTTAATTTCAACTATGATAAGGACATCATAGTATTGAACGATAAGATCATTTTCACATAATTGTTTCAAAGAGTTGCTCCGAGGATATAAGTTGTTTTTATATACAATACATCCCGGAAGTAGTTTTTGAAAAACATCTGCTGCCATTGTTTCGCTTGCATATTGTTGGACTTTGCTCCAGTTATATCCGCTATCTCTGCTTGAAACAGCTTTTTGAATCGCTCTATAAAAATTATCTGAAAAAGAATAATAGTCGAAGCAATAGTAATTCCCATCAATTTTTATGAATGGTCTCTTTTGAACAGGCAAATCCACAATAGGCCAACCGGAATAATCGCTGTCATTAAAAAAACCAGAGCAATCACCTAATCCATAGGAGAGCGCTTCAACAAATTCCTTGTTCCATCCAGTTATACTACAAACATCATTTAATTCAATTCCTAAAGATTTTGATATTAGTTCTTGCCCTTTTTCTCGTTGCTCTTCAATAATACGAATAGCGTCATTTTCGTCTAAATCCTCCAAAGACTCACACATTTTTTTTAATTCATTCAGAGGGTCTATCCTGCCTTGTGTCAAAGCATACTGCAATTTTCTGATGCCTTCTATTATTTCGTTTGCAGAAATGCAAAAAAGTTTTTGAAAAACGTCATTATGGGCGCTAAGCAGTCCGCGATAATAGTCGAGTTCAAAGATTTGATATCTTTGTCCTCTCACCGAATATGCCATCTGCGCTTCAATCATTTCGCTAATCAGGTTGTCATCAACAATGTGTTCTTTTTTGTATTTTGCTCCAATGACCAAATAATACTGATGTATTAGTTGATATAATTCTTCTATATTTTTGCTAATATCAAAAAATAACTCTATGGGATCATCAATAGCATCCGGGGTCCTTTTTTCATGTGATACAAAAATACTTTGAATGTATTCTGTGGCTCTTGCCACAGCCATGTTTTCCAGCCCCAAAAGTTGAAACTCTGAGGATGTGCCCAAAATTGAGGCTTGGAACATCATTTGTGAATAATTCAGCAACTGGAGCGGATCACATTTTATAACCTTATCGCAAATTATCTTGATTAATTCAGCTATTTCAGACTTTAGCTTAGGCTCCACTTCGGCCAATTTATCAGTCAGATGCGCATAATCTTTTTCTGAAATAACGCTTCTCTGTACAATGTTCTGTCCAATCCGCGCCATCTCAATGATTCCATTGTTAAAATAGTCGTCAACTTTTACTTTCACTCCGCAATTTACTCCATCGGTTCAACTTTTGCTTCGATAAACGCTATTTCCTCAGGCGTCAGACCATACTTTGAGTATAACTGCTTATCAATATCAGAAATTGTTTTTGACCAGTCAATATCAGAATGACTCGTGAAATCCTGCGTTGGAACATATTCCCATGTTTCAGCTTTATTGCCTTGAGTTACTTTTAGAATGCCCAACATGATTCTTGCAAATTTCGACTTAACATACTTTAACAAATGCAAAGCCTCTTCTTCTGAATCAAAGCATCCTACAGATATAAAAGTTTGAGTGATACAGTCTCCAGGATAACCAATTACCGGTTTGCTTATAAGGCGCGCGGCTTTTTCACCCAATGTGCCAGAAGCACCATTAGAAAACGGAATGAACACTTTGAAATAATTAATCCAATTCTCCGCTTCAACATACTTCTTTTTTATATATCTGTATTCGCGATGTTTTTTTATCAAGCCCAATACGCGATAATAATCTTTATTGCCATTTTCGACAAATATCTTAGGAAAACGCTCCATAACAATCTGACGAAAGCGCTTATCTTTTCCGTTGCTACCAATATGCTCCTTCATTTCTGGATAATCATAATAAAGCGTACCGAGATCAAATTTATTTTGCGAATGCATAATGGTGTTCAATGATACAGATTCTATTTTCCAAACCTTTTCATTTATAGTTGACAATTCAGGAAATTGTACGAAACTTCCTATTGCACCAAATACTTGATTGTTGTCTCGATAAGTGATTGCAATTCCTCCTGGAATAAGTGCCGCCGGAAATACATCTTGACTATTAGGCTCATATTTTAACACTTTAAAATGTTCGTCGTTTAACATCCTTTCGTTCCACTCTTTTGGCGTAGCGCCTGCGTTTGACAGAAAACGTGCAGGAACAATTAACTCAACAATAGGAGCAATACTGAAGGCAGCATCCATAAAAAGATGGAATATTGGTTTATCGCTTGTACTTGTACCGGGCGCCTCCTTCTGATACGGCGGATTTCCTACCACAACATCGAAATTCATTTTCTCATCTCCTTCTGCGACGGTGTCGCTCAGCTTAATTTCATCAAAAGGTTTCTTCTGTGTAAGTATGGCGGCGATTCGCTCATAATCAACTTTGTCACTATGATCTTTAAGTTCAAGCAACTTATATGATGTTATTTTTTCTGGTAAAGCAAGATTGTGAACATTTAATCCGAGGATCTCATATATCATCCTTGTAAACTCATAAGTGATACCGGAAGTCGGAATCGTATAAATTGCATTTTTAATATTAGCGTCTTCAATACCGAGTCGTCTCATCCGCTCATAGATCGCCAATGCAAATTCTCCGGCTTTTCCGGCTATGTCAAGAACCTTGTGACCGTTTGCAACAGCGGTTGTAAAAGCGTCATCAGGGATCAAAGCAACCATATCATCGCAAATCTTTTTCGGCGTGATAACTTCCGATTCGCCGAGCTTGCCGAACTTTCTGACGGCTACATTTGCTCGTTCGATTGGATCGACGGTGCCATCGTGGGATAGATGGTTAAGATTTTGAATCTTGTAATCCAAATCACGAAGGATAAACTTATTTATTCCACCGAGGATTGCTCCCAAAACAGGCTTTGTAATTCCGATATGACGTGCAACGCGCTTATTATCATCAAAATCGATTTTTGCAATTATATCCTCAAGTGAAATGACAACATCTTTTGTTAAAAAGGCAAAGAACAATATGCGAGCATAGTAAGACCTGAATTGTTTGATCGGGTCTTTTCTATTCTCGTCCGCTTGATCGTTTTGAGGGCCTGTGTCAATATCTTCATCATGACCGCCGTTATCCGATTCTTCACCTGTTCTTCCGGTATCGGTAGAAGTGTCCATTTCTGAACCGTCATCATCACCATCGTGCGCTTTTGTTGTAAATCCCTGCTTTGACCCGAGTTCGTTTTCATTCTCGATGGCAACACGGATGGCGTCTATTTTCATAAGCGATAAATCAACCGGGATTTCAGCTGTTTCCTCTGCAACGCCGCGAGTCTTTGAATATTCACTGACCGCCTGAAGAATATCAGAAGCTTTGACCTGTTCCATTTTATCGCTATTCATAACGATAATTGGAGAAATACGCAGTTCTTCCATAATACGTTCTTCAAGACGGCTGTTCCCGGCTTCGTCAACGTTGACGTTATATATTTGAGATTTTTGTTCCTGCATCGAGAACATTCTGCCGGGCATAAAATCAACAAGAAGCGTTTGCGGCTTCATATTGTATTTGATTGTATTTCCGTCTTTGTCCACATATTTTTTGACATATTGATTCTGTAAACGGAAAACCGCCTGATCATATTCCTGCGGAGAAGCTGTATCCTTCAAAAAGAGCATAGTATCCCATTCTTCCACCGTGCTGCCGGTCAACATACGATTTACGGTGAGGGTGATGGTTTTTTTGCCTTCGGCTTCACATTGGCGAATTTTGCCTTTTATATCGGCAGAAGAGCGATATTCGTTTGGCTTATCAACACCGGAAATATTAATGATTTCATAGTCGTTAAGGTTTCTGAATCTACCTGTATTTGCGCGGATCAGATCTTCCATTGCGTCGCAAGAAGCGCAGTACGGCAGAACCATAACGATATGGCGGCACATGTTGCCGGTTTTGATGCGATCATAATCCAAAAAGCCAAGAAGCTCAGCATCGTCTTTACTTCCGTCAATGACTTCAAGCAAATCTAAAATCTCTTGTTCAAATACGAATTTCTTGTGTTTTCCGTCATCGGATTTTTTGACCGACTGGGGTTTCAACAGTGCTGAAAAGGCATAAGATATCCCACTTTCGCGTAACTCTTTAAGCCGTTGACGGGACGATTCGTTCGGATTGAATGCAAAACGAATCATCTGCGGAAAACCGTAATACGGGTTCTTCCACTCTTCCTCCGGCTCGTCTTCATCGTTATTATCTTTGATCCACTTTTCCTGATCTTTTACTATATCGGTAAATTGATAAAACGCTATGATATCTTCCTTTGTAAATTCGCTGCCCATAAGAATACGATAAGGCGTGCCAGAAAGGTGCAGTTTTATACGCGCATCAAGCACTTTGATTTGTTCATCCGCTTCTGCAGATTCAACATAATCCTCTTCGTCTTTTTTATTCTTCACATCCTTTTCGTATCCTGTGGTACGCAGAACTTGTCCGTACTTTTCAGCACGGGCGCCGAAATGGGTTTCGTCAACAATCAGAAGATCGATAATATTTCCGAAAACCTCTCTATGTTTGTCTTTGATCGTTTCGCCTTGCAAATCCTGTAGCGTCAGGAATACGACCACTTTCTTTCCGCCGTTAATAATTCTGCAGATTGCCGATTCATCCGAGGCAAGATCATCAGCAGTCAAAAATGTGTAATCAACGAATTTGACATGGCTTTCAACCGTTTTTTTCCATTCTTCTTTTACATCTGCTTTTGCGGAAACAACAGCAACGATATTGGCGCTCATCTCGACCGCACAACACATTGATGTGAATGACTTTCCGAAGCGCATAACGGCATACATCAGAAGATTTGTCCTTCCGGTATCGATCGCTTTTTTGAAACGCTTTATTGTCATATCTTGATTAGGACGCGGATCGTATGTTTCCGTTCTGTCATAAGTATATGTCTCAGGCAACCGCGTTTCAGCATCATAAAACTGATATTTCCCGCCTTTTTCGTTGTAATCGCGCAAAATATCGTCAACCGCTTCTTCAACGTCTTGTACCGTTGTTTCCTTGAAAAACTCTTTGGAATAGTAAATTCCCGAACGAAGATCCGTTTGCTGCAAACGAGCTTTTCTCTTTTCTTGCTCAAGAAAGTAATGTATGGCAAAATCGCGGAAGTATGTGCCATCATCTACTTTCGCAATTCTTTCATATTCTTTTTGTAAATCCGGGAAATGCTCTCTCCATTCCTGCAATCTTACTGAAACAGGACGATAAGTATCTCCGACCTTAAGATAATTTGGGACAGTATTTGTTGTAAAAGCGTAGATGCGTGGATCCACTCTACCGATAATGACGTTGTCAAGTATTGATAAATCCATTATCTCACCATTCCTTGTTTCAGCAGTGAAACAAATTTCACCATTTTATTTTCTTTCCAATCTTTGATTATGCAGTAAATGCCATTATGCGAATAGGGATCGTTATTTGCACATCCCGGACAAGGTTTTCTCTCCGTTTCGTTTCCGAATAGAGAAAGATTAACATCATCCCACTCTTTGCAACTGTTTGGTATAACAAAATTTAGACCGTCCATTTGCCAAATATTCCAAGAGAGTATTTCGGCGATATCTCTTAAGATCGCAGTAGTTGGAAGTTTATTAAATTTGTTTTTATAATAATCAATGAAAGTAAAAAGCAAGTTTTCTCTTGCGAGCAGAACATTGTCGCCCTGCCAATCAAAGCCGTAAATATTTTGAAAAGCTATCTTTGCCCACTTTAACCATTCTTCTTCAGAATCTGTATTTTCGGATACAACGCGAAGTTTTCTGTCAAGAAGTCCTATACGCGATTCGATGCTAATAAATTCACCTGTAACTGTATCATATCGGCTTGCCAAATAAGGAGCTTCTCCGCAAGTAATTTCAAGGCGTATATCCGAAACATAATCGTGCCATGTTTTACCGGTTGGAGTTGGGAAGTGGATTCTGTCCTTGGCAGGTGTCCACGTTTTTTCCCCCTCGGTGTTGAAAACAAAATCTTCACCGAACCAAGCGTTATCAACAAGATTATTTTGTTTGTTGCAAACCCACGATGGAGTAAATACTTCTGCTTTTTGTTTGATACGGTCTTGTTGCTCTTTTTTTGATTTTTCCACCCTCGGTTTAACAACACCACCATTATATCCTGTAATAGATGGAATTGTAATATTGTCATAGCTTTGGTAACCACATCCTCGAGAAACATAGTTGTCCGTTGCCCAAATGATATTTTGTCCCGAAGAATGATCAATCAAGAGAATTGACAAAAGTTCCTGATCAAGATTATAAATATAGTTTTCTTTTACATCAACCAAATTTTCATCCATATAATTCAGCCCCTTCTTTTGTCTACTATCTTACAATCAATCATAGCAACAACTAATCTTTTCTGTGAAAATCTCTCTATAAGTGGCGACACACTGTTTCGATTGAACCGATTGTTAAAGCTTACTTTAATTCACATTTACTCGTAATATATTATACCATATTTTGACGTTTTTTGCAATAGGGCTCGAAAGATAATATAAACCTATTAAAAACACAAAAATCCCATTTTTGCAAAAATGCAAAAGATGGGATATGGCGCTCGCTAAATTGTTCGGATTTTCGATTGGTTGATGAGAATTTTTGATTAACAAAGATAGGTCAAACAGCCCGCAGAGGCATGCCTGAAATTCTATTTTTTGTCCGCTGTTTGTCCGCTATTTTTGAAAAAGGTGCGATAAATTGACAAAAGCAAAAAACTTTTATAATGTAAAAAGCCAAGCAATGTCAAGGGTTTTCGAGAATTTCCGGCATCTTGCGAAATGCTGTCTGCCGTTTTCAAATCCTCTCACTCCGACCAAATATTGCAGGCGGTCTTTTGACCGCCTGCAATATTTTTTGAAAAAATGTGAGAGGATTTGAACAAGGCGTGTAGAAAAACAGCCTGAATGGCTGTTTTTCCCGCCGACGACCAAGCGCGGGCGCGCCGCGCGCGAAAAAATCCTCTCACTCCGACCATCAAAAAGTCTGATGACGGCTAAGTTATCAGACTTCTTGTTTTTATAGCGATAAATCAAAAGCGGAAACGTGGTCATTTCCGCTTTTTTATCAAATAAACGTCAGCGATCGCTCGACTTTGATCTCGTCGAATGAGATCGTGTCGCCTTTTTGCAAAAACTCTATCGGTTTTCCGTCGGCGATGACGGACGTTATTTTGCCGCACCCGCCGAGCGTGACCGAGCGCAGATCAAGATACCCGTCGATAAGAGTGATGCTTTTCGTTTTGTCTGCGCGCTCATAAACTCCGTATCCCGTTCCGACGGAATAGAAGCACCGAAAATCGCCCGCGACGACCGGCGAAAAGCCGACTGTCTTTTTCGGCAGGTCAAAACGGAAGCCGGAGAATATCGGCAGCAGGGCAAAGCTTGCCATCGAGCGCGCGTAATTGCTTCCGCATTCGATTTCGTTATACGGATTGCGCTTTTTGCCGTCATAGCGGTTGCGGACGGCTCTGACAACTTTTATTCCGTCGTCGATTTTTCCCTTTGCGATGAGCAGTCCCGCGAATGCATATTCGAACCCCGTCATGCACTCCTCGCAGTACTGTATCGGAATTACGGGCTTTTTGCTCTCGTCGGGGTAGTCGCACATTATCGTGCCGCTCTCGTCGTTTATCGCAAAGACGCGCCACAGATTAGCAACGTCGCCGATGCGCGGCTTGAAATTATACTTCATCATCGAGCAAAGTGCCGTTTCGCACTGTACTTTATCGTAAATCTCGCCGAGACCGAGAATGTCGGAATGCCACTGCGCGAGCATCTGGTCGATCTCCGATCCCTCTCCGATCTGATATTTCAGCTCGTTTTTCTCGTCGTTCCAATACGACGGGCAGTCGAATTTTTCGATATACGATCTGTCGGATATGTCGGTGCTCTGTATGAAATACTCGCCATTGAAAAGATGCTCTTTTGTGTATTTGCGGCCGTTTTCGTAAAGCGAGAGGTAATCATTCGCCGTATCGTGCTCGTCGAGGTATTCCGCCATTTCCGCCGCCGCTTTCAGCGCGAGCAGATACAGCCCCTCAAGCCACGACGACGGGCCGAATAGGTCGGCGTCAAGGGTGTGATGCTGCTGCCCTTCGAGAACGCCGTCGCGGTTCCTGTCCCAGCATTGATAATTGTCCTCGCTCCACGCGTATGAAAGCACCTTTTTGACAGTGGGAAAATACTTTTTAAGCCACTCGTCGTCGCCGCTTATCTTCCATTCGCGCAGCGTCTTGACGACGGAAAGCATCTGCCCGTCGACGCATTGAGGTCGGCGCGTTTCTTTTCTGCCGAGCGGAAGCTTTGTGCGGAAGTTCATCCGTCCCGTGTCGGCGGTGTCATAAATAAATTCCGTTTCTCTGATGGTGCGTTCAAGGTCAGGGAAGAGAAAACACGGCGCGTAGGCGTAACTCCAAACGTGCGTGCACGTTCCCTCGCAGGAGCCGTCCTGCTCCGCCACGCCCTCAAAGCCGTAAAACTCTCCGTTTTCAAGACGCATAACGGTCGGCGAGCGTAAAACGGACAGCGCCGATGACGCGGCGTCAATAACGACGGGATCAAGCGAGGACGAGTGTAGCGCGTCGCGGAACGCGACGGTCTTATCATAAAGCGATACGTAGTTGTCGAGTGTATAAAAACAAGACTTTACAGAGTCGCAAAAGCGCGTCGCGTAGTAGTTCTTCCACGTCACGTCCTTGCCGTTTTCGTCTTTGACGGGATCCCAGTAGTTATAACAGTTCGGCACGTTCCAGCTCAGTGCAAAGCGGAGCGGCGCGCCGCGCCGGACAGTTCCGCCGACGGTGCAGACGTCGCGCGATGATGCGTCGTCATAATAGCGCGGATGCAGTTCTCCCGTCGTCAGTTCGCGCCAGAACGTCGAAACTGCGTCGCGCCCGCCGCCGCGATACCAATATTCCTGAAGAGTGTCACCGCCCAAAACGGCGACGGTCATATCTCCGTATTCAACGTCGCTCTTTTCCACCCCGTCGGCATAAAGGTTGACGGCGGTGTATTTATCCGTTGAAACGTCTTTGTTTTTCGTTTTCCCAAACGGGTTTTTGACGGAGAAAAAGACGCTGTAGCGGACGTCGTCGCGGCCGCTGTTAACCAATATGTCAAAGCTCGCAACGGGGATGCTCGAGTTTTCCGAGTCGAGAGGGATAAACGGGCTCCACGCCGTCATTTTGATCGTAGCGGGAAAAGTGCCGTCGGCAAAAGTCAGCTCCGCTGTCGGAAAGCGCCCGTCGAATGTGACGGAGGAAAAATGCGGCAGACCGCACATCGAGTCGGCAAACGGCCCGAAGCCAAATCCGAATCTTCCATTGTGCCTCCCGGAAAGGTCTTTTGTCGTGTCGCCGATAAGTATCCTTGTGTCTGTTTTCCCGTCTGGAAAGCTTGCGCGTATCGCAAAAAAAGTTGTGCCGTTTATTCTGCTGCCCTTGTTCGGGCGATTGAATATCTCAAAATCGACAAGCGCGCCGTTGCCGGCAACGCCGATACACCCTGTGCCGATGCCGCCGAGTGGAAACGATATTTCCTGCAAGTATTCTCCGCTGTATTTCATTTTTCCTCCGAAAGCCGATTCAATATTTTAATTTTATCACAGTAAAACGATAAAAGCAAGAAAAAATACCCTCAAAAATTTTATCAAATACTGAAAAACCTCTCGTTTTTTTACGTTTTATATGATATAATGTGTGCGTAAAGTAAAAAAAGGACGGGAAAATATGCAAAACGTCATTTATTCATCAAATTATGGGTTTTCAGCGTCAAACAGCGGCGAGTTAAACAGAAAAGCGCTCCAAAAAATGCTCGATATCGGCGGAAAGATAATCGTCGATGAGGCTGGTGTGTTTGACGTTGCGGGAACTGTTTTTATCGGCAGCGACACAACGCTTGAATTTGTCCCCGGCGCGTATATAAAGCGCGTGCCGACAGGAGATGGCGACGGCGCGCTGATTTTGAACAAGGGCGCTATGACTCGCACATACGACCACAACATCACGATCCGCGGGATGCGGCTTATGTGCGCCGACGTCGATATAACAAAGCAAAATATCGTCGGTATGAACTGCCACGTCGGCTTTTTCTACACAAAACATACTGTTATCGAGGATTTTCAATGCTTTGACCTCGGCAAGCACGGGTTTTGCATACAGATATGCACGTTTGAGGACTCGAGAGTCGAGAACGTTCACATCGAGGGAATGAAGGACGCCGTTCACTACGGGCCGGGCAAGCGGTTTATCCTTCGCAACGGCGTTTTTCGCACGTTTGACGATCCGATAGCGCTCAACGCCAACGACTATGCCGTGTCAAATCCTCAGATGGGGTGGATCGAGGACGGGCTTATCGAATTTTGCTACGACCTCGATCAGCCCGAAACGACGGGGTTTTTCTGCCGTCTTCTCGGCGGCGCGTGGCTCGACTGGAAAGAGGGAATGGTGATCCGCAATTCCGACACGGTCATCTCAAACGGGCGTATGTACCGCGCAAAAATGCCGCCCGACGGAAAGGAGTACATCTCGACCACCCCGCCGACGCACACGTCGGGGAGCGAATTTGTCGACGGAATATTGTGGGTTATGACGCAAAATGATAACGTAATTCACAACTGCGGCTGCCGAAACATTCATTTTAAGGACATCTACCTTGAAAAAAAGCGCCCGACGGCGTTTGCTTTCCATTTTGATAACGACGTTTACTCGCATAGCTACTACCCGTATGCCGACGCGCCCGTTCAGAGCGGGATCACGTTTGAAAACGTGAACGTGATGGCTTGCGTTCCGTATTTCATCCGCTCGACAACTCCCGTCGGCGACGTAAAGATTCAGAATTGCACTTTGCGCTCGTCGAGTATTCGCATGGCTGACAGAGGAGTTGAGGGGATAGTATACCCGCCCGCACGCCTGTCGCTTATCGGGTGCTCCGTACACGGCGAGTGCAGTATCAGCGCCGTTGAGGGCAGAAAAATCAAACTGTACAGCTATGCAAACGACGTTGATGATAATTCAAGCCTTTCGCTCGTCGGTGATGTTGAGATAATGAAATGAAAATACCGCAGAATAAAATAATATTAAAAAAGCCGACCATAGTCGGCTTTTGATATTACATATACACGGGTGTGCCGGCAAATGACTCGCCGTCCCGGTCGAAAAACGCTTCGATGAATTTATCACCGAAAAATACGGGCAGATAATGCTCAAAATTCATCGAAAGTTTATCGGAGCGGCACAGCTCGCCGCGTTCCATCCAGAATATTTTGCCCTCACGCGTGCCGCCGCAAATCTCTCCCGTGAATTTGTCCGTTTTGTAAAGATACTCGATGTATCTGTCGCCGTTTTTCGCCGCCCAATGAACGACGCCGCAGGGAACAAGGTCTGATACTTCAAGTCCCGTTTCCTCCTTTGCCTCGCGCAAGGCGGAGGAGTAAAAACTCTCGCCCGCCTCGACGTGCCCGCCGGGAAAAGTAAGCCCCGGCCAGTCTTTCGCCGCGCGGTCAAGCACAAGCACCTTGTCGCCGCGATATATCATTATCATATTGTAAAGCTTTATTTTCGGCATAACGTCACCTATGTAAACGGGAGCGCAGGCGCGCTCCCGAATATTTTATCTTTCTTTTGTTTCAACTTCCTTGACGGCTTTTGCGACGAATTCATCAAGTTTCATCGAACCAAGCTCGCCGTCGCGGCGCGAGCGGACGGAAACTGTGCCTTCCTCGACCTCTTTTGCGCCGATAATGAGCATATACGGCACTTTTTCAAGCTGCGCCTCGCGTATCTTGTAGCCGATCTTCTCGTTTCTGTCGTCGACTTCAACGCGATTGATACCCGCTGCCGCAAGAGCGTCCTTGACCTTGTTTGCATACTCGACGTGATCGTCGGATATCGGCAGTACCTCAACTTGAACGGGGGACAGCCACAGCGGGAACGCGCCCATCGTTTCTTCGATAAGGTAAGCCATAAATCTGTCAAGCGAACCGAGGATAGCGCGGTGAAGCACAACGGGCGTGCGTTCTTTGCCCTCTTTGTCGATGTACGTCAGATTGAATTTCGCCGGCAGGCAAAAATCGAGCTGGCAAGTGGAGAGCGTGTATTCCGCGCCGACTGCCGGCTTTACGTTTACGTCGAGCTTCGGGCCGTAGAATGCCGCCTCGCCTATCTCCTCGGTGTATTTAAGCCCCAGGGAGTTCAGCACGTCGCGCAGGGCGTTTTCAGCCGTGTTCCACATTTCGTCGTCGTCGTGATATTTTACCTTGTCAGCGGGATCGCGCAGGGAAAGCACCATGCGGTAGTCGGTGATGCCGAAGTCTTTGTACGTCGTAAAGATAAGGTCGACGACCTTTGCAAACTCGTCCTTGATCTGCTCGGGTGTTACGAACAGGTGCGCGTCGTTCTGGCAGAAGTGGCGGCCGCGCTCGATGCCTTTGAGCGTGCCGGAAGCCTCATATCTGAAATCGTGCGCTATCTCGCCGATACGGACGGGGAGGTTGCGGTAGGAATGACGCGAATTTGCGTAGATCCTCATGTGGTGCGGGCAGTTCATCGGGCGAAGGACGTAAGTTTCTTCATCGACGTTCATGGCGGGGAACATATTGTTCTGGTAATGCTCCCAGTGTCCGGACGTTTTGTAAAGTTCGACAGTGCCGACGCACGGAGTCAGCACGTGCTGATAGCCGGACGCGATCTCTTTGTCGCGGATGTAGTTTTCGAGTATTCTCCAAAGCGTGTAGCCTTTAGGGAGGAACATCGGCATGCCGCGGCCGACAAGGTCGTCTGTCATAAACAACTGCAAATCTTTGCCTATCTTTCTGTGGTCGCGCAGTTTTGCCTCTTCGAGTTTTTGCAGATATGCGTCGAGATCCTCTTTTTTCGGGAACGCAGTGCCGTAAATGCGTTGCAGAGCCTTATTCTTGGAATCGCCGTGCCAGTACGCGCTGTTGCACGCCGTGAGCTTGAACGCCTTTATTGCGCCCGTCGAGAAAAGGTGCGGGCCGGCGCAAAGGTCGGTAAAATCGCCCATTCTGTAAAAAGAAATTTCCTCGCCCTCGGGCAGATCGTTTATAAGCTCGACCTTGTAAGGCTCGTTTTTCATAAATTCAACAGCTTCCGCGCGGGGAAGAGTGAAACGCTCCATTTTCGCGTTTTCTTTGACGATCTTCTTCATCTCGGCTTCGAGCTTTTCAAGAACGTCGGCGGTGAACGCCGTTTCGCTGTCAAAATCGTAGTAGAAGCCGTTTTCAATTGCGGGCCCTATCGTCAGCTTTGTTTCGGGGTAAAGGCGCTTTACGGCTGCCGCAAGAACGTGCGACGCCGTGTGACGGAACGTGTGCGCGCCGCCCTCGTCTTCAAATGTGAGCAGTTTAACCACGTCGCCGTCTTTGACGGGGGATGTGAGGTCGCTCGTTTTGCCGTTTATCTCGGCGGCGAGAATATCGCGCGAGAGCGCAATGCCCGCGGCTTTTGCGGCGTCGTAGGCGGAAAGTCCGTCGGCAACCTCGTAAACGATTTCGTTGATGGTGATCTTCATACTGTATTTTCCTTTCAAAATTATTTCAAAAAAATAAAATGCGCCCCGAAAAATCGAGGTGCATAACACGGTCCCACTCAATAATTTATCTCTGCATGCTCTAACGGGCGACCGCCGCGCCATTTCCTGCGCGGGTAAAGGTCGGTGGTATCTTCCGTGCGGCGATAAAGCGCTTACACCGATGCGCCTCTCTCTGCAAACGCCAAAAACGGAAAACGTGTCCGACGGTTTGTACAATTATAGTATAACTTTTTTGTTTGATTTGTCAATATCAAAACGAAAAAATCCGAAAATTTTCTTTAGTATTGACTTTTTCCGAATTTTCAAGTATTATATAAAGTAAGAAAGTAGAGGCTTTTTATGATAATTATTGAAAATGACAAGTTGAAAGCTGCGATAAATCCGCTCGGCGCGGAGCTTCAAAGCGTTGTACGCAAGGATAGCGGCAAGGAATATATGTGGCAGGGCGATCCGACCGTTTGGTCGGGGCACGCGCCTATTCTTTTCCCGATCTGCGGGCGGCTTTCAAAGGACTCATATACTTATAACGGTGAGCGTTACAGCCTGCCAAAGCACGGCTTTGCGCGCCGCCGCGAGTTCGACCTTCTTGAAGTTGAACAGGAACGCGCCGCGTTCGTGCTTCGCTCCGACGCAAAGACGAAAATTTCGTACCCGTTTGATTTTGAGCTTGCGGTGTCGTTTGCGCTTTGCGATGACAAGCTGAAAACCGTCTACACGGTAGTCAACACGGGCGATGGGACGATGTATTTTTCCATCGGCGCACACCCCGCATATTCGGCTGAAATGGGCTGGAAAATATCATTCCCGGGCGAGTACGACACGGACACGCTGACGGTAGACTCCGACGGACTGATAAACGGGAGCAGGAAAATATCGGATAAGCTTGACGGCGTCGTTCTCAGTGAGCATATTTTCGATAACGACGCGCTGATAATCCCGTCGCCGCAGTTCGACAGTGTAACGCTTACCGACATCACGGGAGCACCAAACGTCAAAATGACATTCGGAAACGTCCCGTACCTTTTGTTCTGGGCAAAGCCCGGCGCGCCGTTTGTCTGCATCGAGCCGTGGCACGGTATACCCGACGACGCGGGCGAAGTGCGCCCGATATCAGACAAAAAGGGAATGATCACGCTTGACGCGGGCGCGTCGTTCTCGTTTGAAACGACGGCGCAATTTATGTAAAAGTAAAAAAAATTTACCCTGATTTCAAGGGTAAATTTTATTTACCCGACTTTTTGGCGCGATATATGCAATAATAAACAAAAAAGCATTTTGTGAGGACAGATGAAGTTACTTCATATAATTACCGATACGAACATCGGCGGCGCGGGAAGACTGCTTGTCGCCGTGCTGAAAAATATCGACAAAGAGCGATTTGATATTGCCGTCGCCGTGCCGGGCGGGTCTGCGCTTATACCGCTTATTGATGAAACGGGCGTGCGCGTCATCAAAACGGAATACGGGCGCGACAAGTCGTTTGAGGGCAAGTACACGCGCGAGCTGAGAAGGATAATCCGCGCTGAGAAGCCGGATATCGTCCATTGTCACGCCTCGCTTTCGGGGCGGATCGCCGCATGGCAGTGCGGCGTAAAAGTGCGTATAATGACGCGCCACAGCGTTTTTGAGCTTTCAAAAAGCGACAAAAGCTTTCCGAAAAAACAGCTCCGCGGGCTTATATCAAACGTTATCACGACGCACTATATTGCGACGGCAGAGGCGGCAAAGCGTCTGCTTATAGACATGGGATGCGACGAAAAAAAGATAACAGTCATCAAAAACGGCTCGGAAAAACTGCGTGAACTTACAAAAACAGAACGCGACGATATGCGCGATAGCCTCGGCATTCCGCGCGACGCGTTTGTCGTCGGGATTTCAGCACGGCTTGAGGCTTATAAAGGGCATAAATACCTGCTTGACGCGCTTGGAACGATCGGGGTAAATAATATTTACCTCCTTGTCGTCGGCGACGGCAGCGAGATGGAAAATCTGAAAAAACAGGCCGCGGCGCTCGAAATTTCCGACAGGGTGATATTTGCCGGATTCAAGCTCGATATGGCGCCGTATTATGCTGTAATGGACGTCGGTGTCAACTGCTCTTACGGAACAGAAACGACGCCGCTTGCCATAACCGAGGCGATGGCGCTCGGCGTTCCGAGCATCGCGTCGGATTTCGGCGGCAATCCCGACACTGTTACCGACGGATATGACGGCGTCGTTATTCCTCAAAAAGATTCCGCGCGGCTTTGCGACGCGATTCTTTCGCTTTATAACGACAGAGAAAAGCTTGCTTTTCTTTCTGCCAACGCCAAAAAGTCGTATGATGAAAAGTATTCCGCGAAAATAATGACGGAGAAATATGAAAAGCTTTATATAAATCTATTTGAAAGAAGGCGAAAAAAATGAAAACGCTTGGCAATATCATCTGGTTCTTGATAGTCGGCATTCCGCTTGGAATTGGCTGGGTTCTGACAGGAGTCATCTGGTGCATAACGATAGTCGGAATACCGTTCGGAACACAGTGTTTCAAAATCGCAAAGCTTTCGTTTTTCCCGTTTGGAAAAGTCGTTTCGGGACAGTTCAGCTCACATATCATACTTAATATACTATGGATAATTTTCGGCGGACTCGAGCTTGCGATAGGCTATTTGCTCGCGGGCGTGATCTTTTGCATAACGATAATAGGCATTCCATTCGGGAAGCAGTGCTTCAAGCTTGCCGGGCTTGCGATCGCTCCTTTCGGTGCGTTTGCCGTTAAATGAGGTAAATATGAAGGTAAATATTAAAAAACTCGACGGGCGCGCGACAATACCGACTTACGGAAGTGAATTTTCCGCCGGCGCCGATCTATATGCGCTGACAGATGGAGATATCGTTATAAAACCGCGCCAAACAGTGCTTATACATACGGGAATTTCAATTGAAATACCCGAGGGGTACGGCGGATTCGTCTATGCGCGCTCCGGTCTTTCGACAAAGCGCGGACTTGCCCCGGCGAACAAGGTCGGCGTTATCGACGCTGACTACCGCGGCGAGATAATGGTGCCGCTTTATAATCAATCAAGCGAGGAGCAGACCGTGTCTTGTGGCGACAGAATAGCCCAGCTTGTGATCGCGCCGTTTCTCAAATGCGAGTTTTGCGAAGTCGATGATCTCGGCGCGACCGAGCGCGGCCAAAGCGGCTTTGGCAGTACGGGGAAGTGAGATAAAATGGCGTCAAGTGCCAAGTACCTTTATTTTATCCTCGACAGCTTATCCGGAATCTGCGGCATATCGTACCGCGCCATGATGGGTGAGTACATTATATATCTTAACGGGAAAATCGTCGGCGGCATATATGACGATCGCTTCCTCGTAAAACCGACAAAATCGGCAAAAGCGCTTATGCCGGACGCGCCGCTTGACGTTCCTTATGAAAACGCAAAGCCGATGCTTCTTTGCACCGCCGCTTGTGACAGGGAGCAAATGCAAAAACTGATCGTCGGCGTTTATAACGATCTTTACGGAAAAGATCAGTAAATAAGCTTAAAAACAAAAAAAATTCCCGCTTTCGCGGGAATTTTTATTTTGCAAATTATCTGTCTTTGAGCGCTGCCTGAGCTGCTGCAAGTCTTGCTATCGGCACACGGAACGGTGAGCACGATACATAGTCAAGACCGATCTTGTGGCAGAATTCAACGGAGGACGGATCGCCGCCGTGTTCGCCGCAGATACCGATGTGCATTGTAGGTCTGGTCTTGCGGCCGCCTTCAACTGTCATCTTCATAAGCTTGCCTACGCCGACCTGGTCGAGCTTTGCGAACGGATCGTTTTCGTAGATCTTTCTGTCATAGTAAGCGCCGAGGAATTTGCCTGCGTCGTCGCGGCTGAAGCCGAACGTCATCTGCGTAAGGTCGTTTGTGCCGAAGCAGAAGAACTCAGCCTCTTTTGCGATCTCGTCAGCCGTGAGAGCTGCGCGCGGGATCTCGATCATCGTGCCGACCTCGTATTTGAGGTTCGAGCCGGCGGCCTTGATCTCTTCGTCAGCCGTTGCAACGACAACGTCTTTAACGAACTTGAACTCTTTGAGCTCACCAACGAGCGGAACCTCGATCTCGGGAACGATGTTCCATTCGGGGTGTTTAGCCTGAACCTTGATAGCCGCACGGATGACAGCCTTTGTCTGCATCTTTGCGATCTCGGGGAACGTAACTGCAAGACGGCAACCGCGGTGTCCCATCATCGGGTTGAACTCGTGGAGGGAAGAGATGATGTTCTTGATATCCTGAACGCTCTTGCCCTGAGCTTTTGCAAGCGCTTCGATGTCAGCTTCTTCCGTGGGAACGAACTCATGGAGAGGCGGATCGAGGAAGCGGATAAGAACGGGATAGCCTTCAAGAGCCTCATAAAGCTCCTCGAAGTCGCCCTGCTGGTAGGGAAGGATCTTTTCAAGAGCGGCTTCGCGTTCTTCAACTGTATCAGCGCAGATCATCTCGCGGAAAGCGGCGATTCTGTCTTTTTCAAAGAACATATGCTCTGTGCGGCAAAGACCGATACCCTCTGCGCCAAGCTCGCGGGCTTTCTTTGCGTCGCGCGGCGTGTCGGCATTTGTGCGGACTTTGAGTTTTCTGAACTGGTCAGCCCAACCCATGATGCGAGCGAACTCGCCTGTGATGGAAGCGTCAACCGTCGGGATGATACCGTCGTAGATCTTACCTGTGGAACCGTCGATTGAGATGCTGTCGCCCTCGTGGTAAACTTTGCCTGCGAGTTCAAACTTCTTGTTTTCTTCGTCCATCTTGATATCGCCGCAGCCGGATACGCAGCACTTGCCCATGCCGCGCGCAACAACTGCCGCATGGCTCGTCATACCGCCGCGCACGGTGAGTATGCCCTGAGCCGCTTTCATACCCTCGATATCCTCGGGAGATGTTTCAAGTCTTACAAGAACGACCTTCTTGCCTGCCTTCTGCCAAGCCTTAGCGTCCTCGGCGGAGAATACGATCTGTCCGCAAGCAGCACCGGGAGATGCGCCGAGGCCTTTGCCCATCGGTGTTGCCGACTTGATAGCCTTGGCGTCGAACTGCGGGTGGAGAAGCGTGTCAAGGTTGCGCGGGTCGATCATAAGAACTGCCTCTTCGGGCGTTCTCATACCCTCGTCAACGAGGTCGCACGCGATCTTGAGAGCAGCCTGAGCCGTTCTCTTGCCGTTACGTGTCTGGAGCATATAGAGTTTGCCGTGCTCAACTGTGAATTCCATATCCTGCATATCGCGGTAGTGGCTTTCAAGCGTCGCGCAAACGTTCTTGAACTGCTCAAACGCGCCGGGGAACTTCTGTTCCATCTCTGTAATGTGCATAGGTGTGCGAACGCCTGCAACGACGTCCTCGCCCTGTGCGTTTGTAAGGAATTCGCCGAACAGACCTTTTTCGCCTGTCGCGGGGTCACGAGTGAATGCAACGCCTGTGCCGCAATCGTCGCCCATGTTGCCGAATGCCATCATCTGAACGTTAACGGCTGTACCCCAAGAATACGGGATATCGTTGTCGCGGCGGTATACGTTTGCACGCGGGTTGTCCCAGCTGCGGAATACGGCCTTGATAGCCTCGAAGAGTTGAACCTTCGGGTCGGACGGGAAGTCTGTGCCTATCTTGGACTTGTATTCAGCCTTGAACTGATATGCGAGCGTCTTGAGATCGTCAGCGTCAAGCTCAACGTCCTGCTTTACGCCTTTTTTCTCTTTCATCTCGTCGATGAGCTTTTCAAAGTATTTCTTGCCGACTTCCATAACGACGTCGGAGAACATCTGGATAAATCTGCGGTAGCAGTCCCAAGCCCAACGCGGGTTGTTGGACTTCTTTGCAAGAACGTCAACAACGTCCTCGTTAAGACCGAGGTTAAGAATTGTGTCCATCATACCGGGCATGGACGCACGAGCGCCCGAGCGAACCGATACGAGGAGCGGGTTTTCCTTATCACCGAACTTCTTGCCGGTGATCTTTTCCATTTTTTCTACGTATTCCATGATCTCGGCTTCGATTGACGGGTTGATCTTCTTTCCGTCATCGTAGTAAGCCGTGCAGGCTTCTGTGGAGATAGTGAAGCCCTGAGGAACGGGGAGACCGATGTTGGTCATTTCGGCAAGGTTTGCGCCTTTGCCGCCGAGGAGTTCACGCATATTAGCGTTGCCCTCAGTGAACAGGTAACAATACTTTTTTGTCGCCATTTTGGGTAAATCCTCCATTTTTTATTTTTAATTAAAGTTTACCTAACTTTACCAATTGATTATTATATCACAGAAAAAAACTAATATCAATATTTTTTTGAAAAAAATGAAAAAAATTCATTGAATTTTTACGGCGCGGAAAAATATGCTTGAAAAAGAGCGCCTTTTGTGATAAAATCAAATAAACAATCGGCAAAATAAAGCGGAGAAACCCAAATGATTTTGAAAGAAACGGCAAAAAAACTGTTCAAAACGGATAAACCGTTTACCATTGCGATGTGGGACTTTTCGTGGATAGAACGCCGCTGGCCCGGCGCAGGATACGAAGACTGGGACACGGCGCTTTCACAGCTTGTCGACAGGGGATATGACGCCGTGCGCATCGACGCTTTTCCGCATTTCGTTTCAAAAGACGTCTCGAAAACTCGGACGGTCTATCCCGTTTGGAACACGCAGGACTGGGGCTCGCCGTCGGTGAACAGAATTTGCCTTGAACACGACTTTCCCGCGTTTCTTCGCGCCTGCCGCCGCCACGGCGTGAAGGTGGGGTTTTCCACGTGGTTCCGTCAGGACGAGGACCACAGCGAAATGGATATAAAAACGCCGCGCGACCTTGCGGATATGTGGGTGAAAACGCTCGATGTGATCAAAGAATGGGGCGAATACGACAACATCCTTTACGTCGATATGTGCAACGAATTTCCGCAGCCGGCGTGGGCTCCGTTTTTGCGGAGCGATAAGCCCGTTGTACTCGGCAGCGAAACGTCGTTTTGCTGGATGAGGGAAGCGACGGAGCGCTTCAAGGAATTTTACCCCGGTATGCCCGTGACGTTCTCGTTTACCGACAGGTATGAAAACGAAAACCTCGACGTCGGATTCCTCGATTTTATCGAGGCGCATCTATGGATGACGACGCAGTCGGATTTCTACCGCAAAGTAGGGTACGCCTACGAGCGCTTTGACGACAAGGGCTATACAAATATGGCTCTTTACGGCAAGGAATTGTTTGAGACCGACAGGGAATATTATCAAACGGCGCTGGTGGATGCCATTCACCGCGTGGCGCGCTGGGCGAAGAATATGGAAAAACCGCTCGTGACGACGGAGTGCTGGGCAGTCACCGATTACAAAGACGCGCCGCTTCTCGACTGGGACTGGGTGCTTGAACTGAACCGATTCGGCGTTTTGACGGCGCTTGAAACGGGGTGCTGGGCGGGAATGGCGACGAGCAATTTCTGCGGTCCGCAATTTCATGGGATGTGGCGCGAAAAGCTCTGGCACAAAGAGCTTACGAAAATAATCAAGAACGGAAAAATAATTTGAAAAAACCGAAAAATATCCGCCAAATAAGGAGATATTAAAAATGTCAATATTCGATATATTCAAAAAACTCGACGCCGAGAAAACCGTGCGCGGCGCGCCGACATATCTTGTCGTCGGACTCGGAAACCCCGGCAAAAAATATGAGATGACAAGGCATAACGCCGGGTTTATGGCGCTTGACCATATCGGCGAAAAGCTCGGGGTAAAAATCAACCGTTCAAAATTTGATTCTCTCACGGCGGAGGCAGAGATCTCAGGCGCGCGGGTGCTTCTTATGAAGCCGCAGACGTTTATGAACGCGTCGGGGACGGCTGTGATCGAGGCTGCCGACTACTACAGGATACCGAGCGCCAACGTCATCGTTTTGTGCGACGATATATCCTTTGATCCCGGCAAGCTCCGCGTGCGGCGCGAGGGAAGTGCCGGCGGGCATAACGGACTGAAAAATATCGCCGAATGGCTCGGCAGCGAAGGATATCCGCGCGTTAAGATAGGCGTGGGAAAAAAGCCCGAAGGGTACGACCTTGCGGACTTCGTCTTGTCAAAGCTGTCCGACGGCGAAATCAAGGCGATAGCCGACAGATACGACGACGTTTTTGCCGCCGTTGAGCTTATAGTCGCGGGCAACATCGATAAGGCGATGCAGATTTGCAACTGAGGCGGCAGATGAACGTAATTGTCGAAAAAATAAGAAGCATGCGCGAATACAAAAACATCCGCGCGGCGATGAAGGAAGCAAAAACAAGGGCGCGAAAGTGGCCTATTGAAATAAACGGAATGTGCGAGGGGGCGGCAGACGCTTTCCTCGCCGCTTTGACGTCCGACGAAAAAACGGATCTTCCGTCGCTTATTGTCGTTTCCGACGACAAAACGGCGGCGCGCACGTGCGACGCGCTTATCTCTCTCGGACTTCGCGCCGAGGTGTTCCCGACGCGCGAGCCGGTGCTGCACAATATGATATCGTCGCACGAAACGGAACAGCAGCGTCTTTCCGTCTTGATGAAAATACAGCGCGGCGAGGTCGATTCCGTTATATCGACGTGCGACGCGGCGCTCAGCTTTACCATGCCGCCAAAGCTTCTTGAAAGCCACCGTATAACGCTTGAAGTCGGCAAAGAAACTGCGTTTGAATCGCTCCCGGGGTACCTTGTGCTGCTCGGGTACGTAAGAGCCGATCTTGTCGACGGGCGCGGTCAGTTTTCGGTGCGCGGCGGAATACTCGATATCTTCCCGCCGCAGTGCGACCTGCCGGTGAGAATGGAATTTTTCGGCGACGAAATAGACCAGATGGGCTATTTTGACATAATGACGCAGAGAAAAACGGAGCAGATAAAAAAAGTCGACGTCACCCCCGCCCGCGAGATCATTCTGAACGAAGAAAGCCGCGGCGACGTCGGGGAGATAATCGACGACATGATGAAAAGGGCGACGGGCGACGCCAAAGCCGAGCTTGCCCGCGAAAAAGCCGCGATTTCAGACGGCGAGGCGGACGTTCCGTTTGCGGACAAATATATTTCGGTCATCTACCCGGAACGCGCCTGCCTGCTCGATTATTTTGACGGCGAAACGACCGTTTTCGCGCTTGAAACGACGGCTATCGCCGAGCGGCTGAAGGCGGTCGAGTGGCATCTTGCCGAAAGCTTAAAAGTGCTGACCGAAGCCGGACTTTTCTCGAAAAAATGCGGCGGATTCATGAAGGACAAGAGCGCGCTTGACGCATTCCTTGAGAGCAACAACGCGCTGCTGCTCAATAATTTCGTTTCGTCGTCGGGATATAAGCTCGCAGGGCTGTTTTCGCTTCGCACACGCACCCCGCCGACGACCGATTCAAACTTCGACGCGCTCCGCGAGGACGTAAGGATGAACTCGCTTTCGGGAGCTTCGACGCTTATACTGTGCCGCAACGAAACGGAGGTTTTCTCCCTTTCGGAGCTGCTTTGTGCCGACGGGATAAAAGCAACGCCGTACAAAAATTTCGGCGACATAGAATCGATCGACGGCGGCGCCGTCGCGATTGCCGCACTTTCTTTTTTCGGCTTTGAGCTTATATCCGAAAAATTCATCTGTCTTTCGACAGGGGACGGCGGCGAGCGCCGTCGCTCGCAGTACAGGCGCAAAAACAAGGACGGGCGCACGTCAAAGGAAAAAATACTGTCTTACGCCGATCTTGAAGTCGGCGATTACGTCGTTCACACATACCACGGGATCGGAAAATACCTCGGGATCGAGAGCGTTCTTGCATACGACGGGACTCGTTCAGACCATATAAAAATACAGTACGCCGGCACTGGCGTTCTTTACGTTTCGTGCGACAAGATCGACAACGTTTCAAAATACATCGGCGCTCACGCTGACGACGGCACCGTGAAACTTTCAAAACTCGGCGGCGGCGAATGGGAACGCACAAAATCGCGCGTCCGCAGTGAAGTAAAGAGCATGGCAAAGGAGCTTATCTCCCTTTACGCCGAGCGCCTTCGCAAACCGGGCTTTGCGTGTCTTCCCGACGACGATATGCAGCGCGAATTTGAGCAGACGTTTGAATTTGAGGAAACCGAAGGGCAGCTTCAGGCGGCAAACGAGATAAAATCGGATATGGAAAAGCCGATACCGATGGACAGGCTCCTTTGCGGCGACGTCGGCTTCGGAAAAACGGAGGTGGCGCTTCGCGCCGCGTTCAAGGCGGTGGCAAACGGAAAACAGGTGGCGATACTTGTCCCGACGACGATCCTTGCGATGCGGCACTACCGCACGATCCTTTCGCGTTTCCGCGCTTTTCCGATAAAGGTCGATATGGTGTCGCGCTTCCGCACTTATACCCAGCAAAAAGCGACGCTGCGGGCGCTTTCGCGCGGCGACGTCGATATAATAGTCGGCACGCACAGGCTGCTTTCCGACGACGTTAAATTCCTCGACCTCGGATTGCTTATCGTCGATGAGGAACAGCGCTTCGGCGTGGCGCACAAGGAAAAGCTGAAACAGATAACGAAAAACGTCGACGTGCTGACTCTGACCGCGACTCCTATCCCGCGCACGCTGAATATGGCGATGAGCGAGATACGCGATATGTCGGTGCTTGACGAGGCGCCGTTTGACCGATTGCCCGTGCAGACTTACGTTCTCGAACACGACGACGTAGTGATATACGAGGCGATACGCCGCGAGCTTCGCCGCGCCGGGCAGGTGTTTTATCTGCACAACGATATAGCGTCGATCCACAGCCGCGCGGCGAGGATCGGCGAGGCGTTCCCGGAGGCGCGCGTTGCGGTGGCGCACGGACAAATGGACAAGGACGAGCTTTCTGATATATGGCAGGCGCTTGTTGAGGGCGAAATCGACATTCTTGTCTGCACCACCATAATCGAAACAGGCGTCGACGTTCCAAACGCAAACACGCTTATTATCGACAACGCGCAGAATATGGGACTTTCCCAACTTCACCAGATACGCGGCCGCGTCGGACGTTCCGCGCGCCGCGCATACGCATACTTTACGTTCCCGCGCGGCAAAGTCCTGACCGATATCCAGACGCGCCGCCTTCAAGCGATACGCGATTTTACCGAGTTCGGCTCGGGATTCAAAATAGCGATGCGCGACCTTGAAATTCGCGGGGCGGGGGACCTGCTCGGCGCAAATCAGAGCGGACATATGCAAAGCGTCGGGTATGACCTGTATATAAAAATACTCAACGACGCGGTGCTTGAAGAGCGCGGCGAGAAAATACCCGAGAAAAAGGAATGTACCGTCAGCATCGGGCGCGACAGCTACATCCCCGAAAGCTATATCAGCAGTCCGTCACAGCGCATCGACATATACAAAAAGATCGCGCATATACACTCGTCCGACGACGTTGACGACATCGCCGATGAGCTGCTTGACAGATACGGCGACCTTCCGCAGCCTGTAAAAACGCTGATGAGCGTGTCGCTGGCTCGCGCGCTTGGCTCGGAGTGCGGATTCAGGCAGATAGAGCGGCAGGGGCAGAACGTGACGATTTATCCGGAAATTCTCGACGTCGTTTCGTGGTCGAAAGTCACCGCGGCTTTCCCCGGGCGTATAACGCTTATGCCGTCCGATAAACCGAGAGTGGTGTGCAAGCTGAAAAAGGACGAATCGCCGCTTGACCTTGCGATCAGCGCAATGAAAATTTATAAGAACGAAAAATAATATAATTTATATTTAGTTCAAAAATTATTTGCAAATAAAATCGAAAAAACAGTAGATTTTTTGACTCGGTTGTGATACAATACTATGTAATTGTGGTATTTTGCACATTTTTACAATAAATGCATCAAATCTAAGGAGAACACTTAAAATGAAATCATCTAAGATCATCACTCGTGTTGTCGTTGCCGTACTGATTTTCGCAATGGCAGTAACGATCCTCGCAAGCTGCGGCTCGAAAGCCGTTATGACGCTTGAGATCGACGGGAAGAAGTACACTGTTACCGAAAGCGAATATTCCACGTTTATGACGGTAAACAAAATGCTCCTTTTCTCGAACAACAACTGGCCCAGACTTTACGATCAGATCGTTTGGACAATGAACGACACGTTTGAATCCGATCAGAACAGCCAGATCAGAGAACTTATGGAAGACGTTGTCGTTGAGAAATACCTTCTTGACAAATACGGTCTCTCTCTTTCCGCCGCTACTCTCGCGGGATATAAAGAGAACATCAAAAAGGCCAACAACGACGCCGGCGGTCCCGGCGCGTTCAAGCAGTACTACGGATACACCGCAAAACAGCTTTACGATTACTACCAGACATGGTATGACGGACGTCAGCTCCTTCTCTCGCACCTCTACACAGGCGCAAATGCGACAGATCCCGTAACGGATGAGGAAAGAGAAACGTACTATAAAGAAAACTACAAGGGCTATATGTATATCTACCTTGATATGAATAATAAGCTCGCTAAAGTCGAAAACCCCGACGGCGACGATTTCTATATCGGCCTTGATTCGTCAAACGTTGAGTACAAGCTCAGCATAAAGATCAACGATGAGGATAACGTCGATATCGAAAACCTCGGCAGAGTCGACGGCAAGGAAGTTGAAGACATCAGCAAGGTCGAGATCGTTTCTCTTAAAACAGAAGCGCTGACAGACGAAGAAAAAGAAGAAAAATCCAACCTTCCCGACGCTATAATCGCCGATCTTGACGAAGGCAAGGAAACTTTCAAAGAGCTTATGCTCAAATACTCCGACGATTACGTAAGCTACCTTTATGAAAACGGCTTTATGGTAAACAAAGACGCCAACTTCATCAGCAACACAGACGTTATGACGGCTGTCAACAAGCTCGAAGTCGGCGAGTACACGTCTGCTATCGGCGTTGAGGAAAGCAAAAAATATTACATCGTCAACAGAATTGAACTTGCCGAAAAGCCTTATGCGGACGAAGACGGCGAATTCGCCGATCTGTTCACAAGCTTTGAAGACCTCGTCATCTACGAAAAGTTCGATACGCTCCTTCATTCTTACAAGGACAAGATCGTTGTAGATGAAAAAGCAGTCGAAAAGTTCAAAATGTCAACGACGTTCCTTTCAAAAGCTATAACAAACGGCTCGACGTCGAGCTCCAACTGATTTGTTCGGCTCGGTAAAACCGTACGTTCCCGATCTGTATGTTCGGGAAAACGAGTATTTCAAAAGCGTATATTGCGGCCTCTGCCGCTCAATGGGGAAGCACACGACCGAACTGTCGTGTGCGTCCCTGAGTTTTGATATGACTTTCTTCGCGCTCGTGCGTATATGGATATGCGAGGAACCGAGCGAAATCAAAATGCGGCGCTGCCCGGTGCATCCGCTGAAAAAGCTCCCGATACGAACAGATAGCGAGGCGCTTGAATATTCGTCTTACGTAAGCGCGTATATGACGTATTACAAAATCCTCGACGATATTGCGGACGAGCGGGGAATAAAGCGGTTTTTTGCCCGCGTGGCACGGCTTTTTGCAAAACGCCCCGTTAAAAAAATACCGGTAAAGTACAGCGACGTCGGCAAAGTCATCAAACAAGACCTTGACCGAATTTCCGCGCTTGAAAAGGAAAAATGCAAAAATCCCAGCGAGGTGGCTGAAGTTTTCGGACATCTGCTCGGCGAGTGCATATCTTTCGGACTTGACGGCGACAAGCAGGCGATTTCGCGCGAGATAGGCGTTCACGTCGGCAAATGGGTATATCTTGCCGACGCCGCGTGCGATCTTGAAAAAGACGAAAAGAGCGGATCGTACAATCCGTTTCTTGAAGCGATGGGACTTGAAGAATCGCAAAAATTCATCAAAAGCGGTCTTGACGGCGTGCTTTCAATGGAGCTTGTGTCGGCGCTTGCGGCGTTTGACCTCGGCCCGTCCGGCGGAGAGTGCGCCGGGTGCATATCGAACATACTTACAAAAGGAATGAGATATACGCTTGCGGAAAATCTCAATAAAACCAAGAAAAAGGAGAAAAAATGAAGGATCCGTATGAAGTCCTCGGTATTTCGCGCGGCGCGAGTGAGGAAGAGATAAAAAAAGCATACCGCGAACTGGCGAAAAAATACCATCCCGACAACTATGTTAATTCTCCTTTGGCCGATCTCGCCGCTGAAAAAATGAAAGAGATCAACGAAGCTTACGACACCGTTATGAAGGACGTCCAGAGTGGCGGATTCGGCACAAACGGCAGTGAATCGACGGGAAGCTTCGACTTTGTAGAGATAAGAAATCTTATAAACGAGCGCAATTTTTACGAAGCGGACGTCAGGCTCAACTCCGTTCCGTCAGAGCGAAGAAACGCCGAATGGCACTACCTCAAAGGGTGCGTTTTCGTCGGGCGTGGATGGTATTTTGAAGCGTCGAAGTTCTTTGAAACGGCGTGCCGCCTCGATCCGAACAACGAAGAGTACAGAAATGCGTTCAACAATATAAATCAATCGTCCGAGAACCTGAACAAACGCGATTCGTCGGGAACTGCCTGCACGATTTGCCAAGGGCTTCTTTGCGCCGATTGCTGCTGCGAATGCTGCGGCGGCGACCTTATCAGGTGCTGCTAAATGAAAAAATCAAAAAAACTTGCAATCTCGGCGATATTTGCGTCGCTTGGCGCTGTCGTGCTTTTGCTCGGCTCCCTTGTCGACGTACTTGACATATCAGCGGCGTTTGTGGCGTCGCTGTGCGTGCTTTTTGTGCTGTGCGAGCTTGGGCTTCCGTGGGCATTCGGCACGTATATCGTCACAAGTACGCTGTCGCTTCTGATCGTGCCGGGCAGCCGGCTTGCCGGTATCTTATTTTCGCTGATATTCGGACTTTTGCCGATCACGAAAATGTTGTTTGAAAAGCTCGGAGCAAAAACTCACCCGGCGCTTGCTTACGTGTGCAAGATCGCGCTTTTCAACGTGGAACTTGCGGCGCTGTGGTTTTTAGCCCGCACTCTGCTTGAAATACCGGACAAAACGTGGATGATAATTCTCGGCGCGGTTCTGGCAAACGTGATATTCGTCCTTGCGGATATTTTCTACGGCGTGCTTGTCCGCATTTACTTCAATAGAATAAGAAAGAAAATCAGCAGATTTTTGAAATAAATAATATGAAAAAACCGATAAAACTTTCGCCCGTAACAAAGAAAATAATATGGGGCGGTTCCAGACTTTCAAACGAATACGGCAAGGGCGAGCCGGGAGAAAAAATTGCGGAGTCATGGGAGCTTACGTGCCGTAACGACGGTGAAAATACGATCATCGGCGGCGAGTACGACGGGCTTACGCTGTCAAAATATCTCAAAATCGATCCGGACGCAATAGGGAACAACCCGTACCCCGACCGCTTTCCGCTGCTTATAAAGCTTATCGACGCCGAGGCTGACCTTTCAATACAAGTCCATCCCGACGACGCTTACGCCGCCGAGCATACGACAGACCTCGGAAAAACGGAGATGTGGTACATAGTCGATGCCGCGCCTGACGCTCACATCATTTACGGTATGAAGGAAAAATATCCGCGCGCCGTAATCGAAAAGGCTATTGAGGACGGCAAGCTTGAAGAGCTTATGAACTACGTGCCCGTAAAAAAGGGCGAAACGTATTTTATCCCGTCCGGAACGGTACACGCCATTTGCCGCGGGATACTCATAGCGGAAATTCAGCAGAATTCAAATATAACGTATCGCGTTTATGATTATAACCGCCGCCAACCTGACGGCAGTTTGCGTCAGCTTCACGTAAACGACGCGCTGAATGTCATCGAGCGTGTTGATCCTGCCGCCGTCGGATATACTTGCGACGGGGAAATAATCGCAAAATGCAAATATTTTACTGTAAAGAAAATAGAAAACAAAACGGAAAATTTTACAGCCGACAATAGCAGCTTTGTGCATTTACTTTCCGTTGACGGCGACGCCGAAGTTGTTTTCCGCGGTGAAACAACGTCGCTTGAAAAAGGCGGAAGCATATTCGTTCCCGCCGGCGCCGGAGAGTTCACTTTGCGCGCCGATGGCGCGACTGTCGTTGTGACCACGCTGTAAAATGCGCGCCGCCGCTTGATTTTTGCATAGGTAAATTTTATTTACCTATGCTGACGGCTTTTGAAACAGAGTAAATTTCATTTACAAATACAGGAGGAGAAATATGAAAGTCGAACTTATCGCATACACGCCTGACGCCGACAAAATAGTTGCCGCCGCCGCAAAGCTTTGCTATGCAAAAAGCGACATATCAACGCTTATGGACGGGCTGACTCCCGAAAAGACGGCGAGCTTTCTCGATATGCTTTCCGACCTCGGTCACGAAAGCCCGGTCGAGCACGCTTCGTTTACGTTTGGCATCGAGGGCGTTTCGCGCGCTTTGCTTGCGCAGATCACGCGCCATCGCATCGCGTCGTTTTCAGTGCAGAGCCAAAGATACGTTTCAAAGCTCGATTTTGAATACATAACGCCTCCCGAAATTGCCGCGATCCCCGAAGCAAAAGAAGAGTTTGAGCGCGCTATGCGCGAGGACGCGGAGCATTACGAAAGTCTGCGCCGCATCCTTACCGAAAAGCATAAGGCTCGCCTTGTTGCCGAGGGCAAAGACGAAAAAACCGCCGCGCGCGCCGCTGAAAAGCTCGCAAACGAAGACGCGCGTTTCGTGCTTCCGAATGCGTGCGATACAAGAATTATTATGACGATGAACGTGCGCTCGCTGTTCAATTTCTTTTCGCTGCGCTGCTGTAACCGCGCGCAATGGGAGATACGTGAGCTTGCGACCGAGATGCTCCGCCTTGTAAAAGGCGCCGCGCCGAATCTGTTCAAAAACGCCGGCCCGTCGTGCGTTTCCGGAGCTTGCTCCGAGGGCGCGTACAGCTGCGGCAAGGCAAAAGAAGTAAGAGAAAAATTCAAGAACATCGGAGAGAAAAATGACTGATTCCGAACTTTTAAGAGTCGCCGCCCGCTTTGATACCGACGGCAAAATAACGTCCGTCGAACTTTACGGAAGCGGACACATCAATTATACGTATAAAGCGACGGGAACGGGAAAAGATTACACCCTTCAAAAGATCAACACGTCGCTGTTCACAAACCCCGATACGCTGATGCACAACATCTGCCTTGTGACCGAGTATCTTCGCGATACTGTCGCAAGAGAAGCGCCCGATGAGCGCGTTCTTCGCGTCGTACCGACGCTTGACGGAAAGCCGTATCTTACGGACGAAAGCGGCACTTACCGCATGTATGAGTTTATTGACGAATCCGTCTGCTATGACGCGGTAAAGAGCGTTGACGATTTCAACAGCTGTGCCTTTGCATTCGGCAGATTTGCAACTTATCTCGACGGCTTTGACGCAAAACAGCTTTACGAGATAATCCCGAACTTCCACAACACCGTCGACCGCATGAGAAAATTCAAGACAGCACTTGCTTCAGATGCACTCGGAAGGGCAAAAGACGTCGAAAAAGAGATAAAGTTTTTCCTTGATCGCGAAAGTTACTGCTCAAAAATAACTTCGCTTCTCGACAGCGGCGAAATGCCGACGAGAGTTACCCACAACGATACGAAGCTCAACAACATCCTCTTTTCCGAAAAAACGGGGAAGCCGCTTGCGATAATCGACCTTGACACCGTTATGCCCGGCAGCGTTTGCTATGACTTTGGCGACAGTATCCGTTTCGGATGCAACACGGCGGCCGAGGACGAGCCTGACACGGATAAAGTAGGCTTTTCGACCGAACTTTTCGAGGCTTACGTCAAAGGATATCTCAAAGGCTTTGACAAAATAACGCCCATCGAGCGCAAAAATCTGCTTTGGGGCGCGATCCTTATGACTTATGAGTGCGGTATGCGATTCCTTACAGACTACCTTGAAGGCGACACTTATTTCCACACACAGCGCAAGGGGCAGAATCTTGACCGCGCCCGCACGCAAATAAGAATGGTCGAGCTTATGGAAAAAGACTTCGATAAACTTCAAAATATAGTTGACAACGCGTAAAGGACAATAATGATGGAAATCAAATTCATAATTTGCAATGACTACGACGAAATGTCGCATCGCGCGGCTGAGATATTTGCCGCACAGATAAAAGAAAACCCGGAAAGCGTCCTCGGTCTTGCCACAGGTTCAACGCCTGTCGGTATGTATTCGGAGCTTGCGTCGATGGGACTTGATTTTTCCCGTATTAAATCGGTAAACCTCGACGAATACTATCCGATCTCGCCGAAAAACGAGAACAGCTACCGCTATTTTATGAACGAAAACCTGTTCAGTAAGGTAAATATTAACATAAATAACACTTACGTTCCGAATGGAGAAGCCGCAGACGCCGAAAAAGAATGCCGCGAATACGATGCGCTTATCGACCGCCTCGGAGGGATAGATCTTCAGGTCCTCGGCATCGGGCCAAACGGTCATATCGGCTTCAATGAACCCGACACGGAGCTTTTCGCCGGCACGCACGTAACGTCGCTGACGCTGAGCACCGTCGAGGCGAACTCCCGATTCTTTTCAAGCGTTGACGAAGTGCCGAAAAAGGCTATAACGATGGGTATGTCGTCGATCCTCAGCGCCAAAAAAATCGTACTGCTCATTTCCGGCAAAAACAAGCACGCGGCGCTGAAAGCATTGCTTGACGACAAGATAACGCCAGCCGTTCCCGCAACGTTTTTGAAGCTCCACCGCGACGTTACAGTCATTTGCGACAAGGCGGCGTACGAAGGATAAAATATGAAAAAACGCTCCCGCGGGAGCGTTTTTTCAGTTTTCCTCTTCATAAAAAATGGTGAAGTTTACTTCGACAGCGGGAATAAGCACCTTGGAGTATTTTTTAATGCCGTTAATAGTCGTAATGTAGATGTAAAAAGCGTAAAACGGCGTATAATCGCTGTCTGAAAGAAGATGATTGTAATATTCTATGCTGACGTAATCGTATGACGAAAATGAAAATTTCGGGAAGTTGAAAAAACCGTATCCGTTTTCAAGCATTTTTTCGGCAATGTCAAGAGAAATGCGACGTGCATTTATCAATTCATATTCGGCATCTTTATCATCGCCGATTAACTCTCTTAAAATGGGCAGAGAGTCCGATTCGGGGTAATTGATTATTTTTGGAGCGTCAACGAACAATTTGTCAGCCAAAGTATTGATGCTCAGGACGTTTCCTTCATTGTAATAGTAGTAATGCTTAATTCTTTCTTTGTCAAATACCTTATACTCACGAAAATAAGCATAAAGACGAAGCGGTTGTCTAATTTCGTATATCGCATCTTCGTAATGAACCGGATGCCAATCGAATCCGCACAAATTAAGCTCAATATAATAGTTTTTCAGTAAAGCGCCGTTGTTTTTGTTAAGAATTAAATATGATGCGTTGTTGTTTTCTGATATTAACGCAGGTGCGTTGCTATTTTTAATCAGAGCATTTGCAATCGGAAATGCAAGCATCACCACAGCAAGACACGCGGCGATAGCGGCGGCAGCGCGAATTTTCGGAATGCGGCGCGCCCGCTTTGCTCTGATTTGCGTCATCAGCGCGGCACGGGCGTCAAGCGCGTTTTCAACGTCATCGCTTAAAGCATATGTCAGCGCCTGCAAAAGTTTATCATTCATACCTCAAACCCCTCCTTTTCAAGCTTTTCTTTCAGCAAGAGCCTCAACCGTTCAAGCTCGTTGTATACCGTTTTTTTGCTAACGTCAAGCATTTCCGCTATCTTTTTTACGCTGTCCGCGCAGATATAACGCGATACGAAAATCAGCCTTTCGCGTTCGCTTATCGTTTTTATAAAGCCGTTTATCACAGCGCCGAGTGCGCGCGCGTCGACCTCGTCCCAAACTCCGCCGCTTTGGGCAATCACCTCCGCAAGCTCGTCAAGGGATGATGTCAGCTCGGACGGCACCCGCTTTGAACGCGATCTTTCGCGGTATTTGTCGATAGAGATGCGCCGTGCTATTCCAAGCAAAAACGCGCGGAAATTTTTCGGTTCCTCGGGCGGTATGGCGTTCCACACGTCAAGGTATGTGTCGCTTTTGCATTCTTCGACGTCGCGCCTGTCGTGCAAAATATTGTATGATACGGCGTAAACCTCGGCGCCGTATTTTTCATCTGTTTTGCGTATCGCGTCCTCGCTTCGACATAAAAACAGATCTATAAGCTCACGATCTGAAAGTGCGGTACTGTTTTTCATTTGCTCCTCCTTTCAAAAACGTCCGTCTGATATATAAGTCGACAAAAAAGGAAAAAAGTGAAATGATTTTGCGAAAAATATAATATCATATTTTTATTTTTGTGTCAAACGCCTGTTGACAATCGGTTAAAAATATGGTATCATATAGAAAACTGTTCCAAACGGAACACTTTTCGGAGCAAATAATGGATCAAACGACTGTTTGCGAATTGGTTCGGCGCACGTCTGTTTTCGGCGGATGTTCGGATTTGACGGCGGCGCGCATAGCGGCGCTGCCCGTTGAAGCGTTTTCCGCGGGAGATATGATCGGCGGCACGGCGCGGCTCGGGATAATAGTTTCGGGCAAGGTGCGGATCTTTTCCGCCGACGGCGGCCACGTGCTTATGAAAGAAGCGTCTGACGGCGATATTTTCGGCGCGGCGACGGTTTTCCTCGACTATGACGGCATATCCGAGGTCGTTGCAAAAACAAGGTGCGAGATCATATTCGTCGACGAAAAAACGCTTGAACAGATCTTTGCAAGTGACGCGGCTGTTGCGGTGTCATACGTGAAATTTCTTTCGGAGCGCGTCGCTTTTCTTAATAAAAAGGTCGCGTCTTTGTCAAGCCCGCGCGCCGATATCGCTCTCGCGTCGTACATTTGCGAAGCGTCGGCGGGGAAGCGCGAGTTCAAGCTGAATTGCCTTGCCGCGTCAAAAAAGCTCGGCATCGGAAGAACGAGCGTCTACCGCGCGCTGAAAATGCTTGAAGACGACGGACTGATCTGCTTTGAAAAGGGAATAATAATCATTAAAGACGAGGCCGGGCTTTCGTCAAGGAGGAACAAAAAATGAAAAAACTGACATCCGTAATTTTGACTGTTGCAATGCTTGTGCTTGCGCTCGCGCTTGCTTCTTGCGGCAAAAAGACATACACTGACGTTGAGGCGCGCACGTTTGCGCTCAGCGGGCCGACGGGAATGGGGATTGCAAAGCTGATGGACGATGCGGCAAACGGAAAAGCCGCACTGAATTATAAATTTGAAATAATGACAAACCCGACACAGATCGTGCCGGAAGTCGTGGCGGGCAGATTTGAGCTTGCCGCCGTTCCGGTAAACCTTGCGTCAACGCTTTTAAATAAGGGAGCTGATATTTCGCTTGTCGCCGTAAACACGCTCGGCGTGCTTTACCTTATCGAGCGCGGAAACACCGTAAACTCCGTATCCGATCTTGCGGGCAAGACTGTTTATGCCACGGGACAAGGCTCAACGCCCGAGTATATTCTGCGCTATCTTCTTAATAAAGCCGGGATCGAGGATAAGGTCGAGATCGTATTCCTTTCCGACGGCGCTGAGGTCGCGTCAAATCTTGTCGCCGGAAAGGCTGACATCGGATTTTTGCCCGAGCCTGCCGTTTCAAGCGCGATGATGCAGGATAAAGAGGGCGCGCTTCGCGTGGCGCTCGACATTTCGGCTGAGTGGAATAAAGTCAGCGATACGCCGATTGTTCAGGGTGTTATAATCGCGTCCAACACGTTTATCAAAGAACACGGCGACGCGCTTGACGCGTTCCTTAAAGAGTACAAAGCGTCGACGGAATACGCCGTTTCAAACGTCAAGGAAGCGGCGGCACTTGTTGAAAAATACGGTATTTTGCCGAAAGCCGCCGTTGCCGAGCGCGCTCTTCCGAAATGCAACATCGTTTGCTACGTCGGAAACGAGGCAAAAAAAGCCGCTTCCGATATGATGAAAGTGCTGTTTGACGCAAACCCCGCGTCTGTCGGAGGAAAGCTTCCCGGCGATGATTTCTACTACGTAAAATAACCGTAAGCCCCTGAAAAACGGGGCTTTAATTTAAGGAATTGATATGAAGAAAACAACAAAAAAGGCGATAAAGATCGCCGTTTGCGTCATTTTCTGGGTGGGACTTTGGCAAATACTCTCGCTTATCGTTAATTCGGGAGTCATCGTTCCGTCGCCGCTTGACACGCTCAAAAAGCTGTGGGAGCTTCTCGGGACAGGCAAATTTTACGCCGCGTGCGGGCTGTCGCTGCTTCGTGTTTTCATGGGATTTATTATCGGAACGGTTCTGGGAACGCTACTTGCGGTATTGTCGCATATCGGCGCCGAATTTATCATTTCTCCCGCAATATCCGTTATCAAGGCAACGCCCGTCGCGTCGATCATTATCGTCATGCTGTTTTTCATAAAGCGAGATATCGTACCCGTGACTGCGACGCTGCTTATCGCCCTCCCGATAATATATACAAACGTCCTTCGCGGGTTTTCGTCCGTTCCGCGCGATATGGCGGAGGTCGCCGACGTGTTTTCGCTCTCCCGCGGCAAAAGGGTAAAATACCTCCTGATCCCCTCGACGCTGCCGTATTTTTCCGCTGGCGTCAAGAGCGCGGTAGGGCTTTCGTGGAAGGCGGGGATCGCCGCCGAGGTGCTTTGCACCCCGAAAGTGTCGCTCGGCACGATGCTCTACGACACAAAAACATACCTTCTCAGCGATGAGATGTTCGCGCTGACGCTTACGGTGATCGTGCTCAGCGTTATAATTGAAAAATTGCTTGCAGTCGGGATATCAAAGCTTGCGGGAGGCGGTAAAAATGCTTGAAATACGCGACGTGATAAAATCCTTCGGCGATAAGCGCGTCCTTTGCGGCGCTTCGCTGCGCGCCGACGGCTCGTCAGTTGCGCTGACGGGCGGCTCGGGAAGCGGGAAAACTACGTTGCTCCGCATTCTCGCCGGACTTGAGACGGCCGACGGCGGCGACGTTATCACAACGGGCAAAACGGCGTTTGTCTTTGCCGAACCGCGCCTTTTTGACGTCAGCGTGCTCGAAAACGTCGTCTGCGTTATGGACAAAAACGTCCCGAAAACAGATAATGAACGGCGCGCCCGTGAAATACTTGAAAGTCTTGGGCTTTCGGATGCGTCAAAACTGCGCCCGCGCGAGCTTTCCTCGGGTATGGCGGCGCGCGTTTCCGTCGCCCGCGCAATAGCGTATAACGCCGACAATTATCTTCTTGACGAGCCGTTCCGTGCGCTTGACGAAAAGACTGCCGATATGGTAAAAAAATACGTTTTTTCGGCACTTCGCGGCAAAAGCGTCATCATGGTGACGCACGAAAACTTTGATGTGAAGCTTTGCGATATGCACGTGCATATTGAGGACGGCAAGGTCGTGACGATGTAAAAAAACGAGTCAAAAAAATATCAATTTTTTTTGACTTTTTTTGATTTTTTTCTTGACAATAAACTCTTGAGTGATATAATAAATCCATTATTATTTTTTTAGGGAGCAGAAAAGTATGCAAAAAGGTTTTGATAACGAGAAGTACATAAAACTTCAATCCGAACATATCAGAGAAAGAATAGAACAGTTCGGCGGCAAGCTTTATCTTGAATTCGGCGGCAAGCTGTTCGACGATCTTCACGCCTCGCGTGTGCTTCCGGGATTTGAGCCTGACTCAAAAATCAGGATGCTTAAAAATCTCAGCTCGGATGCGGAGATCATTATCGCCATCAGCGCCGACGACATCGAAAAAAGCAAAGTTCGTTCTGACCTTGACATCACGTATGATGAAGACGTGATCCGCCTTATCGGCGTTTTCCGCTCCTTAGGATTTTACGTCGGAAGCGTTGTAATAACGAAGTATGCGGGGCAGAGCGCCGCAGATTTCTTCAGAAAAAAACTTGCGGAGCTCGGCGTTCGCAGCTTTTTGCATTATCCCATCGAAGGCTATCCGTCCGATACGCAAAAGATCGTTTCCGAGGAAGGCTACGGCAAAAACGATTACATTGAAACAAGCCGTCCACTCGTTGTCGTAACGGCTCCAGGCCCCGGCAGCGGCAAAATGGCGACCTGCCTTTCGCAGCTTTACCACGAATACCGCCGCGGCATAGTTGCGGGATACGCAAAATTTGAAACGTTCCCGATCTGGAACCTCCCTCTCAGCCACCCCGTAAACGTGGCGTACGAAGCGGCAACAGCCGACCTTGACGATATGAATATGATCGATCCGTTCCATCTTGAAGCTTACGGAAAGATGACCGTCAACTACAACCGCGACGTCGAGATATTCCCGGTGCTTCGCGCCATGCTTGAACGGATCCAGGGCGAATCGCCGTATAAATCGCCGACAGATATGGGCGTAAATATGGCGGGCTTCTGCATTTACGACAACGACGCCGTCTGCCGTGCGGCTAAAACGGAAATTTTGCGCCGCTATTACAAAGCGGCCGTCGAGTACAAACGCAGTGCCTCAAACGCTAACGAGGTCGCAAGGCTCAAACTCCTTATGAATCAGTCGGGCGTGACGGCGGACCTTGTTCCCGCAATTGCGGCGTCACTCAAAAAAGCGGAGGAAACGGGCACTGTCTGCGCCGCGATGACGCTTGACAACGGAGATATCGTAACAGGCAAAACGTCGCCTCTTCTCGGCGCGGCGGCGGCACTTGTGCTGAACGCGCTCAAAAAGCTGGCGGGCATCGACAAGGACCTCGATATAATAAGTCCCACGGCGCTTGAACCGATCTGCACCCTTAAAACGAAGTATCTTCACCACAGAAACCCCAGACTTCACTCCGACGAGGTGCTTTTGGCACTCAGTATAAGCAGTGCGACAAGCGAGGACGCGGCAAAGGCGCTTTCAAAGCTCGACGAGCTTCGCGGGCTTGACGCTCACTTTACTGTTATCCCGTCGAGAACGGAAGAAAAAATATTCAAACGCCTCGGCATAAATCTCACATCCGAGCCGCAATTTGAAAAGAAAAGCTGAAAAACGTCCCGAATGACGTGCATAAATCGTTTTATTATTGAAAACCCGGCGCGAAACATATTTTCGCGCCATATTTATAACTTTTAAGGGGGACTCAGAATGAGGCGCGACGGTAAACTCGTTAAAGACGTGGGGCCGATGTATCTTATAGCTCCGTTCATAATGACGGAAAGATCGGACTCGATGAATATGATAGAGATCAGAGCGGCGTATGATCCGATACACAATTACGTCATACAAAAGCGCAAGGAAGGCAAACGCATAAGTCATATGGCGGTAGTCCTTGCCGCATACGTCCGCACTGTATCGCAGTTCAAATCGCTCAACAGATTCGTTGTCAGAAGCCGCATTTACGCGCATAACGACCTGTCGGTCGGTATGGTCGTTCTTCGTCCGGGCGAAAAAGAAGGCACTATGGGGAAGATCAAATTCGATCTTTACGACACCGTTTTCGACGTTAACGAAAAGATAGACAAATACGTCGAAGCGAACTCAAACGCGCAAAACGTAAACGGGCTTGACAAAATAATGAAAGCGATAATCGGCGTCCCCGGACTTATGCGCTTCCTCACTTGGCTTATCCGCTTTGCCGACAGGCACGGTTTGCTTCCGAGGGCAATTTGCGACATAAGCCCTTTTCACGAGTCGATGGTGTTTACAAACCTTGCATCGATAAAGACAAATCACATCTATCACCACATCTATAACTTCGGCACGTGCAATATGATAATGGCGATGGGCAATACGGTCGAAACGCCGCGAAGCGTCGGCGGGGAAGTGACGCTCACAAAAGAAATACCTTTTGGACTTGTAATGGATGAACGCATCGCCGACGGACATTATTTTGCAGAGGCTTTTGCGGCTATGAAGAAATATCTTGCCGATCCGAGCTTGCTTGAAACGCCGCCGCAGGACGTTGAATATGACTTTCCGTTCCCGACGCTCTCATCGCGCTTCCCGACAAAAAAGCAGATCAAAGCCGAGAAAAAAGCAGCAAAGAAAGCGGCAAAAGAAGCAAAAAAAGCAGAAAAATAAAGCAAAAAGCCTTCCTTTTCGGAAGGCTTTTTCAAAACCATCAATATTGAAATATGTAAATATTTGTATAACTTATTCTTACGGATTTGCTTCTTTTAGTACGTTGTCTGCATTTTTCTTTTCTTCAATTTTCGTTGCAAAACCGAGTTTATCGCCGTATCTCTTGACGACGTAGAACAGTATTGTACCGATAACGCCGCAGGCGATCAGCTCGCCAAGGCCGACGGAGAGCATAAGCATCGGGATCGACCACTCTGCGTTGATAGTGAAGTAAAGAACAAGCGGTATGATGATCATATTCGATACGATCGGTGGAATGGCCGCGACAAACCCGAGTTTTCCGCGGAGCGCGATTTTGCGGAGAAGGTATGTTCCGACAGCGCCGATAAGCGTTGCGAGGGATCCGAAAACAACGTCCCACGGGCCGGCTCCGGCGATGAAATTGGAGATAAGGCATCCGATAAACAATCCCGGGATCGCCGCGGGCGTGAACGCGGGAAAAATGCACAGAGCTTCGGAAAGGCGCATCTGCACCTCATACGATGCAAGGTTGAACGAAGCGGCAACAAGCGTCAGCACCACGTACAGTGCCGCGATAGCGGCGGCGTGCGTGATGAATAAAAGTTTTTTGTTCTTCATTTTTTTGGGTTACTCCTTAGTTTTGTTTTTTAACCTATAAAGGCTCGGTGAGGATGGTTTCGAACTCACCGCGTGATATACTATCAAAAAAAAGGGCTTTTGTCAACCCTTTTTTGCTTTATTTTTTCCTTTCGGACATACGGCAACGCATATCCCGCAGACAGCGCCGCGCCCGACGTCATTATACGTTTTCATGTGATCAGAGCATTTTTTGGCGTCGATAACACTGCCGCGCTCAGCGCCGACAACGTAATTTTCGCCTGTGATCGCACCTGCGGGGCAGGCGTTTTTGCATATCAAACACGCGCCGCAACCGTCGTTTATCATCGGCCTTTGCGCCTTGAGCGGCATATCGGTAAGAACGGTGGCAAAGCGCACGCGCGGCCCGAATTCCTCCGTTATCAGCAGCCCGTTTTTGCCGATATAGCCAAGACCTGACAGGAGCGCGCCCGTCTTGTGCGGGAATATGCCGCGATATTCGCCCTTGGCGTATGGCGTGCTTTGCGACGCGGCGACAGGAAGCGCACGGAAACCGCGCTCCTCTATAAAATCAACGACGCAAAGCGCAAGCAGATCGAGCTTTGTGTTTGTTATCCTGTAATGCTGAAAGTACGACATCGTCGGCCGCCCGTCTATCGTTTCGATAACGGTGTCCGACATTTTGCGCGCTATCGTTACCGCATACTTAAACTCGGGATAGTCGGGAGACGGGGCGCTTTCAACACACGAAAAACCGACAAGGCTCGCGCCGTTTGATCGCAGCATTGCTTCTATCTCTTTTTCAAACATTTTTATCACCGTATCATTTCTTTTTATCTATTATATAATTTAATTTGCAAAAATTCAATACCTTACTTGACAAACCGAAAAAATTGCGGTATAATATCGAAAATTTACGTTATCAGGAGGGGCTAAATGACATTCGAAGAAAAGAAAATTACGCTTGAAAACGGCATTGTTGCAACATTTCGCTCGCCGCGCGTTGAGGACGCCGAGGCGATGCTTGATTATCTTGCCGCGGTATCGTCGGAAACCGATTTTCTTATGCGCCGCGGATGCGATCCGCGCCCCGATATCGAATCGGAGAAGAAATGGATAAGCAGTGGGATCGATTCGCCGGATAGTGTTAAAATTTTATGCGAAATAGACGGAGTTGTCGCGGGTAACTGCGAGATAATGTTCAAAAGTATGTATCGCACATCTCACCGCGCGACGATTGCAATTGCAATACGCAAAAAATACTGGGGACTCGGCATCGGCACTCTTATGTTCGAGAAAATGGAAAAGATTGCCCGCGCACGCGATGGCGTAACGCTTATGGAGCTTGAATGTTTTGCGAACAATACACGCGCTCAGGCGCTCTACAAAAAAATGGGCTTTAAGATCGACTACGTTCATCACGATGCGCTTCGCACAGCCGACGGAACGCTGACCGACGAGTACGGAATGGTAAAAAAGCTGTGATTTTCGCGCCTTTTTCCGCATAAAATATAAAAAACCGTTTTTGCGGAGGCGAATATGGACAGATTTTCCGTCAACGATTTAAGAGAAAAAGAAGTGATAAACACTTGCGACGGGCGGCGGCTTGGGTACGTGTACGACGTCGAGGTGGAGGCTTGCTCGGGGCAGGTCGTTGCCATTGTCGTGCTTTTCGATTGCAGGGTGTTCGGATTTGGCAAGTGCGAGGAGCTTGTCATCCCGTGGGATAAGATCGCTTGCTTCGGCGAGGACGCTGTGCTTGTAAATATCGGGCCGGAAATATACGAGCGGCTCAAATGCGAGGGAAAATCAAAGAAAAAATGAAAGAAATCGCATAAAATCACAACTTTTTTGCAATAACCCCTTGAAATTGTGATGAAAATATGATAAAATATATCGGATTTTCGGGCGACGAGTACCCGGAAACCGAAAAAATAAAAAATTCACACACGGAAAAACATTGCCTTTGGTGCCGAAAGGTTTGGCATGCGAGCGTTTTCCCGTGGTGGAAAAAACCAAAAAGGAGACAAAAAAATGGCAGTAATCACACTCAAACAGTTACTCGAAGCCGGTGTTCATTTCGGACACCACACAAGAAGATGGAACCCTAAAATGGCTGAATACATCTTCACGGAAAGAAACGGCATCTACATCATCGACCTTCAGAAGACAGTCGGCAAGGTAGAAGAGGCTTATATGTTCGCTCGCGAAGTTGCGGCAAACGACGGTAAGATCCTCTTCGTCGGAACAAAGAAACAGGCTGCTGACGCTATCAAGGAAGAAGCAGAGCGCTGCGGAATGTACTATGTAAACGTACGTTGGCTCGGCGGTATGCTCACAAACTACAAGACGATCACAAGAAGCATCAAGCGCCTTGAATCTCTTGAAAAGATGTCTGAGGACGGCACGTTCAACCTCCTTCCCAAGAAGGAAGTAGCTCAGCTCACAAAAGAGATGAACGACCTCGAAAGAAACCTCGGCGGTATCAAGACAATGCCCGGACTTCCGGATGCTATATTCATAGTTGACCCGAAGAAAGAGCACAACGCCGTTCTCGAAGCAAAGAAGCTCGGCATCCCCGTTATCGCTATCGTTGATACGAACTGCGACCCTGACGACGCAGACTACGTTATCCCCGGCAACGACGACGCTATCCGCGCTATCAAGCTCATCTCCTCCGTACTTGCAGACGCAGTTATAGAGGGCAAGCAGGGCGAACAGAACACACCCGCTTCCGAAAGCGCAGAAACAGAAGAAACAGCAGAAAGCGACGCTGAATAATCAAGTAACAAACAGGAGGAAATAAAAATGGCAGTTAATATATCCGCACAGATGGTAGGTGACCTCAAAAAGAAAACAGGCGCAGGTCTTATGGACTGCAAAAAGGCTCTTGTTGAAGCAGAGGGCGACGTTGAAGCGGCGATCAAGCTTCTCCGCGAACGCGGCGTTGCAGTTGCTGCAAAGAAAGCAGACAGAATAGCTGCAGAGGGACTTGTTGCAATAATGAAAGACGGCGACAAGACGGCTATGGTCGAGGTCAACTCCGAGACAGACTTCGTTGCAAAGAACGCAACTTTCGTTGAGTTCGTAAACGGCATCCTTCGCACCATCCTTTCCTGCAATCCGAAGGACATTGCAGAGCTTAACGCTTGCAAGTTCGACGGCACAGAGTACACGGTTGAAGCAACTGTTAAGGATAAGATCTTCACGATCGGCGAGAACATCACTCTCCGCCGCTTCGTAGTTGTTGAAGGCACAACAAGCACATACGTACACGGTAACGGCGTTACGGGTGTTATTGTTAAGTTCGTAACAGACGGCGTTGACACAAACGGCGCTGACTTTGCTGAATTTGCAAAGAATATCGCGCTCCAGCTCGGCGCATATCCGACGCAGTACCTCGATCCCGCATCCGTTCCCGCATCCGTTATAGCTGAAGAAACGGCTATCATCAAAGAGCAGATCAAGAACGATCCGAAGAACGCTTCCAAACCCGAACCCATCATCGAAAAGATGGCAACAGGTAAGCTTGGCAAGTTCTATGAGGCTAACTGCCTTACAGAGCAGGCATACGTTAAGGACGACAGCATGAAGGTCTCCGGTTACGTTGCACAGACGGCGAAGGCTCTCGGCGGCAGCATCAAGATCGCAGGCTTTGAGAGATATGAACGCGGCGAAGGCATCGAGAAAAAGGTAGACAACCTCGACGAAGAAGTCGCAAAAATGCTCGGCAAATAATAGACATTACAAAAAGGCGCTCATATGAGCGCCTTTTAAGTTAAAAAGCCCGCTTTTGCGGGCTTTTTATTTATAAAAGCTTTATTCTGAAAACCTAGCTTCTATCTGATCGCTTGTCATCGCTCCGCTAACGGTGGTCGCCGAGATCACACAAGCTTTTTCGCCTATAACGGCGATGTAAATATACTGATCCATATTATCAACTCCGTTTGAACTTACGTGAGCGGTCACTCTTTGAAAGCGCGAAGCGCCGATCATAACGGGCGTTCTTGTTTCATCGATCTCATATCCCAAACCAATTTTTCTAAGTTCTGATAAGAAAAGATCTATATATGTATTCTCGTCAAGTCCTTCTGAGGAAGACACGGTAAACATTATACCGCTGCCGGTTGCTATATTTGCAAATGCAATATCGCTCCCGGGGTATTCAATTTCCGTCCAGCCGAGAGGCACGTTGAACGTAAAGCCGAAATCTATATTCGTATATGAATCGCTCGGCTCGCCGGGTGTTATCGGCTCTTTGTCATAAGGCGTTATCATCGCTTCAAACGCGTCTGCTTCCTCGCCGTTACGTGCCGTTGCCGCTATCACGCACGCGTTTTGTCCCTCAATAGCAATGTATATGTACTGCGTGGTTTCGACTCCGTAAACGTTTGCTGTCGCTTTGAATCGTAAAAACTCCGAATTTCCAAGCGTTACGGGCGTTGTCGGCTCAAAGGTATAATCAAAAGTTGACGAAAGCGAGTTCTGGAAAAGCACAACGTAGGTTTCAGCGTCGTAACCGTAAGAGGAGCCGACCGTCACGTTGATGTTCGTCGACGTTTCGGGGTCTATTACAAAGAACACGACCGGCTCGGTGCTCTCTGTTTCAACCCAGCCCGAAGGTGCGGTCAGCGTAAAGCCGAATATCGGATCGGAATAAGAGAAGATCGCAGGCTCGACAACAGGCTCCGCGGTCGTGGCTTCGGTTGTCGGCTCTGTCGTGGGCGCCGTTGTCGGCTCTGTCGTGGGCGCCGTTGTCGGCTCTGTCGTCGGTTCTGCTGTCGGAGCTGTCGTCGGTTCCGTTGCGGCAGGCGTCGTTACCTCGGACGATGGCGTTTCCGTTGCGGCGGGAGTTGCTTTTCCGCAGGCGCAAAGCGCGAATACAAGCAGTGCCGCCAGAATAAGAGTGGCAATTCTTTTCATTTGGTTTCTCCTTTTATATATTTTTTTAATTTATACAAAAATGTGCGCAGCTAAAGCCGCGCACCAAAAACGCAACTCCGCTTGCTGCCACACAAACTCACTGCCACAATAGGTATGCGAGAACGGGAGTATGCATTTTTATCATTTTTGACAAAAATACACACACCTATATGCGGCGATATTAAGTTTATGTGGCAAGTATATTCTAACAGATAAAAAATGATTTGTAAAGGTCTTTTTGAAAATTTATTTTCGTGCCGGAAAATCAGCCGATCATATCTTCGTTGCGGTGATTTACCGAATACGGCGTTTCGTCTTTGAGCGCGATCCTGTCGCACAGTCTTATGTCGCGCGACGAAGCGCCGACAAACACGTCGTAGATTCCTTCCTCGCTTACGCGGCGGCGCAGAAATACGTTGAACTGCCCAAGCTCGTCCTTCGTCATTTCGGCGTGAATGCGGCGCTGCTCGCCCGCGCGAAGAAATACTTTGTCAAACGCGCGAAGCTCTTTTATCGGGCGAGAAAGGGTGGAGTAAACGTCACCGACGTATATTTGCCAGACTTCAGCCCCGTCAAGCTCGCCCGTGTTTTTCAGTGTAAAATCGACTATAAGCTTGCCTGCGTCAAAGCGCGCGTCAAGATCGGAATATTCAAACGTCGTGTATGAAAGCCCGTGCCCGAAAGGATAAAGTATCTCGTCGGGGTGGCGGTCGTAGTATCTGTACCCGACATCAAGACGCTCGGAGTATTCAACGTGCGTAATGTCGCCAAAGTCAAGGTCGCGGCGCTCGACTTTCGGGAACGTTTCGGGGAGTTTGCCGCTCGGATTTACAACGCCGCACAAAACGTCGGCAACGGCGCCGCCCGCGCCCTCGCCGCCAAGCCACATCTCGACTATCGCACCGATGCGCCTGTTCCACCAGTCGTCGATGATGACGGCGCTGCCCGACTGTATCACCGCGGCGACGTTTTTGCACGATTTGCACGCGTCTTCGACGAACATATCGTAGTTGTAATTCATTTTTATCGTGCGCTTGTCGAACTTTTCGGTGTTTTCCGATTCCATATCGCCGACAAAAATGACAACGGCGTCATACTCGCGCATTTTCTGCCTGAAAGCAGGGCTTTGCGGCCAGAGCATATTTGCGGAAAACTCGCGTTTTTTGAACATTTCAAAATAGTCTATCTGCGTGTTCGGCAGACGGAGCTTCAGCTCGTCAAGCGGCGAGTCTATGTACTTTTCATCTGTTGCGACCTCGGCAGAGCCTTGCCCGCATATTACGGGCGACTTTGCAAATTCACCGACGACGGCGATCTTCTTGCCGTCGTATTTTTCTCTTGTCAGCGGGAGAACGCCCCTGTCGTTTTTAAGAAGCACGATGCCTGCCGCCGCCGCGTCCCTCGCCGCTTTATGCTGCGCGTCGCGGTCGTATTTTTCGGCGGGTTTTGCCTTTTTCGATACAAATTCAAGCACGCGGCGAACAGCGCCGTCAAGCGCATCTATCGATAGTTTTCCGCTCTCAATACCGCTCCTTATTTCCTCGATGATCCCGCGATTTTGCGGCATTTCAAGATCGAGTCCCGCGCTTATCGCACGGCAAGAGTCGTGAACGGCGCCCCAGTCCGAAACGACGACGCCGTCAAACCCCCACTCATCTTTGAGCGTATCTGTAAGCAGATACTTGTTTTCCGAACACCAAATCGAGTTTATCTTGTTGTAGGCGCACATTATTGCGTCCGGGTGCGATTTTTTCACCATTATCTCAAATGCGCGAAGATATATCTCGCGCATTACGCGCTCATCGACCTCAACGCTTGTTTCAAGCCTGTTTTCTTCCTGATTGTTCAGTGCGAAGTGTTTCGGACAAGCGGAAACTCCCGTCGACTGAACGCCCGAAACGTACCCCGCCGCCATTTCGCCCGCAAGGAGCGGATCCTCTGAAAAATACTCGAAGTTTCGCCCGCAAAGCGGCGTTCTTTTTATGTTCATTCCCGGCCCGAGTATCATTCCGACGCCCTGTTTTACGCAGTCGTCGCCTATCGCTTTTCCCATGTTGAACGCGGCTTGTCTGTCCCACGAAGCGCCGAGGGAGCACATGCCGGGAAATGACGTGCAGTTGTCCGAAGCTTTTCCCGTGCGGACGCCGAGCGGCCCGTCAGACATTGTCTTTTTCGGAACGCCGAGCCGCGCGATCTCGTATGTTTCCATAGATCCGGCGCCTGTTACGATAAGCGCTTTTTCTTCAAGCGTCATCTGCGAAATGATTTTTTCGATATCCATTGTTTTTTCTCCGATTTATATAAAATTTTTTATTCAAATAAATTTATTTTTCGCTCGCCCGCCTTCGACCGATTTCTCGTATTATATGTGATATGATATCGTCAAAAGAAATAATCGAGAGGGAAGTATGAATGAACTTATTAAATTTACGCAAGAGCGCGAGATGATCGTATTTCTCCCGCGCGAGCTTGACCACCACAGCGCCGCCTCGGTAAGAGCGGAGATCGACAGCGCGCTCTTTTCAAAAGAGCCGAAGGCGCTTGTTTTCGACCTGTCGGGCGTTGAATTTATGGATAGCTCCGGCCTCGGCCTCGTGCTTGGAAGATATGCGCGCGCGTCGGTGCTTGGTATTCCTATTATAATACGAAACCCCACCCCCCGTCAAGAGCGACTTTTCACAATGGCGCAGATGCACAAGATGGTCAAAATAGAAAAGGAGGCGAAAAACGATGAAAAAGCCGCAAAATGAACTGAGATGCACATTCGTTTCAAATTCGTGCAACGAGGCGCTGGCGCGCGGGATCGCCACAAGCTTTCTGATCATGCTCGATCCGACGGCAGAGGAGCTTGCCGACGTCAGATGCTCGGTAAGCGAGGCTGTTACAAACTCAATCGTCCACGCGTATCGCGGCACGTCCGGAGAGGTCGCGATGATCCTGCGGTCATACGACGACGGCACCGTCAAAATAACAGTTTCCGACCGCGGCTGCGGCATCGGCGACGTCGAGCAAGCGCGAGCGCCGCTGTTCACAACGGCGCCCGACGAGGATAGAAGCGGCATGGGCTTTTCGATAATGGAAAGCCTTTCCGATAAGCTGACGGTAAAATCGGCGCTCGGCAAAGGGACAAAAGTCACAATAACGAAGAAACTCTCCTCCAAAAAAAGCTCTCCTACATAAAGGAGGGGAGAAAATGAACGAACAAAGCGACAAAAAGACGGAAAACGCAAATTTTGAACTAATTAAGCGCATACAAGAAGGCGACGGCGCGGCGCTTGACGAGCTTATCTGCGCCAATATGGGACTTGTAAAAAACATCGCAAGGCGTTTTATCGGCCGCGGCACCGAATACGAGGACATCGTTCAAATCGGCGCCATGGGAATGATAAAGGCGGCGCGAAGCTTCGATTTTGCGTACGGTACGGCGTTTTCGACTTATGCCGTGCCGCTGATAATCGGGGAAATACGGCGCTTTTTGCGCGACGACGGGATGATAAAAGTCAGCCGCGACATCAAGCGCCGCGCGATAGGGCTGATGAAGATACGTGAAGAGTTTGAAAAAATCCATTCGCGCGAGCCGAAAATCAGCGAGATCTGCGAACTATCGGGGCTTTCCCGCGAAGAGATCGCGGAGTGCCTTGAAGCGACGTCCCCCGTGTGCTCGCTTCAGGACCCTATCGGCGAGGACGGAATGACGATAGAGGCGGTCACGCCGAGCCGCGACAGCGAGATCGAAAAAAAGACAGACCTTATCGCGCTCGATCAGGCCATACGATCACTTGACGAAACAAGCAGACAGATAATCGCGCTGCGGTTTTACCGCGAGCTTTCCCAACAGCAAACGGCGAAAATTCTCGGTATCACGCAAGTCAAGGTCTCGCGTGAGGAAAAACGTATTTTTGAAAAACTCAGACGACATATGGCAAACTGAAAAGTCCGGGCGGTTTATCCCGCCCGGACTTTGTTTTTATTTATTTTGCGAATTGTCGCCGCTTGATTTATTTGCTTTTTTCTTCTTAATTCCCTTGATAATGAATATGACAGCGATAGCCACGCCGCCGGAAACAAGCAGGAACGGGAACACGTAAAGGAAGCCGATGAATATTTCGCCCATAAACGATACAAACGCCGACCAGCCGCCGCCTGCCGCTTCGCCTACGCGCTCGCCGTACGTGGGATCCTGAACCTCTGCGTACTTTTGAACCTCATAAAGCGTGATGTTGACAAACGACATATCGACAGCCTTGTCATAGTACTGTATTCTTGACCAGACGTAATTCATCTTCGATCTTATTTCAGTGAGCTTGTTGTCAAGCGTGATCAGATCGGAGAGCTTGTCGGCCTTTTTCATCATCTCCTCAATGCGCTCTTCCTGCTGCTTGAGAGAGTCGTACTGAGCTTTCAGATCGTAGTATGTGTCTGTTATTTCCTCGGTGGAAAGGCGGGAAGAGAGAACGTTGAATTTTTCCGATATCTCTTTTACAAATCCGTCAAGCATTTCTGCGGGAACGCGCACGGAAAAGCTCGCTGTGCGTGACGATGACGAATAATAATATCGGATACTTGTGCCGTTTGCTATCTCGCTTGAACTGAGATAGCCGCCGTATTTTTCAACCGTCGCCTCGATCGTCTTGACGCCTTCGTCAAATTCAAGCGTTTCGAGCGACAGATTCTGCGTCTTTATTATTTTACGCGAGTATTCCTCAGCGGAATTGTCGCCGGCATAATCGACGTCGGTCACATATTCCTTTGTCGGTGCGTTTGCGCTTTCTCTGTCTGCAACGTACCCGCTTGACGGATTTATAGAACTTGCTCCTTTATTTCCGCACGAAACAAGCATGACAGCCATGAGCGCCGCGATGACAAGACAAAAAACTTTTTTCATATCATACCTCCGTAAAAACTATTTTCGCTTATTAGTCGTTTTGATCGGCGTTTTATCTCACTTATTTTTGAAAAAAACCGCCTTTTTATTTGTCAAAGGCGGTTTTGATCTTCATTTGTGTGAAATATGACCGCTTTCGCAGATCATTATATCACTTGATGGTGAATTTGTCAATGATAATTTACATATTTTTGTATTTTTTGATATTTTCTTCGATAAGTGCGAGTTTATCGACGTAGCCTTGGCGTTTTGCACGCTCGCCATCGACAACAGACGCGGGGGCTTTTGCCACAAATCCCTCGTTTGAAAGCTTCTTGTCGATGCGCTCGATCTCATCAAGCATTTTTTTGCGCTCGCCGTCAAGACGCGCGATCTCCTTATCGACGTCTATCATATCCGCAAGCGGAATAAATACGACGGCTTTGTCGGAAATTATGCGAACCGCGCTATCGTCGGCATAATCGTCGGGGAAGGAAACGTCCTCAGCGCCCGCGAGCTTTTTGAAGAAGTACGCCGTTTCATCGGAGAACGCCGATTTTTCGGGCGAAACTATGAACATTTTCGTCTTTTTTGACGGCGGAACGTTCATTTCTGCGCGGCGGTTGCGTATCTGGCGGATAGCCGATACGACAAGCTCCATTTTCTTCTCCTCGTCGGGGTAGCAAAGTCCATCGTCGCATTTCGGGAACTCGGATATCATAATGCTCTCGCCGTCGTGCGGTACGGACTGCCATATCGTTTCGGTAATGAACGGCATAAACGGATGAAGCATTGCCATTGAGCCGCGCAGAACGTGCAGAAGCACGCGGCACGCGTTCTCGCAATCATCGCCGCCCTCAAAGAGTCTTGGCTTTATAAGCTCGATGTACCAGTCGCAAAGCACGCTCCATATAAAGTCGTAAAGCTTTGCAAGCGCAACGCCAAGCTCGTATTTTTCAAGATTTTCGGTAACTTCGGATACAAGCGCGTTGTATTTTGAAAGAACCCATTTGTCCTCAAGCCTGAGTGCCGATCTTTCGGGAAGCACGGTGTCCGTCAGCGATTCGGGGGTATACATCATCGCAAAGCGAGACGCGTTCCAGATCTTGTTTGTGAAGTTGCGCGCGCTTTCGACCTTTTCGGGAGAGAATCGCATATCGTTGCCGGGGGAATTTCCGGTAAGGAGCGCAAAACGAAGCGCGTCCGCGCCGTATTTATCGATTATTTCAAGCGGGTCGATGCCGTTGCCGAGCGACTTTGACATCTTGCGCCCCTGCGCGTCGCGCACAAGCCCGTGAATGAGCACGTGCGAGAACGGCTTTTCTTTCATACATTCCATACCCATCGTTATCATACGGGCGACCCAGAAGGGAATAATGTCGTAACCCGTAACAAGAACGGATGTGGGATAGAAGCGCGCAAGATCGTCCGTCTTTTCGGGCCAGCCGAGCGTTGAGAACGGCCAAAGCGCCGAGGAGAACCACGTATCAAGCACGTCCTCATCCTGATGAACGTGTGTGCCGCCGCATTTGGGGCAAACCGTAACGTCCGTTTCGGAAACGGTTATTTCGTCGCAGTCGTCGCAGTAGTAAGCGGGTATGCGGTGTCCCCACCAGAGCTGACGGGAGATGCACCAGTCGCGTATGCCGTACATCCAGTTGAGGTAAATTTTTGAGAATCTGTCGGGAACGTATTTTATCGTGCCATCCTCGACGACGCGGATCGCCTCTTTTGCAAGCGGCTCCATTTTAACGTACCACTGGCGCGACGCGAGCGGCTCGACAACAGTTCCGCAGCGATAGCAGCAGCCGACGTTGTGCGAGCATTTTTCGACTTTTACAAGGTATCCGCCCGCTTCAAGATCGGCAACTATGGCACGTCTTGCGTCGTATCTGTCCATGCCGTCGTATTTATATCCGCCTGTGATCTTGCCCTTGCCGTCAATAACGGTTATCATCGGCAGATCGTGGCGCTTGCCGACCTCGTAGTCGTTGGGGTCGTGGCACGGCGTGATCTTAACGCATCCGGTCCCGAAATCCTTTTCAACGTATTCGTCGGCGATGACGGGTATCTCGCGCTCGACAAGCGGCAAGATCAGCGTCTTTCCGACAAGGTGAGCGTATCTTTCATCCTCGGGATGAACGGCGACCGCCGTGTCGCCCAGCATCGTTTCCGGGCGCGTCGTCGCAACTGTCACGTACTCGTCGCTTCCTTTGACTTTATAACGGATATGCCAGAAATTGCCTTCCTGCTCCTTATATTCGACCTCGGCGTCGGAGAGCGCCGTTTCGCAGTGCGGGCAAACGTTGCTGATGCGGAATCCGCGGTAGATCAGCCCTTTGTTGTAGAGCGAAACAAACACTTTTTTGACCGCGGCGGAGAGGGTATCGTCCATCGTAAATCTCTCGCGCGACCAGTCGCACGAGGAGCCGATCGCTTTAAGCTGCTCGATTATGCGGGAGCCGTATTTTTCCTTCCACTCCCATACGCGCGCCGTAAACGCCTCGCGGCCGAGGTCGTAGCGCGTCTTGCCTTCTTCTTTGCGCAGGTATTCCTCGACCTTTATCTGCGTTGCGATGCCCGCGTGGTCTGTTCCCGGCACCCAGAGCGCCGCGTATCCCTGCATACGCTTGAAGCGGATGATAGTATCCTGCATCGTTTCGTCAAGCGCGTGCCCCATGTGAAGCTGTCCCGTTACGTTCGGGGGCGGGATAACTATTGTAAACGGTTTTTTGCTTTTGTCATCCGACGGCTTGAAATATCCCTTTTCCGCCCACGTTTTGTAAAGCGGCTTTTCAATTTCCGTCGGGTTGTACGTTTTCGGTAATTCTTTTATCATAATGATTATCTCTTTTCGATTTTATTCTTTGCTTTCGTTTTCTGCTGACGGTTTCTGTTTTTTGACGAGCGCCGTGCATTTTGAGCCTTGCGGCACGACGACGTTGATGCCGAGAGGTACGACCTCGATCTCAAGCTTCTTCGCGGGGGAAAGCTCGCCGTCGGCGCATACCGTCATCATATCGGGAGCCTCAAACGTCGCTTTCTTGCAAGAGAAATAATGCAGATACGGGCGCTTTTCAATGCCGTCGAGATGCGTTCCCGCTTTGTACTTCGGAAGCAGACGCATAAGCATCGGTCGCGATATTCTGTCAAACAGGCAAACGTGCATCAGCCCGTCGTTGACGAGCGCCGTCGGTGCCGGTCTGTAACCGCCGCCGTAGTACTGCGCGTTTGCAAACGCAACGAGAATGTGGTTGCCGTCGTAGACCTTGCCGTCGTCCGTCGTTATCGTAAAATCGGAGCCGTAAAGCTTTGTTATGACCTGCGTTACCGCGATGGAGTACGCCATGCCGTGCGGCACCCAAGACGCGCGCTTGATCTCTTCAACTCTCTTTACGACCTCGCAGTCAAAGCCGATGTTGAGAATATTGAGCGAATATTTTTCCTCGCCGAATTTGATTATGTCCATCGGTATCGCTTTGCCGAGGATGAGCTTATCCATATCGGAGAAATTCTCTATGTGTGAAAATACTCTTAGAAAGTCGTTTCCCGTGCCCGTAGGCACGACGGCAAGCTCCGCGTTTTTGCGGCAAGCAAGCGCGTTTGCGACCTCGTTCATCGTTCCGTCGCCGCCGCAAGCATAGAAACGAAGCGTTTCATTCGGCGATTCTTCGCATCTCTTTTTTGCGTATCTCGTAGCGTCGCCGACGGTCGTTGTGTGATATATTTCATAGTCAACGCCAAGCTTTTCGCATGAATACGTTATCCTTTGAAGCAGAGCGGGAAGTGTTTTGCCTTTTCCGGCAGCGGGGTTTACAAGAAAAATGTGTTTCATTTTATACCTCGATTTAATATATTTTAACAAGGTAATATTATATCATAAAGGGAAATTTTGTCAAGTGGTAAATGAAATGTGCTTTTGATATAAAAAATCGTCTGCACGTATTGACAAATAACGATTTTTGTGATATCATTGTGATATCGAACAAGTGGCGAGGTGAATTAAAATGAAAGAAAACGCAGTGTCAAGTGAAAATGAAAAGAAGCAGGTGCCGCTCAGAATTTCGACAAAGCTCTACGACGCGCTTGCAAAGTGGGCGGATGACGATTTTCGATCCGTAAACGGTCAGATAGAGTATCTGCTTACGGAATGTGTGCGCCAGCGCAAGAAAAACGGGAAATCCGCAGTTGAGGAGGCTGTGAAAGCCAACGAGGCAGGAACGTCGTTTTCAAATCTCGGAGAAATGAAAAAAAGCACGTCGGTTTGATAAAAATACTAAATATTTCCTATTTTACAAAAGGAGTATAATATGGAAAACGTTTTCGGATGGGTGCTTTTGATTTCGGTTACGGTAATTGTTATCGGTGGTTTGATAAGTATTATAATTTCAAATAAACGAAATGAAAAAAAGCTTCTTGATCAAATGGATGGCGCAGATTTGCCTCAAATTGAAGAAATACACGTTACCGTTTCAAATATGACGTGCGACACGGCCTCATACGGATACAAAACACCGAAAATGGAGAAGCTTTTTCGCGTTGAGTTTACGACCGAATATGATAAGCTCATCGAGCTCTCGGTAGACGAGCAGACATATCTGTCGCTCAGCGTAGGCGAAAGCGGCACCGTGGCGATAGTAAACGGTAATTTTTACGGCTTTATTCCCGACGAAAAGGAAAACGTTGACTGAATGCAAAATTGCAAACCTCATCGAACAAAAGGCGCTTTTGCCATATAATCAAATAGTATAACGCGGCGAATTTTGCCGCGTCGTAAAATAATATTTTTTATCCGCTTCGGCGGGGAAAGGACAGTTATGGACGAAAAATTCAACGCAAACGAAAACGCGGAAAACGCAACGCCAAAAGCGCCCGCCGCTCCCGCGCCGAGTATTGACTTTGGCGATACGATAAGCCTGCGCCGCGCTCTCAGCTCGCCGCTTATGGTGGCGATAAACGTTTTGCTTACGCTTATATTCGCTTTCAACCTTATTTTCTCTTCAAATTTCAACGTTTTTTATTTGCTTGCGTTTATCGCAGGATGGGTGATATACGGACAGGCGAAAAAAGGCTCGTCGTTTGAGGGCGGGCTTAAATTCGGGAATTTCGTTGCAAAATTTTATTACATTGTCATGTACGTCGCCGCGGGATTCCTCTTTATCGGCGGACTTATATTGGCGCTTATGAGTATTCTTATGCCGCAGGCGATCAACGAAGTTTCAAGCGAAATATATGAAAACGGCTATTTTACATACGGCAGCTTCAAGTTCTCGGTCGGCTCTATTCCCACGGGACTTATAAAGCAGATCGCGGAAGTTCTCGGCGTTGCGGTTTCCGAGGTATTCAGCATAATTATGATGATATTCGGGTTTGCGCTTATGTTCGGCGCTATTTGTATGCTTGTGATAAACATTGTTTTTACGCGCAAGATATCGCTGTTTGTCGGCTCGCTGAAAAATAACGCAAACAACCCTGTTGTGACTAAGAACGACATACTTAAAGCAAACGCATCGAGGATATGGATAATGATCGTCGGCATATTCACCGCGATCATCTCGTTCCGCGGTTTGATTCCGATATCAAAAGCCATAATTTACGAGGGAGCACCCGCCGGGATGTTTGCACAGATCATCGGATCAAGTTTTTCGACGTTTATAACGGGCGGCGTCGTCGCCGCGGCGTACATCGTCTTATCGGTGTGGATAGGTAAATATTTTGTAAATACCGAAAGAAAGTAAAATAAAAAATCACCGCCGCGGCGGTGATTTTTTTATGTTTATTTGTCCTGCGCTTCCGCAACTTTCATCATTATGGCGCACTCCATACGCTTGCGGAAAAGGCGACAGCCGTATTCGTATGTACCGGTTATCTTTCCCGTTGCGTGATATGCGTTTGCGGCGCACCCGCCGGAGCAGTAAAGCCTTGCCCAGCAGTCGTCGCACTCGCGGCGCGAGTAGACGTTGCACTTCTTGAATTCATCGCGCACCGCCTCGTTTTTAACGCCGTCCCAGATGTTGCCCATAAGGTATTTTTCATCGCCTACGAACTGATGGCACGGGTACAGATCGCCCCACGGCGTTACGGCCATATACTCTGTGCCGGAGCCGCACCCGGAGATGCGTTTGTAGATGCACGGCCCGTGCGAGAGGTCGATCATATAGTGATAAAACGTGATTTCTTTGCCCTCTTTTTTGCGGCGTATCATCTCTTTTGCAAGGATCTCGTACTGCTCGCAAAGCTTGGGGAAGTCCTCCTCTGTCAGCGCCTCGGGGTCAGTCGGCGCGCAGACGACAGGCTCCATGCTGAGCTGCGTAAATCCGAGGTCGGCAAGGTGGAACAGGTCGTTTGTAAAATCAACGTTCCTGTGCGTGTACGTGCCGCGGACGTAATAACCCGTGTCGCCGCGCGATTTTGCGAATTTTTGAAACTTCGGAATTATCCTGTCGTAGCTACCGTTGCCCGCGTAGTCCTTGCGGTAAAAGTCGTGAACTTCACGTCGTCCGTCTATGCTCATAACGACGTTGTGCATCTCGCGATTGGAAAATTCTATAACGTCGTCGTCGACAAGCACGCCGTTTGTCGTCAGCGTAAAGCGAAAATGCTTGCCCGTCGTTTTTTCAAGCTCGCGCCCGTATCGCACGATGTCCTTAACGACGTCCCAGTTCATCAGCGGCTCGCCGCCGAAGAAGTCGACCTCGAGATTTGTCCGCGTGCCGGAATTTTCGATAAGAAAATCAAGCGCGCGCTTGCCAACGTCAAGGCTCATCAAAGCGCGCTCGCCTTTGTATTTGCCCTGCGAGGCAAAGCAGTATGAGCAGTTGAGATTGCACGTGTGCGCAACGTGAAGGCACAGGGCCTTTATAACGTTTGATTTTGATTTCAGATCAAACGCAAGGGAAGCGTACGGATCGGTGGTAAACAGCTTTTTCTGCGCTTTAAGCTCGGCAATATCGCCTATGCACTCGCGCACCTCCGCCTCCGTCACGTCGGGGGAATCTTTGTACTTTTCAAGTATTGCGGAAACGATCTCGTCCTCGCTCTTTTGCTCGAACATCGAAATAATGTCGTACGCCACCTCATCCACAACGTGAACCGAGCCGCTGTAAACGTCGAGAACGATATTGTATCCGTTCAGTTTGTATTGATGTATCATATTTCACCTGTAAAAATTGCCGCCAGTGTGGCGGCAATTTTTATTTACCTTAAACAGAATTATTTCTTTTCGGTTTTCTTCTCGCATGGCTGATTTGCAACGCCGCAGGAAGTTTTGCAAGCGGACTGGCACGATGTCTGGCATTCGCCGCAGCCGCCGTTCTTTACGCTCTTTTCGAGGTCTCTGGTTTCAAGAGTCTGAATTCTTTTCATTGTTATATCTCCTTAATGAAAAATTTTACAAATATCATTATACACGAAAAATATATCCGTGTCAATACAATTTTTCAATAACTTTCAAAGTTTTCAGCGTTTTCTTTTCTTTATGATGACAGCGACCGCGCCGCCGACTGATAAAACGACAACTACTATGATTATCACAACGACGACCGTGCCTCCGTCCGATGCTTTTTTGAGCGCGTTTTCAGCTGTGATGAGTCTATCAAGCACATCATTCGCAACGAGCTTCTTTTGATCGTCCGTCAGCGCGTCGTATGCCTTTCTCGCCGCCTCAATTGCCGCCTTGTCGCCTTTTGATATCTTGTCGACGTCGGGCAGTGAGAGAATATCTACTACAACGTCATCCGCAATTATTTTATCGGCGATCTCCTTCGGGACGAGCTTCTTTTGATCGTCCGTCAGCGAGTCATACTCGGTTTTTGCAGCTTTTACCGCCGCTTTGTCGTCTTTGGTGAGCTTGTCGGTATCTGGCAGAGAAAGAACGTCGACCGCAACGTTTGCCGCCTCTATTTTGTCGACCACATCCTTCGGAACGAGTTTTTTCTGCTCATCGGTCAGCGCGTCAAGCGCCGCCTTTGCCGCCTTTACGTCGTCCTTGTCGTCGAGTGTGAGCTTGTCGACGTCGGGGAGCAGCTCAGCGTTATTTTTGGTTTTGAGTACCGCCGCCTCGTCTTTCGTCACGCACGGAACCATGATATCGACGTACATCTCACCGTAGCATTCCGGAACGTGATTGAAGGTACTGCCGATTTTAAGGATATCATATTCGTCAACGCCGACGATTTTTATATTTTTTTCAGCAGCGGTGAGCATATATCCTATATCAGCGTCGATATAAATGCGAGCATAGTAGTATTTGCCTGCTTCATACGGGGCACTGTCAAGCGTCAAGTGAAGTGAGCCGTTTTCGTCAAATGTGTAACCGGCATACCATACTCCGTTGAAGTATACGCATCCCTCGCTGTCTTTGAATGACACCTTCGGCTGATTTGTGCGGATTCTGTAAGTATTTCCGTGTGCAGTCTGAACTTTAATATCCGACGTTCTTTCGCCCGCTATCGGCGGCTCAATGACGATATTGACATTGTTAACATATTTTGTCCAGACAGCGTAAAGCGTCGTGTCCTCGTGAACCTCAAAATCAAGGATCTTGCTTAATGGAGTAAACATATATTCGTCTATCGATTCAACTTCGGACAGGGGCCTTGTCAAAATGCTGACCTGCTCGTAATATACGCCGTTTTTCTTTTTCAGAATGCCGATCGGACAGTTATTATCATCGAAAATCGCTTTATAAGCGTTTGCGCCGTCCTCTACATAATAGACGAAGTCGTCCTCAAAGCCGCCCATGTCGATTGTGAGCTTGTGCGTGTTTCCTTTTTCGGTTGTCGCTTCAAAAGTAATTGTCGTTTGACCCGGAGCGAGAACTTTGAAAGTCATCTCAACCATGACGTCGCCTTTATTAAGGTGTAATGGAGTGCCGTCAGTTTCAATGTACTGATACGCATATCCGCCGTCGTATGTATAATTGTCTCCGACATGAGCATCGCCGTACCCGCCTTTTCCAAATGTATTGATAGAGCGGGAACCAAGCACTTTTTCGTCGTGCCTGAGCAGCCAGAACATATACGTTATGTCAAGATCGCGCGGAGCGGGGATTTTGACCGTTATTTGCTCGCCGACTTTTGCCTTGATGGTGGGAAGATCGGGGCAGAAATCAGATGAAAACGAGATAGTCAGCGTCGTTTCGTCGTCTATCGCTTTTTCAAGCGCCGCCTCGCAGTCGGTGAGTTTTTTGTAGACCGATGCGTCGAGCATTGATTTCTGCTTGCTTGTCAGCGCGTCGTATTCGGCTCTTGCCGCTTTTATGGCGTCGCCGTCTTTTGATGAAACGTTTTCTGGTGAGGGTAACGCATTTATGATATCGGTAACACGATTTACCGCTTCAAGTGCTATCAAATCGACGCCGGACGGAGATACGACCGTCGAAAGCCCGAGCAGATCGAGATATTCTTCGTTAACAAATCCGTTTTCAACGATAAATATATCCTCATCGTCGGAAATTGCCATATCTACACTGACGCTACCCGTCGGAACGTCGGGAATTTTTCTGAGCGCAAGCGTTATGATATTAAGATCGACGTTTGTCCGCCCGGCTTCCGTATCAGCTATCTGAAAAGGCACCTTTACAAGTACTATCGGCATACCGCTTTCGTTGAACGCCTCGGCATATCCGCTGAATTCGACAGTCATCATTCCGCGTCCGGAAATACCCGAATCTGCAAAATCGTCAAAATTCGTCGTCCCGTACGGACTCAGCGCGGGTATTATGGTTTCGGAAGCGCCGGCGGCGTCAGACTTAAAATCGGGATAGTATTCGAGTATTTCTTCGTCGTATGTAAGCTCAAACGCAAGATCGACAATACTGTAGCCCGGAGCAAGCAGTCTGTAACCTACAGTTATTATCGCCTCGTCGTCGCTGTTTGAGATCTTGTCAAGATCTTCATAACCGGTGATCGCCGTGGGGAAAAGGTTTGACGTTTCCTCGACGATGAATTCAAAGTCGCCGCTTTTTGCAGACGCGTTTAAGGAGAGCAAAAGAGAAGCGAGCATTGCTATGCAAATGATCAGCGCAAGAGTATGTTTCGTTTTCATATGTTTTTCTCCCATGATAATCAATACTTATAAATAATCGATCACACATTTTGCTATTATGCAAGCAAAAAAAGCAATATGTGCTTTATTTTTGTATAACTATAAGCGTTTTAAGCGATCTGTCAGCGGCTTTTACGTCGGCGCCGACTGAAATAAGTTCGTTTATCAGCGCAAGCGTGCTCTCGTCGACGATCTCGCCCGGTACGATAAGCGGTATGCCGGGAGGATATGCCCATACGTATTCAGCGCAAACGCACCCCTCGGCCTCGCCCGAAAATACCTCGCACGAAGGATATGCAAGCGCTTCTTTCGCCGTTATGACGTACTGCGGGACTGCGCTTATTTTTCTTGCTTTTGATGCGGATGCCGACAGTGTTTTGTCGATTTTTTCAAGCGCGCGTGAAAGCTTTGAAAGCTCGGATTTTCCGTCGAAAACGCCCGTCATCGCGACTATGTGGCGCACACCCGCCATCTCGACCTCGATCTTGTATTCTTCGCGCAGAATGCGCGCAAGCTCAAAGCCCGAAATGCCCGCGCACGCCGTCGAAACGACGATCTTGCTCTTGTCAAAACCGTATGCGCCCTCGCCACAGAAGAGCGAAAGATTTTTCAGCTTGATTTTACTTGCAAATCCGTCGATGGCGTCGCTCCATTTTTCAAAAAGCTCGCGGTGATTTTCGCAAAAATCGACGCACCCGTCCGCCGCCGCCATAAGCAGATACGACGGGCTTGACGTTTCAAATATGTTCAGCGCGCGAGCGAATTTTTCATCGCTTGCCAAACCCGTGACGTGCGCCATCGCCGTCTGCGTCAGCGAGGGAAGCGTTTTGTGAAGCGAGCGCACGACGATATCGGCGCCGCACGCCACGGCGTCATCGGGGAATTTGTCGCATATCCCAAAATGCGCCCCGTGCGCCTCGTCGACAAGAAGCGGCACTCTGTGCGCGTGGCACACATTTGCAATACCGCAAACGTCGCTTACAACGCCCTCGTAAGTCGGCGACGTTATAACAACGAGTTTTGCGTCGGGGTTAGCGCTTAGCGCCGCGTCGATCTCACTTGCGTCGACGGACAAAAAAAAGCCCGTTTTATCGTCGCTTTCCGGCAGAACGTATATCGGAACAGCGCCGCATATCTCCATTGCGTGATAGACTGATTTGTGGCAGTTTCGCGCAATTATAACCTTGTCGCCCGGCAGGAGCATTGAATAAATGCCGGCGAGTATCCCCGCGGTGCTTCCGCCGACGAGAATGTGCGAATTTTCAGCGCCCCAAAGCGCCGACGCGCGCTCTTGCGCTTCTTTTATTATCCCGCGCGGATCGTGTAGATCGTCCGCCCCGTGAATCTCCGTAATATCGATATCGGCGGCAAGCTTTTTCAGATATTTTGCCCGCGCTTTGCGCTTGTGTCCGGGCATGTGCATCGGAAGCCTGTCGCCGGCGTGCTTTGAAAGATAGTCGAATAGCGTCATTTTATCACCTCGATATGATTTTATCACTCGATATGATTTTATCATAAAAAAATGCGCTATGCAACCGATTTTATAAAATTGTGTTGACTTTTGCAAAGAAAAAATGTATTATATAATTTGTGCTTGAATCAAGTATCATTTATGCGAGGTATGAAAATGTATAACGTAATAATCATCGGCGCGGGCCCCGGCGGAATTTATTCCGCATACGAGCTTACAAAGCTCGATCCCAAGCTGAAAATAGCCGTCTTTGACACCGGACACAGCCTTGAAAAAAGACATTGCCCGATAGACAACGACAAGATAAAGTCGTGCATCAACTGCAAAACCTGCTCTATAATGAGCGGATTCGGCGGCGCGGGCGCTTTCTCGGACGGAAAATATAACATAACAAACGACTTCGGCGGCACGCTTCACGAACATATCGGCAAAAAGCAGGCGCTTGAGCTTATGAAGTACGTCGACCAGATCAATATGGCTCACGGCGGAGAAGGAACAAAGCTTTACAGCACGGCGGGAACGAAATTCAAAAAACTGTGCATACAGAACAAGCTCAACCTCCTCGACGCGTCGGTGCGCCATCTCGGAACGGATATAAACTACGTCGTTTTGCAAAACCTTTATGCAGAGCTGAAAGAAAAAGTGGACTTCCACTTCGATACGCCGGTGCGCGACGTCAAGATCGTCGACGGCGGCTACGAGATAGACACGGACAAAGACACTTTCACCTGTGAGCAGTGCATTATCTCCGTCGGGCGCAGCGGAAGCAGTTGGATGGAGCATATCTGCAAAAACCTGGGCATCCATACAAAATCGAACCGCGTCGATATCGGTGTTCGCGTTGAGCTTCCCGCAGTCGTGTTCTCGCATCTGACGGATGAGCTTTATGAGAGCAAGATAGTTTACCGCACCGAAAAATTCGAGGACAACGTCCGCACGTTCTGCATGAACCCGCACGGCATTGTCGTAAATGAAAACACAAACGGCATCGTCACCGTAAACGGTCACAGCTATGAAGACCCGAGTATGCAGACGGAGAATACAAACTTCGCTCTTCTCGTTTCAAAGCATTTTTCCGAGCCGTTTGAGGATTCCAACGGCTACGGTGAGAGCATCGCGCGCCTTTCCAATATGCTTGGCGGCGGCGTTATGGTACAGCGCTTCGGCGATCTTGTAAGGGGACGCCGTTCCAACGTCAAAAGAATAGAGGAGGGACTTGTGACCCCGACTCTTGCGGCAACGCCCGGCGACCTCAGCCTTGTGCTTCCCAAACGCATCCTCGACGGCATAATCGAAATGATCTACGCGCTTGACAAGATCGCTCCGGGAACCGCAAACGACGACACGCTCCTTTACGGAGTTGAGGTCAAATTCTACAATATGGAAGTCGATCTTGACGACCGTCTGCAAACAAAATACCCCGGCCTTTACATCATCGGCGACGGAAGCGGTATAACTCACTCGCTATCGCACGCGTCGGCAAGCGGCGTTTACGTCGCACGCGACATTTTACAGACAAGATAACTAAAAAGCCTCCCGCTCGGGAGGCTTTTTTCATAACTGCTTTCTTATTCTGTCGAGCGCCGATTTCTCAATTCGCGATACCTGCGCCTGCGATATTCCTATCTCGTCGGCGATCTCCATTTGAGTCTTGCCGCGATAAAACCGCATCGTAACTATTGCGCGCTCGCGTTCGCTCAGCTTTTTTATCGCTTCCGAAAGGGCGATATCGTCGATCCAGCTTTCGTCGACGGAGCGCTCGTCGCTTATCTGATCGAGCAGATATATCGAATCGCCGCCGTCGCTGTAAACGGGGTCGTAAAGCGAAACGGGGGCGACGATCGCGTCAAGCGCCGCCGACACCTCCGCCGCCGGCTCGCCGAGCTGCTGCGCTATTTCTTCGACCGTCGGGTCGCGCGACAGCTTTTTTGACAGCTCTTCCTTTGCGCCGAGGGCCTTGTATGCAAGATCGCGCACGCCGCGGCTGACGCGCATCATGCTGTTGTCGCGCAGATAGCGACGTATCTCGCCGATTATCATCGGCACGGCATACGTCGAAAACTTCACCCCGACGCCGATGTCAAAATTGTCTATCGCCTTGATCAGCCCCACACACCCTATCTGAAACAGATCGTCCGCGCTCTCGCCCCTTCCTGAAAATTTTTGTATAACGCTGAGTACAAGCCGCAGATTTCCGTCGATAAGCTCGTTTCTGGCACGCATATCGCCGTCTTTTGCGCGGTGGAGCAGAGCGTCCTTTTCGTCGTCGCTCAGCGTTTTAAGCTCCGCGGTGTTGATGCCGCATATTTCGACTTTGCTGTAATACATTTTTTACCGCCTTTTGTTTTTTGTCGAAATCATAAATTTCGTGTAAAAAAAGTATTGACTCGGCGGCACTGTCTGTATTCGACAAAATCCGAGGTATATTTTGGCAGACGGTAAAAATATTGACAAAAAATGATCGTTATCTATTGCAAACAAGGCATTTTTTTGATATACTGTATAAGATTTACAGATGAATTTCGGAGAAATGTATGAAGGGACTTCGCAGATTGCTCAGCTACGCGCGCCGCGCGTGCGACGATTACGCAATGATACAGGACGGGGACAAGATCGCCGTCGGCGTTTCCGCGGGCAAGGACTCGCTTTCTCTGCTTTGCACCCTTGCGGAGCTTCGCCGCTTTTATCCGAAAAAATTTGAGCTTGTCGCGCTTACCATAGATATGAAGTACGACGATATCGGCGGCGCGCCGTCCGATTTTTCGCAGATACGGGAGCTTTGCGAGCGGCTTGGAGTTGAGTATTTTGTCGAGCCGTCGAACATCGCAAAGATCGTATTCGATATAAGAAAAGAATCAAACCCATGCTCGCTTTGCGCAAAGCTAAGACGCGGCATGGTCAACGATACGGCAAAAAAGCTCGGCTGCAACAAGGTGGCGCTGGGGCATCATTTTGACGACGCGGTGGAAACGTTTATGCTAAATCTCTTTTACGAGGGCAGGCTCGGCTGCTTTGCGCCGGTGACGTATCTTGATCGCACCGACATAACCGTCATTCGTCCGCTTGTATACGCGCCCGAAAAGGACATACGTTATTTTGCAAACAATTCGTTTTTGCCGGTTATCATAAGCTCTTGCCCCGCGGATAAACACACGGAGCGCGAGGAGATGAAGCAGATGCTCGCGTCTCTTGAACGCGAAAACAGGGGACTGAAGCACCGCATTTTCGGCGCGATGCAGCGCGCTCACCTCGACGGATACCGCGAATCGAGCCTTAAAAATTACGACGACGAATAACTTTCAAAAATCTCCGCAATATATGAAAAAATGCGGAGGGTTTTATGGATAAAACAAAAAAAGCCGAACTTTCGGGCAAATACTGCCAAAAGCTCGGGTGCGACGTCGTTATCTGCCGCGAGCCGGACGATGACGGAAACGAAAGAAGCAGATGCCTTTCATCGCATCTGTGCCGCGAGGACGAGCGCATGGTTTGCGGCACGTCCGGCTACGTTATGAAAAAAGAAAATAATGAAATATAAATCAAGAGGTAAATTATGGCATTCAAATTCACAGACAAGTACCTGAAAAGCTTTATTTCCGACAGCGATCTCAAATCTGTCGGCGGCGAGGTCGACAGCGCCGTCAAAACGCTTGAACAGCGCACTGGGCGCGGCTCCGATTTTCTCGGCTGGGTAGACCTTCCCGTCGATTATGACAAGGCGGAGTTTTCCCGCATCAAAGCTGCGGCGCAGAAAATACGCAAGAGCTGCGACGTTTTCGTCGTCATCGGCATCGGCGGCTCATACCTCGGCGCACGCGCGGCGATAGAGTTCGTTCTCGGTCAGAACCACAACGCGCTGAAAGGCGACTCGCCCGAGATCTATTTTGTCGGCAACGACATTTCTTCATCCCATCTGCGCGACGTGCTTGAAATTTGCGATGGTAAGGACGTTTGCGTCAACGTGATCTCAAAATCAGGCACGACGACGGAGCCTGCGATCGCATTCCGTATCTTCCGCGACCTCCTTGTCAAAAAATACGGTGATGGCGCAAAAGACCGCATCTTCGCAACGACAGATAAGGCTCGCGGCGCGCTCAGAAGTCAGGCTGACGCTCTCGGATATGAAACTTTCGTCATCCCCGACGACGTCGGCGGCAGATATTCCGTGCTTACGGCTGTCGGACTTCTTCCCATCGCCGTTGCGGGAATTGACATCGACGAAATGATGGCGGGCGCGGCTGCGGCACGCACCGAGCTTTCGGGCGGGGACGTTTTGTCAAACCCCTGCTATCGCTATGCGGCGATAAGAAACATCCTTTACCGCCGCGGCAAACGCGTTGAGATACTCGTCGCTAACGATCCTGCGCTCACACTTACGTGCGAGTGGTGGAAACAGCTCTTCGGCGAGAGCGAGGGCAAAGAGGGCAAGGGACTTTATCCGTCGTCAGCAGTATACTCGACAGACCTTCACTCAATGGGGCAGTTTATTCAGCAGGGCGAGCGCGTTATGTTTGAAACGTATATCGACGTAAACGTTTCCGACGGATTTACGATACCTTACGACGAAGAAAACTCCGACGGGCTGAACTTCCTTGCCGGAAAAGAGATAAACTTCGTAAACCAGAAGGCGTTTGAGGGCACGGTAATGGCTCACACGGACGGGGACGTGCCGAACTGCGTTGTCGACCTTTCGTCCCGCTCGCCGCGCGACTTCGGATATCTCGTTTACTTCTTCGAGAAGGCTGTCGCCGTTTCCGGTTATATGCTCGGAATAAACCCGTTTGACCAGCCGGGCGTTGAAGCTTACAAGAAGAATATGTTTGCGCTTCTCGATAAACCCGGCTACGCCGAAGAGAAGAAAAAACTCGAGGCGCGCATTTCCGAAATAGGCTAAATGAAAAACCCGCGTAGAACGGCGGTATACATACTGATATGCGGCATTGTGTCGTTTTGCATGCGCGCTTTCGGAATCGGTATTCTGTTAACTGTGCTGATTTCGATCGCACTTTGCGCGCTTGTGTTTGTTTTTGCGCTGTTTTATAACGGGAAAAAGAAAATAATCGCAGCTTTTGCCGCGGCGTTTTTCGCCGCGGCATTTTGCGCTCTCGGCGTGCTGCGAGCAGGCAGCGTTGTGTTGGCAAAGAACATATCGGCATATCTGAATGACGAAAATGAGCATACCGTTGTCTGCAAAGTGAGCGAAACCGGATACGTTTCGTCATACGGCGCAAGGTACTACGCCACCGTTATATCAGTTGACGGCGAAAAGACGCACGGACTTAAAATAGCCGTTGACGCGCCTTTTGACACGGAGCTTTTTGAAGGCGACGAAATAAACGTCGTCGGAACGATATCGCCCATTGAAAAATACACGTCGTATTACGACGCAGAGGGCATTTACGCCGTCATCGACGGGAAAAGCGTTACGATGACGTCGTCGGGCAGCGAGAGCTTTCTTACGAAAATACGCGGATTTGCGCTGACTCTGTCAGATAAGCTTTCAAGCGTTATAGGCGGCGACGAGGGGCGCGCCGCGTCCGCTATGACTCTCGGCGACAAGAGCCGCCTGACAGATGAAATGAAGCTCGACTTCCGCCGTGCCGGAGCGTCGCACGTTCTCGCTGTCAGCGGACTGCATCTGTCTGTTATCGTGATCGCCTTGCGCTATCTTTTGCACGGAATAGGGAAGAAAAAGAGAAACGTCGTTTTGATGATCGCGGCGGCGCTTTACGCCGCACTGACGGGGTTTTCGCCGTCGGTCTGCCGCGCGGCGCTTATGTGCATATTGTATCTTCTTTCCGAGATCATCGGCGAGGAAGCTGACGGGATAACGTCGCTTTTTATATCGCTTGCAATTATTCTTGCCGTGTCGCCGCACTCCGTTTTCAGCGCGGGGCTCTGGCTTTCGTTCTCGGCGACGCTTGGGATACTTGTCGTTATGCCAAGCGTGAAATTTATAAAACTTTTGCCCAAAGAAGACGACAATATCGCCAAAGCAGCGCTCAAACGCGCGGCGAGATATTTGATCGAGCTTGTCATAATCAGCGCAGCGGCACAGATATTCACCGCACCTGTGATGCTTTTCACATTTGGCGGAATGTCCGTTGTGTCGATACTTTCGGGCATCATCGTCGTTCCGCTGGCGTCGGCGGCGCTTGTTCTGTCGATCATTGCGTGCGTTTTTATGTATATCCCAATACTTTCGTCGGTGTTTGCGTTTATCGCAAAACTGCCGCTGTATTTAATTATTCGCATATGCCGCGCGTTGTCTGATATTAATGGGGCGTATATCTCAATCGACCGCCCGTTTGCACCGTATATCATCGCGGTATGCGCCGTTGCTATCGTGGCGATTATATTTATAAAACGTGCTGATAAGCGCCTGATACTCGGCGTGGGAACGCTCGGCGTCGCGGCGTTCGCAATATGCCTTGCTATAGTAAATGCGGTAAATTCCGGCACGACCGATATCGTTTACTCCGTTAAAGGGAAAAACGAAAACATTGTTATAGGCAGCGGCGGGAACAGCTTTCTTATCGACATATCGAGCGGCGGATATTCTTCTTTTGAAATGGCGACAGACGAGGTAAATAAAATTTACCATCGGGATATCGACTACGTTATCCTGACTCATCTGCACATAAACCACATAAGCTCACTTTGCAAGCTGACGACGAATATCAAGGTACGCAATATCGTGCTTCCCACGGCGGAAATCGACACGGATGCTGAAGTTTTGCGCAGCCTTTCATTGTTTTTGCCCGATGACGTAAATTTGATTTACTATAACCGCGCCTCGCTTTCCGAGGTGTGCGTCGGCGACGTTACGATAACGCTTCCGGGGTATGTAATGCTGAAAAGGTCGACGCACCCCGTCATTGCTTTTACTGTTGAAGAAAGAGGTCACGTCGTAGGTTACGTCGGCTCGTCATCATTGTATTCGGATGAAAAGGTAAATGAAATTTACCTAAACTCCGAGGTGCTTATATCAGGCGTTCACGGGCCGGTGCAAAAAGAACCCGTCCCGGCAAAGTATATTCCGGCGCAATATATCATAATCGGCAGCAGCGACGATTCGCTCATTGACACGGCGGGGTATGACGGCAACGTGATCTATTCATCCGATTACGAAGGGCGTGTTCATATTTCTTTCAAAAACAAATAATTGATTTCTTTCGGGGCGGTCATCCGCCCTTTTTTTTTTGCATAATTGCGGCGCGCCCGTCAAAAAATATATAAAAAATCTAAAACGGGAACTATTATGACGGATATTATTTCTGCGGCGCGCGAATTTGCAAAAACATACGGAAAAATTACAAAATCACGCCCTAAAGCCTTCATCAAGAAAGTTAAAAGCTGTCTTGAAAATCTCTCATCGCTCGCAAAAGACAACAATTCAAACTCTGTTGTCGGCGTTCTTAATGCAAAAGCTTTGTTATCTCTAAAAGCCATAATACGCGAGGGAGATCATTTTTTGGCGGACGTGGTGCCGTGCGACTATCTTTTATGCTCGGCTTATTTTGACGTATCCGGCGGCGATATGTCGCATCTTCCCACCTTTATCGAGGCGATTTCGGATATTCATAAATTCGGAATAAACGAGCTTTTGATGCTTGGCGATTTTTTTGCGCTATTTTGCGCCGTGGAATATTCAAAAACGCAAAACGACGTCTATCTTCGCGTATTTTCTTCGCTTGAATACGTCGATTTTGAAAAAATTTATCTCAAAAATGCCGAGGTGCATAAGATTTTTTCACGTGAGCGCGCGGGCGTTTATAAAAATCTCGCCGCTCAAACCGTGCGCTCATACGACGAAAACCTGCTTTCCTTATATGACGATGAGATCGTCGGCGCCGAAAAGGTTTTATCTCGTGCGAATTCGGAAGGCGAACACGTCGGAAAGTATCTCTGCAAGAAAAAAAGCGAGAGCGGACGCGCATATTTTTGGTTTATTCTTGTTTTAACGCTTCTTTTTTTTGCGCTTTGCACGGTGATGACAAATTTTGCTGTCGCGCTTGTCGCGGTACTGCCGTCATATATGCTTTCAAAGGAACTTTCAACGCTTCTTTTCGATAAAGGCGGGCAAGCTCTTTTTCGCATCGAAAAAGGCGAGGAACTTGAGAGCACGCCGTGTACGGTTGCCATCGCGTCGCTTCTTTGCACAGAGGAGCGCGACGGCGACGTTTTCGATCTGATCGAGGATTGCTATCTGACAAATAAAAACGAAAATTTCACATTTGCCGTTCTCGGCGACCTTCGCGAAGCCGAAAAAAAGACGCTCCCGACAGATAAGGGAGTGATACGTTACGCCGTTGCGAGAATCAACGCTCTTAACGAAAAATACGGCGACAGGTTCGCGCTTTTTATAAGGCGGCGCAGATTTGCTTTGTGTGAGCGTAAATATCTCGGCTGGGAAAGGAAACGCGGTGCTGTACTTGAACTTTGCAGATATGCAAAAGGGCTTGACGGCTCGTTTGAAACGGTTGTCGGCGGCGAGCGCGTCCGCGGCGCAAAATATCTGCTTACTCTCGATTCCGACACACGCCCGTCGGCAGGCGCGGTCAAACGTTTGCTCGGAATAATGCTTCACCCGCAAAACAGAGCGGTGGTCGACAAAAAATCGGGAAAGGTCGTTTCGGGCTACGGGATTCTTCAACCGAAAACCGTTCCGTCGCTGTTTTCGACGGAACAGTCTTTGTTCGCCTGTTTTTCAGCGGGTGACGGCGGGACCGACAGATACTCGAGCGCGTCATTCGATCTCTATCAGGGTATCTTCGGGCGCGGCATTTTCTGCGGCAAGGGAATGATCGACATCGACGCGTTTCTTTCGGTGTGCGACGGATTTTTCCCGCGCGAGCGAATACTCAGCCATGACCTGCTCGAAGGATCGCTCGCCCGCGCCGCCGCCGTGTCTGACGTTGTGTTTACCGACAGCACGCCCATTGGCGCCGCCGGGTATTTTTCTCGCGCGGAAAGGTGGCTGCGCGGCGATCTTCAAGCTCTTGCATACCTTTCCGGCAATGTCAGAAATCAATCGGGCGAGGCGATAAAAAATCCCATGGACTCGCTTTCAAAATACTTTATTTCAGACAATCTTCTTCGTGCCGCATCACCTCTTTTTTCTGTCGCGCTTGTTCTTATCTGCTCGGCGCTTGGTAATTTTTGGCCGATGCTTTTGCTGATCTACACCGTTTTCCCGTTTATGAAAGCTGTCGCGTGGAATATTGTCGGCATTGGCAGGAGGAGCCTTTATAGCGCACGGCGAACACTCGGCTCATCGCTTGTGTCGTCGCTGTTTTCTCTTATGTCGCTTGGGGTATACGCGGGAATTTTCATAAAAGCCGTATCAAGCGTCGCCGTTTCGGCGCTCGTATCAAAGCGCGGCTTTTTGAGCTGGACAACGGCCGCCGAGTACGACGCAAAGGGAAAAAACGGGGTGCTGAAAAGCGCGTCCGTTATGTCTTTCGGATTTATTTTCGGCGCGGTGGCGCTTGTTTTTCCCGCTCCCGCGATGATCTTCGGCGCATTGTGGGCATCTTTCCCGATCGTATCCATCATTTTATCGCACAGACGAAAAAGGCGCCTTCCGAGCGACAAAGACAGGGAGAAAATACGCTCATACGCGTTTGATATGTGGCGATTTTTTGCCGATAACGTCGGCGCAGAAACGGCGCACCTGCCTCCCGATAACGTGCAGTACTCGCCGATCCACGCCGTCGCCTATCGCACATCGCCGACGGACATCGGACTTTATTTTACCTCGATGCTCGCCGCGCGTGACTTCGGTTTTATCACAACAGAAGAGCTGTACCGCCGAACCGTCGCCGCGATGGACAGTTTATCCAAAATGGCGCGCTGGAACGGCCATCTCTATAACTGGTACGGACTGCCGTCGCTTGAAGTTGTCGGCACGCCGTTTATTTCAAGCGTTGACAGCGGCAATTTTGTCACCTGCGTCACATCTTTTTGCCGCGGAGCCGAAGAATACGTCGGCGAGTATCCCGATCTGTCGGCTTGCATAAAAAAGCTGACTTCATTTGCCGCCGAAGCTGATTTTGAAAGCCTGATAGACAAAAAACGCGGTCTTTTGTCTATCGGTTACGACGCCGCGGCTTGCGCTCTTTCATCGTCGTGCTATGATACGTTTATGAGCGAGTCGAGAACAACGTCATACTATCTCGAATCCGTCGGTGTATTGCCTGACGGCTATTGCTTTTCGCTCGGGCGCAAGTATTTGTGCCGCGGCTTTTTTGCCGGTGCCGCTTCGTGGAGCGGAACCGCATTCGAGTATTTTATGCCGTCGCTGTTTATGCCGTCGCCGAAAAATTCGCTTATTTACAGATCGCAAAGCTTTGCGCGTCGGGTACAAAAGCGTCGCTCATCGCGCGTTCCCGGCAAAAAGTATTCCGTTTTCGGAGTTTCCGAGTCGTGCTATTTTGAATTTGACAATGAAATGATATATCAGTACCGCGCATTCGGGCTTGACGGTCTTGCCCTTGATCCCAGGGCGCATGACGAGCGAGTGATCTCGCCTTATTCGACTTTCCTGATGCTTTGCGGCGCGCATAGCTCGGCGCAAAAAAATCTGTCAAGACTTGCGGGCGCCGGTATGTACGGTAAATACGGCTTTTATGAAGCTCTCGACCTTGACGGTCGGCGTGTCGGCGACGGGTACGCGATAATCAAAAGCTTCATGTCGCATCACGTCGGCATGAGCATCGTCGCGGCGGCAAATTACTGCTTTGACGGCATTTTCGTAAAGAGATTCATGAGCATACCCGAGCTTCGCTCGCACCGTGAAATACTCGGCGAGCGCGCGCCGATAGGCGAAAATCCGTACAGAAAAAAGACGGAAAAAACGGCAGACGGGGTGCGAGAAAGAAAGATTTACGCCGCCGCACCGTCAACCGAAAAAAAGCGCCCGCCGACGATAGCATATCCTTCATGCGCCATGCTTTCAAACAACAAAACGCGCACAGTCCTCTCGTCATCGGGGCATATATCGGTCTACGACGGCGCCGCCGCGCTGATAAGCTCATCAAGCGATAAATTCTCGCTTGGCGGCGGGCTTCGTGTAACTGCGCGCGTCGACGGGGAAATATACCTTTCTCCGTTTCCGCTCGGATACGTTTCGCCCGGTGTCATGTCGACGTTTGAATTCGACTGCAACGGCGTTTGCGCGTCATACATCTCGCATCATAACGTAAATGATAAAACGTACTCATTTGACGTTGTTATTTCCCAGCGTCCCGACAGCGAAAGCGTCGACGTATCGTGCCGCGTCGGCGGCGAAACCGAAAAATGCGAGATCGCGCTGTATTTTGAGCCTGTTATCGAAGAAGAATCGGCGTTTGAAGCGCATAAAAGCTTTTCAAATCTGTTTATTCAAAGCGCTTATTTCAAGGACGAGCGGGCGCTGATCTTTGCGCGCAGATCGAAAGCGGGAACGAACTTGCAAAAGTATTTCGGGGTGTCGTGCAGTTCCGCAGATGAGGTTCGCTATGCGTCATCCCGCGAGAAAATGCTGCCGCTGAAATACGGAGAGGAAGATATTTCGCGCCTGCTTGAAAAAGAACTGCCGTACTCAGACGGGGCGGTCATTGTGCCGTCGTGCTTTTATTGCGTCGGATTCAACGGCGCGAGAAAAACGGCGCAAACGCGGTTTTCTCTCGGGTTTTCGCACGACCGCGACGATCTTTTGTATCTGCTTTCATCTGCTCCGAGGGGAACGTGTAATGATATTTCAAAGCTTCAATTTGCCGTTTCCGGCGCCGACGAAACGACGGCGGAACTCGAAAGATTCATTCTGTCGAAAATCCACCTTGGCGACTGCGGCGTAAGGTCTGTCGGGCCGATCGAGGCACTGTCGAAAAAGCCGATGAATATAGACGGGTTCTGGCGGCACGGCATTTCAGGCGACTGCGATATAATCTGCGCCGCGTTTTACGACGCGAAAACACAAAGCGAAAAGCTGTCAGAGCTTTTGCGGCTGTTCAAGTTTGCGAGGATACGCGGGCTGAGATTCGACCTTGCGATAATCTGCACGGACGACGACAGGTATAATCTCCCGAACGTAAGCGAAGCCAAGGCCGCGGTAAAACGCGAGGGTGTATCCGCGTTTGTCGGATGTCGCGCCGGCGTTTTCATCGTCGACGAGGAGGAGCTGTCTTTCGGCGAAAGGGCGGCGCTTACCGAGAGCGCGGCGGCATACTTTGATCTGTCGCTTCCTTTTTCGTTTTATACCGAGCAAAGAAGCGGCGTAAATTCCGATGCGATCCTGCGGCAAAGGCTTTTAGTCGGCCATAACGAAAACAAAGAGCGAAAAGACAGGGAATACAAAATCGACGCGGGCGGTATAACTATCAAAAAAGGCTGTGCCGCGCCTCCGTGGGCTCACGTTATCGCGTCGGAAAACTTCGGCACCGTCGTCAGCGAAAACTCCCTCGGATTTACGTTTTTTTCAAATTCATCGCTTTCAAAAATCACACCGCATTCATTTGACGGCGTGCGCGAGGACGACGGGGAAAAACTTATTATTCGCATAAAAGAACCGGGCGGATTTGACGATTTCGACGCGGCGGCGTGCGCCGATACGGTGATATTCGGCGACGGTTTTGCGGAATATAAAGGTAACGCAAAAAATATAAAATATAACGTAAGCGTTCACCTTGACGGAAAACTCCCGTCCAAAATCGTTGACGTAACGCTTTCGTGCGACGGCGAAACAGACGTTGACGTCATCTACGCCGTTATCCCGTGCGCGGGGGCAAAAACAAAACTGCGCGAAACGTATATCGGAACAAGCAAAGAAAGAAACGCCGTTTTCTTTTCACGCTTTATCGAAAGAGGAGCGCAAATGCGATGCGCGTTAAGCTGCAGCGGGAAAAAAGCGTCTGTCATTACTGATAAAACGGCGCTTTTAACCTACGGAAAACTGTTCGGCGAGGGCGGTGATATATGTGCCGTATGCGAGAAAATCAACTTTGTCGGCGAGCATAAAACCGAATTTCGTCTGTCTGCGGCGAAAACAGATTTCGCGCTTGAAAAGATCGTCGGCGGAAATGTGAATGTTTCCGAAAAAACACGATCAACTCTCGCGTCGCCGACGGTGATGACGGGGGATCGCGAGCGCGACATCCTTGTAAATCGGCTGCTCCCGTATCAAACCGTCGTATCGCGCCTTTTTGCCCGCGCGGGACTTTATCAGGTGGGCGGCGCATTCGGCTTCCGCGATCAGCTTCAGGACGTGATCCCGCTTATCCCATACGCGCCTCACCTTGCGCGGCGGCAAATAATTTACGCCGCGTGCCATCAATACGAGGACGGTTCGGTCATGCACTGGTGGCATCAGTCAGGCTACCCACACGCGGGGATCCGCTCGCGCTGCTCGGACGACAGCGCATGGCTTTCGCTCGTTTTATGTGAATACGTGACGAAAACGGGCGACGTCGACATTTTAGGTGTTAAAACGCCGTATCTTTCATCCCCGCCGCTTGCGGAGAGCGAGACCGAGCGATACGAGCGCGCGCCGCATTCGGATAAAACGGCGACAGTGCTTGAACATGCGAAAGGAGGGCTTATAAGGACGTTTGAAACGGGCGCGCACGATCTGTCACTTATCGGCGGCGGCGACTGGAACGACGGGATGAATCGCGTTGGCAGAGGCGGGCGCGGCGAGAGCGTGTGGCTGTCTTTGTTCTCCTCGATTTGCGCCTTTCGCCTCGCTTTGATATACGACATGATCGGCGACGAAAAAACGTCGGAATATCTGAAACAAAACGTAAAGGTGCTGATCGCATCGTCGAAGCGCGCGTTTGACGGCGCGTGGTTTGCCCGCGGATATTACGACGACGGCTCGCCGCTCGGCGTAAAAGGCTGCGATGAGTGCGCCGTTGACATAATGCCGCAGGCGTTTGCCGCAATTGCGGCGGCGACTGTCGACGGGACGCTTTACGGCGACGCCAAAACAGCGCTTGAAAACGCGTCGGGTATACTTTTTGACAAAAAAAGCGGCGTTTTCCGTCTTCTTTGGCCGCCGTTTGACGACGGCGACGCGTCCCCGGGGTATATCAAGGGCTATGTGCCGGGCATCAGGGAAAACGGCGGGCAGTACACGCACGCCGCCGTATTTGCGGCGCTCGGGATGCTCAGCGTCGGTATGAACCGCGAGGGCGCGGAAGTGCTTTTTGCCCTCGATCCGACTAAAAAGGACGTCGGCACGTATAAGATCGAGCCTTACGTCCTTGCCGGCGACGTGTACTCGAACAAAGATCACGTCGGGCGCGGCGGATGGAGCTGGTACACCGGCGCGGCGGGATGGTACAGAACCGTGTTCATCGAGGCGCTTTGCGGATACAGGCAGTATCCGACGGGCTTTTCGTTATTCCCGCGCTTGTCCGATATATTTGACTCGTTTGAGCTTGTCGTCGAGCATGAAGATACGGTATATCGTGTGAAAGTTCGCCGCTCGGAGCGCGAGTTTATCGAGTGCGACGGGGATGAGTGCGAAAACTTTTTCCCCTTTGACGGCGGGGAGCACAGCGTATCGGTGTTCACGGCGGGCGTCGGCTTTGTGCCGCCCGAAAAAAATGATCGCTTGACAATTTCGGGCGAATGTGATACGATTTTATCGAGGTGATATAATGCGTATCATAAGGTTTTCTGTCGGGGACGTGCTTAAAATGAAAAAACAGCATCCTTGCGGCGCCGACACGATGAAGGTTTTGCGCGTCGGAAGCGATATCCGCGTCGTTTGCACGGGATGCGGGCGCGACGTTACGGTTGCGAGAGAAAAGCTTGAGAAAAATATCAAGTCTGTCATCCCCGGTGATGTTCAAAATCCCCAAAACACCTGACGAGTCATTGTAAAAAACGCTAAAAAAACAAACTTGACGTCAAAAAACAAAAAAGCTCTTGAAAAAGTTTTTCAAATGATGTAAAATATATTAAAGCAAACGTCCGTCGGCGGCGAAACGGCGGACGCGGTACATATTTCTTTTCGTCGGGAAAGCAGGTTTGATATGGTTAAACTCATCGCCGGACTTAAAGGCACCGGTAAAACAAAAACGCTGATCGAAATGGTAAATGACGCGGCAAAAACTTCTCACGGCTCGGTCGTATGTCTTGAAGTCGGGGATAAGCTCCGCTATGACATAAGCTATCAGGCGCGCCTTGTGGACGTTACGGAATACGGCGTTGACAGCGCGGAAGAGCTTTGCGGATTTGTTGCCGGAATGTACGCCTCCAACCACGACATTACGCATATTTTCATAGATTCCGCATTTAAGATTTGCAAAAACGATATCGATAAATTCAGCGCATTCTTCAAAAAAGCGGCGTCCCTCGCGGAAGGCGGCGGCTTTGACTTTATCGTCACGGCTTCCGTTGACGAGGCAAACGTCCCCGAGGAACTGAAAAAGTATGAATAAAAAATTTAGGTCAATAGTATTTTTAATATTATTGACCTTTATGCTAATATCAATGCTCGGGTTTGCGTCCTGTTCAAGCGAAAAGAGCGGTGTTTCTCCGCATTCTCTTTCAGAGGATAAGATTAACGAAATCGAAGATGCATATAATGAAAAATTTGTTTTTTCATCCGATAGTCATAGCTTAAGAGGACTTTATCCTTATTTAGGCAACTATAAAGGATTTGATATTTTTGTAAATTTCGGAAATCTTTTTATTATCGATATTAAAAACATTGGCGGCGAAGTTTTTTATTACCCGTCGTCATTTAATTTACACGCATATAAAAACGGAGAACTTCTTTTTTTAGAAGAGGTTTTTGATCAAGGCAAGCTTGATATTGATGACATTAAGGCGATATCGATCCGCTTCAAAAACTATATGTATATCTATAATGCGGCTCGATCAGATCAGTATCGCAAAATCGAAAAAAAGAAGTCAAATAATGCTGATATTCCGTTGTTGAATGATGATTATTCAACTTCAAAATTATTGAATGCTTGGGAAGAAAGATTTGAGAGTAAGCCATCTCATAATCTGATATATTATGGAACATTCGATGGTTGTGATGTGTTTTATCTTAACGGAATGGCGCAAACGTTCACTGAAAAATGGTTTGGGGAAGAATTGTTTTACTTTTTTCCTGAAAATAGAATTTATGCATATAAAGACAACAAAATGTTTACTGTTGAAGAGGCTTTTGAACGTGGGATTTTGAGCGAGGAAAATATCGCGAATATTTCTTACTATAACGCTTTGTATTTCATTTATTCTGGAAATAAATTTTCAAAGATAACAAAATAATATAAAGGAGGATATTAAAAAATTTGAAAAAGTCATTATTAATTTATTTTGTATCATTTATCCTTATTTTCTCTTTTTTGGGGAATATTTCAGCTTCTTGTGCTTTTATTTCAAATGATAACAACGAAGAAGCCAAATTGTACTATAGACCAAATGAAAAAGAAGATTTTTCTGATGAAAGTATCATTGTTATCCTTAATAAAAAGGCAAGTGAAAAATTAAAGGAGTATAGTGTAAAAGATTTTAGTGAAATTGAGTGTGATGAAATAATTGACCTTACTGAAAAAACTGGGGAATTAATTGAAAGCAAAAAAGACTTTTTAAAAGGAATTGACATCAGCAAAGAGACCATATTTGGTAGTTTTGAAAAAATTAAAATGTTTGAAGCACTTAGTACTAAAACGTTTAGGCAAATTTTAAAGATTAATTTAAAAAATAAGAGTAAAGACTATGTTTTAGAAGCAATTAAAAAAATTGAAAATAGGGCCGATGTTTTATTTGTCGGGCCAGATGTTATTTTGCATACTTTTTCTCAAACTCCAAATGACACATTATTCTCTACAAATCAAAGCGCTGTATCGAATTTGATATCACTTCCTCAATCGTGGGATATTACTACTGGTTCTTCAACTGTTTCGGTCGGCATAATTGATACAGGTATAAACGGCTTACATGAAGACTTGGTTAATGTTATCAACAATACAAATAGTAGAAATTTTATACATGGATATGCCGAAACAATGACCACCTCATTTGATTATAATGGGCACGGAACAAAAGTTGCAGGAATTATTGGAGCAAAAGGCAATAATAATACTGGTGTGTGTGGTGTATGCTGGAATCTAAGCATTGTTTCTTTGATCGTATTTGGCTCTAGTGCTACTGGAAATGCATCTAATGTAATGCTTGCTATTGATTATGCAACTTCACTTGGAATCCCAGTGCTTAATATGAGTGGAGGGTGGGCATCTGATGATGATTATTATAACCCATTGCTATACTATTCAATTCAAAATTATCCAGGTCTGTTTGTATGTGCTTCTGGAAATTTTGACAATGATAATGACAATGATGTTCAATATTATCCGACGAATTATAATTTAAATAATTTAATTTCCGTGGGCGCTTCAACAATAAACGACACAAAATCACAAGGGTCTAATTATGGCGCACTGTCGGTGGATTTGTTTGCCCCTGGGGAAAACATTGAAACAACATTGGTTGGTGGAGGATATGGGGATGATAGTGGTACATCTATGGCTGCGCCATTTGTTGCTGGCGTCGCGGCATTAATACTATCAAAATATCCATATATGTCTTCATCGCAAATAAAACAAACATTATTAAACAATGTTGACGAAGTCAGTTCTTTGAATGGGTATTGTTTAACGAATGGAAGATTAAATGCTTTCAAATCATTAAAAAATCCATTGGGTAATTCCAGCGGGCATAGCCACAATTATACTTATTTCGACTATGGTAATGTAAATAACCATTTGAGAATGTGCAAATATGGTCATGTTGATTATGAAAATCATGTTTGGACATCTATAATGATTAATTCAAATGGAGGATACATTATTAATTATTTTCCTGCTTATGAATGTACAAAATGTGGAAAAATAATGTTGACAATTCCTTCATGAGTAAATATAATCGGCGCTTTTTCGGCGCCGATTTTCCTTTTTACAACGCACTTTTCTTTGACACATCAAGCGCCCGCGGCATAAAATGTAACAGGAGCGCGGCGCACGCCGCTCTCCCGCTTATAACATTGGAGGGTATAAAATCACTATGAATGATAACAGAAATACAGCCCCGTCGCTCGGCTGCTCGCGCGATACCGCGTATATAGATACCGATCGCATCCTCGACAGCTGCCGCGACAAGGACTGCTATGAGGACGTTCCCGTTTATCTGCTTGACAGCGCCTGCGACGTGCTTGAACACGGCGCGAATATACGCGTCAAAGACGCAAAAGTTGCGGCGGCGTCGATAACGGTCGATCCCGTTCCGTTCAACCGCGGATTCTATCAGGTCAATATGCGCCTGTTCATACATCTGAAATGCGAAGTCTGCACGCAGATGGGACGCTCGCAGGAGATAGACGGTATATGCTTTGTCGACAAAAAGGTCATCCTTTACGGCAGTGAGGGCAACGTCAATATTTTCAAGAGCCGCCCGGGCGCCGACGATTTTTGCAGCCGGCAGAACATCGACGTCGCGAAGACGAATCTTCCGACGGCAGTGCTTGAAGTCGTCGATCCCGTCGTGCTCGGCACAAAGATAAAGAACGTCGACTGCTGCACGATGCTTGAATTCCCGAATGAGATCAGCGGCATCGGCGGCGACAAGCTCCTCAGCGGAAGAAACAGCCGTATGCTTACCGTTTCGCTCGGTATTTTCTCGGTCGTTCGCATAGAACGCCCGGCGCAGTACCTTGTAAACGGCACGGAATACACCGTTCCCGAAAAGGAGTGCATCTCCCCGTCAACAGACGACCCGTGCTCTATGTTCGAGCATATGTCCTTCCCGGTAGGGCAGTTTTACCCGCCGTCACTTTCCGAGCTTCGCTCGTCCGGCCCGTCCGACTTCGGCGGACACGGCGGCGGCAATCGCGGATGCGGATGCGGCGGCCCCGGCCCCGTAACATCGGGCAAATAAAGAAAAAAGCGGCGTATGCCGCTTTTTTTATTCGATCACCACTGTTTTTCCCGCGCCTATGCAAAGAGGCTCGTCGCCGTTTGATACCCATACGTCGATCTGCGTCGGGTTGTAGTACGTCTTGCCATCGGCGGAATATCTCAGGCTCTTCTGAGCGTTCAGATAGTCCATGATCTCGACGTTTGTCGCAAACCAGATGTCGTACGAATACTCGGCAAGGCGCGCAACGCGCTTTTCCATTTCGTCAAAGTCGACGGGAACTCCGCTTTGACGGAATTCATAGCTGTGTCCCCAGATATAAAGCAGTCCGCCGGCGCGCCAAGGCGCTTTTTCGATGTTGTAGATAAGCTGATTTATCGGGCGCTCGCTCTCGTTGTGATGACAGGTCGGGTGCCACGTTACAAATCTGTCGGGAATCGTCAGCCCGCCCGTTGACGCTGTCGTGCGGCTGTACTCGATGCCGGCCGTCTTCATCGCCGTCAGCGTGTCGTCGTTATACGTCCCGAAGGGAAACGCCATGCCGCGAATTATGCGCCCGGAGTAGCGTTCCAGCGTCTCTCTGTCGCGTATAAGCTCGTCGTACTGATCTTTCACCGTCATTCTTTCAAGGTGCGGGTGATGGTACGCGTGGCACGCTATCTCGTGGTTTTTGTAAAGTTCCTTTATCTCTTCGCGCGTTATGCAGTTCGGCTTGTCCGAATCTACGTTTGCCGAATAGAGATTGAACGTGCATTTCGCTCCGTAACGGTCGAATATCTCAACTAAACGGCGGTCATCGGAAAGGCCGTCGTCGTAACTGAACGTAACGGCGTAATGTTTGCCGCCGGCATATCTGTCAAATTTGATCATAATAATTCTCCTTGATGTGTTTTACGGTAACATTCTATCACATATTGCGTTTTTTTCAAGCGTATTTTTGAATTTTCGGTTAATTTTTGCGTTTTTTGTTTGCAAAATCGGTTTTATGTGATATACTGAAAGCAGAACAAAAACGTCGGAGGAATCATGAAAAAGATACTTGCGGTATTCGGCACGCGCCCCGAAGCCATAAAAATGTGCCCGCTGATAATCGAACTCAAATCGAGAAGCGCCTTTTCCGTCGTTGTGTGCGTAACGGGGCAGCACAGGGAAATGATACAGCCGTCGCTTGATCTTTTCGGCGTTGTTCCGGACTATGATCTCGGGATAATGCGCCCGTCTCAGACGCTGTTTGATATCAGCCGCGACGTTCTTTCGGGCGTTGGCAAAATAATCGAAAAAGAAAAGCCCGATATCGTCGCCGTTCACGGCGATACGACAACGGCGTTTGCCGCGGCGCTTGCGGCGTTTTATTCAAACGTTCCCGTGGCGCATATCGAGGCGGGGCTGCGGACGTTTGACATCTTATCCCCGTACCCCGAAGAATTCAACCGCGCATCTATCGACAAAATCTCGCGCTGGTGCTTTGCTCCGACTGAGCGATCGGCTGAAAATCTTCGCCGTGAGGGCAAGCGCGACAATGAAATATTCGTCGTCGGCAATACCGCGATCGACGCGCTGAAATACACGGCTTCCGCCGACTTTACAAGCGACGTCATCCGCGCGGCACAAGGCAAGCGCCTGATAACCGTAACGGCTCACCGCCGCGAAAATATCGGCGATAATATGCGCGAAATGTTCGGCGCGATAAAGGATATCGCATCGGCGTTTCCGGATACGTTTATATGCTATCCGGTCCACAAAAACCCAGCCGTGCGCGAGCTTGCGAAAAAATATCTTTCCGGTTGCGACAGAATATTTCTCTGCGATCCGATGGACACCGTTTCGTTCCACTCTACTCTTGCTCGCTCGTATCTTGTGCTGACTGACAGCGGGGGAATACAGGAGGAAGCGCCGTCACTCGGCTGCCCGGTCATCGTTATGCGGAACACAACGGAACGCCCCGAGGCAGTTGAGGCCGGGACCGCGGTACTTGCCGGCGTCGGCAGACGCGAGATTTTTTCGGCTGCCGAGCGGCTCCTTACCGACAAAACCGCTCATGACGCGATGAAAAGCGCAAAAAATCCTTTCGGCGACGGAAAAACATCGGAAAAAATCGCAAATATACTTGAAAAATGTTGAAATATATTATATAATCACTACGTTGACAAAAAATTTTGACTTGGAGGCAATTATGAAAGTATTGCTCACGGGCGGCGCGGGATATATCGGCTCGCATACCGCCATCGAACTCGATAAACTCGGACACGACGTTATCATCGCCGATAACTTTTCCAACAGCAAGCCCGAGGCGCTCCGCCGCATTGCGAAAATAATAGGCAAAGAGGTGCCGTTTTATCAGGCTGACGTTTGCGACAAAGCGGCAGTTGAGGAAATATTCAAAAAAGAAAGACCGCAGGCTGTCATTCATTTCGCGGGGCTCAAGGCTGTCGGGGAATCGGTTGTCAAGCCCGTTGAGTATTACAGAAACAATATCGACTCGACGCTTACGCTTCTCGAAGTGATGAAAGAATACGGCACGAAGAACTTTATTTTCTCTTCGTCGGCGACTGTTTACGGCGCGCCTGACGAGGTGCCGGTCGACGAGGGAGCCGTTGTCGGCAGATGCATAAACCCGTACGGGTGGACAAAATATTTCAATGAGGTCATCCTTTCCGACGCGGCAAAGGCAAACCCTGAGCTTTCAGTCGTTCTTCTGCGCTATTTTAACCCCGTCGGAGCACACGAGAGCGGACTTATCGGCGAAGATCCCGCCGGAATACCGAACAACCTTATGCCGTATATCTCTCAGGTCGCCGTCGGCAAGCTTAAACAGCTTTCCGTTTTCGGCAACGACTACGATACGCCCGACGGTACCGGCGTGCGCGACTATATCCACGTTGTCGATCTCGCCAAAGGCCACGCATACGCGCTTAATTACGCAGACAAGCGCACGGGCGTCGACGTGTTCAATCTCGGCACGGGAACGGGGTACAGCGTTCTCGATATGGTAAAAGCGTTTGAAAAAGCAAACGGCGTAAAGATCCCGTACAGGATCACGGAACGCCGCGCAGGCGACTCCGCGGTAAACTATGCTAATCCGAAAAAGGCGCTTGAAGTTCTCGGCTGGAAAGCGGAGAAAAACCTTGTTGATATGTGCCGCGACACGTGGAATTGGCAGAAAAACAACCCAAACGGCTACGATACGGTAAAATAACGGAACGATAATTGAAAATCCCGTCTTGACTGACGGGATTTTTTGTTATATAATGTAACTTGGATAATTATATAGTTTGATAAGAGGGAAAAATGTCGTCTATCAATTTAACACATACCGACTTTTCGCAGCAGAGCGGATATATCAAAAAAATACGCGAAATTATTAACGCCGATCTTGCGGCCGGCAAGCGTAGAAACGCTTGCGTCGTAACGTATGGCTGTCAGCAAAACGAGGCGGACAGCGAGCGCATTGCGGGAATGCTTTGCGAAATGGGGTACACGCTTGTAAAAACCGAGGCTGACGCCGATATCATCGTCGTCAACACGTGCGCCGTGCGCGATCACGCGGAAAAGCGCGCTCTTTCCATAACGGGCGGATACAAGCATCTGAAAGAAAACAACCCCGACCTTATAATCGGCGTCGGCGGGTGCATGGTTTCAAAAGAGGATATGAGCGAGAAAATAAAGCACAGCTATCCGTATATCGACTTTGTGTTTGGCACGGGCAAGCTCCACTCGCTCCCGCAGATAATTCACACTGTCATGGACAAAGACCGCCGCGTTTTTGCTCCGAACGGGGACGATCTGACCGTCGCGGAAGGCGTGCCCGTCAGCCGCGAAAGCTCATATCGGGCTTGGGTCAGCATAATGTACGGCTGCAACAATTTCTGCACGTACTGTATTGTGCCGTATGTGCGCGGGCGCGAGCGTTCACGACGCCCCGAAGATATAATTGACGAGGTCCGCGGCCTTGTGGCGAGCGGGTATAAGGAAATAACGCTTCTCGGCCAAAACGTGAATTCCTACGGTAAAGAATTCCGCGAGGAGTGCGACTTTGCCGACCTTATAGAGCGCATCTGCGAAATCGACGGCGACTATATTATCCGCTTTATGTCAAGCCACCCGAAAGACGCGACAAAAAAGCTGATCGACACAATGGCGAAAAACAAGCACGTCGCGCGCCAATTCCATCTGCCGCTTCAATCGGGCAGCGACGCTCTTCTCAAAAAGATGAACCGCCGCTATGATATGGCGCAGTACACGGAACTTATCGACTATATGCGCGAAAAAATGCCGGATATCGCAATCTCGACAGACTTTATCGTCGGTTTCCCGGGCGAAACCGAGGAGGATTTTTCGGCGACGCTCGACGCGGTGAAAAAGATACGCTACGATATGCTTTTCACGTTCATTTATTCAAAGCGCACGGGAACGCCCGCCGCCGCGATGGAAGATCAGATACCGGACGATATAAAGAGCGAGAGATTTTCCCGCTTGCTTTCAGCCCAGGAGCCGATAGCCGAGGAGATCAACAAAACGTATATCGGAAAAACTGTTCGCGTTCTCTGCGAAGGAGAGAGCAAAAACAACCCCGACAAGCTTACGGGGCGAAACGACGGCAACAAGATCGTCCTTTTCGACGGCGACAAGAGCCTTGAAGGGAAGTTCGTCAACGTAAAGATCACCGACGCGGCGGCATTTGCACTGTACGGTGAGATCGAAGGGTAATTTCTAAAAATCAAAAAATGAAAAGAGGAAGCACAATATGACCCCGATGATGCAGCAGTATTTTGAAATAAAGGGGCAGTACCGCGAGTATATCCTTATGTACCGCGTCGGCGACTTTTACGAAATGTTTTTCGACGACGCAAAGACCGTTTCAGCCGAGCTTGATCTTGTGCTGACGGGCAAGGATTGCGGCGAGGAAGAGCGCGCGCCGATGTGCGGCGTGCCGTTTCACGCGGTCGACAACTACATCGGCAGACTTGTCGCAAAGGGGTATAAGGTCGCCGTATGCGATCAAATGGAAGATCCGTCGCTGGCAAAGGGGATAGTCAAACGCGAGGTAACACGTATGATAACTCCCGGCACCGTTACGGAAGCTTCGTTCCTCGACGAAAAGAAGAACAATTATATCTGTGCCGTTTGCGTAAAAGATGATAATATCGGCGTTTGCTTTGCAGATATTTCAACGGGCGCGATCTCGGCAACCGAATTCAGCGGCGACAACGCCGTGTCCGAGCTTATGGGCGAGTTTTCCACCCATGCGCCGAGCGAGATCGTGCTGAACTGCAAACTCGACGATATAGGCTCCGCTGGCGAGTTTCTTCGCGTTAATACCTCGTGCTTTGTAAATGAGGAGCAGGCGCATCGCTTTGACGGAAGTGCGGCATATAGCGATGTCACGCGTCGGTTTTCATCGATCCCGTCTGAATTTGAAAACCAAAACGACGTCGCGCTTTGTGCCGTCGGCGCCGTTATTTCGTATTCTGTCGAAATGCAGAAAAACGATCTTTCAAACATCGACGAAATAAATTTCTATAAAAAGGGCGAATATCTTGAAATCGACGCAAACTCCCGCCGCTCGCTCGAGCTTTGCGAAAATATGCGCCGCGGCGAAAAAAAAGGAACGCTTCTTTGGGTCCTTGACAAGACCAAAACGTCGGCGGGCGCGCGCCTTTTGAGAAAATATATAGACACTCCGCTCGTAAATCCCGCGGCGATAAACCGCCGCCTCGGCGCCGTTGAGGAGCTGTATAAGAACATCTCGCTTCGCGGGGAACTTGGCGAGGCGCTCTCGGGGGTGCTTGATATCGAGCGTCTTATGACCAAGATAGTCTACGGAACGGCTAACCCGCGCGAGCTTTTGTCCGTCGCACAAACTGCCGACCGCGTTCCGCAGATCAAGGCTTTAACAAGCGCCTGCACGTCGGACGAGCTTCGCTCGATCTCAAACGACATCGACGATCTCTCGGACATCGGCTCGATGATAAACGCGGCGATAGTCGAAAAAGACACGCCGATAACCGTGCGCGAGGGCGGAATATTCAAAGACGGCTATTCGCCAGATATAGACTACTTGCGCTCGATAATCGGCAATTCAAAGGGATGGATCGACAGAATAGAGGAAAATGAAAAGGAAAGCACGGGGATAAGAACGCTGAAAATCGGCTACAACCGCGTTTTCGGATATTATATCGAGGTATCTAAATCGTTTGTCGGCAACGTCCCGGAAAGATATATCCGCAAGCAGACGCTTACGAACTGCGAAAGATACATAACCGAAGAACTCAAAGATATGGAATCGCAGGTGCTTGGCGCGTCCGAGAAGCTGAACGCGCTTGAATATCAGCTTTTCTGCGATTTGAGAGATAAAATTGCGTCAAACGTTCACCGCATACAAAAAACGGCTTCGCTTATATCAAAGCTCGACGTTTACCGTTCGCTTGCCGAAGCGGCGGCGCAAAACGGATACCGCCGTCCCGAAGTTACGTACGGCGACGTCGTATCGATCGTTGACGGACGCCATCCCGTCGTTGAACTGTTTGCGAAAAATATGTATTTTGTCCCCAACGACACGGAGCTTGACTGCAAGAAAAACCGCTTTATGCTCATAACAGGGCCGAATATGGCGGGTAAGTCGACTTATATGCGTCAGGTGGCGATAATCTGCATTATGGCGCAGATCGGCTCTTTCGTTCCGGCGCGCGAGGCGAGAATTTCGGTGGTTGATAAAATATTCACCCGCGTCGGCGCGTCTGATGATCTTTCGCGCGGTCAGTCTACGTTTATGACGGAGATGAGCGAGGTTTCGTATATTCTCGCGCACGCAACGCGCCAAAGCCTGATAATCTACGACGAGATAGGGCGCGGAACGTCGACGTTTGACGGAATGAGCATTGCGCGAGCCGTCGCCGAGTACACCGCGTCGAAAAAAATCGGTGCAAAGACGCTTTTCGCAACTCACTATCACGAGCTGACGTCGCTTGAAGGAGAGGTCGACGGCGTTGTCAATTACAACATCGCCGCGAAGAAAAAAGGCGACGCGATCACGTTTTTACGCAAGATCGTGCGCGGCTCCGCCGACGACAGCTACGGAATTGAGGTTGCAAAGCTTGCGGGTGTGCCGAATGAAGTGACAAAGCGCGCAAAGGAGATACTTGCGGCGATCGAAGGCGGTAATGAACAGCCGCGCCCGAAAAAGCAGGCCGCGCCGCTTGACGACGGTGCGATCACGATAGAAAATTTTGAAGAGAGGGAAGTTTGCGACAAGCTGCGCGAGTGCGATATAAATACTCTGACGCCGCTTGAAGCGATCAACCTTGTTTACGAGCTTAAAAAGATTCTTCGTTAAGGAGGAGAAATTTGGGTATTATAAATGTTCTTGATATCAGCGTCGCCAATTTGATAGCGGCGGGCGAGGTCGTTGAAAGACCGTCGTCGGCTGTAAAGGAGCTTATCGAAAATTCAGTCGATGCGGGAGCGGGAAATATAACAGTCGAGATCAAAAACGGCGGAATTTCGCTTTTGCGCGTGACGGACGACGGGTGCGGTATGAGCGCCGATGACGCTATGATGTCGGTAAAGCGCCACGCCACAAGCAAAATAAAAACGGCAAACGATCTTACCGCCATAATGACGCTCGGCTTTCGCGGCGAGGCGCTGGCGGCGATTTCCGCAGTCACGAAGTTCCGCATACTAACCAAACGCCGCTCTGATTCCGTCGGATGCGCGCTTGTATCAAATTACGGCTCCGCGCCGAAAGTGGAGGAAGTCGGCTGTCCCGACGGCACGACGGTACTGTGCGAGGAGCTGTTTGCAACAACGCCCGCAAGGCTGAAATTCTTGAAATCAGACTCCGCAGAAGCGACCGCGGTCCAAAGCGTCGTTGAGCGCGCCGCGGTATCTCATCCGGAGATCGCATTCAAGTTTATAAGCGACGGCGCGATCAAATTTTCCACCGTCGGCGACAATAACGCCGAGGGCGCGATATACTCTGTTTTCGGGCGCGCTTTTGCAAGTTCTCTGACGCGAGTTCAGTCGCAGGGAAAGAGCATAACAGTCGACGGCTTTGTTTGCTCGCCCGTTTATGCGCGCGGAAACCGTGGTATGCAGATATTTTTTGTAAACGGCCGCAACGTGCGCTCAAAATTGCTGACAGCAGCTCTTGAACAGGCGTTTCAGACGTATATCCCGATTGGTAAATTTCCGTCGTGCGTGCTGAACGTAAAGATACACGGCGCATACGTCGACGTAAATATTCATCCGTCAAAGCTTGAAGTGAAGTTTTCAGACGAAAGAGAAGTATTTTCAGCTGTTTATTATGCTGTCCGCTCGGCGCTTGAAGGCGGCGTAAAACGCCCGTCTATCGACGAAAATCCGGTGGAAATAAAGCCGGAAAAAACGATAAACGAGCTGAAAACAACGTCGGCATTCGCTCCGATACGCGAGCGCGGCGAAAAAGACGCACAGCAGCTTAATATTTCGGAAGCCGTACCCTCCTTTTCGCCGGCCGCGGAAAAACCGGAAAAAAGCGTTGAATCAAGCGCGTTTCCCGAGTGGGCGCAAAGATCGATGGGGATAGAAAAGCATCCCGAGATTTCCATTGACGTCACAGAGCCGAGAAAAGAAGCCGCTGTCCGTTCAGGCGTCGGATTTGATAACGCCGACGGCAACTCGATCCGTCGCGATATTTTCACGGTAAAAAATACGGACGCCGATATCCCCGACCGCACGGCAAATCCCGTACCGGAGTACCGCATTGTCGGCGAGGCGTTTGAAACATACGTTATAATCGAGCTTGAAGACAAAATCATGCTCATCGACAAGCACGCGGCGCACGAAAGGATAAATTTCGAGAAACTTCGCTCGCAAATGAAGAATCTTACGCCAAACGTCCAGCTTTTGCTTGCGCCGGAAACGATTCATCTTACCTCGGAAGAAAGCGAGGCTGTTTCGGTGTTCGCAAACGAGATAGAGAGCGTTGGATTTGTGTTTGAATTGTCAAGCGGCGTCGTGAAAATTTCAGGTGTGCCGATAGGGTACGACGTCAAGACGGGGTGCGATCTGTTCTCGCAAATGGTAGGCTCTCTTATTGACGAGGGAGTCCCGCTTGAAATAAAGAAGCGCTCTGTGTTTGAGCACGCGCTATACCAGACGTCGTGCAAAATGTCGATAAAAGCGGGACGTCATTACAGCGACGAATACGTCCGCTGGGTCTGCGACAATGTGTTGAGGTATGACTGCATCAAATTTTGCCCGCACGGTCGCCCGGTGGCGTTTGAAATGACAAAACGCGAGCTTGACGCTCGCTTCGGAAGAATTAAGTGAGGTTTCTATGTTTAAGCTTATAAAAATGGACGGACACGCCCGCCGCGGACACTTTGAGAGCGTTCACGGCAGCGCCGAAACACCGGTATTTATGAACGTCGGCACGTCTGCGGCGATAAAGGGCGGAATTTCAACGACAGATCTGCGCGAGATAGGCTGCCAGATCGAGTTGTCGAACACATATCATCTGCATGTCCGTCCGGGCGACGAAGTTATTTACAAAATGGGCGGAATACACAAATTTTTCAATTGGGATCGCCCTGTGCTTACCGACAGCGGCGGCTTTCAGGTTTTCTCGCTCGCTCAGCTCCGCAAAATAACGGAAGAGGGCGTTTCGTTTGCCTCGCACATCGACGGCAGACGTATCTTTATGGGGCCCGAGGAAAGTATGCAGATACAGTCGCACATCGCATCGACGATCGCCATGGCATTTGATGAATGCGTCGAAAATCCGTCGCCGTACGACTACGTCAAAAACTCTGTTGAGCGCACAACGTGCTGGCTTAAAAGATGCATCGCAGAGATGAAGCGATTGAACTCGCTTGACGAAACGATAAACAAAAATCAGCTCCTTTTCGGTATAAACCAAGGCGGCACATACGATGATCTTCGCATTGAGCATATGAAGACCATCCGAGAGCTTGAGTGCGACGGTTACGCGATCGGCGGCCTTGCGGTCGGCGAGGAAACGGAAGTTATGTACCACATAATCGAGCAGGTCGAGCCGCTTATGCCGAAGGACAAACCGCGCTACCTTATGGGCGTCGGCACTCCGTGGAACATCATCGAGGGCGTGTATCGCGGCATCGACTTCTTCGACTGCGTTATGCCGTCGAGAAATGCGCGCCACGGCTATATTTTCACGTGGAACGGCACGATGAATATAAACAATCAGAAATACCAGATCGACAGCGAGCCGATCGACAGAAACTGCAAATGTCCCGCCTGCCGCAACTATTCGCGCGGATATATCCGCCATTTGCTCAACGTCGGTGAAATGCTCGGCATGCGCCTCGCCGTTTTGCATAACTTATATTTTTACAACGAGCTTATGGCAAAAATACGCGAAGCGATAGATAGCGGCACGTACGAGGACTTTTACAAAAGGTACAGACTGGCGCTGCAAGAGAGGATTTAGCTTTTCTTCCGAGTAAGAAAAGTGACGTTTAATGTCGAAAATATATAAATTATGTAGAAAAAAATATTGACATCATTTTTCTCTTTTGGTATAATAATTTTGTAATAAGCAGGCAACGGGTTTCCGACGATACTGTTCGGAAGCCCGCTTATCAAATATTTTCATCGGGAAGGTAATTCTCATATGCATAACACCGATATATATTTGATGAAAACAATTCGGACGAATCATTCCGCCCGAGTTATTTTTGTGACCTCTGAAAATATTGTTATTTGCGTTTGCTCACTGTGATTTTTTTACTGCAGTGGGCTTTTTGTATGTAAAATCAAAAATTGAAATCTTTAACGGAAAAGGCAAGTTATGATTTACGATCTTCAAAAGGCAAATGTCTGGAAAAGAATATCGGCTTTTCTATTTGACTTTATCGTGTTCGGCATCGTCGCTGTCGGAATTGCGTTTCTCATATCTGTAATAACCGGGTATAACTCGATGCTTGACGAATTCAAGGAGATGACGCTTTCAAACGACGTAACTATCGCTGAGGCGATAAGCGACGGCGCTCAGATGTCCGAGGAGGAGCTTGCACACCTCGAAAAGCTTTTTGCGGAACTTCTGAACACAAATCAAAGGGCGGCGTACCTTTATACGATGGTTATAAACCTTACATTGATGATCATTTCGCTCGGCATTCTTTTTGCTTTTTTGATCACGGAATTCATCGTGCCGCTTCTCTTCAAAAACGGGCAGACTTTCGGCAAAAAGATATTCGGCATCGGCGTTATGCGCTCCGACGGCGTTAAAATGAGTACACTTATGCTGTTCATTCGCACGTTTCTCGGCAAGTTTACGATCGAAACGATGGTGCCGCTGATAATACTTCTTATGATGCTGACAGGTTCGATAGGCATTATCGGGCCGATAATCATTCTTCTTATATTTGTTTTACAGATCGTTATGATCATTTCTTCAAAGACGTTTTCTCCGATACACGACGTGCTTGCGAAAACGGTGGCTGTCGATATTTCAAGCCAGATGATATTCGATACTGAAGAAGAGATGATAGAATACAAGAAAAAAGCCCACGCCGAAGCCGTGGCAAAATCCGACTATTGAAAAAATAAAATCAGCATAAATCAAGGGGGACAAAATGAAAGTCGTATTGGAAAACCTAACAAAGATCTTTCCCAGCAGAAACAAAAAAAGTAACGAGGAGGTCGTGGCTGTAAACGATTTTACATTTACGATCCCGGACGGTAAGCTGATAGGACTGCTCGGACCTTCCGGCTGCGGAAAAAGTACAACTTTGTATATGATCTGCGGACTTCAAAAAGCGACAAGCGGCAAAATCTACTTCGGCGATGACGACGTTACCGACCTTTCGCCGGAAAACAGAGGCGTCGGGCTTGTTTTCCAGAACTACGCGCTTTATCCGCACATGACTGTAAAGCAGAACATCATTTTCCCGCTGCAGAATCTGAAAGGCGCGGACAAACTTTCAAAGGAAGTCATGCTTGAGCGCGCGTACAACGCCGCGAAGCTTGTCCAGATAGACAACCTTATGGACCGCAAGCCGAGCGAGCTTTCGGGCGGTCAGCAGCAGCGCGTTGCGATCGCGAGAGCGCTTGTCAAAATGCCGCGCGTGCTTTTGCTTGACGAGCCGCTTTCAAACCTTGACGCGCGCCTGCGTTTGCAGACGAGAGAAGAGATCCGCCGCATCCAGAGAGAAACAAAGATCACGACCGTGTTCGTAACGCACGACCAGGAAGAAGCGATGAGCATTTCCGATATGATCGTAGTTATGAAACAGGGCGTTATTCAGCAGATCGGCGCTCCGCAGGACGTTTACGACAGCCCGAAAAACCTGTTCGTCGCAAAATTCCTCGGGACACCGCCGATAAACGTATTTAAGGGCGAGGTACGCGACGGAAAGCTTTATATCGGAGATGACGCGGTGCTTGACGTGCCGGACGTTCAAAACGGGGAAGTTCACGTCGGCATAAGACCGGAAGGATTCGTCCCGGATGATAACGGCCCGTTCTGCTGTATGCTCAAAAGCGTTGAAGTCATGGGACGCGACGTCAGCATAATCTCGACAAACGACGCTTCCGCAAATCCCCTTGTTCGCTCAATCGTCAACGCTGAACATAAGGTCGATATGACGGCAAGAACCGTCAGATTCACGCTCAAACGAAACAAAGTATTCATATTTGAAAAAGAGTCGGAAGAAAGAATCTTCTTCGAGGTGTAATATGGTAGACAGTAAACAACAATGGAAAGCGTGGCTATACCTTTCACCCGCTATAGTATTATTGCTTATCTTCACGGTTTGGCCGATATTCAATACCGTGAGAATGTCTTTCCTTGAAAATTACAGCGGACTTCAAGCAAAAGGCGGCGCAATATTCAGTTTCGGGCTCGGCAACTTTATAAAAGTCATTCAGTATCAGGGCTTTTTGCAGTGCCTTAAAAACACGATGCTCCTCTGCATACTGACTGTGCCGATATCTTCGTTCCTTGCTCTTTTGATCGCGGTCGCGCTCAATTCCATAAAACCGCTTCAAAAAGTGCTTCAAACGATATTCTTTCTGCCTTACGTTACAAACTCCATCGCTATCGGCATGGTGTTCGCGGCGATGTTCAATATCGTCGGCAGCTTCTTCGGCACCGATCAGGAGATCGTCGTTACGGCAGGCATTGTGAACAACGT
>JAFSMU010000002.1 GCA_017447775.1 Clostridia bacterium | reverse complement strand
GCACCCCACGGGGTGCTTTTTTGCGTATATATGGCGGCGCAAAAGGCTCCCTTGTGTAACGGGAGCTGGATTTTGCCGTAGGCAAAAGACTGAGGGATTGTTTTTTCATCGGCGCGAAGCGCCGCGAGGTGTCGCCGTCGGCGACGGGCGTGGATGACAGTCTTGTGTCGTTGTGTAGGGATGGGGCTTGCTCCCGCCGCTTATTTGTGTTACGAACAATCCCTCCGTCAACTCGCTATGCTCGTTGCCACCTCCCTTTACACAAAGGAGGCTTTTATCCGGCAGCGTACTCCTGTCAATATCGCCACATAGCCTTTTCGCGCCGAAGGCGCTCCTGAATAGTCGAGCCACAAATGATGTGGCTTTTGCATCGGGAATAGGTATACAACGCCTGATGTCTGATGGACTGCATACCTTCGCCCGAATTTGCGTGAACCGGCTGTCGCAGACAACGGAAGCACGCATAGGGCGAGTACAATATAAGATTTTTCTTTTGCGCTCCTTTTCTTTTTCTAAAAAAGAAAAGAGCATTTGTTTTAATCGGCGCGAATGCGCCGGAGGTGTCGCCCGCGGGCGACGGGACGGGGGATGTCCCACGCCCGAAGGGCTGGGAGAGCGTCGCGGAGACGGGGGATGCCGCCCGGTCTTGTACCGGGCGAGAGCGTCGCGGAGACGGGGGAGGGTGTACTTTTTCTGTCAAGCACGACAGAATAGCAAGGCGTAAACGACCTGAATGGTCGTTTACACCGCGGCGCAACCGCCCAAAGCAAGCATTTTTGAAAGCGAGCTTGCGAGATGCACAAAAATGCTATGCGACGGTGGGATACCAAAAAGAAGCACGCTAAAAAGGGTTATGCTAACCGCGAAGGGTACGCTTTAATCTATTAAGATATTGCCCGACTTTTCTTTTTCCACAAACGCATCATCAGACTCTTTTTTTATTCGCGCTCCGCGCTCAAAGAGGGCTTTGTGCAAACATAGCGGGCAGAGGTGGAGCGCCTGCCGCCGCATAGCCCTTTCGCGCCGTCGGCGACGAGCTGGCGCTTGTTTACGTTACGAACAATCCCTCCGTCAACTCGCTATGCTCGTTGCCACCTCCCTTTACACAAAGGAGGCTTAATGTGCGAACATTGCGCGCTGACGTAGGGCGCCTTTTATTCGGCGCAAATCGGTCCCGCCGAAAAAAATTCATAAAATATTTTTGAAAAAACTATATCTTTTTTCACCGAAGCGTGCTATAATATAAATGCTAAAAAAATATAATGGGAGGAATTGGGTTTTTTATGAAAGAAATCAGACCTATCGAGCTCGGTATCGGCGGCGACGGCAAAGTCATCCGCAACGCGTCCGTTCCGTTTCTCGTCAAAAAAGCACTCGAAAGAGGAGAGGGCACGCTCAGCAGCACAGGCGCGCTTTCCGTAAACACCGGCAAATACACAGGCCGCTCACCTGACGACAAGTACATAGTCGACACGCCGACTATCCACAACGACATCGCCTGGGGCAAGATCAACAGACCTATCTCAAAAGAGAAATTCGACGCTATCCACGCCAAAATGCTCGCATACCTGCAGAACAAGGAGCTTTACGTCTTCGACGGCTTTGCCGGCGCTGACAAAAAGTACACGCAGTGCTTCCGCATCGTAAACGAACTTGCGTCGCAGAACCTGTTCATCCACCAGCTTCTCATTCGCCCGACTGAACAAGAGCTTGAGAGCTACACCCCCGACTTCACTATCATCGCCGCCCCCGGCTTTAAGTGCATACCCGAGGTCGACGGCACGCACAGCGAGGCGTTCATCGGCATCGACTACGAGGCGCACCTCGTTCTTATCGCCGGCTCGCAGTACGCGGGCGAGATCAAAAAGAGCGTGTTCTCCGTTATGAACTACGTTCTCCCCAAGCGCGGCATCCTTTCGATGCACTGCTCCGCCAACATCGGAAAAGACGGCGACTCCGCCGTATTCTTCGGTCTTTCCGGCACGGGCAAGACGACGCTTTCCGCGGACCCGAACCGCAAGCTCATCGGCGACGACGAACACGGCTGGTCTGACGACGGCGTGTTCAACATCGAGGGCGGCTGCTTCGCGTAGTGCATCAACCTCTCTGCAGAGCACGAGCCTGAGATATACGGCGCGATAAAATTCGGCACACTGCTTGAAAACGTCATCCTCGACGAAAACGGAAATCCCGACTACGACGACGGCTCCCTTACCGAAAACACCCGCGCGGGCTATCCCGTCGACTACATCGCAAACGCGCAGATCCCCGGCGTCGGCGGACTGCCGAAAACGGTCATTTTCCTCACGGCTGACGCATTCGGCGTACTTCCCCCGATCTCAAAGCTCGACGACGATATGGCAATGTACCACTTCGTTTCGGGCTACACATCAAAGCTCGCGGGCACGGAGCGCGGCATAACCGAGCCTGTAACGACGTTCTCGACGCTGTTCGGCGCGCCGTTCTTCCCGCTTGACGCAAGCGTTTATGCGACGATGCTCGGCGAGAAACTGAAAAAGACGGGCGCGAAGGTCTACCTTGTCAACACCGGCTGGTGCGGCGGCAAGGCGGGCACCGTTCCGAGAATGAAGCTCAAATACACGCGCGCAATGGTTACGGCGGCGCTGAACGGATCGCTTGAAAACGTGAAATATCACCTTGATCCGATCTTCAACGTCAACGTTCCCGAAGAATGCCCCGACGTTCCGAGCGAGATTCTCGATCCACGCAACGTATGGACAGACAAGGCGGCTTACGAAGCGTCGGCAAAGGAGCTTGCAAAGAAATTCCACGAGAATTTCAAAAAATACACCTCCATGCCCGAAAACATCGTAAACGCCGGCCCGAAAGCGTAAACAAGACAATAAAAAAATCCCCGCTTGCGCGGGGATTTTTTTGAAAATATATTAACCAAACCGTATCAACCGATACCATATAGACGAAAGCTTTCAAAAACACAAACAAGGAGCGCAAAATGGACATAAAACGCGCGTCGGCGCTGATATCCGAAAATCTTACGTCGATATACGGCTACGCATTCGCCCGTCTTTACGATAAGGACAAGGTCGACGACCTTTGCGGCGAAATCGTCGCCGAAATTCTCGAAAGTGTCAAAAAATTACGCGACGACGATGCGTTCTGGGCTTATGCTTGGCGAGTGGCAGATAACACATTCAAAAAATTCATCCGCCGCGAGCGGCTGATCGCCCGAATTGAGTCGCAAATGGCAGAAAACGCTGACAGCGGCGTTTATGTTCCCGCGCCGTCATTTGAGGAAGAGATAGCGGAACGCGAGGAGCAAAGCGAAGAAATATACCGCTTGCGCCGCGAGCTGTCGCTGCTGTCAAAGACGAACCGCGAGGTGAGCGTGATGTATTACGTCAAAAACATGAGCTGCTCCGAAATAGCAAAAGAAAAAAACATCAGCATCGAAATGGTGAAATATCACCTTTTCAAGACAAGAAAACTACTGAAAGAAGGTATCGGTATGGAAAGAAATTTGGGCGAAAAATCGTATAATCCCGGCACGTTTTCCTTAAACTTTTGGGGAGATTATAACTATTACTCCGGACTTTTCCAAAATCGCAAGCTCCCCGGCGCAATAGTCCTTGCGGCGTACTATACGCCAATGACGGCGCGTGAGCTATCTATTGAAACGGGAGTGGCAATGCCGTATATCGAGGACGAACTCGACATTCTCGAAACAGCGGGTATTCTTAAAAAGGACGGCGACAAGTATCAGACAAATATCGTTATAATCACAGAAGCGTACGAAACGGAACTCACGAAAAAGACAAAGGATATGTACCCAGCCGTCGCGGATAAGGTGTTTGATGAGGTGAGATCGCTTTTGCCGAGGATTCGCGCGCTCGACTTTACATGGAAGGACTCCGACGATAACCGCCTTATGATAATGGCGCTGAATCTCGCGTTTGTCGGGGGATATAAAAAAGCAAGCCCCGATAAACCAAAGCCGAAGCTCCCGCTTGGCGGGCACGGATATATCCACGGCTTTGACAGCGACTGGTCAAAGCATCATTTCAGGGGCGTCACGCTGGAAAACTACTTCGATGATAATAAAGTTTTTTATGCTCATGTGGGGTACAGCGTTTTCAAAAGGACAAACTTTTTCAGTGCAGGCAACTGGGGAGAAAAGCAAAAAGCGATGTGCGACGCGATAAATGAAGCACCGATAAACGACAATAAAAACGCAACGTGGCTCATCGAAAACGGCTATATAAAGAGTGAGGGCAAAAAATATCACGCCAATTTCCCCGTTTTCAAAAAGGGCTCGTTTGATGAGCTTATCGAAATGCTCTCCCCCGTCAGCGAAAATATCAGCGGCTTTATGAAAGAAATAACGACCTTGGCGGCGGAAACGCTTGCCGATCATGCGCCCGCGTCGGTTAAAGATCAATGCGCCGACATAGCGACAAACATTTATAGTATGGACGTGATGGCGATACTCATGGAAGACCTCGTCGCGCGCGGAAAAATTTCCGTACCCGACGGCAACGACGCGATAACGACTTGGGGCTGGCGAGCGTAAATAAGACAATAAAAATCCCCGCTTGCGCGGGGATTTTTATTTATTTAATACAAGGATATAACATAATTTATACAAAAGTATAAATTGCGTATTTTCGAGCATCTGTGCGGCTTTCAGCTTTCAAGGTGCGACTGTATTCTCTGCTCTATCATCTCAACGGCGATGATGTTTCGTCCGCCCTCGGGGATGATTATGTCCGCAAACTTTTTGCTCGGCTCAACGTACATTTCGTGCATCGGTTTTACGGTGTTCACGTACTGAGAAATGACAGATTCAAGCGTGCGCTTCCGCTCGTTTACGTCGCGCACGATGCGGCGAAGAATGCGGATATCCGCGTCCGTGTCGACAAAAATTTTGATGTCCATACAGTCGCGCAGCTCAGGCTCCGCAAGGACGAGGATGCCGTCGATTATCAGCACCTCCGCCGGCTCGATAAGCCGCACGTCGTCTGAGCGGTCGTGAACGGTGTAGTCGTACACGGGGCAATAGATCGGCTCAAAGTTTTGCAGTTTTTTCAGATGCTCCACCATAAGCTCCGTGTCAAACGCGTCGGGGCTGTCGTAGTTTATCTTTGCGCGCTCGTCGTAGGTCATATCGTGGTGCGCCTTGTAGTAGTCGTCGTGATTTATAACGGTTATATGCCCCGCAAACCTCTTTTTAAGCAGGTCGGTTATCGTCGTTTTGCCGCTGCCGGAGCCGCCCGCAATGCCGACCGTTAAAACTTTTTTCATACTGCCTCCGTTGCGAATTTTGTCACATATATTGTACCACGAATAAATCTTTTGGTCAAGTACTTTTTTCGCCGCAAAAAGCAATATAAAACGCCGCCGCTTGCGCGGCGACGTTTTTATCTACAAATGTAAATATGTCAATGTATCAATATATCTGTCCGCCCCATTCGACAAGGGTGAACCCGTACCTTTCAAACGCGGGAAGCGTCTGCGGCGCTATATCGACGGGCGCGTCGACTTGTTTTACGTGCATTATCACGCGGAGCGCGCTGTCGGGCGCAGGGGTAACCTCTATCGGGCACTCTGCGTCGCGCTCGTCCGTCAGCTCAAAATATACAACGCTTTGCCCGTTTTTTTCAAGCACGGGCAGCCAGAACATTATAAACTCATCCGCCTCGCGCTGCGTAAAGCCGAGCCGGGCAAGCTTTTCTTCAAGAAACGGTATCGCGTCGCCCGCCGTTACGTAAAAGCCGGTTTTGAAATCGACCGTATGATCGGTCAGCTCATCGTAAAACAGCGCGTAATACTGCCTTCCGCTCTCATCTTCAAGCGTGCCGTCAACGTTTGCTAAAACGCGCCACTCGCCGTCGTATTTCGGGTATGTTGTTATCAGGCGCGACGCGTCGCCAAAGCGCAGCGTTACATCTGTCTTCTCCGTCGGGTAAAGGTAAATTATCGGCTTGTAGCACACAATTGTGCCGGGGTCGATGTGCGGTATTTCCTCCGTTATCTCAATTCCTACAAAGAACACCTCGGTTATATATTCGTCCGAAAAAGCGCCGTTGCCGCGGTCGGTCATGCGGAATTTAAGAATGTACCTGCCCACGCTAAGTCCGCCGAGCGAGCCGACGTCGATGTCGGAATCAGCTTCGCTCCCGCCGAAGATCGGCGCCATAGTTTTGGCGTCATATACGATCACCGAGCCGAGCGGCAGGCATCCGCCCGCCATAATGTTGATATAGCTGTCGCGGCAGAAGTGCGTAAACGTTATTTTCTCAAGATTTGGCACGTAGTTTGACGTTAAAACGTCCGCCCCGTCGCCGATAGCGCCGTCAACAAAAGAAACCGCCGTTTCGTGATAGACCGTGACCTTCTCGCCGTCGATCGTAACGTAAGCTCTCGGCACTTCTGCGTGCTTGCTGAACGGGATCGGCTGCTCTTCGTAAACCGTTATATCAAACCTTTTTTCCGCCGTCGACTCGCGCACGATTATCTGCGCCGTCCCCGCCGCAACGGCACAAACAAGGCCGCTTTCGTCAACGGTGATTATCTTCTCATCCGACGACTCGAATTTATGCTCCGGCGCAATGTCGGGCCACGCGCCCGATAAAACGATGTGCGCCGTTATGCGCTGTTCCTCTCCGACCGCCATCGTGTCGTTGTAGTCGAGGTCAAACCGCTCGATTGTGCCTAGCGTATTTTCAGCCGCGCTCGTCGCTTCCGTGCCGTCGGTCGTATCATTTCCCTGATTTGTTCCCTTCCCGCACGACGCAAGCATAAATATCATCGCCGCGCAAAGCAGTAACGTTATTATCCTTTTCATAAATAAAACTCCTTTTCGTTTTCGTTTCACTATTTAGTCGTTTTTTTAGCGCGTTTATCTCACTTGTTTTTTTAATTATATCATATTATTTTTTGAGTGTCAATCTCGGGAATAATTATGAATATTTACTATTTACAAAACTTGCTTTATGTGATAAAATATATTAAATAGGTGAAAATTTGCTTTCGGAGGAAATATGAAGCTTTATAATACACTTTCAAAACAGATCGAGGAATTTGTGCCGCACGAGCCTGGCAAGGTAAAAATGTACACCTGCGGCCCGACCGTCTACCACTTCGCGCACATCGGCAACATCCGCACGTATATTATGGAGGACGTGCTTGAAAAATTCCTGCGCTTCTCGGGCTACGACGTTACGCGCGTGATGAACGTGACCGACGTCGGCCATCTTTCAAGCGACGGCGACACGGGCGAGGACAAAATGGTCGCGGGCGCAAAGCGCGAGCATAAGACCGTTATGCAGATCGCAAAATTTTACGAAAAGGCGTTCTTTGACGACTGCGCCATGGTAAACATAAAATACCCCGACGTCGTTCAGCCGGCGACGGGGTGCATCGACGAGTTCATCGCGCTCGTTTCGGCGCTTATCGACAAGGGATACGCCTACGTTTCGGGCGGCAACGTCTATTTTGACACGTCAAAAACGAAGGACTACTATGCCCTGTCGGGACACAGCACCGACGAGCTTATGGTCGGCGTCAGGGACGACGTTGACGAGGACGCGAACAAGCGCAACAAGGCTGACTTTGTGCTATGGTTCACAAAGTCGAAGTTTGAAGATCAGGAGCTGAAATGGGAAAGCCCGTGGGGGCTTGGCTACCCCGGCTGGCACATCGAATGCTCCGGAATATCGCTGAAATACCTCGGCGAGTACCTCGATATCCACTGCGGCGGCGTTGACAACATCTTCCCCCACCACACAAACGAGATCGCGCAGAGCGAGGCATTCCTCGGGCACAAGTGGTGCAGTTATTGGTTCCACGTCCAGCATCTGAACGACGAAACGGGCAAAATGTCAAAATCCAAGGGCGCGATACTTACCGTGTCCGTGCTGAAAGAAAAAGGATACGATCCGCTCGTTTACCGCTATTTCTGCCTGCAATCGCACTACCGCAAGCCGCTGACCTTCTCATACGAGCAGCTTGACAATGCAAAGGCGGCGTATGAAAAACTTGTCAAGCGCGTGTCAAAGCTCACGGGCGAGGGCGACGTCGATATTGCGAAAGTTCAGCAGTACAAGCAGAAATTCATCGAGAAGGTCGGGATGGACATAAACACGTCCTCGGGACTGACGATCCTTTACGACGCGCTGAAAGACGACATGAGCGACGCGACAAAGCTCGCCGTCATATCGGAATTTGAAAAGGTGCTGTCCCTCGGGCTTATCGAGGCGGCAAAAAGCCTAAGTGACGCGCAGCCGCCCGTTGCAGGCGACGATGACAAATGGATACTCGACCTTATCGCCGAGCGCGCCGAAGCCAAGAAAAACAAAAATTACGCCCGCGCCGACGAGATCCGCGCCGAGCTTTTATCAAAAGGCATAACGCTGACGGACACAAAAGACGGCACGACGTTCAGCCGTGGATAACCCCCGCACCGCCTTGATTTTCGGGTGTTATACAACAGTATAAAATAACAAAAAGGAAGTTATACAAATGAATAAAACCGCAAAGATCGGGTTCGTTTCGCTCGGATGCGCGAAGAACCTTGTCGACACAGAAACGATGCTTGCGCGCCTTGCCTCGGCGGGATATGAGATCACGCCCGAGGAAACGGAGGCCGACGTTATAATCGTCAACACTTGCGCGTTTATCGAAAGCGCCAAGCGCGAGTCGATAGACAACATTCTCGACGTGGCGTGGCTGAAAGAGCATCGCTCCCTCAAAGGGATAATCGTAACGGGGTGCCTTGCAGAGCGCTACAAGGACGACATTTTTACCGAAATTCCCGAGGTTGACGCCGTTGTCGGCATCGGCGGCGAAAAAAGCATCGTCGAAGCGGTGGCAAGCGTGCTTAACAAAAAGCGCTTTTCCGACTATTTTGACAAGGAAAAATCGCTGCTTGGCGGCGAGCGCGTCGTAACGACGCCCGACTACACGGCGTATCTCAAAATTGCCGAGGGGTGCGACAACCGCTGCACATACTGCGCCATTCCGCTCATTCGCGGCGGGTTCCGCTCGCGCACAATGGAGGATATCATCGCCGAGGCGAAAGACCTTGAAGCTCTCGGCGTAAAGGAGCTGAACCTCATTGCGCAGGACACCTCGCGCTACGGGCTTGACATTTACGGCAAATACAGCCTTGCCGAGCTTGCACATAGAATAACCGAGGAAACGAGCATCCCGTGGGTGCGCCTGCTCTACTGCTACCCCGACAAAATAACGGACGAGCTGATCGCGGAAATGCGCGACAACCCGCGCATCGTAAAGTACCTCGACATACCGATACAGCACATCAGCGACAAAGTCCTTCGCGCCATGAACCGCCACGGCGACAGCGCGATGATAAAGGACGCGGTGGCGCGCGTGCGCGCGGCGATCCCGGATATTACCCTGCGCACAACGCTTATCGTCGGCTTCCCCGGCGAAACGCAGGAAGATTTTGACAAGCTTTGCGAATTTGTAAAAGAGGCGAAGTTCGACCGCCTGGGCGCGTTCACGTACTCGCGCGAGGAGGACACTCCGGCATACGATCTGCCCGATCAGATCGACGAGCAGGTAAAGCAGGACAGGTACGACATCATAATGAAGGAGCAAATGCACATCGCCGCCGAGAAAAACGAGGCGCTTGTCGGCAAAAAGCTCCGCGTGCTCTGCGAGGGGTACGATCAGGCGGCGGAAATATACTACGGGCGCGGCCAGGGCGACGCGCCGGACATCGACACGAAGGTTTATTTTTCAAATCCCGCGGGCGCAAAGAGAATATCCGCCGGCGAGTTTGTGAGCGTCATTATTGAAAAAACGGTCGACTACGACCTTGTCGGCCGCGCGATACGCTGAAAGGAGCAAATTATGAATCTACCGAACAAATTAACGATCATGCGCATTTGCCTTGTGCCGCCGATGATGGTGTTCGTCGTGTTCGACTTCGGTCTTGGCGTGTGGGCAAATCTCATCGCCATGGCGCTGTTCTCGATAGCGTCGATAACCGATATGTTCGACGGAAAAATTGCGCGCAAGCGCGGGCTTGTAACGAACTTCGGCAAGTTCCTCGATCCGCTTGCGGACAAATTCCTCGTGCTCGGCGCGCTCGTTTCGATGTGCCTTGTGGCGCAAAACGACGTGTACGGCAAGCTCCTCTTGCTCGGCACGGCTATCGTCATATTCCGCGAGCTTGCGGTAACGTCGCTCCGTCTTATCGCCAACAAAGCCGACGGCGCGGTGATCGCGGCGAACATTTTCGGCAAAATAAAGACGACGCTGCAAATCGTTTTCATCAACGTTGCCCTGTTTGAGCCTGTCTTTGACAAGATCATCGGCGTCGACACGCTCCGCATCCCGTCGTATATTTGTCTGTGCGCCATGGCGGTGATGACCGTGTTCTCCGGCGCGACGTACGTCAAATCGTATTGGAAATATATCGCTGTTGACAAATAACTATTGACAAAGCCGTCAATTTATAATACAATATAATTGAAAGTTAACACAAGGAGATCACCATGGACAACTACAACGAAATCGACATTGTAACGCTGACCGACGAGGACGGAACGGAGTCTGAATTTGAGGTAATCGAAACGTTTGAATTTGAAGGCAAGACGTATTATGCGCTGCTTCCCGTTGAGGACGAGGAGGGCGAGTATGTTCTGCTTCGTCTTGAGCAGGACGAAAACGGCGAGGACATCCTCTCGACGATCGACGATGACGACGAATTTGACCGCGTTGCCGACTACTTTGACGACGAATTTTTGAACGAAATCGACTACGACGGCGACGATAAGTAATTTTTCGGTATACAAATGCCCGTCGCGGCATAGAATAATACAGGATGCACCGCATCCTCCTGCAACTTTAGTGATGTGCCGTTAATTAAACCTACACACAACACTTGGAGTTCGGGAAGCGGGTGGGAATGCAGACCTCCCGACGTTGCCCTGCAAGAGAAATCTGTCAGTCACGGCGCGCTCGGACGCTGGGAGCACAAAGCCCGTTCGATGAACACCACCCTGTCTTATAGCAGGGTCTTAATTCCGACACACACGGAGGCGCGGGGTATTTCAGAAATAAAAAAGCACGCGAAAGCGTGCTTTTTGCTTTTGTAGCAAGGCGGAAACGACCTGAATGGTCGTTTACACCGTGGCGCAACCGCCCAAAGCAAGCATTTTTGAAAGCGAGCTTGCGAGATGCACAAAAATGCTATGCG